>NZ_JADAXG010000030.1:0-5750 GCF_019837545.1 Bacillus sp. 17RED48
TTATACGAAGAAAAATTTTGAAAATAATATCGTACAATGTTATACAAATATAAATAAACAAAAAAAGCAAAACCCTTTTTATATTAAGAGTTTTACTTTTTTTGCTGCCGATAAAATACTTTATATTAATCTCACATAATAAATAAAGCATTCATATACAAAGAGTAGTCTTTTGTCACAGTAAATGTGTGATTTACATATTCTGTTTTATGTTGTGTTAATCAGGAGGCTATTTATGAATAATTCAGATATGATGCTACGTTTACTTACAGATTTGAAGATAGAACATCAGGAATTGAAAGAACAGTTAGAAAAATTACAATTAAAGCTGACATCTCTTGAAGAAAAAAACTCGAATAAAAAAACAATTGTTGCAAAACAAAATCGGATTTCTGGATTTCCAACATCTTTTCATGATTGGAAAAAATCTACTCAAAAAAATAAATACTAAATTAAACCTTGAAATTATCCTTCCCCCTGTTTTTGGGTGTAAGTACTGACTCGTCGTGTAAGGGCGAAACCCCATATAGCATTAATCCATATAAAAAAATCATACTTTCAGCCTTTATATAGATAGTGAAAAAGAAAAACTTAAACTTATAGTAAGAATATTAATATATTAATAGTTTCATAGATTTAATCAAACTCAATCTAAATTTTCATCTGTAAAATTTTTCTTAACAGTACCCTTTAATAAATCCTTCAAAACTATCTTCACTAAAAAATCTTATATATTAGAAACCTTGCATTTTGTCTTCCCATACCACTAGCTGATAAGAGAGGTAAAGTTGTTGGATTATCACTTAAATTCACCAATTGAAGAGTATCTCCACTAGTTAAAGTTCTAATTGCTCCTGCTGATATTTCATTACCACTTGTAGTAATTGCTATATTAAGTGTAGTTCCTGTACTACCATTTATAGAAATTACAAAAGAAATTGGTGCTATAGAAGTTGGATCTGTAGAAAGATAGTATTCAAGTTTATATACACCAGAATCAACAATTGTTAAGGTATCATTTGTTCCATTAATTAAAACATTACTTAGGGTAATAACAGTAAATGTAACAACACCTAAATTTGGAATAACTTGAACTCCAGGATTACTTAAACTTGCAAAAGTTATAGGTCCTGTAGGTCCTGTAGGTCCTGTAAGTCCTGTAGGTCCTGTAGGCCCTGTTAGTCCTGTTGGCCCTGTAGGTCCTGTAGGTCCTGTAGGTCCTGTAGGCCCTGTTAGTCCTGTAGGCCCTGTTAGTCCTGTTGGCCCTGTAGGTCCTGTAGGTCCTGCAAGTCCTGTAAGTCCTGTAGGCCCTGTTAGTCCTGTTGGCCCTGTAGGTCCTGTAGGTCCTGCAAGTCCTGTAAGTCCTGTAGGTCCTGTAGGTCCTGTTGGCCCTGTTGGCCCTGTAGGTCCTGTTGGCCCTTGCCCTTCAGGAGGGAAGGCACATGGAAAAGGGAAACCATTACATTTATTAAACTTATTAAATCGATTCATGTTTCCACCAACTTTTCAAATTAATTACAATTAATTGAATACATACCTAATATGTTATGAAATACATCTTAAATACGTTTATATTTATAAACATTAAATTCCTTTTAATTTATCAATGTATAAAAATTTCAAAAATCCTTGTTATATCAATAATGCATAACATAAAAGCCTAATGACAGGGTAGCTGCTCTTATCCTTCATAAGCTAGCTATAAAATGATAATTAATATAAAAATATAACTTTAAATGCAGTATCTTTATAAAATTTTACTAAAGTTTATTCCAATCAAGTATACTCTATTGAAATAATAGCTCTGTTGTTGATTTTCCTAAACCTAAAGTATTTCATATGACTTATTTCAAATGTTAGAATTGAGATTTTAAAAAAATATATTATCAAGAAATGTTACTGCAGACTAGAACAAGAAACCTGTCACTAGGGGTCACCATATCATTCTGAGAAAATAGTATGCTAAGGACTACAAAACTTTATCCTTACAATATTTTTAAATCCAAACACAAAAATGTAAATATACAGGTTATAAGGAGTAATGAAACACTCTCCTATGTTTCTAATGATTGTATTTTCCATCTGTTTTTGGTGCAAAATCTATTAATAGATTTTGCACTTTTTTAATAAAATGCATTATGTATGATCTCTAAAACCTTTTGATATAATCAATAGGTCTATAATTTGTTTTAATTCATTCTAAAAGATCAATTCCTTTAAGAGGAATTGATCTTTTTTGTGCCTTTTATGTGAAAAAGAAATACCATGTTCACCTTAATCCATTTATTAAATTCATATTATTTTATGTTGATTTCCAACAAAAAGTTCGAATCTAAACTTTTGAATATTAGTTTACTTTTACTTCCTTAATTTTATTAGATTTATAGCACTTTACTTATCCTCCTCAAAAACGCTAACAAAAATATACATTCAAAATATAACAAATAAAGAGATTAAAACATAAATCCATACCTACGAAAACAAAAAAACACTCAAATGAGTGCCTTTTCTCTATTTATCTAACCATGCCATAGGAACTTTTTTCTCACCTGATATTTCAAATTTAATCTTTCCATTTTCATAATATACCCGCTTTATAATTGGTATATTTTCCATTTCATTTTCTTTTTCACTTCTATATTGATTTTTTATTTCTAAATGAATAATATTCATCAGACATTCCTCCATTTTACCCATAATTTTATCCACACAAAAAAACAAAGAACACTTTTTTTCTCACAGTTGTAAATGTATTCTCATATTTCCCTTTTATTCTTCTAATTTTGTAGTTGGAATCATGAATTAACCCTTGAAATTTGACATTTCAAAGGCATTTCGTTTTATCATGTATAATATATCTTTAGAAACGCCAATTAGAGCGTTAAGAGGAGCGTGAGGAACGATGTCTGATGGAACACGGAATGGTATAAAATCCGAGCCACTCCCGGCTTTCCTAACCAAAGAAGTAGCAAAAATGTTAAGTATTAGCGAAAGCTATTTACGTAAATGGTGTTTAGAGTTAGAAAAACATGAGTACATCTTTGTAAAAGTTCGTGATCCTAAAAGTAATCGTGAGTATCGAACTTTTACTTCAAAAGATATAAAAGCTTTAAAAAAATTTCAAACACTTATGAAAGATATTGGATATAACAAGGCGGATGCTGCCAAAACCGTAGCAATAACCATAAATAATGAAAATTGGAACACGAGTGGAACGTCCCATGATCCAATGGATTCTCAATCCTTGCTTATTACAAGAGATAAAGAAATATTGGAACGCGAAAACAATACTAATTTATTACGTGAATTGTTGCGTGAGGAACGCGAAGAAATAACAAAAGAACTTCAATCCATGGGAGAAGAACTACGACGAACTCAAGAAGAATTTCAAACATTGAAAGATGGTATACAAATATATCAAAAACACCATGAACAATTGTTGCAAGAAAGAGATGAGCAACTATTACATAACATACGATCTATTCAAGAGACTAAACAACTAGTTGCTCCTACTATAGAAAATAAACAACATTGGTGGAAATTCTGGAAATAAAAAAGCCTTGCTTATATGAAAGGTTTTTTATACAAAATTCTATACAGATTTTTGTACTAATACAGAACATCCGTAAGCTTGAAAAACCACATTATCTCTACCATGTATAAGATCATGCATAGCACGATAAAAAGAGAAAACGCACAAACCCTATTGTATCAAAGGTTTGTGCGTTTTTCTAACTACCGATAATAAGACGTTATGTTAACCAGCTATGAATAAGTATACATAGCATTTTTAAAAAAAATTCGTAACCACTTATAAGTGGCTATAACAATCAAAAAAATCTATTAAAAAAAGGCTTCTCCCTGTTTTTGGGTGTAAGTGCTGGCTAGTCGTGTCGAGAATAACCCCCACATAACATTGATCCCTATCAAAAAAAATCATGCTTTGAACAAAAAAATTGGCAGTTCGGCTTGGCAAAAGTTAAAAATCAGCCGAAAAGCATTGCTCTTACAATCCACTTGTACAATTCCATATATAGTGTGTTTACTCTTAACTATATATGAGAATTTTTATGAAAAAATCAAATCTCTTAAAACAAGTTTCCGATTAATAAAAAATTAATACCTTACTAATAGCTAATAACAAATTGATAAGATGGGAGATGTTTTTTTGTCTGAACGTTGTAAAAAATGCGGATATAGACACTCTAACTGTAGGTGTCATGAGGAATTTCCAACATGTCAACAGAAAGTTGTCATCGAGGGAATATCAAGTGTATTTTCACCAGCTTTCGGAAATTTTTATCAAACTAACTTTGTCACATTGATCAATAACCAACCTATGCCTTGGAATGCTACCGGACAGATAAATGGTGGAGTCAATTTAAATCCTGATGGAGTAACTATCCATGTTGCTCAAGCTGGGTCTTATTATATTGAATATTATGTAAGTGTAAATTATAATCCCGTTGATCCTGGGGGTGATAGAGATTTGGGAATATTCATAAACGAGGTGGAAATTCCTAACAACCAAACTCGATTTGGGATTACTAATAATGAAGCCGATCGCAATGTTTGTGCTACTATTTCTGGTGGATCAATTGTATTTATCCCAGCTAATGCTACTGTCCAATTGAGAAATGTATTAAATGAAGTTATAAAAACTTGTGATGGCCGAAAACTTGCAGCATCAATTAATTTGATTAAATTATCTTGATTTTTCATTTTAGATGTAAATGCCCACGACTAAACCTGTGGGCTTTCACAGTTTGATATGTGAAGTATCGTTCCATAGGCAGTTCACCTCATATACTTGTTATCACAAATCAATAACCATTGTTCTGCTTTTTATCTGTCGGCTTGGCGAGAAAAGCACACATGCCGAAAAAAGTTTTATAAGAACATAATAAAAAAGAAAAGACGATAGTCTTTAAGTGATGATTAACAAACCGACTTTTTTATTATTAAGGTGGAGATTTTTGAGCGTTGTTTGCTCAAAAATACGACCTGTTCCTTGCGGAACTTTTAGCCCTTATATAAAGAGTGAAAAGAAAAGAAGTTTTAAAATGATTAAAAATGTTGTTATATCAATGATTTTAGAGTGTTTCATGTCTAGTTAAATTACCACAAACAAAAATCAAACAAAAGTAAAAAAAATCGTAGTTGGCAAGTACACAACTACGATTTAAAAATTAAAATAATTTATCAAGAGAATCTTTCAAAATGTTCATTTTCATTACTTTATGAAACATCACTTGTAATGCCCCATTTCAGTCCGCTTACCATTGACACTTACTTCTTATTTTTTTCTCCTAATTTATTGAATAAAATTTTTAATCCATTAATTTAATTAATCTCAATTGAATAGTTATAAAAGTTTGTGCATCGACGGATGAAGATGTTGATATATCAGCTATCCCACCACTTCTAAATATATCAACAACATCATTAATATTTAATCTAACAAGAGTTGTACTGCTTGCTGTTCCACCACCACCTGTAGAAGATCCTGCTGTAGGAGTAATATTTACTCCATTTACTCTGATAGCAAAAGCTCCAGCATCGGGAATGTTTAGTGTTATTCGAGCATCTATAGCATATACTCCTGAATTTTGAACAGTAACTTGTCCTCCAGCTAAACTAAAACCAGATGTATTATCATTGTTACTAAAATTAAGAGGTAATATTGAATCTGGTGGTATTGCTACTGGTCCTGATCTAGCAAACTGTCCAAATACATTAGAAAACGTAGG
>NZ_JADAXG010000031.1:0-5426 GCF_019837545.1 Bacillus sp. 17RED48
TTTAAGACGAGTCAGAATGACTCGTCTTTTTTGTATTTTATAAAATAAGTTAGTTATCTATGGGCTTCTTGAGTTATAAATAACAAGCTTATAGCTTTAAAAGTAGCAACAGGAACTCCCGGTAATTATAAATACGATCTCCTAAGCCTTCATCAATAGCGAATTCTTCGCTTACTTCATTCATTGGTGTTACAGTTACTTCTATTATTTTAATAATAGCTACAGGTTCATTATTACTAATGAGTATAATACTATAATCGTTAGTAGTCAGTAGTGATTCATTTTCTAATTCATAAAAAATGTGAACGGAGCATGTTGCTGTTTTTATGCCGTCAATTACTAACTGTGCGAGATAATTAGAAGAATCACCGAATTGCCAAGCTGTAATAGATTCCGGTTTGTCACTGTTTCCCCAATAAGTATTCCGATATGATTGTGCTAAAGGATTCAATTGTATCGTTACCTCACTTTAATTAATAATTTTAGTCTCTTTATAATCCCTGGGAAATTTCCTTATTTGCTATATCTTTGTACGTATTTAAAACTTGTATCGGTGTGTTGCGAATTAAGAAAGATAATATGTGTGGAATGAATATGGTTTGTAGACACGTTCGGTCCCTATATGGCATTTTCCAGTAGACATCCATATTAATAGAGGAATGTTTAAATTTTGAATTGTGTCGTACGGTAAAGATTAAAATTGCTTGAAGAACATTTGGATTATTAATGATGATTTATTCCCGCTATGCCATATTGGAGTAGGTAGTACTTGATGTGAAATGGATAAAAAACCGATATTCTAACTTGAATATCGGTTTTTTATCTGTGACTTATATGAATTTATAGCAATACGAAAAGCGTAAATAAGATAGCTAACAAAATACGATAGTATGCGAAAGGTTTTAAGCCTATCTTTTCTAAAAGCTTTAGGAATGTTACTACTGCTAACATTGCTACTATAAAAGAGGTAATGAATCCTACCGCAAACATAGGGATATCATTGACACTTAAATACTTCCAGCTTTTTAACAAGTCTAAGCCTGTAGCGCCTACCATTACAGGAAGAGCAATGAGAAAAGAGAACTCAGATGCAGTTTTATAATTTACTTTTGCTAATAGACCTCCAGAAATAGTAGAGCCAGCTCTAGAGAAGCCGGGGTATACTGCTAAGCATTGAAATAATCCAATTGTTAATGCTTGACGGTATGTTAAATCATCCAGTGAATAGGAGGTTGCCTCTTTCTTTTTTACTTCTGCAAAGAGCATAAGAATTGCCCCTGCTACAAGTCCAATTACGACAGTATAGGGCTGAAATAAGTAAGTTTTAATGACACCATGTAGTAGTAAACCAGCAACTACTGCTGGAAATACGCCAAGAAATACATGGAATGCGTTGAATTTCTTCTCTTTCCGCAGAAGAGGTTTAATATTACATAAAGAAACGAGGCGTTTATGATATAAAATTGCAATAGCTAAAATTGCCCCTAGCTGTATAACAATTTCAAACGTTTTCGCTCTTTCTCCTTCAAAATCTAATAAATGCCCGACTAATATAAGGTGACCAGTAGAAGAGATAGGTAAAAATTCAGCTAACCCCTCTACGATACCGAGTATGAAGGCAATAATGATATCGCTCATCGTTTCACTCCTATAAATTAATGAATGTCTACTCTTTTGAAATAGAATAGTGTTGCAAAAAATCCTGAAACCGCTGTTGCTGCAATGATGATATAAGAATATTCCGGTGGATATGTGGGTTGTAATTCATTATTTGCGATATCAAGAGTAGCGGTCCACGGAAATAAATCTTTATGTTTGGAGTTTACGAGCATAAGATTAGTCATTGTAATAATGACAGTTAATATAATAGGTGGTACATAGCTCTTCATTACAAGAGTTAGTAGCACAATAGGTGAAGACAATAGAAAGAGAAGTCCACCACAGATTAAAAATTTTAGAAAAGAGCCTAAAAATAAAGCAGTGTTAAAACCAGGGAAGTTCCCCAATAGCCCTAATATTAAAGTAAGTGCCCAAGCGACTAAAGTTAGCATCATGATCCAAAGAAAAAGAGTGATGAACTTACTTATAATAAAGCTAATACGCGATACGGGGATAGTTAGTAAATTCTTTAGTGTGTCTTCTGCATATTCACGGGTAAACAGATAAGCAATTACTACTCCATATAAGGGGAACCCTATCACTAAAGTAGTATATAAGTTAACATCGGTAAATAATTGATGGAACCAAATAGTCGGAGTGGGCTGTTTGGTTTTTATATGTATATAAGAAGCTACTACGACTAAGAAAGGTGCGACACCAGCTCCAATAATGCTAATTAAAAACATATTAGAGCGTTTTAGTTTTAATAGTTCTGTATAGAGTAGATTAACCAATTGTTCCACCTCCAACTAATTTAGTGAAATAATCTTCTAATCTATCTTCACTTATCATCATTTTTAATACTTCCACACCATTTAGAACGAATGTTCTGTTGATGTATCCTTGTTGTCCAAAATGAGAATAAATACGAATATTTCCTTCATCATGTACTTCATAATCAAAAATTTGAAGCTGATTTTCTAATAGCATCGCGGCTTTATTTTCATTATTCACTTGAAATTCTATGTACTTACGGTTTGTTTTACGTAGCTTATCAAGAGAAACTTCTTCTAGTAACCTTCCTTCATGAATAATTCCGATACGATCGACTAACTGTTCTACCTCGGCTAATATGTGACTAGAAATGAGTATTGTTATATTTCTTTCTTGAGCTAAAGAATGAATAAGTTTTCGCATTTCTTTAATACCGATGGGGTCTAGCCCATTAGTTGGTTCATCTAATATGAGTAGCTCAGGATAATGGAGAAGGGCGCGTGCAATTCCTAAGCGCTGCTTCATTCCTAAAGAATACTTTTCTACTAATTTTTTTGTCTCGTGCTGCAAGCCTACTATTTCTAATGCTTCTTCAATGGCATTCTTTTTGTGAATCCCAATTATCTTTGCATTAATTAATAAGTTTTCTTTTGCAGTTAAGTTTTCATAGAACCCTGGAACCTCAACGATAGAACCAATTCTTCTTAAAATATCTTTTTGATTTTGAAATAAGTCCTCTCCGAATATTTCAATATTTCCGCTTGTAGGTTTTATAAGACTGAGTAGCATACGAATGGTTGTTGTTTTGCCCGCACCGTTTCGTCCTATGAATCCATAAATCTCGCCTTGTTGAACATTAATATTTAGATTATCTACTGATTTTTGTGTGCCATACACTTTAGTAAGGTTAGTCGTTTTTATAATTGTATTTATAGGAAACACCTACTTTCTATAAGCTCTTAATTACATGATAAGAAGGAAGGCTTAACTGCATATTAATCATTTCTTAACTATTTCTTAAAAGAAATGTATTTTGGAATTGAAAAGCCAAAAGTAGTTCGTTTCCATGGAGTACTTTCAACCCATATATGCCCACCATTTCTCTCAACGAGTGCTTTAGAAATTGAAAGCCCGAGACCGCTACCACCAGAAGAGGAGTTTCTCGATTGTTCGCTTCGGTACATTCGTTCAAATACGTTTTGTAAATCATGTTTTGGGATACCAGGGCCTTTATCCCAAATAAGAAGTTCATAGTCTGTATCAGTTTCTAGTAGTTCGATCCCTAATGTTTTCCCATCTTTTCCGTAATAAATGGCATTTTTTATCAAATTACTCATAATTCGCATAAGGCTAAGGTGGTCTGCAATGATAGGACAAGTAGATTCTGGTATGAGAACCTGTAGTTCGAGATTATGTTTTGAGAGTTCAGGTAAAAATTCAATCAAAACTTCTCTAGTAACTTCAGAAAAGTCGAGTTCCTCTTCTTTTAGTGGAAATTCATTGGCGTCTAGCTTTGCCATATTGAATATTTCGTTAACTAGATGTTTTAAGTTATTTGATTTCATATAAAGTATTTTAAGATATTCTTTCTTTTCTATTTCAGAAGCAGCAACCCCATCTTTTAAAGCGTCGATATATCCAATAATAGAGGTGAGTGGTGTTCGGATATCGTGCGAGATACTAGACAAAAGTTGTTTTCTAGATTCCTCGGATCTTTTTGCTTCGATCCGAACCTTTTCTAATTCAGCTATCAGTTCGTTTATTGAAAAAACGATACTATGTAATGAGGGGTCATTGCTTGTGAATAATCTCGTTTGTAAATTTCCTTTTAGTACACGACCTAATTTTGTGTCCACTGATTTGCGATGTTGAATGAATTGTATTCTTGAAAAGAAGAGATACATTGTAATTAAAATAAGGGTAATAAATAAAGACATCTTTCCTTTTGGACCCATTTGTATATTTAAAAGCCCGCAAATGATAAGTTGTAATGAAATAAGGAATAGGGTTTTATCAGTCTTCAAGTTTTTCACCTACAAACTTATAACCAATTCCCCATACAGTTTGAATGAATTTTGGATTAGAGGGATTGATTTCTATTTTCTTTCTAAGTTTTCGAATATGTACCATAACGGTATTATCGTCTTCTATATAATTATCGTCCCATACATTTCGGAAAAGCTGTGTTTTTGTAAATACTTGTCCTGGGTTTGAAGTAAAGAATTTCAACAGTTCCAGTTCTTTTCCGGTTAAGCTGATTTCTTCTTTATTTGTATGAACTGTGTATGTATTTAAATCGATAGTTAGTCCTTTGAAAGCTAAAAGTGTTTTCTCTTGTGCAGTAGTGTTACTTCCAAGAACTAAAAAACGCCGCATAAGAGCCTTTACTCGTGCAACTACTTCGTGAATACTGAAAGGTTTTGTAATGTAATCATCAGCGCCAATGCTTAAACCTAAAATTTTATCAATTTCGTGATCTTTAGCGGTTAGCATTAATATAGGTACGTTAGTTTTATCTCTAAGTTTTCTACATACTTCGATACCATCTACTTTCGGCATCATAAGATCTAATATAACGAGGTTATAGTTGTTTTGATTAAATAATTGCAAGGCTTCTTCACCATTAACCGCAGTATCTACCATATATAATTCTCGTTCTAAATATATTTTTAATAAATTTCGGATTTCTTTATCATCGTCTGCTATAAGGATACGTATATCTTTCATATTTTCACCTGCTTCTAATAGAGTTTTATTGCTAGTACAACAACTCTCTAATTATATACTAGTATTTGTTAAAATAAGGTTCCTAGTTTTGTTGGAGGGACATGTCTGCAAGAATTAAGTCTAGAGTTCAAATGAAATCGAATATGTTCTGGAAGAATAAATTAAAGAGAAGCAGAAGTTGGTTTCTAGTAATGAATTTTTGTAGAGGAATATCTAGCTAAAAGAGTATAAAAATATTAAATTGAATATCTTTATAAAAAGGTGTTGACGATTTCACCTTAGAGGTGTAATATAGAACAAGTCGCCGATGCAATAACGCAGAACGT
>NZ_JADAXG010000032.1:0-5300 GCF_019837545.1 Bacillus sp. 17RED48
ACAATTCAAATTAAGGGCGCAGTCTGTCAAAAATCAGAATATATGTATCCAGCATTTGTTTGAATTTACCGCATAAGAGCTGATTCCGTTAGGAATCCATGTTTTATGTAATCTCTGTTCATTCTTTGCACCAAAACCTAGATTGCTCGGTAGAGGTAATATCAATCGCCTTTCACTTTGATATAGGTTTCATCCAAGTGCCAAGATAGCTGTGCAGATTTGTTATTCTTTTTCCAAATCTGATAAATGAGACTTCCATATTCATGAACCCAACGCATGATGGTTGTTGGATGAATCGAAACTCCACGTTCTTTCAGAATTTCAGAGACATCACGATAACTTAAAGAAAAACGACAATACTAGCCAACGGCTACCAAAATAATATCTTTTTTGAATTGTTTTCCTTTAAAATATCTCATGTATCATGCCCCTCGAGTCATTTTCTTTAAATTTTAACTTCGCTTAGAAAACTTTGCAACAGAACCCTTTCCCTTTAATCTTTCATTATTTGTTTCCACTCTAAATACGGAAGGAATGTTCTTTTGTCTTCTTATGCTAAATTCTTCAATTGTTACTATATGCTGAGGATTTAAATTGAATTGCATCTTATTCCCTGTTTCTATATCTATTTGTGGAACAAGAATAAACTTATTGTAAATCTCCCCATTCTTATTTGTAAGTTCCTTCTCAATTAAAATATTAGGCTGAATTGGCACAATATATTCATTCCCATTGGAGAAAATAATTTTAGAATAGCCACCCATCCTAATTACCACCCTTACCTCGTAAAATGACTGACCTGATACTGTATACTTATTTTTACTATTTTATATTAAATTACTTGCACTTTTAACACATACCATTTCTAAAGGAAGTGCTTTATGAAAATTGCACGCTGGTTGTTATTTATTTTCATTTTTCTCATCCTGCTATTTGTTTGGTTTGATTCTTAATACAAAAAAGAGCATCGCAATAAACTGCACCTCCAATTGTTAGACTGTGTCTAACAATTGGAGGTGCAGTTTTTCTATGGTTAAATTTACAGCTGATGAAAAAATACACATGGTTCAACCTTATTTGAACGGAAATGAAAGTTACCAAGAAATTAGTAAAGCGATTGGTATAAGAGAAACCATAATTTTGAATTGGGTAAACCAATATAAACAAAATGGTGTGGAAGCTTTTCTAAAACGGTATACAAATTACAATCAACAATTTAAACTAGACGTACTAAATTTTATGATTGAAAACGGTATGTCCTTATTTGAAAAAAACAATTCGAAACACAAGGAATCGATGCCCTTCAATCAAAGAAAAGGGGTGTCCATCCATGAAAAAAGAGTCAAATAAACAATCTAAACAAGCACCAGTTGAAGGTTCAGTTAAAGCACGTATTCAACAGCTTGAAATGGAAAATGGGTACTTAAAAAAGTTGAATACCTTAGTTCAAAACAAGGAAAAATCACGAAACAGGACAAAGCGCTAGTAGTCTATGGATTAAGGCATAAATATTCAGTGAAGGCACTCGTAGAGCTAGCTAACATTCCACGAAGCACGTATTATGATTTAGTAAAAAAAATGAATCGTCCGGATTTAAATGCAGATTTGAAAGCCGAAATTAAAGCGATTTATGAGGAAAATGAAGGGCGTTATGTCTACCGTTGTATTCGTGATGAGTTAACGAATCGTGGTCAGAAAGTGCATCACAAGAAGGTTCCGCGTATTATGAAAGAGCTTGGATTAAAGTGTATTGTGCGTATGAAAAAATATAAGTCTTATAAGGGGAAAGTCGGTAAAACTGCACCCAATATTTTAGCGCATAGCTTTCATGCAGATACACCGAATCAAAAATGGGTAACAGACATCACAGAGTTTAAATTGTTTGGAGAGAAACTTTATGTATCACCTGTATTAGACTTGTTTAATAGTGAGATTATTACCTATACAATTGGCTCTAGACCGAAGTATTCACTTGTTTCAGAAATGTTAGAGACAGCATTAGAACGTTTACCTAAAAATCACCAACTATTGATGCATTCCGATCAAGGGTGGCATTATCAAATGAAACAATATGTCCAGACACTTGAATCAAGAGGTATTGTGTAGAGTATGTCTCGAAAAGGAAACTGTTATGACAATGCAGTAATGGACAATTTCTTCGGGATCATGAAGGCGGAATTCCTCTACATAAAAGAGTTTGAAAGTGTAGGACATTTTAAAATAGATTCGGAAAATTATATAGATTAATATAATATTAATCTATATAAAGGTAAAATTAAAAATGAGTCCGGTGCAATACCGGACTCATTTTTATCAAGCTGCCTAATGGAATAACCGTGTCTAACTTTTAGGGAGCACTTTATTATTATTATTATGAAACCGTTTAAACAACATATCTATTATAAAGAAATTTTATGCGTCGTGTTTTCCCACCACTTCTCACAATACAAATATAACACGATAATTCCAAAACGGCCGGCATATTTCCTGCTAAAAAACGGTCACGACTCCGCCGTTTTTTTTCATATTTTGAATTTTTTTACTGTATCTGTTAACTCAACTGCCACTCCTAATAAGTTTTTTTTCGTTCCAATTTCTGCTTCTTTCTTTTTAATAAGCCACTCTGGATAATTTAATTCTTCTAGAAGATCTCTAAAATATTTTGGATTTACTTGTAGGATATCAGGGTTTTTCCCGTTAAACCTTCGATATTTAATTAGCGCCTCTAATAATTCTTCATTTAACATGAATTACATTTCCTCCCCTTATGTTCTACGTTTATAACTATTCATTACTTTCTACAATGATTCCTGTAAATGACTTACCCATATCCTGTATTGTGTGTAACTGACCCCTTCGCCAAATCCCTTGATATTATTGACTTAATTAAACTTTCCCTTTTGATTTACAAAGTACGAAATTTATGAGTAACTGTATAGTTAAAAAAAAGCAATGCTTAGATTTTAAACCTAGTCATTGCTTCCATTGCATCTTGGGTTACACCTATATAAACGTAGTGTGACCTTCTCTGACGATTGATTGAATATCTCCATGAGTAATGCTATGTTTTTCGTTTGCATGTACATATGATATCCATACATCTTTCTCAGTGTATGTGTTCCTATTCCATCTAATCCCAACTCTGCCGCTGCTCCACTTAATATCTTATATGTCATACTGCGATCGATTGGAGGATTCCTACCTGTCTTCTTTGTAATAAATACTCATTGTCTTCTCTTTCTTCAATAAACCATTTCAGTTCTCTTTTAAGAGATGCTGTACTTTGTATTCGTTTCTGCTTCCCTGTTTTTCCCTCATAGATATATGATTGCCCTTAACATCTTCTACCTTCAGTTTCAAAACGTCTGTGATTCTAAGACCTGTATTAATACCCATAATGAAGAGAATGTAATTACGTAAGCTCTCTTTTCCTTAAAATATTCTTTAAGCTGCTGCATTTGCCCTGGATCATGTATTGGCTGGACAAAATTCATGATTCATTCCCTTCAGTTTCATAAACTTCTAGCCTAAGAGCAAAGGCCAGTTTATAAAACGCTCTAGGTTTCACACGTCGATACGTACCTTCACTCATACCAATTTCGTTATACACTATATAATCGCATATATCTTCGTCTTCTAAATATCGTTTAACTATAATGTCCCTCTGTTTTTTTCCAGCTGTACTGTTTCCGAATCGACTTAATGCTTATTCAACTCGAAATGCCATTTTCTCTAACCATTCTTCACGTTGGCTTTGTTGAATATTAGAGATTACTACATCCTCTAACGGTTTGCCAACTGCATATGTAGGACCCTGTTCTCTCGTTTCATAAGAAGGAGTGACTTTCATTTCCTTACGCATCATTCCAAATTGCTTAATATACATATACTTTCAAGAATACCCTCTAATTTCTCTTGTGTTGCTGCTCTATCGATTTTGGGTAAGAAAGATAATTGCTTAGTCATTCCAGACCACTTCTTTTATTTTTTATAACTTTTGTCTTAAGCCTCCACGTCTACGCTCATAACAAGGTCTATGCATCCCCGTTAAATCCTCAAATCCACGAGTGCTAGAATTCTCTTTTGGTTTCTTCTTTTTTGTTTAGTTTGTTTTTTCCATTTACGTAATTGATCTCTTAATGCTTTCATTTTTTCCATCCTCCTTACAAAATAAGAAAGAGGACACCATTTCTTAAAACAGCTTGATTGCTGCTTCAATGAATTGGTGTCCTCTAGTTTTCTAACCGCACTGTACTGTATTCTATTCCTCTACTCAAACCATGTACGATAACTTTATTACTTTTCCTTCAATTAATTATATATTATACTTTAACATCCTCCATTGCTTCATTCTCCTCCTCTTGTATTACTTTCAATGCACTTAACATTAATTTGTAAAATGTATAATTATTTGTATAATCTATTTCTTTATAACTTTGCTTCATTTGAGTTACTACAGAAGTATTTTTATGATATTTTTCTATATATAAAATGCTTTTTGACACCCAAACTCCAAAATTAACTGAATCAAAGTATAATCTATCTTTGGATTGCCTTACCTCAGACTCTAATGCTTCCCCTAATTTTATTAAATGATATAGCACAGACTGTCACCCTCCTTCTAGTTCATGTATCAATTCGACAGAAAATTTGCGCATCCTACCAATTCTGATAAAATATTTTTCGCTATAAAATTACAAAAAACATTTAAATACCACTTAAAAGGAGTATTCTGTAACAAATTAATAAAATTCATCTCAATTGAGTAGCTTATATCTAAAAGGATTAATTATGAATTTTTTGATATATATATATATATATATATATATCAATTATCATTGGATAGATTGCACTATTCGGAATATGGTGAACTAAGTTTTTTCATTAAATACAGCTACCTCCCTGAATAAAGCTCAATAATCCGTCAATACTAATTGCAGGGTTCTGTTGCATAGTTTGAAAAACACAAACTTTGCAACAAAATATAGTTATCGTTTAAGCGGTTCTGAATAGCTCCTGTAATTCCTTGTATGTCGAAAAAGAGAAGTCTGGAATGATATGATCCCTTTATAGTAGACAGGAAAAAGAAAGCACATTAACCTATTTACTATGGAGGGGATTTTTCTATGGGAAAAATTAGAGTCACTTACGATGTAACATTTAAGAAAAAAGCTATAGATATATATTTACACGAAGGCATGAGCTATGAAACCGTTGCGAAAGAATTAGGTATTCATCACTCGATTTTAAGTCGTTGGGTAAAACACTTTGAAGCTGAAGGTATCAAAGGATTAGAAGTG
>NZ_JADAXG010000033.1:0-5119 GCF_019837545.1 Bacillus sp. 17RED48
GCGTTCTGCGTTATTGCATCGGCGACTTGTTCTATATTACACCCCTATATCCTAATCGTCAATACCTTTTATCCTTTTTATTTTATAAATTCTAAAGGGTATTGAACCTTCTTCATTTATACTCCGTTCCTAGAGATTAATAAACTGATGCAATCACTTTCATAATCGACAGTTTATACTTTCTTACTTACACCTTTCTAAAGAATGAATAGCAAGCCAAGCCAAACAAATATATATTAAAGGTAGCACTTTTTATTTCGAGTACATTCCAGCTGCATTCACAATTATCTCCTACCACTTCTCTCTAGGAATTATAAATACACCATGCATTTACTAAAAATCTAATTAACTTAGGAGGCGTTATGAAATGCATGTTAATAAGAAGATCATTTATGTATCCCATGATGCCCATTTCCACGGAGCACAACTTCTTTCTTTACATACTATTAAAGCTCTTAAAGAAAACTTTCATTACTCCGTCGCAATTATTTCTATTGGAACGGGCATTTTAATCCACGATTTTCAAAAGTATGGTCCTGTTTATTGCCTAGAGGAAGACTACCCAACGGAAAAAAGGTCGAATTATTAATAAAGAAGTTACTATCACAAGACTATACCATCGCCATATGTAGTACCGTCATAAGTGGTGATATAGTTGCATTACTAGCTAAACACAATATAAAAGTTATTTCATTAATACATGAATTGCCGCATTTAATACAACAGTACTCTGCCGAGGGAAAAGCGAGAAACATTGCCGAGTTTGCTTACAAAATTGTCTTCCCTTCACAGTACGTGTATGAAAAATTCCGTACAATCACCCAATTAGATCATCAAAAATGCCACATCCCCCCTCAAGGTTTGTTTAACCACAATCCTTATAAGAACAATATTGCAAAAGCGAGAAACGAATTACGAAAAAAACACAACCTGCCTCTAGATAGCAACATCATTTTTGGGGTAGGTTTTGCTGATCATCGGAAAGGGATAGATTTATTCTCACTTATTGCTTACTCAGTAAGAAAGGTTCATACGAATATTCATTTTATCTGGGGCGGGAGAACAGATGTTCATTTCTTTAACACGCTATCCCCAAGGTATACAGCACATTTCACATTAGTTGAGCCTACTCCAGATATCGGTTTATATAACGCCGGGGCTGATTTGTATTTATTAACTTCAAGAGAAGATCCTTTTCCAAACGTTGTTTTAGAAGCATTAGATACAAAAGTCCCTGTTATAGAGTTTAAAAATGCTGGAGGTTTTGAAGATGTTGTTACGGAACAAACTGGCGCCTTAGTAGACTTTTTAAATTTACCGCAGTTGCTGGAAAGAATATATGAATTTATTGGAGATGAAGACTTACGATTACAAAAAGGGCGCTTTGGCCAAGAGCTTATTGAAAAAGATTTCAACTTTCTTCATTATATTTATCAATTATTAAACCTGCTTGAACATAATTACAAAAAATAAGCGTAATCATATCGAACTATAATTACGAAAAATACTTACCTGACCGAGTTAAATCCATATTAAACCAAACCTATCCCCTTTACGAACTAATTTTCCTAGACGATGCCTCTACTGACAATAGCGTATCTATATTTAAACAGCTGCTCTCAAACGAAAATAAGCCCCACTTAAAAGTTCAGCAGATTATTAATGATAAAAACTCTGGTTCTGTATTTAAACAATGGATAAAAGGCGTCTCTGCAGCAACCAGTGATTATATTTGGATTGCAGAGGCCGATGACTTATGTGATCAGACATTTTTAGAAGAAGTAATACAAGGGTTTCATATAAATGGTGATGTTACCTTAAGCTACACACAATCACAACAAATAGATGAGCAAGGAAATATCCTGGCCAATCATTATTTAGATTACACAAATGATATTGATAAAGAAAAATGGAAAAGTTCTTATTTCCGAAAAGGAATAGATGAAATACAAGATACATTACTTATCAAAAACACCATACCTAATGTCTCAAGTGTAGTTTTTAAAAACATAGATATAAAAACAACAGAAAAACAATTAGAAAAGTTTAAAGTAGCTGGTGATTGGTTTTTCTATGTTTCTATTCTTAAAGAGAGGAACATTTATTTCAATCCAAAACCGCTAAACTATCATAGACGACATACAAATAGCGTAACGAGAACAGAAGATTCATATTCCCATTACAGTGAAGTTGTACAAATGCAGAATTTCATTAAAGAAACCTTTACTATCGACGACATTTCAAAAAAAAAATGTACACATATAGAAAGTATCTTAAAGCATATTTGAAGATTGAATGATATATTTTCTTCGCCATCAGTATCTCTTGTAAGACGTTACTATCATTTAAGGGGGGTTACTCATTGAAAGAATTTATAGAGGCAAATAAAGATTTGATTTCTCGAATTGCACACAACTACAATGTAAATGCAAGTATCCATCCAGAGGATCATATCTTTCAATTCCTTGTCACTAATCCAGTCTTCCCATCTAAAAAAGAAGCGATAGATTATTATTTTTAAGATGGGAGAAAATCTGCAGAAACACTCTTAGATTTAATTACTTCCTTCCATCCCCCTATAGACACTCCAATAAAATTATTAGAATTCGCATCCGGATACGGCTGCGTAACACGTCATTTATTAAACCTACAAACGAACTTAAGTATAACTACCTGCGATATACATGAAGAGGCTATTACTTTTATTGAACGTACATTAAATACTTCCTCTATCTTATCTCACCCTGAACCTGAACAAGTAAATTTGACCTCGTCTACGTATGATATCGTCTTTTGTCTATCATTTTTTTCTCATATGCCTAATACAACTTGGTTTCGTTGGCTTCAAACATTGTATAATGCTGTTTCTCCTGAAGGCTTACTCATTTTCACAACTCATGGTTATCAAAGTAAAAAGTACTTCAGCTTTCCAGATTTAAATAAACAGGGTTATTGGTTTCTCCCTTCTAGTGAACAATTGGATTTGGATGTTCATCAATACGGGCAAATGATCGTTAGTCCCTCTTACGTATGTGACAAAATTAAATTATTACCCTATAACCCTGTTATCAAAAAATACACTGAAGGTTTTTGGTGGGAACATCAAGACCTTTGGGTAATAAAAAAAGAAATAAAATAATAAACCACGCTCTACTTATACAAAAGTAGGCATGGCTTATTATTTTTTACTATATAAGAACTCTTCAATCCATAGCTTATTTAATCTAATTCCACTTTTGAAATCTATTTTCGGTTCCCAATTACATTCTCGTCTTACTCTATCTATATTTAAAATGATTTGTTGAACATTTTCTTGCCTTTGTTTATAGCAGGTAAAGTCCACTCTTCTTTCCGTTAATTTCTCCAATTCTACTATAATTCGTTTTAAAGAGAGACCCTTGCCGCTCCCTATGTTATACACACAAGATTTCAAACGATTTAAGTGTGATAGTTGTATAGTGATTTCAACTAAATCATCGATATAAATATAATCTCGAATAATCTCTTGTGGATTCCCATATATATTAATCTTTTCATTACTGAGATGCTGATACAAAAAACAGTTTATTGCCCCAACTTTCTTTAAAGGATTTTGATATTTTCCATATGGATTAGAATATCTACATACAACATAGTCAATTCCGTATTTTTTCTTATAAAAGTACAAGTAATTTTCAAGCGACACTTTTGTTATTCCGTAAGGAGAAAGTGGTTTTAATGGATGTTTCTCATCAATAGGTAAATATTCAGGTTCACCATACACGGTGCCCCCAGAAGATGCTAATACAATTCTTCTAATAGGAAAGTTTTTAACGCTTTCCATGAAATTAAGAAAAAAAAAGCTACTGTTCATATCTCCAAAAATATCTTCAATTGAAGTTGCTACATTAGACGTTGCAGCTAAATAAATAATAATATCCACATCCACTAAAGCTTTATATATATCTTCAACATTCGCTAAATCACCTTTAATAAATTCAACATCACTTATAATATTTTGAGGGAAATTATTTATATGTCTGGAAAATACTTTTACATTTTGATCTTGTTTCAATAAACCTAATGCGAGGTTAATACCAATGAAACTATTTCCACCTACTATTAAATAATTATTCTTCCTCATAATATCCTCTCTAGTAATAAGATTTTTGCTTATCACACCTAGAAATACAAATAAACGAAATTGGTCACCTCTATTATTCATTCTCTTATAATTGTATGCCCCTTATAAATTTTCATTATCTTTATTTTATATTTTCCTTTTAGAATCGATACCTTATTTAAGATGACCGCAAAAACACTCATAACTGGTTTAAAGGAAAAAGACTATTGGAGACACCCTTTAATGAGGTATTTAAAATGAAGGAACCAGATTTTCCATTTTGCCTTTCTTGGGCAAATGAACCGTGGACAAAAACTTGGGATGGTCTTGATAGTCACATATTAAAGCCTCAAAATTATGGAGAGTTATCGGATTGGAAAGAACACTTTGAGTATTTATTACAAGCTTTCCAAGATGAGAGATATATCCGTATAGATGATAAACCACTATTCATTATTTATCGTCCCGGGCATATTCCTGATTGTGAACAAATGCTTCATTATTGGAATACACTCGCACAAGAAAATGGTTTGAAAGGTATATACTTTGCAGAAACATTAAACAGCTTTCCACTTCCTAATATAAATGGATTTGATGCTAGCATTCAATTCGAGCCTTTTTATACAATTGCCCATGATAGCTCTTCAGACATAAATAAGGCAATATATGAGTCTGGTAAACAAATAAACGCTTGGGATTATGATAAAGTGTGGATGTATATACTAAAGCGATCTCCTCCAGAGAAAAAAACATTTCCTGGTGCCTTTGTTGACTGGGACAATACAGCACGCCGCAAAGACTTAAATAGCAGCATCTTCCTAGGTTCTACCCCTAGGAAGTTCACGATATATTTAAGCAAACAAATCCAGCGTACCTATTCTCTTTACAACAGCGAGTTTTTATTTATTAATGCGTGGAATGAATGGGCAGAAGGTACTTACTTAGAACCAGATAAAAGGCATGGATTCGCCTATTTAGAAGGAGTTAAGCAGGCAATTAACAGAGGTATGAAAGCAT
>NZ_JADAXG010000034.1:0-2939 GCF_019837545.1 Bacillus sp. 17RED48
CATATTATATGGTTAAGTCCTCGATCTATTAGTATTCGTCAGCTCCACATGTCACCATGCTTCCACCTCGAACCTATCAACCTGATCATCTTTCAGGGATCTTACTAGCTTACGCTATGGGAAATCTCATCTTGAGGGGGGCTTCATGCTTAGATGCTTTCAGCACTTATCCCTTCCGCACATAGCTACCCAGCTATGCCCTTGGCAGAACAACTGGTACACCAGCGGTGCGTCCATCCCGGTCCTCTCGTACTAAGGACAGCTCCTCTCAAATTTCCTACGCCCACGACGGATAGGGACCGAACTGTCTCACGACGTTCTGAACCCAGCTCGCGTACCGCTTTAATGGGCGAACAGCCCAACCCTTGGGACCGACTACAGCCCCAGGATGCGATGAGCCGACATCGAGGTGCCAAACCTCCCCGTCGATGTGGACTCTTGGGGGAGATAAGCCTGTTATCCCCGGGGTAGCTTTTATCCGTTGAGCGATGGCCCTTCCATGCGGAACCACCGGATCACTAAGCCCGACTTTCGTCCCTGCTCGACTTGTAGGTCTCGCAGTCAAGCTCCCTTATGCCTTTGCACTCTACGAATGATTTCCAACCATTCTGAGGGAACCTTTGGGCGCCTCCGTTACACTTTAGGAGGCGACCGCCCCAGTCAAACTGCCCACCTGACACTGTCTCCCGGGTCGATAAGACCCGTAGGTTAGAATTTCAATACATTCAGGGCGGTATCCCACCAGCGCCTCCACCGAAGCTAGCGCTCCGGTTTCAATGGCTCCCGCCTATCCTGTACAAAATGTACCAAAATTCAATATCAGGCTACAGTAAAGCTCCACGGGGTCTTTCCGTCCTGTCGCGGGTAACCTGCATCTTCACAGGTACTATAATTTCACCGAGTCTCTGGTTGAGACAGTGCCCAAATCGTTACACCTTTCGTGCGGGTCGGAACTTACCCGACAAGGAATTTCGCTACCTTAGGACCGTTATAGTTACGGCCGCCGTTTACTGGGGCTTCAGTTCAGAGCTTCGCTTACGCTAACCCCTCTCCTTAACCTTCCAGCACCGGGCAGGTGTCAGCCCCTATACTTCGCCTTACGGCTTCGCAGAGACCTGTGTTTTTGCTAAACAGTCGCTTGGGCCTATTCACTGCGGCTTTCCGTTAAGAAAGCACCCCTTCTCCCGAAGTTACGGGGTCATTTTGCCGAGTTCCTTAACCAGAGTTCTCTCGCACACCTTAGGATTCTCTCCTCGCCTACCTGTGTCGGTTTGCGGTACAGGCACCTTTTATCTCGCTAGAAGCTTTTCTTGGCAGCGGGGAATCAAAGACTTCGCTCCATAAGGAGCTTCCCCATCACAGCTCAGCCTTCACGATAAGCGGATTTGCCTACTTATCAGCCTAACTGCTTGGACGTGCACAACCAATCGCACGCTTCTTCTATCCTTCTGCGTCCCTCCATTGCTCAAACGATAAAGAGGTGGTACAGGAATATCAACCTGTTGTCCATCGCCTACGCCTGTCGGCCTCGGCTTAGGTCCTGACTAACCCTGAGCGGACGAGCCTTCCTCAGGAAACCTTAGGCATTCGGTGGACGGGATTCTCACCCGTCTTTCGCTACTCATACCGGCATTCTCACTTCTAAGCGCTCCACCAGTCCTTCCGGTCTGACTTCACTGCACTTAGAACGCTCCCCTACCACTGATACCATTGGTATCAATTCGCAGCTTCGGTGGTGTATTTAGCCCCGGTACATTTTCGGCGCAGAGTCACTCGACTAGTGAGCTATTACGCACTCTTTAAATGGTGGCTGCTTCTAAGCCAACATCCTAGTTGTCTAAGCAACTCCACATCCTTTTCCACTTAATACACACTTTGGGACCTTAGCTGGCGATCTGGGCTGTTTCCCTCTTGACTACGGATCTTATCACTCGCAGTCTGACTCCTAAGGATAAGTCATTGGCATTCGGAGTTTGACTGAATTCGGTAATCCGATGAGGACCCCTAGTTCAATCAGTGCTCTACCTCCAAGACTCTTACACTTAAGGCTAGCCCTAAAGCTATTTCGGGGAGAACCAGCTATCTCCAGGTTCGATTGGAATTTCTCCGCTACCCACACCTCATCCCCGCACTTTTCAACGTGCGTGGGTTCGGGCCTCCATTCAGTGTTACCTGAACTTCACCCTGGACATGGGTAGATCACCTGGTTTCGGGTCTACGACCACGTACTAAACGCCCTATTCAGACTCGCTTTCGCTGCGGCTCCGCCTCTTCAGCTTAACCTCGCACGGGATCGTAACTCGCCGGTTCATTCTACAAAAGGCACGCCATCACCCATTAACGGGCTCTGACTATTTGTAGGCACACGGTTTCAGGATCTCTTTCACTCCCCTTCCGGGGTGCTTTTCACCTTTCCCTCACGGTACTGGTTCACTATCGATCACTAGGGAGTATTTAGCCTTGGGAGATGGTCCTCCCAGATTCCGACGGAATTTCACGTGTTCCGCCGTACTCAGGATACATTCAAGAGAGAACGAAGTTTCGACTACGGGGTTGTTACCCTCTACGACGGACCTTTCCAGGTCGCTTCGTCTACCTCGTTCCTTTGTAACTCCGTATAGAATGTCCTACAACCCCAAGAGGCAAGCCTCTTGGTTTGGGCTATGTTCCGTTTCGCTCGCCGCTACTCAGGAAATCGCATTTGCTTTCTCTTCCTCCAGGTACTTAGATGTTTCAGTTCCCTGGGTCTGTCTTCCTTACCCTATGTATTCAGGTAAGGATACCATACCATTACGTATGGTGGGTTTCCCCATTCGGAAATCTTCGGATCAAAGCTTACTTACAGCTCCCCGAAGCATATCGGCGTTAGTCCCGTCCTTCATCGACTCCTAGTGTCAAGGCATCCACCGTGCGCCCTTTCTAACTTAACCAAACTAAAA
>NZ_JADAXG010000035.1:0-2641 GCF_019837545.1 Bacillus sp. 17RED48
GCCCTGTTGGTCCTGTAGGCCCTGTTGGTCCTGTAAACCCTGTTGGACCTTGACCATCCGGAGGAAAGGCACAAGGAAAAGGAATATGATTACATTTATTAAACTTATTAAATTTACTCATGTTCTCACCGACTTTTCAAATAAATTACAATTAATTGAATAGATACATACTTAATATAAATATGAAATACATATTAAATAAGTTTGCATTCATACCTATTTAATTTCCTTTAATTTTCCAACTTATAAAATCTCCAAAATAATATCCTGAAATACAAACCCAATAATATCAAAGGTTTGTTCTTGTCTTTTGATCTAAAATTTTGCTTTTTGGTTAGAGTGCTGGCTCGTCGTGTGGGGGCGAAACCCCACGTATTACGTATCTATTTTTTGAATAAGAACTATCTTGGGACGAATGATCTAAGCGGTTCGGCTCGTATACTTGCTAGTCCAAGTCGAGAACCATTACTTTGCTTTTTGTCTGTCGGCTTGGCGAGAAAAGCACACGAGCCGAAAAAAGTTTCGCAAGGACAATATCAAAAAGAGAAGGCGGTAGCCTTTAGTTTAGATATTGAGGGTGGAGATTTTTGAGTGATTTTCTCAAAAATACGACCCGTTCCTTTCGGAACTTTTAGCCCTATATATAAGAGTGAGAAGAGCAAAGTGAAGAAATGCAGTAATAGCAAGGGTTTATAAGGCATGAGGTGTTAATTTTTTTTAACACCTGTGTTAATTTTTTTTAACACCTAAAAAATAGAAAATCCCACATAAAAAAAGATGTCAATATAAAAAATTGACATCTAAAATAAATAAATTGGTAGTTTATGTTTTTTCTTATTACCTTCAATTTTGATATTACGTAGCGCTTTTGAAAAAATTTGTTGAGTCGCTCTATCAATATCATCTTTAGGTGAATTACATAATATATTAGGATTAACAAACCAAGTTCTTGCTGAACAAGCCCTTCCATCTTCAGTTATTACACCTGTTTCTGCAACTCCTAAAACCCCTTTTTCAAGCAATTCGTTCATCATTTTTGAAATAGAAGTCCTTGTTTTCCCTAATTTCTTAGCTAAATAACTAGGAGACGCTGTATTCGGTTTTATATCATCATCTTTATTTTTTTCAATAATAACATTTGATTTGAATTCTAGAAATCTTGAAATATCAAATAAAAATGCCTTTTCTGGTTGAGTTAAATAGCCAATTTCACATAAATAATCAATATTCTCTGTAATCATTTGGACAAATCTCACCCGATCTGTAGGTTTTTTCTTTTTACCAATAAAATACTCTTCTCCACCAGACATTTTACTTAATACTTGTAACATAATGACTCTTTCTTCTTCAGAAAGTCCACCACTACCTTCAAGTTTTTCATAAATGCTATTAATCTTACTATCTCTTTCTTTTGCCTTTTTTTCAGCTTGTCCGAAATCAATAATTTTCTTTGTCATATCTAGGTTAATTCCTCCTTAATTGAGGGAATCAACAAAAACACCTATTTTTTGCTATTTGATTATAAATCAAATTATGATAATCTATAATCAGATAAGTGAAGTTTAGGTATTTTCGTAGAATACCCTATGAAAAGAGTCATGTTACCGCATGACTCTTTTTTTCATTCTATCACGTTTTCAATAACCTTAAAGATAAAAACAAAGTTTCCTTACTAATTTACCGCTCCATGTCCAATCCACGATGTCTATTCATTTCTTTTTTATGCTCACGTTCAAATTGATTATCTATCCCCTTACTATCCAATTCATTTTTAATAATTCCTCTAAACGCCTTAAATTGCTCTTTAAAAACTTTTTTCGTTTGCACATACAAAACTCTTATATTCGTCTGTAAACCCTTTATATGAGCTTTTAATGAGCTGATTTCTCTATTCAATACACCAACTTCTTTTTGTAACTGACTTTTTTCTTGTTTCAATGTTCGATTTTCTTCCATCCATCCCTCTGCATGCACTTTTAAACTTTCATTCTCTTTCACAAAATCTGTCTTTTTCAAACGATCATAATCCTTTTTAATAGTAACCGCTGCATTCACTTGTTTTGTTAATTCTTGATATTGTTCTGGTGATAACACATAATTTCTTGTCTGTTTCTTCGTAATTTCAGCTTTTCCAAACATCTTATCCTGTACTTCTGTTATTACTTCTTTACGCAAAAATGGAATTTTAATAGGTTCATTTGGCATTTGATCCGTAGCACTATCTAATTCTTTTTTCATTTGTTCCACTCTTTTTTCTAACTCTACATGACGCTGGCCAATTAACTGCAGCTTTCCACTTTCACTCTCTACTTCTTGTTTTACTATCTCTAATTCTTTGTACTTATCAACGACATCACTTTCCAAACACTTTTTCGCTACTTGTAATTCGTTTGTTTTCTCTTCAACGTTTTTTAAATGATGGTCAATCGTTTGTAACTGCGTTTCTTTTTCTTGTACTTGATTCTCAACAATTGATTTTGTTTCTGCATATTCCTTGTATTGACGGACTTTCATGTATTTATGTGAACCTACATTAGCACGTTCAAAGTTCGGAATATGCTCTTTAGACAATTGCTCAATATAGGCCGTTTCTAATTCTCTCCAATGTGCAATTAACTTTCTTCCCGTTCCTTCTACACCT
>NZ_JADAXG010000036.1:0-2360 GCF_019837545.1 Bacillus sp. 17RED48
CAATGATATCAGGCTGATAATGTTTCCATTTGAATATATTTTCTTTTTCCATACTGATCACACACCTTTTTAAGTAGTAGTACCAGTATGGCCAAGTTTGAAAGAATATTTTCAAATCGTTTAGCTTTGTTGCACCAGAACCTTTTTTTAATCAAACGTTTGTTTACAGTTCTTTATTCATAGGCATAGTATGATTTTGTTGTAACATTTGAGTTGTATTCCCAATTTAGATACATTACCATATGGCCATTCGCTTTTCTATCTATACATATAATATTCTTTATATCGTTCAAACTTCGATTTTTTTGTTGGTGGTGGTATGATGGGGGGCTTTCCTGATTTAGACGGTGCTACTTGCTTTGGCATTTGTAATACACCACGTTTCTTGAGCTCTCTATACAAATGGCTCACATTGCAACCTACTTTTTTTGCAATAGCTGGATATTCCGTTCCTTGATTAAATAATTGTACGGCTTGTTTACATTTTTCATCCCATTTTTCTTCTGGCGTTTGTACTTTTTTGGATCGTTTTTTAGCTGTATTTTTTTCTAGTTTGATACACTCTTTTTCTATTTTGTACTGTTCGGCATAATTTGTTTCCGTATTTTTCACACACTTATTTTGCTTCTCCTGTAAACGTATCATTTGTACTTTTTTCGCAACTACTCTCATGTTGCATTCACCCCATTTTAATTGATATATTTACAGTCCACGTTGATGGAGCTGTTTACGTAAACTACTCGCATGACATCCTAATTGGTTTGCAATTTTTTGATAGGTATATCCTTTACTTCTTAACACGAGCGCCTGTTGACAAACAGAATCCCATTTCAGTTTTACTTTCCGTTTCTGTTCCTTTTCATCACCAATCAATCCTGTTCCTAATTGATATATTTCTTTTCCAATTTTACAATCGTCAATACAATATGTTCGTACCCCATTATAGTGCTTGCACCCCATGCAATGTTGATCCTGCAAATCTAAAATATGAATTCTCGTTTCTCTTTTATTCATAATCCCAATCTCCTCAGTATAATCGTTACCTTTATTATACTGGATATGACAACGCTTTCGAAAAACAGTAGATTACATGTATCCCATTTGGCTCGGTCTATTCTTTACGCCCAAACAATCCTACATTTGTTATCATCAAAATGAGTCATCTAGTCTGAATTTTCAGGATTAATTTCTATACAAATGTTAGCAATGTGTTAAAATAAGAAATGAAAAAGAGTAGGGATTCAAAAGAAGCCAATTTGTATAGAAATTGGCTTCCTCCTTGATGATGACGAAAACAAATTTTTCTTTAAATCTTTATTAGGAGTAAGTTTTAAAGAAACATTTATCTTGGTTCTATTTTTACATAATTGGAATCTACAGTAAATTGATAATATGCATTCTGAACATTCGAAACTTTAATTCTCTCTATACTCATCAACAAACAATGTATTTTTTTCTACCAATAGTTTAAGGTATAATTCTTTTTTATTTAATATTTAATGCTGTATACATTTTATTCCAAGGATAGTTCGTGGAAGTATTTTCATATTCAAATCTCCCACTTTGGTTACCCGATACATCCCATTTTCGCTCCCATCCATCTATAATACGATCCCCATTTACATCTATCATTGTGGAAGAAACCTCTTTTGCTTTCTCGCCATTCATTTTAGCGAAAGGAAGGTGACCATATCCCATTTCCCTTGTATAAATGTATAGGTAACTTCCTCCATGATCCTTAATCGTACTAAGATTATTAGGGCTTACATATTCTACCCCACCCAGTTCTGATTCAACTTTTAATACATTTAAAGAAGTTAGAGCGGGAGCTGGCCCTGCTGATGCCTCAGATGCCATTCCTAACCCTACTACTACTGCCATTGTTAACGATGTCCCTAATGCAACTTTTTTTAACATATAAACATCCCCTTTATTTAATATACGTATAAATTTTATATTAACATACATTTGTAATAATATTCTTAATTTTAAAAACGTTAACAATTTATACTATTTTAGAGATGCAATTTAGCATATTGATTGACTTCTATAAAGTGAGACTGCTGATTACGGAGCACGTAATAACGTTTGTAACTCTGAGACATTTAACGGGCCCTTAGTAATTAATTTTCGAACCATTTCTAAGCGCATAGGGTATCCAAGTATCCATAATACATCTGCTGGTCTCGTATACTAATCAAAATTCATATAAAATGCTGGTTCTGGTGCAACAAAGCTAAACGATTTGAAAATGTTCTTTCAAACTTGGCCATACTGGTACTACTACTTAAAAAGGTGTGTGATCAGTATGGAAAAAGAAAATATATTCAAATGGAAACATTATCAGCCTGATATTATTG
>NZ_JADAXG010000037.1:0-2285 GCF_019837545.1 Bacillus sp. 17RED48
GTTTTAAACTTCTTATCAGCCTCAAGTAAGTAATCCTTATTCTTTTGACCCTCTCATATTCATTTTCTTTCATCATTTTTGATGTGTAGTTTAAGATTTTTTATTTTATTTTTTGTAGAAGCAATCTGTTGATGTGTTAAAATAGTGCAGTTGTTTTTTTGAGTACTTGAATATAAGAAGATTTAATTTTGAAAAAGGAGATAATATGAAAAAGATAGGTGTAATTACTATAGTAGTTTTAGTTCTTCTAGCAATTACTTATATGTTAGTCGGGAATTATTTTTATAATTATGCGTTGAATGCGAAACAAGAGAAAGAATTTTTAGAGGATAATCCTCACTTAGTGGAAACAGTGAATGCATCGGGAGGTATGTTCGCTACAAATGAAGAAAAGGATGCGAGCTTTGTCTCAAATCATAAACCTAATACACTACACATAAATTCTTTTGATAAGTTGAAATTAACAGGTTATGAATATATGAATGAACAATCTAGCCATAAATGGGCAATTGTAGTTCATGGATATGATAGTAAGGCATTGAAAATGACGAAATATATCCGGAATTTTTATGAAGAAGGATATAACGTCATAGCGCCAGATCTTCGTGGGCATGGAAATAGTGAAGGCAATTATATAGGGATGGGCTGGCACGATCGTAAAGATATTTTGATGTGGATTCAACAAATTGTACAGAAAGACCCTAATGCTGAAATAGCACTCTTTGGTGTTTCAATGGGGGGAGCAACTGTAATGATGACTTCAGGTGAAGAGTTACCTTCTAACGTTAAAGTTATTATTGAAGATTGTGGATACTCAACTGTTATTGATGAATTTACGTATCAACTAAAAGATTTATTCCATTTGCCAAAGTTTCCTGTTATGAATGCGGCAAATACAGTTACAAAATTAAGAGCTGGATATGATTTAGAAGAAGCTTCAGCTGTAAAACAAGTAGCGAAAAGTAAAACACCGATGCTATTTATTCATGGGGATGCTGATACATTCGTTCCCTATGAAATGTTAGATGAAGTATATAATGCTGCAAAAGTAGAAAAAGAGAAATTAATTGTTCCAGGTGCTGGACATGGAGAAGCCGAGAAGGTAGATTCGAATAAATATTGGAATACCGTATGGAAGTTCGTGGGGAGATACATTCCAGCGTAATTAGATTGTTTTAGATTTGTATATACGATAATCAGAAGGAAGTGTTTTTATACTTTTGATTATCGTTTTTTCTATTTAAAAACTCATTTTAGTTTGTGGTATATAAGGTTTGAAGCATAAATTTTTGAATTCCTTATTGCCAATGCTACAATAATTGAAAACTACATGTTAATGAGGTGTTTCTATGAAAATTGAAGTATGGTCAGATTTTGTATGCCCATTTTGCTATATTGGGAAACGTAGATTAGAAATGGCTTTAGAGCAATTTCCGCATAAGAAGGATGTTGAAGTCGAGTTTAAAAGTTTTGAATTAGATCAAAATGCTCCAATTTATTCTGGAACAAGTATTAATGAAGTACTTGCATCAAAGTATGGGATTAGTATTGAAGAAGCTAAGCGTAATAATATACAATTAGGCAATCATGCAGCTAGTATGGGGTTAAGTTTTAATTTTGATGAGATGAAGCCGACGAACACATTTGATGCGCATCGTCTTGCTAAATTTGCAAAGGATCAAGGGAAAGAAAAAGAGATTACGGAAAATCTACTTTTTGCATATTTCACTGAATCGAAAAATTTAAGTGATGTGGATACGCTTGCTACTATTGCTGAAGCTTCAGGTTTAGATAAGCAAGAAGCTTTACGTGTTATTAATGATAAAAGTGCATATGCAAATGATGTTAGAATTGATGAAGCGATTGCTCAGCAATATCAAATTTCAGGAGTACCTTATTTTATTATTAATCAAAAGTATGCTATTTCAGGTGCGCAACCACTTGAAACTTTTGTCGGTGCACTTCAGCAAGTTTGGGAAGAAGAGAATCCTGCATCTAAGTTACAAGAGCTTTCTTCAGAGGGTGGAAGCGATATGTCTTGTACGGATGAAAGTTGTTCTGTACCTTCAAAAGAACAATAGTTTTTATGATGGAATAGCAACCCATAGAGCGTTTCATGGGTTGCTTATCTATTCTTATAGAAGAGGTATATAAATAGATAAATTAATAACGTAAATAGGATTTTTAAAAAAATGAAGTTTTTTAGAAAAACATGTTGACGATTAAGGGTTAGAGGTGTAATATAGAAAAAGTCGCCGATGCAATAACGCAGAACGCGGCAAACG
>NZ_JADAXG010000038.1:0-2197 GCF_019837545.1 Bacillus sp. 17RED48
TACTAGATTGGGATTTCGCTCTTGAAAAGCCTTAGCATACTGTTTTAACGCTTCCTTTTTGGCTTCCCTATATTTCGAGTCGTCTTTACCTTCCCCAATCGCCACGACTAATTCTCGTTGCTCATGTGTCTTATCATCTTTATGTATTTTGTCATAATAATCATCAATTTTACGGTCATTCCGTTTTTGTTTCTCATTATATTTGTCTACCGCTTCTTGAAAGACATCCTTGTATACACTTCGGATGTCCTTTTGAACAAAGTAAATATTCTCATGTAACCTGGCTGGATCAATCCCAGGATTTCCATGAATATTTTCTCTGTTATTATGACTCAATGAACTTTGGTGGGATTGATTAAATGAGATAGAACCCAACATAAAGTGCCACCACTTTCCCTAGATTAGTTGATACAATAAGTCTAGCAAAGCGACGAAATGATGTCAATTAACGTAACCCTATACGTATATTGACGCATTCGCATCAAATACATAGGGGTCTGCGACGCTTTTCGGCTTCGCCGAGCCATGCTTAGCGTGGATAAAAGACCTCGGACCTTGTCCGAACCTACAAGGGGAACCCTTCCCCTTGACCCCATCAATCGAACTCCCCAACCCCTCAATCCTTGAGGGGCTTCCTCGCCGGTTGGCGTCCCCAAAACGAATCGTTTTGAGGAACTACCAAGAGGATGAAGAATCCGCTGCACGTGTCAATTCCTTAATGCTCCTTTCAGGGATCAGCAAAAAACGCTGATCCCTTCCAGTCCGCTTACCATTGACTCTTACCGTTTTATAACTTCACATTCACTACGCTAGCCCTATAAACATAAATATAATATGCCTGTTGTTGCTTTTAAACCTGTTGGAGAATACTTGTTTTTTAAACGAGCATTCTTTTATTTGTGTTCCCCTTGTTTTTAGGTGTGAGTGCTGGCTTGTCGTATGCGAACGCCCCCTCATGACCAGCCAACAATCATACTCAAAAACAAAAAAACACTCAAATGAGTGTCTTTTTCTCTTAAATCACTTTCATTGCATATCTATTTTAATTTTATAATACCCTCGATAATATTAAAATTTTCTGTATATAGAGAAGCGTACTGCTTGCCGATTAAAGTTTCCTGGAACACCAGGATTAGGAATACCAGTTACTGTAGGAATATTTACAGTATTTGGTCCAACATTAAATAGTTGTACTAGATCACCTGCATTTAAAGATACTATCAAATTGCCTGAAATTATTAAACCACTTGTATTCTTCCCCATACTTCTTTGTAGTTGAGTTTCACCATTAATACCAACAGCAAAAACAATAGGAGGCGGGCTTGTTGGGTCTATAGCAATATAATAATTTATTACATAAACACCCGTATCAATAATTTGAAATCCAGTTGTAAAATTTAACACATTAACAATTTCCGCATTAAAATTGAACGTAATGTTAGTACCACTTAAAACAACTAATTGATTTCCACCCGTTAATTGAGTAGTAAGAGTTCCATATGTCGTACGCATCACGGGTCCTGTTGGACCTGGTGTCCCAGGAGGCCCTTGTATTCCTGGATCACCTTGCGGTCCTGTTGGTCCTAGTATTCCAGGAGGCCCTTGTATTCCTGGATCACCTTGCGGTCCTGTTGGTCCTGGTGATCCAGGAGGCCCTTGTATTCCTTGTACACCTTGTGGTCCCGTTGGTCCTTCAGAACCTGGTGGACCAGCTGGTCCTATTGGGCCTGTTGCTCCTGTGGTACCACCACCAGGTCCTGTTGGCCCTGTTGGCCCTGTTGCCCCAGCTCCAGGGCCCGTCGGTCCTATTGCTCCTGTGGGCCCTGTTGCCCCAGCTCCAGGGCCCGTCAGTCCTACTGGCCCTGTGGGCCCTGTTACCCCAGGTCCTGTTGGGCCTATTGGTCCCGTTGGTCCTGTTGGGCCAGGATCTCCAGGTTCCCCTTGAATTCCTTGTACGCCTTGCGGTCCTGTTGGACCTGGAATTCCAGTTACCCCTTGAATTCCTTGTACACCTTGCGGTCCTGTTGGACCTGGAATTCCAGGTTCTCCTTGAATTCCAGGTCCCCCTTGTGGCCCTGTTGATCCAAGAGCTCCAGGCACACCTTGCGGCCCCGTTGGACCTATATTCCCTGGATCCCCTTGTGGTCCTGTTGGACCTGTTACACCGATTCCTGTTCCACCGGGTCCTGTTGGTCCC
>NZ_JADAXG010000039.1:0-2151 GCF_019837545.1 Bacillus sp. 17RED48
ACCTCCTGTTTATTTGTAATATTCATCAAAAAAGTATCTAGAGTTAATGTTTTAATCATTATCTTTATCTACTTGCTTTTTGATTAAATTTAGCCTAAGACAAGAATCTATAGTTGATATGGACTGTATCTGGAGATTATGTAAAAAAATAGATAATCAGTTGCATATCCTAATGGGTATTTAGACAAGATTGAAACTTTATATGAGTTTGATAATTGAGTTACCTTTTGTTTTTGAGCGTGAGGTTTATTACTGGGATGAAGCCTATTGAGGAGCTAACCCTTTCAATACACTTTTCAACTAAATATTTTTCTTCATTGTTTGCATTCTCTGCTGCGTCAGTTTTGTTTTCCTAACTTACTGTTTCAGTCTTAACTTGAATTTTTTCCTTATAATTACAAAAAGGATATACCTAAACATTTAACTGCTAGTAAAATATTTCCTTTTATTATTCTATAATGATAATAATTAATGAGTCAAAGTGCTTTTGCGAAAATTATATAAAACAGGCATAATTTATTAGTTGCTTGGTACCACTATGAGATACTAGAGAATCTCTCATTGTAGTACCCTCTACTATCTTTACAGGAGTATCAACACGTCTTCATCTATCTACTGATGTCATTAATTCATTTCTCTTTCGCATGCCGCTATGTCGCCTTCAATTTTGCTTCTTTTTCGTTTCTTACGTTCTTCCATATCCACGTCGGAAAGACGATTTCTGATTAATTTTTATCTATATAGGATTTCACTCCTTATTTACCGAGAGAAAATTTATGATATAATAAAGTTAGCTAATTTTAGGGAATATTTTCTCTACAGCGCTCCTTGCCATCGAGCGTTTTTTTACTTTTCAATAGCTAACTTTCTGAAAAGCTGTTAAAATTCAGTTACCGATATGTGTAACAACTGGCCTGTGCTTCTGTACGGGCTTTTTTGATGCTAGTTTTTAGCTAACAAACGCATTCCCCTCACTTCACACATCGGAATATCCAAAACAGTTGTATTGTTGGTGACACCTACCGTTTTAGGTTCTATTAATTAACTGAATAATAAAACAATACAAAACTTGTCTATATTCAAATGAATAATAATATAGTTTTTAACTTTTTTATTTATTGATTCACAATATAAAAAAGAGAACCCTTATAATAAGGATTCTGCAACAGGAAATAACAAAATATAAACCGTAAAAAGAATTACTTATATTATAGTTTTCATTGGGTACCGCCACACCTTCATCAAGCTAAGGTTTGAATAGACTCCTAGATGAAAATCTTCTTTCTCTACAGATAGTTACTCAGAGAAGTCAGCTCATTTTTTCGTTTTGGGGTAATTCTGAATTCTTAAGTTATGGGATATGCCATCAGACAGCTATGTCAATGGATTCCATAATGCCAAAGCGAATATCCAATTTGGGTCACCATTTCCTTGATGATTTTGAACCGCTTCATACACTTTCCCTTGATGTTCTACTTTATCTCCCTTTGTATATGCCTTCCTCGAATCCCATTTTTCATAAGATGCATTTTGATCTTTTGTTTTTACCGGAAGAATGTTACTTTGAATTGCTGTATTTCCAGCTGCATCTACAGCCTTCACTGCATATTTATATTCCTTATTAGCTGTTAAGTTTTGATCAGTAAATGTCGTTCCTTGTACCGTTTGAATCAATTGTCCATCACGTAATACCTGATATTCTTTTATACCTACATTATCTGTAGAAGGATTCCATTTTAGCTCTACACTGTTAGAAGTAAGGTTACTTGCATATAATCCTTGTGTCTGTGTGGGAGCTTCTGTATCTGGTTTCGGATTAACAATGTTATCTACTTTCTTCAATCCCTCTTTTGTAATCTCATAGACTCCTTTATTCCCAAAGCTTTCCTGAATGTTCTTTTCCATATTTTTGATAATAGCTCTGTTCGCACCTTCTAAATGTGTGAATTCAATAAAGTCGCCTACTTTTACCGAAACTTTGGCTTGCTCAGCATTTTGTTGATTTTTTCCATTAATTTCCTTATTGTATACCACTTTACCTGATGTGTTTTGCACTTTAATACTTGCATATGTACTATCAAAGTAGTTATGTGGTACACCTGCTTTTAGATCAATTTGCATTTCTTCTGTTGATTTATTTAAATTTACTTT
>NZ_JADAXG010000004.1:0-622127 GCF_019837545.1 Bacillus sp. 17RED48
CGAGTGGAAAAAACTAAAAGGTGATTGGTTGCAAGCGTTAGCAGAGGCTAAAATAACTGTAAAAACACACGTCAAAATAAAAGATACTGGGACCATTAGAAATTAGATTAGCCGATTCTTTTATTTGACAGCATTTCTCAGTCGAATTTCCCTTCCTCAATAATTATTATGAAAAAGACGCTAATTCAAAGAAAAATCTTTCGGTTAAATGCTAACCAATAGATTTTTCTTTTTTATCTAACCAGTTCTTTTAAAAGGGCAACAATTTAACTACGGTAATCAAGAACAAGTTTCTAATTTAAGGGATTTAAGAACTTATAACTCTATTGCAGTAAACATGCCAGATACCATTTCTATAGCAACTCCATGATTTAACATCAAAGCCGAAATTCCTAAGTTAAGGGGTTTCGGCTTTTTGAGTTCGTTCGAATACCTTATTTATTTACTTTGATAGAATAGATACACATTAGCATATTTGTGCTTAATTTTATCGTTTAATGCGGCTTTAATAAATCATTTTTAGTTTATATATCCCATACTGATAGCAATTGAATTTTATTATTTATCCCCTTGACTCTTTTGATATATTTCAAATCTCTTGATTACATGTTGTATAGGGGAGCCCTTCTTTTTTCCACGCAAGAAATCCCCCCTTTAAATTAACTACTTTCTTTATATCAGCTTTTTGTAAAATGCTAGCTGCTATAGCGGAACGTAACCCCGTTCGACATTGTAAAACTATTGGACAATTTTTCGGTACATCATCTAGCCGTTCAAGTAGATTACCTAAAGTAATATGTATTGCATCATGAAGATGTCCTTCATCCCACTCTTTTTTACTGCGCACATCGATAACTTTTACACTTCCATCTTTTATTAACGGATATAATTCATTTGATGTTTTTTCCTTATAAATCTCTAAACTATGGAATCTTTGAATTACCTTTGAAGGTGCAAAAGCAATAATATTATCTAAGCCAATGGACTCAAAGTCTCTAATAACTTCCTCCACTTTAACATTTTCCGCATCTAAAATTATTAAAGTTTCTTTTTTATAATCTAATATCCCCCCACACCAAGTTGTGAAAGAATTGTTATACGGTATGTTAATTGACTTCTCGATGTGGCCAGCAGCAAAACACTCTACATCCCTTATATCAACTATTTGCTGAACACCCCTCATCACTTCTTGAAGTTCTTCTATTATATAAATAGCAGTAATCTCTCTCTTCTTACGAGTTGGTGGACCATACTTATTTAAATACTTCATTAATGGAAAATACTTTGGAGGCTCTGGCTGTCCCGTTAATACATTCGATATAAAATTATCTTCATCATTACTCTGAAACGCCCAATTAAACATCTTTTCATAACCTAATGTGGAAGTTGGAATTGCTCCTAATGCTTTTCCACATGCACTTCCTGCACCATGTGATGGCCATATTTGCAAATAATCGGGGAGTATTTTTATTTTTTGTATAGAATCAAATAATTGTTTCGCTCCTATTTTTGCGGTATCTTTAATACCAACAGCAATTTCTAATAAATCAGGTCTACCTATATCTCCTACAAATATAAAATCACCTGTGAATATTCCTATCGGTTTATCATTCGTATAATTATTTTGAGTTGTATCGGTTACTAAAAAGGAAATACTTTCAGGCGTATGCCCTGGGGTATGAATGACATTGAATTTTATATGACCAACCTTAAACTCTGTTCCCTCTCTAACCAAATTGTATCGGCCCTCGTTAAGATTTTGATATTTCCAATCACCATCTCCTTCATCTGATACATATAAATTTGCATTAAAAAGAAGGGAAAGTTCTCTAGACCCAGATAGAAAATCTGCATGAATATGAGTCTCAGCCGCAGCAATTACTTCCAATCCCTCTTTCTTAGCAAATTCTACATATTGTTCTATATAGCGGCTGGGATCAATAACAATTGCTTCGCCTTCCTTCTGACAACCGACTAAATAGGAAGCATGAGCTAATTTTTCATCATAAAAATATTTTAAAAGCATAGCTATTCCCTCCAAATGCTTATTTCAAATTACTTCTCGGTTGTTACAACAACTCTTCCTTATAGAATCCCTTTCAACATTAAATTCCAATACATATAGGGCAACATATACCTTTTAAGTAAAAACATACTATACCGTTCTTTCGCTTGATTAAATGGAAACGTTTCTTGAGGCTCATGTTCATAGTTAAATTCAGCGAGTATAAGACTTTTATATCCTGTAACAATCGGACAGGATGTATACCCATCATAATTAGCCTGCAAGTCTCTTCCATTAAGTACGTCCAAAATATTTTGTTTTAAAACAGGTATTTGTTTTCGAATTGCCGCTCCAGTTTTAGATGTAGGTAAATTGGTACAATCTCCAAGTCCAAAAATATTCTTATATTGTACATGCTGCAATGTATAAGGACTTATATTAACCCAGCCTTGATGATCACTTATCTCACTCTCTTTAATAAAATTAAGTGGCCCCATTGGTGGAACAACATGTATCATACTATATGGTACTGTTTCTCGTTTCAGTGTTTGCGTATCTTCAAAAATTGCTTCTCTCTTTTCAGCGATAATTTCTACTAAGTTTTTATTATAGTTCGTTATAATTCGCTTTCTTTCTAGTACTTTTTCTAATGTTTCAGCATAACGCGGTACCTGAAATATGTTAGCGTTCGCAGAATAAAACATTACTTTACTTCTATTTTTCAAACCGCTATTACAAAAATACTCTTCTGCTAAATACATAATTTTTTGTGGGGCGCCACCACATTTAATAGGAGTATTGGGGTGGGTAAAAATCGCATTTCCTCCTTTGAATTTTTCGATTTCTTTCCAAGTAGAATCAACATATTTATAAGAATAATTGCTACAAACCCCATTAGTCCCAATAGACTCCTTTAAGCCTTTAATACCACCCCAATTTATTTGTATACCGGCTGCTACAATAAGAATCTCATATTCAAGTAGCATTCCATCATCTAAAAGTATCTTATTTTGATCTGGAAACAACTTAATAACACTTTTAGGAATCCACGTTGCTCCTTTTGGAATAAGTGATTCTTGATCACGCATCGTACATTCCTTTGAAACAATTCCTCCCCCAACTAAACTCCATAATGGTTGGAAGTAATGTTTTTTAGATGAATCAATAATAGCTATACTTTCTTTCAATAGGGGTACATTTCGTAACAAATGTGCAGTAGAAGATAGTCCTGCAGTCCCAGCGCCAATCACAATAATTTTATAATTATCTCTGGTCTTCATTATCCTCTTCCTATCTGAATTTAATTTTTAAGTTAACTAATTATTAGCCTTATTTCATCGTAGTAACAATATTATAAGATAAAAATACTATTATTTTGTCTTATTAAAAAGAATATTCTGTTAACGTTATCCGTCGACATTACTATATGCTTAAATCCCTTATGTTACTTCTTTAATTTGTTTCAAACTCTACAAACTTTACATTTCTCAATATTAGCCTGTATTCTATCTCACTTTAATGACATTACACTTCTATAGATAATGAAATGCAAGTTTCTTTGGTATGGTTTGTCCATCCTCCTTTTCAGGAGATAGACAAAAACAATCTTATTCCAATAGCTATATTACCTATTCTTTTTTGAATCTTTATTATAAATATCTATACATGCATTTGAGAACGTCTTTGTTGTTTTTCCAGTCCCTCAATAATGTGAGCAGTCGGTATATATAATAATTGAGCTGCTGTGTAAACACTTATTATAAAATTACATTATTTACCTACGGTAAGAAAAAAGATGAATATAAGCTTTTTATGCATTATATATTAATGTAGTACTGTAGCCTAGTTTGACCTAGCTTTAACTGAATCCCTTTGTTGTAGATATTTGATTTTATTATTAATAATTACGGTACATGAAATTGTTAAATTGTAATAAAAAAAAGCTCCTCGGATAGGAGCCCATTATATTACAAAACAATTAAGAACTCCCTCTATTAAAAACTCTGCTTAAGCTTTGGGGTGAAAATTGGCAATAACTCATCTAACCCCTATTTGTTACGATAAATAATTGGTTGAAAACCATTCTCCTTCTGCTTATTATTTCAAGCTCTTTAGAGCTTCACTTTCACTATTAAACTCAATTTTTGAGAAAGGGTACTTCTATCGGAGAAAATAATAGAATCTTTTAACTCTGCATGGGAAAATGCATATATTAGTTGGATTGGCATCTATATTCAGCTTGCAAATTAGTCCTTGTGAGCTGTCACCTTTTTATGGAGCACATATGTATTTTGGTTCTTTTTATTTAATTTTATTTACACACTTAAAAGAAACTAGCATATGATATTATATACTAATCCAAAAACCATATAGTCTACTTTCTAAGAGCACTGATTTGTGTTCTTTTTTAGATAACGCTTTTGTTCAATTTTTTGCCACATTTTTAAAACATTTATTTCCCCTTAACAAGCCCTTTTAAAAATAGTTACATATAAACCTTCTAACCATATTGTATTTTTAAGCCTTTGGATTGGTTTAATAGTTATCAAATTGATTATGAAGGGATAAAGCCCAGAGGTGACTTCTATTAGTCCAAACACTTCACATTACTATCACATACACTATAAAATGTTTGGAATTTAATACATTATTAATACTTAGAGTTAGGAGGGTTTAATATGGCAGCATGTGAAGGTTTAGCTTGTGTTATATTCTCTGTATGGCCAGTGGGAACAGTTGTTACAGTTACTACTAGATCGGGTCAAATTATTGGGCCTGCTACTTTTTCGCAATTCATTCCGAATACTTGTGCGGTGGTTTTAGTTGAAGAAGATGTGATTACCCCCTCTTCTACCAATACTATATTTATAAGTTGTGAAGATATTGAAAGTGTTACTTTAGCCACTCCTTAAGATGATTCAGATGGTTCGAGCTTAATCCATATTTAAGACATTCTAATGAATGTCTTTTTTCATGAAAAATCTAATCAACTTACCCCAAAATATACCATTATATTGTTTCAATAAATTGCTTTAATTTCAATTTTTTCTCTTCTAAAGGTTACTTGTCTACACATCGTTCTACAAACTTTCATATGATATAGTATATTGTTTAAAGGAGGGATAAATTTGTTCTTATGCAATTTATTTGGTTGTTCAGGTGGAGTATGTAGTATTTTTAAAAATTTACAACCAGGCGAAGTCGTTACTGTTACTGGTAAATCTGGAAATATTATCGGACCTGCTATTTTTACAAATTTCAATCCTAATACTTGTATCGTCACATTAGAAGAGGAAAATTCAGTTACTCCTCCTACTACAAGTATTACTAAGATCAGTTGTAAAGAAATAGAAAGTGTTACGTTTATCTCATAATATATTTTAAACCTAAAGCAGGGATTGAAATATGAAACTCTTATACATTACTTCTGGTTACTCAAAAATCTATCAATATTTAGATCAAAGCATACAGAGAGCATTTATCGATCAAAATTTTGAATGGTTAGCAGTACAGCCGTGTGAATTACTCGAACAATTGGATTTCATTACGGCAACATTTCATCCTGATATTGTATTCACCTTATTAGGGAATCATCTACCACAAAAAGCAATTCATTATTTTAAAAAAAGGAACATTAAATTAGCTGTCTGGTTAACTGAGGATCCATTTTATATAGATACTTCGCTTCTTCTATTAAATAACTTTGATTTTATATTTACTATTGATAGCGAAGCACTTAAATATTACACAGCTTTAGGATATATCAATGTATATCACTTACCATTAGCAACTAATATAGATGTATTTAAACCTAGTCTAAAAAATCCAAAATATAAAAGTGAAGTTTTGTTCATTGGATATCCTTATCCAATCCGTGTGAAATTGATACAGTTTCTTTTGGAAAAAACCCCTTATCACTATACCATTATTGGTAAGCACTGGAGAAATAAGTTATTAAAAAAATGGAAGAATCACCGAAGAATTAAGATTATAGAAGAATGGATTCCACCTCAAGAAGTTGCTCTCTATTATAATAACGCTAGTCTTATATTAAATCCTCATCGTAGTCATCTATTTCCACAGAATAAAAATAAAAATAGAGTGAAAAATAATACTATTAATAATCGTACCTTTGATATTGCAGCTTGCCAAGGATTTCAAATTATTGAAGAAAAACCTGACCTTTCATCTTTCTTCAATAAAGATGAAATTATATCCTATAACAGCTTTGAAGACTGTTTAAATAAAGTATCTCTTCATTTGAATGATACGATTTTAAAAGAATTAATGGTCGGAAAAATTCATACAAAAATTATTACCCAGCATACTTTTCATGAGAGAATCCATTTTATAACGACTATTTTACAATCACACCTTCATTAAAATAAAAATCCCCTTCTGCATATAGGTGCACAAGGGGATTTTTTCAAATTAATCTATTCGTTCTACAGATAATGTTCATAGATAAATAAGAAGTAACATTATGATGAATTAATCATATATTATTTCCAAGTAAAAAACCCTAATTTACTTCGAGATATCTCACTTTTTCCTTAAAGAGCACTTTTTAAATGTGCTCTTTTTAGGTTTATCAGAATAAAACTAAACATTCCGTCAATAATAAAGATAGGCGAATTTAACCGTCCCTGTAGTTCTTCTCTTTTCTGTATTGAGCAGTTAGCTTTTACTAGCTGCTCCTTTATTTACACATATCGTAAGACTTCGAATACATTATGTTTGAAAGTGCTCTGTTTTATCAAAAGGCGATTCGGCGACGATTGCCTTTTTTATTTCTACAAAATGAAATTTTTATTACATACAATTTCGTATACCATATGCAATCTTGTTTACACTATAAATGTAACTTTAGGTTACACATCTATTACTTGCAGGGCCTAATTTCCTTTTGTTCAACAGGTGGTTAGCTAACTTCGCTGACTGCTTTGTTGTGCCGAATGAATTTTTTATTTCTCAACACCCAACATATGGTATCCATATTCCAATAATAGTAATATAAAGGTACCTTCAGTTATTAAATGTCCCTTTAAAATTTATTCTCTACTAAAATAGCATTTTTGTTATAAATCCCTCTATAAATGCTCTAATTTCCTCAGTATCCAATTAAATCCCACGAAATAGGTGTACCTTTTTTAATATCCTTACTCGCTTTTTTTCCGATAATTTTGGATAAGTGTTTTGGCAATAAACCATTCCCTGGTCTAATAGCTTTAATATTCTCATTTGTAAAGACTTCTCCCGCTTTTATGTTTTCTACTACATATAATGATCTTCTAAATTTTAACGAATCTTTTTCTATATCAGTAGGGCCATAATATACATTCCCCAAAGATTCCCATGCTTTTTCAGTTTCGCTTACTAATAATTTAAATTCAGCTGGTTCCATTGAAAAATCAGCGTCAACTCCTCCATCCGATCTCGAGAGCGTTAAATGTTTCTCAATTACTGTTGCCCCAAAGGCAACACTCGCTACTGATACCCCTACTCCAAGTGTATGATCAGATAAACCTACCTCACACTTAAATAACTCCTTCATATGAGGTATGGTAACTATGTTTGTAGATTTTGGAGATGCAGGATACGTACTTGTACATTTTAATAGAATTAATTCTTTACATCCCTCTTCTCTCGCAGCTCTTACTGCTTCATCTAGTTCAGCAATCGAAGCCATACCTGTCGAAATGATTATTGGTTTTCCTGTTGCTGCTACTTTACGTATGAGGGGAATATCAGTATTTTCAAAAGATGCGATTTTATAACAAGAAACATTTAATGACTCTAGAAAGTCTACAGCTGTTTCATCAAACGGCGTACTAAATGGTACCATCCCTAACTCTATACAGCGATCAAAAATGGGTTTATGCCACTCCCATGGTGTATAAGCTTCTTTATATAAATGATAAAGTGATTTACCTTTCCATAAGCTTTTTGTATCATGAATTAAAAAATCACCATTTTCTATATTTAAAGTCATTGTATCTGGTGTATATGTTTGAATTTTAAATCCTTGTGCCCCAGCCTCCGCAGCTGCCTCTACAATTTGCAACGCCCTATCTAATGATTGATTATGATTCCCTGACATTTCTGCAATAATAAATGGTGGCAAGCTATTGCCAATCTCTCTACCTCTGATATATACATTACTCATCTTTTTCACCTTCAAGTTCTTTTTTTATTGCTTCTTTCCTTTCCGCCCATTGTTCATGAGACAGGGCCATTGTAATAACATCAATATAATCATTATCCCTGTAAATATAGTTTTCATATCTTCCATCTTCTTGGAACCCAAATCTCTGATGGAAATTTAAACTAATACGGTTTGATTCTATTATTTCTGCACACACTTTGTGTATGTCTTTTTTTTCAAAAATATAGTCTAATGCTAATAAACCTAATACCGTTCCAGCACGTTTTACGCTTTGTTTTTCACCTATATAAAATCCCCAATAACAAGTCCGATCCAATTTATCTATTTTTGTAAAATTAACAAATCCAATTGGTTTTTCTTTATATGTTAATAATCTTGCAACTTTTGTATCATCCACTACTAGTTTTTCATACCACTTTAAATGTTCGTCTATTGTTATTTGATGATCTTCATACATAACCGAGCGAATTTCTTTTGTATTCCGCCACTGTAAAATAAGTTCTAAATCTTTCTTTTCTAACCTTTCCAATTGAAAATCCCTAATATTTAACATACTATCCTCCTAAAATAAGTTTTGCTATTTCATTTGAATTACTCGCACACTGTATAGAAAGAGCTTTATTAGACATTTCTTTCACTATTTGATAATCTGATAAAAGTTTGTTTAGACATTTCGTAATTGCTTTATCCGAAACACTTTCAGCTGTACCAATATTCCATGTAGCTCCAACCTTCGCTACAGTCTTGGTTACTTCAATTTGATTTTGGGCAGTTGTAATTGTTATAGAAGGTAATCCAAGAAAGCATCGTTCCCATGTGGTTGTGCCCCCAGCTCCTATCCCTAAATCCGCTCGTATGAGAAACTCTTCCATGTTCTCTATTTGACAATAAAACGAAGCGTTAGAAACACTCTTACAATAAGTTTGAATCTCCTCTTTATGCGGATTTTGGCTTCCTACCACAACGTCTATTTTTAAGTTATCTTTATCTATATTTTGTAAGGCTCTTAACGTTTTTAATGTCTCATTTGTTACATCATGTCCACCAAAAAAAATAAAGATCCTTTCAATTTCTCCTGTCCTTTTTCGTGAAAATTTATTAGCGGCATGAAATTCTGGCCGTAATATAGCATATTTAGGTCCCAGTTTTACTAATGAATGCTCTGGTATTAAATCTTTATAGCGGTCATTAAGGTTATTGTATAAATTTTGGTCTAGTAACAAATCACAGTCGTGCATTCGATTTGCAAGATCATCGATTACCATTATTTTTCTTACATTTTTTCTTAAAGCAGACTCCCACTTATTATCTAATCCATAATGATCAACAATTAACCAATCAAAGTTGGGAAGTTGCGATAAAATATCGTTGGTCTGCTGTGCATCAACAAACCAATGATATTTTAGCCAATTTAAATAACTCCCGTGTTCTGTCCTTAAGAAATTCGTATTCTCACCATCTCCATCTAATACAAACACATGAAATCCCTTATTTAAAATATATTGATGTAAATCACCTTGCAGCTTACGACAAATGAAATATACTTGAGCACCTTTATTCCGTAACTCATGGGCCAATGTTAAACAACGCATAATATGACCGGTACCTATTTCAATAGATGCGTCGGCGCGAAAGGCAATTTTTTTCTCAAGCAAAATACTCCCTCCTCACTAAAAGCACTACAATTTAATAATTTATAATATCGTTTCTCTATTTAGCTCATCTACTAAAGATTGTTGATTTGCCCATTTCAATTTCACATGACTATTAATTTCAATAAGTTCAGGATTTCGAAAGATGTAATCTTTTATTTGATGAAAAAATAATGGTTTAGATTTTACATTCAGACCTTTATAAAGTTCATTGAACAAATCTAAATCTGGTTGTTCATCTAATGTTAACCTCCAAGAAGGATAGCAAAATGATGGAGGGAGTTTTACTATATTGACGCGGAATAAGTGTGGATTATTTATAAAATAAAACGGAAGGTATTCTGCATAGGTTAAAGGTTTTGGGGTTTGTAGTAGTCGTTCGATTGCCTCTAATGTAAAAATATCGCCTGCTGTTCCGACAGGTAACGTACTTAACTCTGCCTGTGTATAATCTGCACCGCTTTTTAAATGTTCATCTAGTAAAAAAGTATTAATTTCTGGTGACACAGCTGGGCAATCCCCTGTAATCCGTATGACTATGTTTGCATTTTCTTGTTTTGCAGCTTGGAACATGCGATCAGCAGTATTTTCTGGATCACCTCTGAAAATCTTAACTTTCCCGTCTAAATTAAATTTTTCCAAAGGGTCATCTTGCGTAATATCTGAAGTAGCAAGTATGATCTGGTGTTTTCCTTGAATAGCTAATGTATTTATAAGACATCGTTCAATGGAAGGAACTCCGTGTATTGGCAATATCGCCTTTAAAGGTAACCTAGTAGATTTTAACCGGCAAAGTACAATTATTACTACCTTTGGAGGCTCAATAACCTCTTTTGTTAATGGGGTACCTGCAGACAAATTATATAGAGCTACCTGAGGTAATAATCCCTCTGCTTCAAGCTCGTTCAGCGCATTTTCTACAACATCTAATTCCATAGTTACTTTATTAGTTGTAATAATCTCTCCTTTTCTAATATCAACTTTTGTAACTGCTCTTAATAATTTTTGGTTTTGCAATTTTAATAACACCCCTTTCATTTAATTTTTAGCAACTCTATAAAACGAAAGAACTTTTCTTACTGCCTTTATTACATCCCACACATCAGCTTCCGTCATTTTAGGAAATAGAGGTAGCGTAATAATTTCCTCATATACGTTTTCTGCTTGTGGACAAATACCTTTTCCATATCCTAACTTTTGATAAAACGGTTGTAAATGTACGGGTATATAGTGCACATTCACACCGATATTTTCTCTTTGTAATGCCTCGTAAATTTCTTTTCGATTACATTTTAATAATTTAGTATTTAAACGAAAAATATAAAGGTGCCAACTTGAATCGGTTTGAGGCAATTGCTTTGGTACTGTGATTTCAGATAAACAACTAAATCCTTTATTATAGATGTCTACATATTTCTTTCGAATCTTAATAAAAGAGTCTAATTTACTTAACTGTGATAAACCAAGAGCAGCTTGTATATCCGTTAATCTGTAGTTGTAACCTAAGAATTGCATTTCATAATACCAAGGCCCATGATTTTCAAGGAGTTTTTGAGGATTCCTTTCAATTCCATGCGTACGGAATTGAACAAGTTTTTCATAAAACAGAGGATTATTTGTGGTAATTACTCCACCCTCTCCGGTAGTAATATGTTTCACCGGATGGAAACTAAACATTGTCATATCACCAATAGAACCAATCTTTTTATTTTTATATGTGGCTCCTAATGCGTGGGCTGCATCTTCAATGATAATCAAATTATTTTTTTTTGCTATTTTTTGTATTGCATCTAACTCTACAGGCTGCCCAGTAAAGTGTACGGGAATGATGGCTTTTGTTTTGTTTGTAATCTTTTCCTCTATTGATTTAGGACTAATGTTATATGTTTCATTGTCAATATCGGCGAAGACCGGCTTTCCACCCTGGTATAAAATACAATTTGCACTTGCTACAAATGTCATTGGAGTTGTAATTACCTCATCTCCCTCAGTTATGCCAGCTGCATAGCAGGCAGCATGCAATGCAGCTGTACCATTTGAAAAAGAAACAGCATATTTTGCTCCCACATATTTCGCAATAGACTTCTCAAACTGTTGAATCGTTGGGCCTGTCGTTAAAAAATCCCCTTTTAATATATCTACAACCGCCTGAATGTCATGTTCATCAATTTGTTGCTGACCATATGGTAAATATGTTTCTCTAACAGGCTTTCCTCCGTGTATAGCAAGAATTTTCTTTACCATCACTTTTTCTCCTTAGGGGCAATTTTTAAAGATTTGATCCACTCTTCTGTTTTAATAACTCCATCTTCTAAAGAAACTTTCGGCTCCCAGTTTAATATTGTTTTTGCCTTTTCATAGTTACATAATAATTTTTGAATTTCACTTTGTGGATGGATATGAGTTATATGATGAATACTTACTTGATTTCCCGAAATCAATTCTGCTAATTTATTAATGGATATATCTTGTCCTGTTCCAGCGTTGATAATATGACCATTTGCTTTTGCAGAGTATCCTGCTGCCACAACAAAATCCGCACAATCTTCAACGTATAAAAGGTCTCTCGTTTGTTTTCCATCCCCATAAATATTTAGTGGTACATTATCTAATTTATTATTTATAAAAATAGCAACGACCCCACCTTCACCACCTGTTTTCTGAAATGGGCCATACGTATTAAATGGGCGAATAACCACTACAGGTAGCTTATAAGCATAATAGTAAGATAAAACCATGTTTTCAGCAGCAATTTTTGATCCAGCATATGGAGAAGCTGGTTTAATCGGATCTAATTCTGATATCCCTTGTATATTAGTAGCTTTATCATAAACCATACAAGTACTCATAAAGACCATTTTGACATGATACTTAAGGCATTGTTCTAACAAATTAAAAGTACCTATTGTATCATTTTCAAAAGTTGTTCTAGCATCATCTATACTATCTTGAACATTAATACTCGCTGCTAAATGATAACAAAGGTCAAATGAATTATTTTCAAATAATTGAGCAATTAACTTTTTATCTTTAATATCTCCTTGAATGCATTGCTTTAAATTTAGATCGTGTGCAAACTCGGTAATATTTACAGTAGTTGAATTTGCTAAGTTGTCTATTATCCATACTTCATGCTTATCCTGCAATAATCTCTTTACAACCCACCTACCAATAAAACCCGCACCACCAGTTACTAATATTTTCATAGTTTATCCCCTCCTGTTAGTAGTTGCTGGTTTAATATTAAATTTCTAAGCTCTTCTTTTGTAATTGCATTTTGATGATCAGAACGGTAAAATCCTGCCTTCGCCCTTTTTGCATTTTCATATTGGGTACCCTTTTTTAATGGGCTAGGAATGATAAACATATCTGGTAATTCAAAAGCCTGTAAAGATTCATCATGTGTCATAAGTTCTTCATACATTTTTTCACCAGGTTTTAACCCAATTTCTTCAATTTTAATATTCTCCTTGGGCAACCCATATAACTTTGTGACTTCTTCTATCATCACTTCACTTAAATGGTTTAATAAAATAACTGGCATTTTTAATATAAAAGTTTCACCACCCTTTGCTATTTTCATCGCTTCAATTGTTAACATAGTAGCTTGGTTCAGTGTCATCATAAATCTACTCATACTAAGGTCCGTTACGGTTATTTTTTGGTTTTGTTTAATTTGATTTTCAAATAAAGGAATGACAGAGCCTCTTGACCCCATAACATTTCCGAAACGAACACTGGCAAATATCGTTTCACTTGAACCTTTTGAATATTCCGCTGACGTAATCAATCTCTCAGCAGTCAATTTTGTTGCACCGTAATTATTTGTTGGTGAAATTGCTTTATCAGAACTTGTAAAAATCACCTTTTTTACTTTCTGAGCAATTGCCGCTTTTATTACATTTTGTGTTCCAAAAATATTGGTCAAAACTGCTTCAAACGGATTATATTCACAAAAAGAAACATGCTTCATTGCGGCCACATGAAACACATAATCAATATTTTCCATCGCACTAAACACTCGATCATAATTGCGAATATCCCCAATTAAATAACGAATATTTTGATTTTCATCCCTGAATTCTTCTTGTAATAAAAATTGATTATATTCACTTCTACTAAAAACCCTTACCACTTTTGGCTTTTCCTGTAGAACTTTAGAAAGAATGCTTTTTCCAATTGTTCCTGTTCCACCAATAATTAAAACGTTTTTACCTTTAAAAAACATAGAAATGTATACCTCCTCTTATAAAGTTACTTTGAGCCAAGAACAATCTCTCCTTAATTCTGGTGTAATTCTATTGGCAAACAATTAAGTGAGAGATAAACTAGCTTTTTGCATATTGAAACATACATTTTTATTACAAATTTATGTTACATATTGTTTATTGAAATCTGAGGATATGATGTTGTTTTAGGAATCCCTTACTTCCAAAAAAATAAGTGATGATAGGCTCAATCTTTTTCACTTTGAATTAAATTTATTAATCTTTTCGTGCATGCTTCTTGCGGATAGTTTTCATTAATAAATTTTCTTCTTAATTCTTTCGCTAGACTTGATTGTGAAGAATCATTTAAAACCTTTTCAACCGTGCTAAGCAAATCCTCAATAGAGTGATTTACAAGCCCATCTAGTGTATCGTAATATTTATAATCTCTATCTTCTAATAGCGATTTATAAACAACTACAGGTATATCTAATAACATTGCTTCTAACCCTACTGTTGAATTTGAGATAACCACAAGATTTGCATGTAAAATAACATCATACATATTTACTTCATTTGTTATATATTTAACATTAGGATATAAGTTACTTAACTTAATGTATTCTCCCACTAGGTTACGTCCTTTTTCCCAAGGATGTGGCTTTATAATAACCGTAATTTTTTTGTCTTTCACTAATTTTTCTGTCAGTTCAGTATAAAATGAAGTTTTAAATGGCTGGGTTGCAATAAAAATCACTTTTGTAGTGGGATCTATTTTTAATGTTTTAAAAAGCTCCTTCTTATCCATATATGTCCTATTGAAGATTTCATCATATCTGGGGTGCCCTAAAATCTCAATTTGAGATTCACTGCCTCCTCTTTGAAGGTACCAATCTTGTTCATATTTTCCATATACGACCTGCTTTGTTGCAAAAACCGGAAAGTATGCCTCTTCTCCCATTATTGCACCATGCTGCAGACAATAACTTGGTATCCCCTCACTTCTAGAAAGAAAAGTAAGAGCTCGACTTGCTATATCTTCCGTAGTACCAACAATCACACCAGAAATATCTTGTTCTTTAAAAATGAAATAGGCCATATTAAGTTTCTCAATCATGATAGGGAGATCACTAATTAATTTTTTTTGAAAAAACATGTTTGAAAATAGTGGGTGCTTATTAAACTTTAAAAAGATTTCTTTAGCTTTTTCTATAAAAACATGTGCATTATTAGAGGCTTTATTTATATAATCTGGTGCACAAATTGTAGGAAGACCATAAAGTTCTGTCTTTTTTGATCTTGTTAATATCTTTGTTTGATTTGGGTTAAAGTGAGTAAAGTTACTTACTGAAAAACGGAGATAATCTGAATTTAGGAGAATTGTTCCATTTCGATTCTTGCTTTTTATTTTTGATTGAAATGAAGACATTATTTTTTCAAACTCTAACTGTAACTGCATTTCCTCTATGGGCTCGATTGACAGTTGCTTATTAAGATTATTTTCTTTCATTTTATTTTTTACATCTGCATCTAAATATTGATAAAAATTACTCAGTAATGGTAAAGGAATATTATAATGCTTTAACTCTGAAAAAACATTTATATACTCTAGATTTAATAACCAGTAATTTTTCAAATAAATATCACTCAATTTTTCACCCTCTTTTTCTTCTTAGGTCTTCTCTTAATTCTTTACATGTTCTTTGTGGTGGTAATAATTGTACAAATTCATTTTTTTCTTCGGCAAATAACTGCGCATGTATTGAATGAGGAGTAATATAATTAATATCTAAAATTTCATCTAAGGGATAAAAATCCCAATAGTGATTTAATCTCCAAAAAAAGCGGGCATCTCCTATCCGATAAAACTGAGGATCTTCATCCCAGTAAGAATTCCACCTTTTTTCAAGAATTGGTAAAACAGAGGCTCTATGCATAATAGAACAATGATCAATTGAACATGGGGCATTATTCGTAATTTTTTTAGCAGGTCTTTCAACCGTTTTAATAGGTAAATCTGATTCATCTACATGAATCGTTTTTGATGCAGAATAAATAATTTGAACCTCTTTATTCTCATCAAGATAACTAGACATCTTTTTAAGGCGTTCTTTTTCATATTGATTATCATCTGTAATATAAGTTATATATTCCCCTTTCGCCTGCTTAAGTGCCTCATTAATTAAAGCCGCATATCTGACTTTTTTTGTGCGTTCAGAAATATGAGCCACATTACTTTTATAAAAATGTACATTTTCCTTATTTATGAATGGTCGAATAACCTTCTGGGTCATTTCATTAGAATCATCATCCATAATAAAAAGTTCAAAATCTTGAAAAGTTTGGTTTAATACACTTAATATTGATTTTTCAACAAACGTAGGCTTATTGTAACTTGTCATTATAACTGAAATTTTAGGCAAATCTCCCTCTCCTCCTTATCAACAAATACAAAAACAGTTACGTTATTATATAAACAAGAAGGACAATCCGTTCCGATAATTTTTAAAAAGATTTATATATCTATTAAAATTTATAGCAGCATGTATTTTTCCACTCCACTATAATCCATACCATATCTATTACAAAGTAATAAACTATTCAAGTATAAATAAGAAAGTATCAATACAGGTTTAATTATTAGATTTCACTAGAAAAACCACATTCAATATTCTCAAAAGAGGTGAAGACTTTGCAACCCCTAATATCAATTATCCTTACTAGCTATAATAAACCAACATTAATTAATCAAGTTATTGAAAGTGTCCTAATGCAAACTTATAAAGAATGGGAACTTTTTATTATGGATGATAACTCCTGTCCGGAAACTATAAATATTATAAAAAATTATTTAGATGATCCTCGAATTAATTATAAAAATAGTATTATACAAGATAATGAGAGATATAAAACCACAAGATATGCAACTCTTATCAATGAGGCACTTCCATTAACCCATGGAGATTATATTTGTTATTTAACGGATGATACTATGTATCTTCCAAATAGATTAGCTGAAATGTTATCTTTCTTAGAAAAACATCCTGAAATAGATGTAGTGTACTCTTCTCAATACGTAAAATATGTTGATTACAACCTACAGCCTATACATGAATTTGTGAGAGAAGCTTCAAAAATTTTATATACAGCTGCAAATGTTGTAGATCACTGTTCAGTTATGCATACTAGAAGAATATTATTACAGGTTTATGAAAAATATTGCGAATATTGGGATACAAACCCTATATATTGGTTTGTTGGAGATGCAATGTTTTGGAAACGCCTAAATACATTCCAACCTTTTTATCCTATTAGCAAAGTGCTCGATATTACTTTTAAGACACCATTTTCTTTCCAAAACCTATATGCTAACCTCCCTTCAAAAGATTTAAATGGTATTTTGTTTAGTAATTCACAAGGTGAAGTATTTTTGATTGATAATTTTAAACGTAGGCTCATTTCAAAAGACATGATTTCCTACTTCAAATATAATCAAAATGAAATTGTCTTAATCCCCGATCCATTCATCTACAAATATACAGAAGGTCCCCCCATAACCCTTGCAGAATCAATTCCAAATTTACGGGTTGTACAAAACGAAAAAAAAGAGTTGTTTTATATAGAAAATAATCAAAAACGTCTTTTCATTAACACGATAGCATTTCGCAAATTTAAATTTACAGCTCAAGAAATTATTAAAGTTTCACAAAATAGTTTAGATCAATTTTCAGATGGACCACCTATTCATCCGAATTTATCCAATCAAACAATCCTCCCTGAAGGAAAAGTATTTATTTATCATAACAATTATTTCATTATGACAAATCACATGCTTCATCCAATAGATAAAGATATATTACAAAAACTTTATTTATTAAAGAACTGTATAGCAATTTCAAAGACCAATTTAGCCCACTTTAAGATTGGTCCTCCTATTTCATCATATCCCTCTCACTTAGCTGAAGAATACCGAGAAGAGTGACAGGGATTTTACAAATAAATATAAAAAGAAGGTTGCCTCAAATATAGCTGAATAGCTACTTGGGTTAACCTCTTTTTATTACATCTATGAATGCTCTAATCACTCTTAGCTTTTGTTAGCCGCTTTTCAACTCAAATTTCTAAAACTAATACACTTTTCCCCATTCTTTATTGTATATTTTAATAAGCATTTCGCCTACTAAAACCTTATTTTTTTGCGGCTATTTATTTGTTTCAATATGATAATTTTTCATCTCATATATGCAATAGACAATGATAGCTAAACTCCAACTGACACCATAGTAATCATGTTTGTAAAAGTCATATCCTGCCTTAATACCTTTTTCTATTACAACCAACGTAAATCCTAAAGCCATCCATGTGTTAATTTTCATCTTGATAAACGTTATAGATATAAGTATTAAAAAACAAGATATTTGTAAGACAATTTATTATTTACTCATATTTTTAAATGTATACTGCATTAAACGTTCATTAACACTATACACATAGCGTTAACTATCTTAATTGAATATTAGTAATAGTAAGTATAAACATTATCAATTCACTATATATTACATTTATGTAAAAATAGATGTATGTTAAGCTTTTCAAAATCTTTCCCCTAATAAAGATTTGAAGTAGCATTTCATGGTTCTCCTTACTGTTAATATGCCTTGAAAAAGAACCCTATAGGGTTCTTTTTCTTCTCATTAGATCCTCAGCGAGTCTTTATTTAACATTACAAACAGGACTACCAATTACTTGCAGCCCTGTTTGCACGTTAATATACACTTATATTAAGTACTTACCACTTTATTTTTTAGGAATTAACCCCAACTAAACATGTCATTATCAATTAGATATATAACACTTCAAAATTTAGAAGTGTACAATAACAAATCTTTCCCAGCTTCCAGCTACATAACGTTTAATTCCCTTTTGATTTATAACCAACAGCTTCAGACTTTAGCGTTTTATTTGTGCTACTTCGTTTTTTTTGGGGAAAGAATCCTACAATTAATAACGCCAACATCCATGCCAGTATGAGCATTATATTTATTCTATTGCTTGCACTTAAACTTAAAGTGCTCCACATGTAGGTGCGACAAAACAAGTACAGAGCAATACTAAAAAGTAGAAGTGTTCTAACTCCAACTCTAATGTAAGTTTTTTTCTCGTGTTTCAAAATAAAAGCTCTTTTCCTCTGTTTAAATCTAATTACAAATAGTAGCAAGTATATACCAAGTACTGCCCCAATAACGACGGATATAATAGCATTTATTTTTCTTTGCTCTTCGAAGGCAAAATAACTTTCGAGGAACTTCCCCAGTCTCGTGTTTTATCCATTCATGGTAAATGTCCTGTCTTACATCTTTACCATTCTCACCATTCGTGAAAATGACTAATCCATCCTTTGGTAGCCATAAAAGGAATGCCACCCCCGATTATCACCAGAATGGTACATCATTTTCCATTGATTAGATAACTTACTCTCAAATATACCTAAACCATTCTCACCTAATACCGGATTTTGCATTTCCTCCACACGTTCACTTTTGATGACACCATACCCCTTACCTTTATGATCAGTAGTTTCCATGCTTGCCAGTATGAAAGTCATCATATCCGTAACATTTGTTCTGAGACCTGCAGCAGCCTGTTTGGTATATTGATAATTCGGGATTTCTTGGCCAAAGTATCCGTAAGCTTTCGAAAGATTTGAATTATCCGGGGTTTGTCGGAATGAGTTAGATTTCATTCCTAATGGTTCCATAATTTGTTTACCCATGTAACGTTCAAAGGGAATTCCTATCACCTCTTCAATAACAAGCTGCAAAATCGTATAGCCAATCCCGGAGTATATCGCTTCTGAACCTGGCTTTTTAATTATCTCAACAGAATCACTATTCCTGCATTTCCCAGACAGTGATTCTTCAATAGCATTGAGCGGTTCCCCAGGTACCACTCCTAAATACCCTTTATGTGTGGACAATCCTGCCGTATGGCTTAATAACCTTCTTATCGTGACTTCATTATTATCAAACTTCGAATTTTGTAATTTCCATTTACTTAGATAGTTGCCCACCGGTTCATCTAATGATAGAAGCCCTTCGTCTACAAGATGTAGAACTCCCCAAGCAGTAAGACCTTTGGACACCGAACCTGCCTGAAATAAAGTATAATCATTCACTTCTTTTCTCTTATTTTTATCTGCATAACCATAATTTAGTGTATAAGCAATACGCCCATTGTTTACAACTCCTATCACAACCCCTGGTACATCATAATCCTGCTGCCATTTAGGTACTTGCTCATCCATCTTTTTCTTAAAGTTTTCTATGCTCCTATCAGCTAAAATTTTCGATTGTGCCCTTACTACTTTCGTGGAAGTCAATTCACTCATAATGAATATAAATATGCATACAGCATTTTTAAAAAAACTAGATGTTCTTTTACTTTTTCATAATATTCTATTCTTTATACAGATTATTTTATTCAAACATCCAATTCTATCGATTTCCATTACATAACCTTACAAATTTGTAATAAAAATCAATCCCGTACATTTTTCAGGCTATTCACTTTCCAATATCAGTAGATACTAGTACTTATTCTTGTGGGACATTACGACCATAAAAAAGAGTACCCCGTGTCAGTTCGCTTTTTCTAAGAAGATATTCTATTTGTATTCACTCGATAGTTAATTGAAATAAAACATTCAAAAAACCATTAACTATCTCTCAATAGCTTGAATGAATGGGAAACAGTTAATAATGTGAGTTTTTTACAAGTTACATTAAAAAATATAGCTGTTGATGAAAACAAGAGTATATATAATAGAGAGAGTATTTTCATTTCACTTTTATATAAATAAAAGCCAAATAGCCGTTCATAATGAACTGCTATTTAGCATCTTACTAATAATTTGAATATTCTTCATGTTAATCTATTTTGTTTAATCCCGTAGAAGTAACTTGATAGGTTCTTTTTTTTCCTATATATTCTTGTTTATTATTCTCAAGGTTAATAAGTGTAGCGCGTGTCTTTTCCTTTACTGCTTCCCCTTCTATATGGGTAAACTCAATGTAATCTCCCACTTTTACGGGCACGGCTTGGCTTTCAGCAGTTTGTTGTCTATTTCCCACTATTTCCTTATTGTACACAACACTACCGGATGAATTCTGTACTTTAATACTTGCATACGTATTATTAAAGTAAGAATGTGGTACACCTGCTTCTAAATTCACCTGCATTTTCTCTGTTGCCCTATTATAATCTACTTTTGCGATTTCCCTATCACTATATCCCTTTAAAGACCAACCAAATTGATTTCCGTCTAAAACCGTTGTTTCTGGCATTTTTTCTACTTTCTTCATGCCTTCTTTTGTAACTTCATACATTGCTTTTTTTCCAAAGCTTTCTTGTTTACTGTTATCTACATTTGTTAAAGTAGCTCTATGCACACCTTCTAGATGTGTTAACTCAATATAATCTCCTACTTTAACTGGAACTTTTTGCGATTCAGCATTTTGTTGTTTGTTTCCATAAATGTCTTTCTTGTATACTACTTTGCCTGATGCATTTTGTACTTTAATACTCGCATATGTTTCATTAAAATAGTGATGTGGTACGCCTGCTTTTAAGTCCATTTGCATTTCTTCTGTCGACTTATTGAAATTGATTTTAGCAAACTCAAAATCACTTATTCCTTTTAGTGACCATGCAAATTGATTCCCATCTAAAATTGTTGATTCTGGCATTTTTTCTACTTTTTTCAGACCTTCTTTTGTAACTTCGTACATTGCTTTTTTTCCAAAGCTTTCTTGTTTACTATTATCTATATTTGTTAAAGTAGCTCTATGCACACCTTCTAGATGTGTTAACTCAATATAATCCCCTACTTTAACTGGAACTTTTTGCGATTCAGCATTTTGTTGTTTGTTTCCATAAATGTCTTTCTTGTATACTACTTTGCCTGATGCATTTTGTACTTTAATACTCGCATATGTTTCATTAAAATAGTGATGCGGTACGCCTGCTTTTAAGTCCACTTGCATTTCTTCTGCCGACTTATTGAAATTGATTTTAGCAAACTCGAAATCACTAATTCCTTTCATTGACCACGCAAACTGTCTTCCTTCTAAAATATTATTTGCATTAGGCACATTTGGTTTAATCGGATTAGAATCAGTACCCTTCCAAATCTCTGCTGTTAAAATTGGATATCCTAATGCAGCCACTTTTTGAATGGTATCATTATTTGGACGTAATCCCCACTTCTCAAAGAAAGGCATCAAATTTTGTTTGGCTACTTTTGATGCTGAGATCATAAATAATTGTTTTTTATTTTCATCTGTTTGTGGAAGTTCATCAGAAGGCATATCTCTATACAATTGATGCAGTTTAGGATAGAAGTCTTCTCCATATGCTAATTGTAGTTGCCAAAGCATAACAAGCTTAACAAAAGCATCACTAATTTCATCATAATTTTTATTAGATTGTTCTAAGTATTGAAATGCCTTAGTATAAGCACCCTCTTGTTGCAATCTAAAAGGTTGATTAGATGTAAATGCTTTTTCTACAGAAAGGCTGTAAATATTATTTTGTACTTCTGTCATATTATAAAACTTCCAAGGTGATTGCTGTCTCAAATGCCCTGCCTCATGCCATGGACCCCAACCATCTTTTATAAATTTATTAATATCTAACACGTATTGGATTGCGTCTCCCACATATGCGGTTCGATAAGAAGTTGCATACATATAATAATCAGGAGAATGATTTTCTTCTACGTAATGAATATAATGTTTATCTGCTTGTTCTTCAGATAATCCAGCTACTTTGTCTTGAATTCGAGTAGCTTCATCCATCTTTTTTAAGAGTTGTACAGGATCTGTATTAGAACCTAACAAATATTTCTTAACACGTGCCGGGCTGGCCGTAATTAATACACGTTCTCCTTTTAACTCCACCGCATGTGCATTTGGATATTGGTCCAGCATGTTTATTAAATCTTGTTTCGTATGTTTGCCTAGTTCAAAGAAAGGAGTAGTCGCTCCACCCGTTGTGATTGTTGTTCGAATAGTGCCACCTTGTTGTTTATTATAAAAATAAATCATCCCCCCATTTGGAGATTGAATCGTGTTTATACCAGGTTTTAATGTAAATGATTTTATTTTAGAATCTTCTCTCCAAGAAGCATCATACGAATACGTTCCAATGTATGCTTGAATATTTTGATTTCCTTCTACATTAATCGTTATTTGTTCATTTGGCTTTGCATATAAACCAGTGGGTTCATATGGACTAAATGCCATACTTTTTCTTTCCTGTTGTTTCAGTACCTCAACATCCCCTTTTCCTGGGACTGTATATGTTCTGTTTTCTGATTTAACTGACTTTCCCTCTTGCAGTAATGTCGATATTTTTTTTTGCTGCTTTGTTTCCTCTGCAATGATATCTGTTGTAGAAATCATTGCAGTTGCAAGCATAGTTACTGTAGCGGTGGCTGCAAGTATTTTTCTAGTTTTATATTTTGAGTTATTCCCCATATTATCTCCCTCATTTTCCCTTAGTACATGTAAGGACTATTATTTTATTTATCATGTTTTTACATCAAAAACTATTTACGCTATTTATGTTGTATCTAATACTCTATTTTTTCTCATAATAGTCTCCTTTTCTTTATTTCTAATTGTTTATAAATGTTATTTGATGACACATAAAATAACAACTTTACAATAAACTCATCAATAACAACCTATTATGTTTTGATTTAGTATTCTTAACTTCCATCTAATTGTATAAAAGTATTCAATTAGGAAAATAAGAATATAAAGCTCACTAATCATAGATTAGGTTTTACGGAAAAATTCATAAAAATCATTCACCTTAAAAATTCAAACTTGTATAACTACATTCTACATATAGGATGGAATTATAAAAATATTTCAATAAAACAAAAGACAGAGGCCTGATTATACCTCCGTCTTTTCAATTTATAAAGAACAAAAAATCATTTTATAACTGTATAAATGCCCTTGCAACAAATACCGTATTCCGCTATTTTTTTGAAGAAACAGGATCCATTTTTAATGTTTTTATCCCTTCTTTTAATGTAAACGCATCCGCTCTCAATGTTTTCCAACTATCTTTCGCTGCATTCAAATTAGGTTTTAGGAATTTGAATTTATTTTGATCCGCTTTTTGGGATGCTTTATCAATATGACTAAGCACTCCCGAATATTGAGAATCTAAATCATGCCATTGTGCAGACATATAGGTAAGTGCATTAATAGCCGATCCAATCGCATTGTGCATTTCATTAATATTATTATACGCAACACCAACTACACGATTTAATGTTACTTTATAATCTATAGTCTGACGTAATTGTGCTAACAATGGCTCTAACGTACCTAAATTATTTCTTGCTACCCCTATCATTACACCACCAGCAATCCACGTAGGAATTGAGGGAATTGATACAGTTATAATTCCATCTGATTCTACTTGTTTAAAATGTCTTACTTGCTCTAAAACTTCATTTAGGCGCTTTTCATCTTCATCAATTCCAGATGCTTGGTTTTTCAGAATCGAATGCAAAATATCTTTATGACCTCCAAATGCCCGGACATCTTCTCCAATACTATCTCTTAACTCAGCCAGTTCTTGTATTAAATTCTGTGTATATACTTGATTTTGTTTAATCTCACCTTGTAAATCTGTAATGCCTTCTTTTAATGTGTCTGCATCCCCTTCATTAATCGCTTCTACTAATGTGTCATAATAATTGTCGAATTTAGTATCATACTCTACAATCCCCGTCAATGTATCTAAAAGTTGTTTTTTTATGTGTGAATCCCATTTCGTAGCATGCTCTCTTGCATTCTTTTGATCTTGTAGAATTTGACTAGGTAGATTTGTATATCCTTTAATGTCAATTCCTTCAAAGTTAACATCTGGGTTTTTAATTAACAAATAAGAGTAATCATTCATAGACTTTGCAAATGCCCCAGCATCTTGCAAAGCTTTTTTCATCTTTTCGCTGTTTACAGAAAGAGATATATCTTCGGTACTAGTTTGTTCCATTTTACTTTCATTTGCGAAGGCTGCCACTGGAGAAACTACAGTAGTTGTTGTCAGAGTCAAAAACGTCGATACAGCAAGTAGTTTATAAGGAAAGTTTTTATTCATCCTAATTCCTCCTATACATATATATTGATTTTTAGTTTGTTTTTTCTTGTTTAAAAGCAATGTCTTTTGAAATGAATTCTGCATCCTTATGAATATCATTCCAACTTTGTTTTGCAGCCTTTAAATCATCAGGTATTAAAGAAAGTTTATGTTCTTGCATTTGGTCGATATTATCATATAGATCTTTATAATTCGCTCCCATCGTATTCCATTGTTGCTGAATATTCGTTAGAGACATGATTGCTTGATCCACTGTTTGATACAAATATGTCAACGTGTCTTTTGTATTAGTAAGTGAAATAACTGCTTGGTTAGCAAGATCGGCTTTCATACTTAATTCTCCGATTCTATTAGAAATTTCGTTATAGGAGCTCATATGGTTAGATGCCGCAACACCAGCTGCTGTTCCTAAACCGATACCAGCTGCCCCTAGAGCTGTTAGACCACCAACAACAGCTGGTGTCGCTGTGCCACCGGTCACAACAATTACTACCGCTCCTGCAATCGTTCCAATAACTAAAATAGCTGCTCCTAATCCACCACCAATTGACCAGGCTAATACATTATCAAAATGCGCTTTCTGCGTAGAACGTAAATTCTCAATTTCGGCCTGAAGTTGTGGGACTAGTGCTTGTTTTCCCGCTAATATAGCCGTTAATCCCCCTTGTCCATCTGGACCTCCAACATTATTTTTAAAATCTACAGTATTTGTATACAACTTTGTTTTAAAAGCTTCTAACATCTTAATAACTTCCGTAACTTCATTTGAATTTGTATGAATTGTACCGATTAAATCCCCTATTCCTTCTTTGAGGCCCGCCTTATCTTTCTTTTTTACAGTATCTACTAGTGTGTCGTAATAATTTTGAAATTGTTCATCATAATTTACAATATTACGTGCTGTCTTTTGAATGTTTGGCTTCGCTGTATCTAGCCAGTAATTTGCATTGATTCGTGACAGTTCCTGATTCAGGTGAATGTTTTTGATTAATTCTCCACCTCCTGAACCTAAATCAATGTTGGATAAATTTACATTCGGTTGCTTAATCATTGTTTTTGCGTACAAATCCATTACAAGAATATGAGAGCCTGTTTCAGCCAACACTTTCTTTAACCCTTCAGGTCCTAACGCATAATTTTCTATTTTCTGTTCTTGTGCTGTCTGTTCTTGTGCAAGTGCGTGAATAGTACTACCATTCGTAGCAGTTATAACCGTTGCTAAAGCGGCCAAAGTTATGACCTTAAATGGAAATTTCATTTTTTGATTCTCCTCCTTATTTTCAGTTGCGTTATAATTTTTTCGTTAAATATTATTTCTTAATATTAAAATTTATTAACTTGTTCTTCGAGTTGATTTGTTACATTTTTTAGTCGTCTTAATGTATCTTTTTGAGACTGAGTGTTATTAGTATCAACTTCAGTCGATAATTTTGTAATACTATTATTTATTAGATTCAAATCCTCTTTATAACGTTTCATTAGCTCAATTTCTCCATCTACTTGATTAGCAAATGTATGCAAATCATTTTGCATGAAAAGAATCATTGATTTTTGTAAATCTGCTACTGTTAATTTAGTTGTTAAGTCATATAATTTTTGATTCTGTTTCTCTAGATCATCTAAATGCGCTCGTTGCTCTGCTGTTAGTTTATTAATTTCTGCAAAAGTACTATATGTTTTTTTAATTTTTTCAGGATCAATTACTTTCATAAGATCATACTCTTTCGTTTTCGTAACTGCAGCTGCAGCAATTTCACCTTTTTTACTTTTCTCTATCGTTTCACGTGCCTCTTTTTTGGCAACTTCAATTTCTATAGCTGATTTTCCCTTTTCTGTTGCCTCTTGCTCTGCTTTCTTCTCTGCTTCTACAATAGCATTGTTTATTTCTTTTCCTTTGTTATACGCTACTACTGCTGTTTGAGCAGCCGGTTCAATGATATCTTTTGATAGACTATAAATTTCTTGGAATACCTTTAGCCCTTGTTCATTTAAAGCTCCTGGTAATAATGCTATTTGCTGTAAATCATTTTGAATTGATTTTTTTGTATTTAGCATTTCATTCTTTAACTTGTCTATTTTTCCTGTTCCCTCTGAACTAAGTACACTCTGTGCTTTTACCACATCTGTATCAACATTTTTCAGTTTCTTATCTACCTGTAGTTTAAGATCTGTTAACTCATTAATCTGACGTTGCACGTTTTCTTGGTTTGTTATAGTCATATCTTGAAGAACTTCCAGTCTATCTAAAAACCCTTCTTTATCTTCCTTATTATCTACAAATCCTTTTAATGTTGGATAATAGCTATTAAATTTGGTTGCAAATCCTTTGCTTTTTGAATTTAATAGAATTAATTTTGGATATAGTTCTGATGACCACTCTTTCATATCTTGTTTAATTAGAAATTGAGTTGTATTTAAAGATGGAACTTCTTCAAGTTGCACATTCGGACTTGCTAAGGCTCCATCTATAAAGGTTTGTGTTAATTTGGAGTGTGCACCTATTTTTCGTAATGCTGAGGAAATATCTATATTATCTTGTTTCGTTTCCGCCTGAACGATTGGCATTGCGAGAGTATTGATAGGAATAGTCGCTCCAGTAACGATTGATGTTATTAAAAATCCTGTCATAATTTTATTCTTCATTCCGTACACCTCTTCACTATTGTTTTTTACAGTTTTAATCGTAAATGTTGTACAACCTAACGTTAGGATTTCATCACACACACTTGAGGAGAGAAATTTTTCCGATAGAGTAATCGTATCTCGTTTTTTATTTATTTTTGATAGAATATAAGGACCTTACTTCCCCCTCATTTTAAACACTATGTTTTTCATAAGTAAACCTGAAAATCACATTGATTAAATTTGATTTTTCAGATATTTATTATTCGAATTTAAAAATATTATATTTAAAAAAGTTATATACAAATTTCATTTCATAAAGTGAAATAATTATACTATGATAATTAAACATAAAAATTCTTTGATTCCCTTAAATCTATATGAATCCCCTTACCTAAAAATGATTTTAATATAATTTAATAGGGATTAGCACATATGTGTCTTTTATATGGATATGTAAAATTACATATCCATATAGGAGTATCTAGCTTAACTAGTCCAAAATATTATTATCGTATACATAATAATATTATTGCTACGAACACCACAGGAGAAAATTTCCCTCATGCACTTTAGGGGATAAATTGTCCATGAAATAATAATTTTCGCTTATATACTTACTATTCATTATAGGAATACAAAAAAGCGATTCTTTTCACATTAAAAAGAATCGCTTTCCAAGTTCATATTTTCAATTACATTAAATAAAGAATTGAGAGATTATTACCTAAGAGCTTTAACTATAACTTCAGCTGCCTCTGCAATTAGTTGATTATCATAGGTAGCCTCTTTCTCATCTTTACTAGATAAAATTGCGATGATAATAGGTGCTCTATTCGGAGGCCAAACGATAGCAATATCATTTCGTGTCCCATAACTTCCAGCTCCTGATTTATCTCCAACTATCCAGTCAGTTGGTACGCCTGCACGAATAAGTTTGTCTCCTGTAGCATTTCCTTTCATCCACTCTGTAAGAATATTACGTTTATGAGCTGGAAGCGCATTTCCGACCGTTAAAGCTTTCAGATTCGTAGCAATTGCTTTCGCTGTACTAGTGTCACGAATATCTCCTGGAATAGCCTCGTTTAACTCTGTCTCAAAGCGATCAGCCATAGTAATCCGATCACCCATCTGTCTAAGCGCTTTTTCATATCCTTTAGGTCCACCTATTTTATTAAATAAAATGTTCCCTGCAGTATTATCACTGGAACGAACGGCGGCCTCAGCAATTTCTCCTAGTGTCATTCCGGTATCTACATGTTTCTCTGTAACAGGTGAATATTCCACTAAGTCGTCTTTCGTATAAGTGATAACTTCATTTAATTTATTAGTTGAGTTTTGCTGTAGCAATACTCCTGCGGCTAACGCCTTGTAGGTTGATGCAAAGGCAAATCTTTCGTTAGGTCGATAAGCTATTGTTTGATGTGTACCCGTATCAATAGCATACACACCTAATCGAGCATCAAATTTTTTCTCAAGTTGAGAGAATTCTTTATATGTCGCATGCTTTTTATGTTTAACTTGCCCTGTCTTTTCCTTCGCTTCAACTTGCAATGCCCCTCCTGTAAAAGTTTCTAGGCTTGTAAGACTTATACCTAATATACCAATGCATATTCCTATTTTTAGCATCCTCTTATTTTTCAAAATCATCATTCCTTTCAAATTTTCAATACTGAAAACAAGTAGTAAATTCAATACAATGTATCTATTTGAATACCTGTTTTTATACGTACACATAATAGACCATCTAAGAAACAAGTTTGTTCCATAAATTTAAAACCTTTTTTAACTAGTAACCAAGATATTAACAAAAATAAGAGATAGCAACTATGATAGCTACTAACTCTTATTTCAAATCTTACTTTTTCTTTAACTTATAAAGGCTTTTATATAAACAGGATCTCTTCCCCTGAGAAAAGTACACAATTATTAATGATTTTGATTCGAACTCTCTGTACTAGCAGTTTCACCTTGTATACGTTGCTTTTTCAAATCAAAGTATACATCTAAAACTTCCTTTCCAATTATAGAATTAATACCATTTTTATCATCATGAAGCCATGGGACTACTACTGAGAATGCTACTTCTGGATTATCATATGGGGCGTATCCAACTAATGTTAAGTTGTAACATTCCATACGTTCCCCTTTCGCATTTCTACCAATTGGATCATCTCCACCATATACAGTTTGAGCTGTCCCTGTCTTTCCTGCTGGTTTATATGGAGCATTTTTGAAATATTTCACGCCAGTTCCATCACCTTCTTGGAATACCCATCTAAACCCTTCTTTTATTCGATCAATATGTTCTGTCTTCATATCAATTCGATTTAATACGACAGGCTCTATAGAGCGTATAACTTTGCCAACCTCTTCTTCTTTTATTGATTGCTCTCGTATTTCTTGTACAATTTGAGGTTGCATTCTATAGCCTCCATTAGCAATCGTTGAAATATATTGCGTTAATTGCAACGGTGTATACGTATCATACTGACCAATAGAAAAATCTAGTAAAAACCCAGGCTGACTATCTACTTTTCTAGTTTGTCCTACTATTTCATTCGGTAAATCAATACCTGTTGGAACTCCTAATCCAAATTGTTTAAAATAATAGCGCATCGTATCAAATGCTCCTTGTTTTATATCCAATGAACCATTTGGTACGTAATTAACTCCCGCAATTTTTAAAGCTGTCTGGAACATGTATACATTCGAAGATACTTGTAGCGCTCGTAAATCATTAATATTACCAAATCCGGATACATTCCACGATTTCTTAGCTTGTGTACCTTTAAATTTCATAGGTGCATCATAAAATTGATCTCCTGGCTGTATTGCCCCTGTCTCATATCCAGTTAATACAGTTGCACCTTTTACAGCGGACCCTAGCTCATAGGAAGTTGTCATGTTACCTAATGCCAAATCCTCAATCTCTAATTTCCCTTCTTTTTCTACAATCTTTTTGCCTGCCATAGATAAAATCTGTCCGTTATTTGGATTCGTCATGACGACAAAAGCTCGGTCCAACAGTGGCTCTGAACTCTTAAACGCTCTCAAATTTTTCTCTATACTTTCTTCCACTTTCTTTTGTAATTCCATATCAATCGTTAATGTTAAACTATTACCACTTTTTCCTTTAGAGATTATCTCTGTGTTTATAATGTTTCCTGATTTATCAGTAATATTTTTCACTTCTTCTTTTGTACCGTGTAACACATCTTCATATCGTTGTTCAATATAACTTTTTCCTACACGATCATTACGGTTATATCCACGTACCAAATAAGAATCTAAGTTTTCTTTCGGTAACCCTTCTTCACTACTCGTAATATTACCCAACACAGAACGGAATAAATTACCATTTACATAATTACGTTCCCAATCAACTGTTGCATCTACTCCTGGAAACTCAGCAAGGTTTTCACTTATTCGCGCATACTCTTGATCTGTTACATCTTTTTTTATAATTTGTGGTGTTAGTTGATAACCCGAACTCATTTTACTTTTAATAGCTAACACCTTTAAATCTTGTGCTGTTAATTCTGCCAATTCTAATTCTGTAACACGACTTCGTCTTAAGTCTTCTATTTTTTTATCTAACTCTTTTCCCTCTACTCCCTTATCTTTTAACTTTTCTATATCTTTTTTAGTAATCATTGTCTCCGCACGTTGCCTATTCAACTGCATCCAAAAATCTTTTTTATCGATGTCTGTTAATTTATTTATATCTTGTTCAGGCATTTCAAGCACTTTCGCTAAGTCTTTTGCTGTTTTTAAAATATCTTCACTAGTAATTCCCTTTACCCTTGTATACGTAATCGTACGAAGAGATTTATTATTAACAACTGTTTTCCCTTCTCGATCTAGTATTTGTCCACGTGGAACTGGTATACTAGTTGTTTCATTTTGACTGCTCTCCACTTGGTTCTTATAAGCCTCTCCCTCAACGATTTGTACTTTTCCTAGCTGCATAATAATGGCTGAGAATAGTAGAAATATGCAAAGGAACATTATATTTAATCGAATAGATATATATGTCTGTTGCTTTTTTTCTTTTTGTTTTTTCATAAATCCTCCATATAATTCTTCCGGAACTCCTCACTAATACTTAGTAAATAAATACGTTCCCTATATATTAGAAATCACCATTCAGTTATAAATAGTGTCTTATCTTTTTTTCTACATCCTTGTAAGCATCAAGCCTTCTTCGTTTAGCCGCGTAATTGATAAATCCCCTTTCCTGTTTTTCTCTCTATTTTTTTATTGCTTGCATTAGAAATGCTAAACTGTATAATGACTCATATTAAGCTTACACATAGACTTGCTAGTAACTTTTCATACTAATTATTCCTTTCTTCATGCTGTTATACTTAATAGACAACCTAAATAATAAAATTGTTCCACATTTACAAAAAAAATAATTAACTATAAGATGAAATAGGCTACATAAGGGAGGGTTATATGTTACATATAAAAAGATGGAGATTTTTTGCGGTTCTTTCTATTGTAGGTTTGATTTTACTAATTTTATTAAAAATCAACTTCATCTCAATTACTATCGCAACTTCTTCAGCTGAAAGAGGAAAAATTTCCGATCGAAATGGTGTAATACTAGCTACAAATAAGAAAGTTAAGTCTCTATATTGCACTTTTAATGATGAGAAGCTATCGAAACAAGATGCAGCAAACACATTGGCTTTTTTCAATCAATTTTCAAGCGAGTTTCAACATGACATTTCTACAGTGGACATAAAATCTCAATTACAACAATCTTGTAAAAAGCAGACTATGAATGATTTACCGTTATACTCTGACATAAATGAGAGTGAACTTACATTCATAAACAAGAACAAACCCAATAATGTAATAATTAAAGATGAATGGATTCGATATTATCCTAAACACGAAGTTGGTTCACAGCTAATTGGGTATGTAGAAAATGACCTTAATTCTAAGTATGGACCTGTTGGAAAAAGTGGGATTGAGCTTCAATATGAAAATGATTTAAAAGGAAAACCCGGAAAAACACTGATTTTTAAAATGAATAATAAAAAATCCTTATGGAACATTCAAAAAGTTCAAAAAGGAAAAGATGTCCAGCTAGCTTTAGACTCTAAATTGCAACAAAAAACAGAGGAAGCATTAAGATCTCAAATTAAGAAAATACGTGATGCTAAAGCTGGTTATGTTGTAGTAACCGATGTAAAAACTGGCGCAATTTTAACTATGGCCAACTCGGCAGTGTTTGATCCAAATACATTAAATACACATGTATCATCTAAAAATGAAAACATTAAATCACTTTCGCAAAATAAAGCAATTCAAAAATTAAAGTATGGTGAATCTTATGTAAATATGGCCTCAACTATAAAGCCACTTACTATTTTAATTGGATTAAACGAAAAGCTTTTTCAACCTGAAGATACTTATTTAGATAAAGGTACTTTTCAATATGATAATCAAAATAACATTACGAATGCACCTGGAACGCCAACAGGTGAGATTACACCGAGGCAGGCTATCATTAATTCATCTAACACATTTATGACAGCAAAAGTAGCTCTACCCTTATTCAACCAAAATAATGGGAATATAGAAAAAGTTGCACATATATGGACAGAGTATTTAAAGCAATTTGGCCTTCGTTCTAAAACCGGGGTTGATTTACCTTTTGAAGAAGACGGACAATATGAATTTCATCCAACAAACAAGTTTGAAAATGGTATCTCCGCTTTATTAAATGCCTCTTGGGGAGGAAATGAAGTACACACTCCTCTTCAACTCGCTCAATATGCAGCAACTTTAGCAAGTAAAGGTGATAAATATAAACCTCAAATCGTAAGTGCTATTATTGATCAAAATGGTAAGGAAACAAAAAAGTTTAAACCAATTTTAGAAAGTTCTAATCGTTATCCGGTGAAATTTTGGAGTGTCGTGCAAGGCGGAATGAGTCAAAATATAGAGGAGATTAAAAACTTACCCTTTCATGTCGCAGGTAAAACGGGTATTACAGGTTTTCCGAATGAGCAAGCAAAAATGATAAATCATTCTCTTTTCATTGCATATGCTCCTACCGAAGATCCACAAATCGCCATTTCTGTCGTTATTCCTGGTAGTAATTCAGAAAAAAACATCGCTGCTCTCGTTACATCGGAAATTTTAGAGTCTTGGCATACACTTCAAAAAAAAGATAATAGCAAAGAGGAAGGTTCATTAAAGTGAACCTTCCTCTTTTACCATATAGAATCTATATTTATTATTTTCCAATCACCATTATCATTCTTTTCGAACATAAATGAATACTTAATATCAGTTAAAACATACTCTTTTTGTACATATCCAGTATTACCGTTAATTGTCGATATTTTTATATATTCATCATTTTGCACTTTTTCTGGAATCCAAGCTTTTACCATTTCATTAGATACTTCATATAAAACTTGTGATTCTCGTTTTGGTTCAGCTAAAATTTTTGTTTTATTTCCAGTAACCGTTGCATATATAAAATGCGCTTGCTTTGGTTCGTTACTTTCTGTCAATCCACTTGGTACTTTGTATACTTTTTTTGTATCATTTGCAAATTCTCCCCCCATTGTAAGAGCGACTTGCAACTCATGAAAAATATCTTCATCAAACTTCAATTCATCCTTCTTATAACTCTTCCCTTTAAATAGAACTTCATCATTTAATGCTCTATACAAATCATTTTCATTTTTTGAATTTGTGCTTTGATATAAATCATACATAAATTGTTTTAATGATGGATCTTGAGCAGATTCATCTTTTGTTTTAGGCTTAATTTGAGTGCTACTTTGTACCGGTGATTTATTATCATCAAGCCAAGGTTGTTGAACAATAAAAAATAACATTGTACAAACCAAAACAACTACAACAGGCAATGCTTTTTTACGAAATGGTCTCTTATATGTTGCAGAATCTACTTCACTATTTTGATATACCGATTGCTTTATTTTATAAATAAATTCTTCTTCATCTTTCCGATGCTCCATTGGGCCTTTTTTCAATTTACTATACCAGTTAGGATTTTTTTTATTGTTCATCACTACTACCCTCCCCTATTAGTTTTGAAACCTTACTTCTCGCTCGGCTTAATCTAGATTTAACAGTTCCAATGGATACACCTAATGTTTCGGCCATTTCTTCATAAGATAATTCATATTTTGCATCTAAAATAATTATTTCACGGTGTTTTTTAGGTAGCTTTAAAACAACATCCCACACTTCATTCATTTCCTCTTGCTTAAAAAACTCTCGTTCTGCCGATGGAGATTGCTTATCGTCACTAAAAAAACCTACTAATGATATCCTTTTAAAATAGGAGGATTTCAAATAGTTTATTGCTGTATTTCTTGTAATTTTTAATATCCACGTTTTAATAGATGACTCCTTTCGAAATGAATTCCAATTTTTAAATACCTTTATAAACACATCTTGCGTGATATCATCTGATAAGTGTGGATCTTTCGTAATAATAAATGAATAATTCCATACATCTTGCCAATAGTCTTTTATAACATAGTCAAGCTCATCATGAATACACTTTTCAATAAACGTCTCTTCCATTTCCACACCTCGAACTTATTTGAATAAAGATAAAACTGCCCTCACTTTTATTATGGTTTCAATATATAGACAAGATACAAGTTTCATTTGTTCCGTTCTTTATCTTTTTTTGATAAAAAAATCCTCCTAAAAATGTAAAGGTGTGCAATTACTTTCATAAAATAATCATCTATACATTCTTTGACATGACAAGCTCTTAAAAACAAGTAAAGCATACAATGTTAAAAATACACTCAAAAAAAATCTGATTATTATTTTTACATTTCACGCAACACTCCACTTGTATCACCTTTTTTCTTAGAGCATACTTATTTGTGTGCTCTATTTATGTTTTACTAAATAACTGTTTTGTTAACATTTATAATTCCCCCTCACTTGTCCCTTTCAATTTGTTTTACTCTTCTATTTACTATTAGCAATACCAACCTTTCAAAAATGAAAACAAAGATGTGTTATCATCTTTATTCAGCCACAACAAAAAAGCATTCTCAATTAAGGAGAATGCTTTTTCGAAACTTAATTGTTCTTTGTATTGCTCAATTTATACCTTCGTGTTAAGCAAACAATGAATGTAGTAAAAGATTTCACCTTATAGTTACTTATTTTTTCTGAAAAACATGTTTTACTTTTTCGCCTGGAACGTTACTCCCCCCTCTTCCTTTTACATCTTCGATCATTATGGTAACAATCATGTCGGGCGCATTTGCATCAAAAGCTGCAAACCATCCAAGTTCTTTTCCGTCTGCTTCTTTCGACTCCTTCAGTTCTGCTGTACCGGTTTTACCAGCAAGAGTTATACCATCGACCTTAGCAATTCTCCCCGCGCCATCAGGGTCATTAATGACTTTTATTAATGCGCTCTTTAATATCTCTTGATTCTTTTTAGAAACCACATTTTCTTTCCAATTCCCCGCTACTTTTGCTTCTTTTAAAAGATGAGGCGACGGAATATTCCCTTCATTCACAATCGGTGCATATGTTAATGCTAAATGAAGTGGTGTCATTAATACTTGTCCTTGTCCATATCCCGTGTCTGCTAGTTGAATCTCATTTTTTATCCCATCTCTTGCAATGATTGAAATAGGAAATTCGTATTCGATTGGTAATTTTTCATGAAATCCGTATTTCTTAAATTCATTTACATACTGATCTTTTCCCATTTTCAAAGCTTGTTGAGCAAAATAAATATTATCAGAGTATTTCATTGCCTTATCAAAATCAATTGGACTAGCTTCCTTCACACGTGTTACATAATAATTTCCCCAAGATGAATCTTTTGTCCACTTTAATCCTTGAATTTTAAATTCTTCCTTAGGGTTTATAGTGTTTGTTTCCAAACCAATTGCACCAGTAATCGTTTTAAATACGGAACCTGGTACAAATGCTTGTGTGAAACGATTCATCATTGGTAGTTTCGAGTCGTTATTCCATGCTTCTCGTTGGGCTTTTGATGCTCCTCTAACTATTGTATTTGGATTATAAGCAGGGCTACTTACAAGTGCAATAGTTTCACCCGTTTTAGGATTGACCGCTGCACTAGATCCTGCTTCATTTTTCATCTCATTAAAGATTTTTTCTTGAATTGCAGCATCAATTGTTAACGTAACATTTTCCCCTGCTTTCGCTTCTTTTTTTGCTACGTTTTTAATCTCTTTCCCACTCTCATCTTCTATAAATACGCGTCCACCTTTTTCGCCACGCAATTTATTCTCTAATACTTTCTCTAAACCTGTCTTACCTATTAAATCATCAGCTTGATAACCTTTTTTTTGAAGCGATTTTAACTCCTCTGCATTCACCTTTCCTATATAACCAGTTAAGTGTGCCGCCGCTTCTCCTAATGAATACGTCCGAATATTTACTGGGCGAGATGAAACTCCTTCTAATTCAATATAATCATTCTGTCTAGTTCCCTCTTTTAAAATACCAATTGGTACAAAGGAGTCTGGTTTTATCCATTTCGCTGTAAGCTTCTGATTGACCTCTTCTATAGACATATCAAGTAATTGTGCTACTATTTCTTTTGTTTGAGCCGCCATTTCTCCTATTTTCTCTGGAATAATTCCAACCTCAGTCGCTTTACCATTCGTTGCAAGACCTTTCCCATTTCGATCATATATTTCTCCACGTTTTCCTTGTTCTATTTGCATACGTACTTTGTAATCTTTTTTCATACCTGGAAAAATGAAATCTGGTGTCCAATCTATTTTCCAAGATTCTTTTTCTTTTACAAGTTTTGCTTCATGGATAAATGAAGCTGTTCCTCCATCCGTATCCATATTAACTTCAAAAAGAAAAAGTTCTTTATCTTTAGCATTCTCTCCTTTCGTTTTAATTTTTAAATCCTTAACTCCAATACCCTCATAGATTTTTTGATATTTCTCGGTGAATTCCTTTTTAGAAATCGTTTTTTGGGCATGTTCTGATAAATGATCATACATATTTGCGAATTTTTTATCATTCCATAAATTTATATATTCTTCAAATGCTTGTTTTGGCGGTTCGTTTTTATTACATCCTACCAACATAACTGCAAAACAAAAGAAAACCAACATCCATAATTTTTTCAATTCAATCTTCTCCCTTAGTTAAAAATATTTATTCCTTTCTTGATATATTAAATAAAAAATGTTGTAACGCTTAATAGACAGTGTAAGTAATGAGATTGTTCCATATTTACAAAAGAAATTAATTTATGGTTCAGATGCATTCGAAGGGGAAGATTTTAAAATTCTTACAAATAAAAAAGCGAATCTATTTAGCAATCGGTGTCATTATTAGTGCTGTTTTAACAATTTTATTTAAAATACCTTTTAGTTTGAGTTCTCCGCTCTTATCTTTTTTGTAAATATTTGAAACAAAAAAGACCCCTTATACTAAGGGTCCTACAATAGAAAATAACTAAGTATAAACAATAAAAAGAATTACTGAAAGTATAATTTATAGGCGCTTTATATCCTTCTATTTCGCATCAAAACCCCTGCGCTGTATACGACAGGGGATTCGATGCGTTCATTCTAAAGCTTATTTAGAAGAGTCATGTACAGGCAAACTACTAAAAATCAATTCAGCAACTTTTACATATCCTTTTGAGTTTGGATGAATCAAATCCGTAGACCAAAGCGTATTATCATTAACTAAATGATGATTCCAAAAGTCAACATGATGAAGCTTGTACTCTCTACTCAGTGAAAGTATAATTTCATTTGCCTCTAATAATTGTTCTTTTAACACTTGTTTTTTTTCAGAAGAAATAGGTAGCCGAACTGTAAAATCTGGAAGGTTTGCTATAATAATATCAGCATCTGTTTTACTTAATGTATCTATCATAAATTCCATATCGTTCTTATATGCTTGATGATCCCAACGTCCTTTTAAAACATCGTTTGCACCTGCAATTAGACTAACCAAATCTGGATTAAACGTTAATGCCTTTTCCAATTGCTGTGAGCGTATTTCTTTAGTTACTAACCCACGCTTTGCAAAATTAGCATATTCTATATCGTTTACACAAAGTTGAACAAAATGATCTACCCAGCTTTTTAATGCTATTCCCTCAACTTCATCCCCTATGCCCTCTGTAAAACTATCACCAATCGATACAAATCGCTTCCACATATGTAGTCCCCCTTTATTATTAACCATATCTATACTATACAATAGCTCACACCGTAATTGTTATTTCTAAGTAGTTTTCGATTTCAATTATATTTACATTTAGAATCCAAAATTGACCGATTCCTAAGTATACTTAGGAATCGGTCATATTCGTATATTTACTAAAGAAATAAAATCTCTCTAGGAATTATACTTTTTTCAAAAAATTGGTTGTTCTTTGTTTTGCCCAGTTGATACATTTCTTTTCGATTAAATGATACGAAATTATAGAAAAAAGTAGTGTCATTGCAATGCACAAAGTAAGAAGGAAAAAGATAGGTATCTTTGTATACAAAAGTTTAAATAGTACCATCATGATTGGAAAATGACACAAATAGATACTGTATGAAATTTCTCCTAAATATACAAATACATTCTTATTTAAAAATGCTTTTACTTTTAGGTTACTCATAGCCATTATAATAAATATACTAACCCCCATTACGACACCCCAATCTTTTAATAAGAAAGTAGTATCATTACGGGAAAAACCATAAATTAAAATGGAATATAAATATAAAATAATCCCTAATGCAATAAGAAATCCTTTTTTAAATTTTTTCATATTCCTATATGAGTAAATAAGTTTTTCCTTATACTTAAAAAGTAACATTCCAACCATAAACATAGATGTAAAATGCAGTGTATCAGCATAACCATTATAAAATCCTTCAGCTTTCCCAATATGCAACATATTAAGAAAAACACTAATGAAAGAAAAGCTCAAAGCAAATAGTATCGTTTTCTTCCAATTCAGTTTATAAAAAAGAAGGAATAATAAAGGAAACACAATAGATATACGCATTTCTTGAGCCAATGACCAAATAACTGGATTATAATTTTCCGTAAAAAAGTTATTAAGAAGCACAAAGTGGTTTAGAATATCTAATTTTGTTATAGACCCTTGCCACCTATCATAGAACCAATCCCGTAGTCCTACCACTTCATACGACGAAAATAAAATAAATAAAACAAAGGTAATGATTATCCAAAAATAATAAGGAATATAGATTCTTACAAATCTCTTAATTAAATATCCCCAATAATTTGTTTTTGAATGATAAAGTGCCATAGATAACACAAAACCACTTAGTACATAAAAAACGATAACAGCTTCCCCACCCGCCCATAAAAACCTAAGCGGGGAAAATTTAATAGAATTAGGCAACGATGGTAACATTAAACAAAAATGTCCAAATACCACAGTAAGTGCCGCTAACCCTCGTATAGAATCTAATTCTTTTATTCTCTTACTCATAAAATGTTCTCCTTGTAAATTGTAGATTTTGCTGTTCATAAAGGCCACTATACTAGTGTAGTGGGAGAATTGTACATAATGTCTATCTAGATCCCAGATATAAGCAGTTCAAAGTCAATCTATGCATCTGTTTTCTGGTCTCCGTTTCCTTATATAAATAATTTAAAACAAAATATTTAATACAAAGAAAAGATTTTATTAAATTTTTATAAAATCTATTTACAGAAATAAGTAACGGATATTCATTTTTTATTGTCATTTGATGCAAAAATGGATGTTTTTTCTTCATGTAACTTTATTAAACTAACTTTGTACTAGAATGCATTGAATCAAAAAATACATAATAAACGCCATCCTTTCTGTATATTTCTACAAAAAGAATAGCGTTTTTTGTTTTTATAGATACAAATTTAGCTTAGCTTGATTACAATAAGAAAAGTTCCGAAGAATCCAATTTGAAAATTAATACCATCTTCCATTCCAAACTATCTACATAAGAATTTATAAAACTTCGAAACTCTTTTTTCAGATTAATATTTAGTTTTATCCTATAAATTTAGCTTTTTACTATATCAACCGCACTATCCCACATACCGCTAAAAAAAGATCCGATGTTACGCATAAAACGTGTAAACCAATTTGCTTGTTCTATATCAGATTTTGTTACAAGGTCTACTTGTAATGATTTACCTAATAAGAACCCTGGATCTGTACTATCTTTAGGCGAGATAATCATTTTACTTATTGTTACACCTTTTTTAATAGGTGCTTCTTGTTCTTCATTCAATACTTTAAATTCTTTTTTATATACGTCTTTGTTGTTCTTTGGTATCGGAAGTGAAACAGCTTGCTTCGTTTGAACAACAACATCTTTGTCTTTCGCATTTGCTACTCGCACTGTTTCATGCCCTTTTGCTACTGAGTCTTTTCCATAGGCCTTCTTCACTTCGAAATTTGCAAATCCGTAATCATATAATTTCTTCGTTTCATCAAAACGTGCTGCATGAGAGTTTGCTTTTATCACTACAGATATTAGACGCATACCGTTTCTTTCTACTGTACCAGTGAAACAATCACCAGCTTCTGGGGTAGTTCCTGTTTTTAACCCATCTACACCTTCGTATTGCTTAATTAAACCTTTTAACATCCAGTTAAAGTTCGTCATATCAATTGGATACTTACCACCCTGTTGGAATGTTTTTTTAGGGATTTTTGCAGTATCTAACATTTTCGGAAAATCTTGAATAAGACGTTGTGCTAAAATCGCACAATCTCTTGCGGACATTTTATTTTTCTCGTCTGGAGTTGTCCCTTCTGGGTGATATCCTTTTAAATCATAGTTTGTTAAGCCTGTAGAATTTACAAATTTATAATTTTTCATTCCAAACTCTTTTGACTTATCATTCATCATTTTCACGAAATCGGCTTCTTTTCCAGCAATTTCTTCAACTAAAGCAATTGTTGCACCATTTGCAGAGTAAATTGCCATTGCCTCATATAACTCTTTTACTGTATAAGAGCCACCATTTTCTAATGGAACGTTTGATAATGAGCGATCTTGTGAAATCTTATGTGCATATTCAGAGATTTTAACTTTTTGATCCCATTTAAGTTTTCCTTTATCCACCGCTTCATGAACTAAATATTCACTCATCATTTTTGTCATACTAGCAATTGCTAGTGATTCATCCGCATTTTTTTCATATAAAATTTTTCCGGAATTCGCTTCTACTAAAATTGCTGATCCTGCTTCTACATCTAAAACAGGGACTGTTTCCGCTGTTGCTCTTCCAGATGTAACAATTATGCTACAAAATAGTGTAAGCACTGTTACTATTGCAATAAATCTCTTGCAAAACATACCTTTCACTTCTGTTACCTCCAATATATTTTTTAGGATTACAATGAATAGACAATCTAAATAATACGTTTGTTCCATATTTACAAAAAATAAAACCAGTGTATCCCGATTAAATATCGAGACACACTGGTTTTATTAGCTATCAAGGATTTTAATTATTTAATTCAGCTATTTACTATACTCATACCAGAGATGAATTTTCCTTAGTCTATATTATTAATTTTTTATAATAAAAAAACTACATCCTATATAGAATGTAGTTTCCCTCACAGATCTATCTATTTTTTACTTCCTTGTTATAAAAATCATATAATAATTCAATAGATGAACTAGATAAAAGCGGCATTGCCTTCTCAACTAATTCTCTATCCCAATCAAACCAACGCATTTCCATTAGCATTTTCATTTCTGTATCAGTGAATCGTTTCTTTATTTCCTTAGCAGGATTTCCACCAACTATTGTATACGGCGGAACATCTTTACTTACGACAGATCCAGCTGCAACGATTGCACCTTCACCGATTATAACGCCAGGCATAATAATAGCATTCATTCCAATCCAAGCATCACTTTTAATGACTGTATCGCCCTTCGGTTCATATGAATGTTCAATTTGCTCAGCGAATGGATATACTGTAATCCATTCTGAGTGATGATTATGATTACCACCCATTAAAATGACTACTCCACTCGCAATACAAACATAGTTCCCAATAATGAGTTTATCAAGATGCCATCCCATCTGTTCAATTGGATTGAACAGCGCTCGGGACTTAGCATCCCCCCACAAATACCTTACACAGCCATCTTCAAAATTTTGATGACCATAATAACCTGAATAATAGGAGTACTCTCCTACCTCAATGAGTGAATTTGTTACTATATCTTTTAAATACTTTGTTTCTGACCAATGATTAAATAATGGATGCTTCATAACTTTATTCCTCGCTTCTAAGTATTATATATTTTGCTATTTACTTAGAAGCTTACTACGACTGCTACATTTTTTAGCTTTCTCAAACGACGAATCATTGTCTTCAAGCCTTTCTTTTATTATAAAGGAATCATATCGTGATAAATTATATAAGTCAAATTGTAAAATTATGTACTGAAACTTGAAGTATGAATTGAAATTTCAGCATTAAAACAATCGAGTTTTCAAATAACAAATCCCAATTACATATAATAAAGATTTTTTAGCTATACATCTAACCTCTTTCTTATATTAGCCTTAACTCCCTCGATATAGTTTTATTATTTATTCATTTGTCTGATAAATCAATAAATGTTAATATGATTATAGAAGATATTATCATCCATTAGATTTCACAGCTAGTTTTTCACAAAAACGATTTCTGAATCCTTAAGTAAATAGGAGGTTTAGAACATGAAACTATTAAGGCAATCAACAATTATTGGCGCATTGACTGTTGGAGGATTTTTATTTTCGAATACAATTGGTACACTCCCACCTGTGTCTGCTGAATCGCAACTTATACAAAAAGAATCGCGATTTACAGATAATTGGCGGTGGCAAAGCTATTTTTTATTACATCATAATGCAGATTTTTTAGAAGAGTTAGCAGTTGGTGACTTAAAACATGGAGATACATTTGATGTTACTCTATATACTGGTGGTAAAGATACTGGTATTGTAAAAATATATCAATTGGGTGGAAATGAAAATGATGAAATAAACTTGCATAGATATAAAACCATTTATGACTCAGGTCTAAAACATAATTATGGTAGATTTGTTACACCTATTACTAATGTTTATAATCCAGGAACATATGTAGCTGTTATGAAACTTGGAGAAAATTATTATTATGGGGGCAGCTTTAAAATCTCAAAATAATTTACATTTATCTCATCAGTAAAAAAATATTGGATACATTTTTATTAGACAAAAATCATTTTAAAAGCTCTCCTTATATATAGGGAGCTTTTTTGATCGTTTCCCCTTTTTAAGGCTAGAAGAAATCCTTACCTTCTTTATCAATTAGCATTTTTATTCACGAACCATTTTTACTTCTTTATGTCCTACAATTCGATATGCAATATTGCATATTCTATATGTTCAATTTTAAAACATGCGATAATTCATTTATATAAAGGTATAAAATTAGTATTGAAAGGAGAATGTTACATGTCTTTCTATTCTTGGTCTCCTCTTATTTTCTTAATAGTTGTTGCAATTATCATTTCTATTCAAAAGGCTAAGAAACAATAATTTATTATGTGGAGGTGTAATAATGTCATTTGCAGCATGGAGTACAATTTTTATGACTTTAATCGGTGCAATATCCGGAGCAGTCTTTGGTATAATCTCCCCTAGAAATAAAAGCAAAAATTAAATGATATCGTAAAAATGAATTTCTAATAAAACTATATACAAAAAAGTAGCCTATAAAGTTTTATAGGCTACTTTTCATTTCATTCATATTATTTAGCTAATTCTTTCGTACCCTTCATTACATCAACGAAGAAGCCCCAGTTATTCACAACAGAAGAAATACTAATATGTTCATCTGGAGTGTGAACATTGAATATATCTGGACCGAATGAAATTGCATCTAAGTCAGGCATCTTTTGAACGAATGCACTACATTCAATACCCGCATGTACAGCGAAGATTTCAGCATCTTTGTTGTATTTTTCTTGATGCACTTTTTCAAACAAATTACGAATTTGCGAATTCGGATTGTATGGCCATTCTGGATACTCCGACTCTATTTCAAATGTTGCACCAACTAATTCGGCAATACATTTAATTTCATTTGCAACATGTTGTTTTAAACTACTGACAGAACTTCTCACTTCGTTACGTAATTTAATTTCATCTTGCAACGTTTCAATAACGCCTAAATTTGTTGAACTTTCTACTAGGCCTTTAATATCCATGCTCATACTTTGAATGCCATTTGGAATTAAGAATAATGATGAAATAAGTTGCTTTTGCGTCTCTTTAGCAAATACTTTTTCTACTTTCTCATCCAATTTTGTAAGAGTTACATGAACATCTGGATCAACAGCACGCATTTCTTCTTGTAATACTCTTGTCCATGATTCTAGTTTTTCTTCTACTTTCTCTACATCTTCTGTAGCTAATACAATTGTAGCTACACTTTCACGCGGAATTGCATTTGTTTTTAATCCGCCGTGAACTTCATTTATATCAAATTGGATATTTGCTGATAAATCTCGTAATACTCGTCCTAATACTTTGTTCGCATTACCGCGTTGTTTATCAATTTCCATACCAGAATGTCCGCCTTTTAAACCACCAACATATAGACGGTATGCATCCGTATTCGCTGGCACTTCATCCCATATTACTGGAATTGTTTCTACAGCTTTCGCACCACCTGCGCTACTTACAAGTAATTTATGATCTTCTTCAGAATCAATATTTATAAAAATCTTTCCTTCAAAGTGATTTGCATCAACAGCGAAAGCCCCGCCCATTGTTGTTTCTTCTTCAGTAGTAATAACTACTTCAAGTGCTGGATGCGAAATGTCTGATGCATCTAATAAAGCCATTGCATACGCAACTGCAATACCATTATCAGCACCTAAAGTCGTTTGATTTGCATATAACATGTCCCCAATGATTCGTAATTCAATTGGATCTTTTTCAAAATCATGTACGGTTGCTTGATTTTTTTCACATACCATATCCATATGGCCTTGAATGATAATAGCTGGTACATTTTCATAGCCAGTAGTTGCGTCTTTTTTAATAATGACATTCATTTCTTCATCTTGAATCACTTCTAAGTTACGCTCTTTTGCAAAACCAACTAAATAATCACTAATTTCCTTTTCATTACCAGATCCTCTAGGAATCTTTGAAATTTCTGCAAAATGATAAAATACAGGGTGCTTTGTTAATTGTTCTAAAGTAGAATACATTTTTAAGCTCCTCTCAAAATGACAAAATAATATGTAAGTCTGCTATCATTATACCATGATTCGTTACTTTCCCTTTCTATTTCATCCTTTAAAATCCACCCTTTAAATATTTAATCGTATAAAAAAACGAAAGAAAATGCACTATGCATTTTCTTTCGTTTTTTTTGCTCTCATATATTTTGAAGTACCATTATTCATTAATTTCTCTAAACGATTTATATTTTCCGTTAATGCACCTTTCACAAGAGAGAAATCTGTATTTGGTTCTTCTTTTTTTTCTTTAAAAAATGAAGACTTTTGTACGTTTACTTCAGCCATCTCTTCCCCCCTCTTCAAAAAGATACAATCTTCTATTTATATTATATCGCAAATGTAGACAGCGTGTACACGTATCATTTTCTTTTTAATTCTTCTTCTAACTCTTCTACTTGCTGCAAAGTATCTCCTTTTATTAACGAGAAATCAGTTGTATCTTTAACTCCTACCCGGCATTCTCTCTTTTTTATTTTTGTTAATTATCATAAAATTACCAATATTAATCTACTATTTAATAATAATATTTGATATTATAAAAAAGTAGATTTTAATGGAATTATAATCTAATATATTTTTGGTTAAAATAATTTTTCACACAAGGAGGTTAACCATATTGAATATTATCGTGACTCCAGAATTATTAGAAGCTTCTGCTAACAAGTTTAAAAGTGCTCAAGAGCAAGCACAAGTACAATTCACTAACCTTCGACAAGATATCTCATATCTTGAATCAATTTGGTATGGTTCTACCAAAGAAAAGTTTTATTATGATTTTCAACAATCTAGCCAAGTAATGAATAAATATATTCATTGCCTTCAACAGATTGAAATTCAACTAAAAAGATCGGCCGAAAAATTCAGAAAAGTAGATAGTGAAACAGGAGCTGAGTTATCTACAAATGAGGGAAGTTTGCTTGAATCTCTCAAAAAGGGATTGATGACCTCCTTATCTCCCACCGTTAAATTAGGTATAATGGCAGGTGTATTAAATGTTATTCCTAACAAAAAAAGAAATGATTTAGTAGATATCGTCACTCGTAAATGGGTTAATGGTAAGGCAGGAGAAATATGGAATAAATTAATTCCCTTAAAAGACTTTTCAACATTAGAAAAAACCGCTGCATCATTAGGGAAATTAGATAAATCTCTTCCTAAAAATAGTATTAAAGAATCTAATATTTCTAAGCATATTATAAAAAATATGAAACCCTTTGGTATAGCTTCCATTTCCCTTACTGCATTAGGAGAAGTAAGTTCATTAACATCCGCCATACAAGGTGATTTTAAAAAATATGATGGCTCTCAAGCTGGTGTTAATATTGCTATGGATACAGTTTATTCTACAGGAAAGGTAGTTGGAAATTTAGCTTCAACTTATGCAGGTGGAGTAGCGGGTGCTGAAGCGGGTGCATTAGCTGGCTCATTAATTTTCCCTCCAGTTGGTACAGCTGTTGGTGCAATTGCAGGTGGCATTATTGGTTCTACTGTAGGTGGAACCGCATTCAATGAATTAGCAGATAAATTTGTACCTCGTCAAAAGTTTAAAGAGAGTATTTCAAGTTTTACAGATAGCTTCACTAATTTTTTAAAATAAATTAAAAATCAATTGAAGAAATGAGGTAAAAAAAGTCTCTAATTAGACTTTTTCAGAGCTATGAATAAAAAACAAATTGTTTCTATAGAAGAATTAGCATTTCTAATGAATTCCAAAGAAAATCAAACTTATGCAAAAGAATTACTAAGTCTTATTTATGATGAACTAGAGAAAGCAGATGTCGAAAAAATATTATTGACTGCAGCGCATTCCCTTTATGCTAGAGGATTGTTAAACTTTAATCAACAAACTAAAGAAATGCAATTACAACCGAGTATAGAGAAATTATTCAACACTATGTGTAACCCGCAACTTTCATTATTACTTCAAAAAATCGATTTTATAAACGAAACAACGATTACTGCTAACATTTATATTGATAACACTTCAAACGTTACATATCAGAGTTTAGATGGTATTGCACATAAAATCGAAGAAATTTCAGACGATAGATTATTTTTAGAATCTAAAAATTTATTACAGCTAGTATTTCAGCAAGAAGAAAAAGGCAGTGACATTGTAGGAACTCTTCCAAACCATATCGTACAAAATATTGAAAAGTTTTTCCCTTTGTCTATTCAAGAAGGGAAAACAATGTTAATAGAGAATGGATTTAATTCCTTATATGCTGAAAATTTGATAATAGATTTAAAAACAACACAGTCTATTTACACTATTATGCGTCTAGATACAACCGAAAAGAATGAGGTTATTTCTGACAATGGATTCTTTGTTATTGAATCACCCAACACCCAATGGCTATTAACTCGAAATATAATAAATGATTCCTTTGATATAACCTATTTAACCAAAAATCTTTTCGTAAATGAAATAACAAAACTAATAAAAGATTAATCCTTTAAGACGGGAGTATATTTATATTGAATAAACAACAGCATTCTAGCAAAAAAAAGGAAGGCTTTTTCGAAAATAGGATATTACCTATCATCACTGTTCTTTCAGGTGTCATTCTACTAGTGTACAAAGGGTTAGAATTTATTTCAAAGTATGTATTAATTTTAATCTTATTTACCCTAATTATTGCTTCGTTATACTTATTGTTTATGAAACAAATAGTTGGTGCTGCTATTGGATTCATTTTTGCAGCCCTTGGGTATTTTATGTATAAAATCATTTTTAAACAAAAAAAGAAATAACGCATAAACAAATCATAAAGAGATAATTTAAAAGAGAATGTTTTTACGCATTCTCTTTTAAATTACCCTTTTTTATATACTTATATGGAATTGCCTCTACAAATTTTTCTAATCGATCTATATTTTGAGTCAATGCACCTTTCACAAGAGAGAAATCTGTATTTGGTTCTTCTTTTTTTTCTTTAAAAAATGAAGATTTTTGTACGTTTACTTCAGCCATCTCTTCTCCCCCTCTTCAAAAAGATACAATCTTCTATTTATATTATATCGCAAATGTAGACAGCGTGTACACGTATCATTTTCTTTTTAATTCTTCTTCTAACTCTTCTACTTGCTGCAAAGTATCTCCTTTTATTAACGAGAAATCAGTTGTATCTTCATTTTCTTCTTTAAAAAAATCATTGTCATAATCTTTTATCACTACAATCACCTCTACGTGCTAGTGTAGGAATGATTGTCCGATTTTATACAAGTTTGTCTAAATTTGCTTTCCCTTTATGTATAAGTGAAAAGGACAGAAGAAAATCCTGTCCTTATTTACTAAAATAACTATGATGTATTGTTAAATTATATACATTTTCAAAATCTCGATCTTGCAGGTTATTTTTCTTCCCATCAATAACAATGAAAACATCACTCACCATTTTTGCTGGTATTATTCCGACATTTTCTACTTGCACCGCTTTCTGTTCATTCAATTGCTCAATGTGTTCTAACGGAATGATAATACTAAATTGAGAACGGATACCACGAAAGTTTGTATTTAATTCTTTTGCCGCTTCAAATACAACAATTTTCGCACCAATCTTTTCTCCATACGAATCTAAAAATGCGTTTAAGCTCTTTGTATATTCCTCTTCCGTATGCCATTCCATTGTACCGAATACTGCTGGATTAACATTTTGAATAATTGTTGTGTATATTTCTCCTCTTGCTTTAGAAGCAATTAATGACCGTTTTATCGATTGAACAGTCTTACCGATATCGCTAAATTTCGCTCCCCATATTTCTGAAATATTTGGTGTTAAAATAAATGCGATATCAACGAAAATAACCATTGCAGTGAACATTAAAAGATTTTTCCAGAGGGTTAAATCAATTCCTTTTATCATGAAATACACGGTGACTAATATTATAAACAACCCATACCAAGTCTTTCTAATTCGTTGCTTCTTCTCCTCGTAGAGCTCTTCATTTCTCCAGTAAAAGAAAACAAGAACTAGAAAAACGATTGCTAAAATAAATAAGCCGATTCGAATGTTAGAGATCACCAATGACATCACCCTCCATTCAAAAACTACTCACGATATCATTACATGCACAAGTAGCTCTCTTTATGACAAAAGACGTGGACAAGCTTCTAAATTTAGCAATATCGCATATACATTAGAAGGTGCCACGTCTTTTACCACGCATTAACGGGCAGTAAGACCTCCACCTGAAAATTTAGCGAAAGCATAGAAGTTAGGTAGGGGATCAACTGCCCTTAAAAGCCCGATTGGTTCAACTAATAATCAATGGGGATGAACCCCCCACTGATTAAAGTTTCACTTTATCATGAATCTACATTGTATATGTAGACAAGCATGCGTTTCAAATTTTCATGTTAAAAAGAAATATGTTTCGGAATTTCCCCTTCTGGTACTTCTCCGTCCATACTTAAGTAATAATGGCGAATCGGACGTAAATCATCGTCTAATTCATACACGAGTGGAATGCTCGTTGGAATATTTAATGAAACAACACCATCGCTTGAAAGGTTATCTAAGTGTTTCACTAGCGAACGAATCGTATTACCGTGTGATGAAATAATTACCTTTTCACCACTTTTTAATGATGGCGCAATTTCTGAATGCCAATAATCAAGTACTCTTTTCTCCGTATCCACTAAACATTCAGTCAATGGAAACTCACCTTTTTTAAGTGCTTTATATTTTGGATCATTCATTTCATATCTAGGATCATCCTCAGTAAGAGCAGGTGGTCTTACATCAATACTTCTTCTCCAAATATGAACTTGCTCCTCACCATATTTTTTCGCGGTTTCATCTTTATTCAACCCTTGCAATGCACCGTAATGTCTTTCATTTAGCTTCCAACATTTATGTACTGGCACCCAAGCAAGATCCATCTCATGAAGTACAATCCATAACGTCCGGATTGCTCGTTTTAATACAGATGTATAAGCTACATCAAAAGTATATCCGTTTTTCTTTAATATTGCTCCTGCTTCTCTCGCTTCACTTAATCCATTCTCTGATAAATCTACATCTGTCCATCCTGTAAAGCGATTTTCAAGATTCCATAAACTTTGTCCGTGACGAATAAGTACAAGTTTTATCATAATAATTCCCCTCTCGGAAATGTGAATTGTATTGTTCCATTGCGTACACGTATAAAGTATCTAGTAATGTATCTTTTTATCCATTCACTCTATGACCAATCCATAGTTGCCAAATGTATGGATAAAATTTGTTCTTTTTCAAACTATAAAACAGATATATTTCTTATTATGTTTGATCGATTACAACTTCTCGCTTCGACATCCAAGCATCAAAACCTGATCGGCTATTTGCCATTTCATTCATAACTTGATGCCAATTTTCTTCACACGATTCACCAAATTTTGAAAAAATAGCACCCATTTGTTGTCTTTGAACATCGCTCAATTTTTTCTCTAAATCTACACCTATTTCTGTTAAAGATAACTGTTTCACACGGCGATCATGTGTAGCTTCATTACTCTCAATTAAGCCCTTTTCCACAAGTTGTCGTAGTGGTCCGTGAAGAGCTTGTTTACTAATTTCTAACAGTGATAATAACTCATTTACGCTTATACCTGGAAAGCGTGCGATAAAAAATAAAATTCGGTGATGTACTCGTTGTATGCCATACTCTTTTATAATTTCATCTGGCTTTTCAGTAAATGTTTTATATGCAAAGTAAAATAATGCTAATGCTTCATTCATCTGTTCTTCTTTATGTTGTGTCATCTACTTTCCCCCTGTATGTAAATTATACCACAATCCAGTAATCAATATTTTAATGAACGCATTGGAACTTCTTTAGTCTATTGAAATATTCACTGCACAATTAGGAGATGATTCAATTGAAAACGCAATATACAGTAAGTACATATTTACTAGACCGACTAAGCGAATTAGGAATCGAGCATATTTTTGGTGTCCCTGGTGACTATAATTTGGCTTTTTTAGATGACGTAGTAGCACATGAAAAGTTAGAGTGGGTTGGCAATTGTAATGAACTAAATGCAGCATATGCTGCTGATGGATATGCTCGTATAAAAGGAATCGCGGCTCTTATTACCACTTTCGGTGTTGGAGAGTTAAGCGCCATTAACGGCGTTGCTGGCTCATACGCAGAGAACGTACCTATTATAAAAATCACAGGGACACCACCAACAACAGTAATGGAAAATGGAGCACTCGTTCATCATACGTTAGGTGATGGAAAGTTCGATCATTTCTCCAATATGTATAGAGAAATCACGGTAGCACAATCAAAATTAACACCTGAGCATGCCGCTGAGGAAATTGACCGTGTGTTACGTGCATGTTGGAGTGAGAAACGCCCTGTTCATATTCAATTACCGATTGATGTATATAATAAGCCAATTAATAAACCTACGGAACCAATTTTACATAAACCAGTTTTAAGTAATAAAGATGCGCTGGATAAAATGCTTCTACATGCGACTTCAAAAATAAACAGTGCCAAAAAACCTGTTATTTTAGCTGATTTTGAAGTGGCTCGTTTTCATGCGGAAGAATATTTGCATCAATTCGTAGAAAAAACTGGGTTTCCTATCGCAACGTTAAGTATGGGAAAAGGAATATTCCCTGAAAAACACCTTCAATTTATAGGAATTTATACTGGGGATGTTAGTTCTCCATACATACGAAAAAGAATTGATGAATCTGACTGTATTATTAGTATTGGTGTGAAATTAACTGATACTATTACTGGCGGCTTTACACAAGGTTTTACGAAAGAGCAAGTTATAGAAATCCATCCCTATACTGTGAAAATTATTGATAAAAAATACGGACCAGTTGTAATGAAAGATGTTTTAGAACAATTAAGTGATTTAATCAAACATCGTATTGAGGAAACACTTGAAATGAAGCCCTTTATTTCAGAATCACTATCTATGACAGAAGAGTTCAATCCAAAAGCACAAATGGTTACACAAAAACGTTTTTGGCAACAAATATACCATTTCTTACAAGAAAACGATGTTTTAATTGCAGAGCAAGGAACGCCTTTCTTCGGTAGTGCCGCTATCCCTTTACCAAATAGCACTACATATGTAGCACAACCATTATGGGGATCAATTGGTTATACATTACCTGCTCTACTCGGTACACAGCTCGCTGATTTATCACGGCGTAACATTTTAATTATTGGTGATGGTTCTTTCCAATTAACTGTTCAAGAGTTATCGACTATACTTCGGCAAAATTTAAAACCGATTATATTTTTAATCAATAACAATGGATATACTGTTGAACGTGCAATTCACGGCCAAAATCAACCGTATAATGACATACAAATATGGGATTACACGAAACTAGCAAACGTATTCGGATCAGAAGAAAAATGCCAAACATTTAAAGTGAAAAATGAAATAGAGTTAGCAGAAGTCTTAACTAAAATAAATTTTAATATGAATCGACTTATCTTTGTTGAAGTTGTAATGAGCCAAGAGGATCAGCCTGAATTGTTAGCTAAACTCGGTGAAAGATTCGGCAAGCAAAATTCTTAAAAAGAAAAAGCGTAACTATAAATAGGCTACGCTTTTTCTTTTTAAATTTTTATTCCGCAAGCGTTAACTGCCAAGACACACCATATTTATCATTTAACCAGCCAAACTTTTTGCTAAATGGATAAGAACCTAAAGGCATTAGTACAGATCCATCCTGTGCTAGTTTATGAAAGACCGTTTCAATTTCTTCTTCCGTCTCACAAGTTACATAAAGAGACATAGATGGTGTAAATGTAAAACCATGCTTTACATAACTATCAATACACATGAACTCTTGTCCATTTAGCGTAAAAGTTGCATGAATTACAGTTCCCTCTTTACCAGGTCCATTTTCATCGTAGCGAGAGATATTTACAATTTCTGATTGATCGAATAGCGACGTGTAAAAATTCATCGCCTCCTCAGCTTTACCTTCAAACATTAAAAACGTAGTAATTTTTTGATTTGTGTTACTCATATAGAGACAACCCCTTGTTATGTATTTATGCAAAACATACACCGGCAAGCAAAAACCGAACGTATATTCTTATAAATATATTGTCTATAAAAACGATGAGTTTGTCAATTATCTACTTTCTTATTTCTTCTTAAATAATGCTGTCCAAAGAAATGATTCTCCAAACATAGTATTTGGTTGGTCAATTTGCTTCATCTTTCTAATTTCGATCACTTCAAACTCGTCAAATATATCTCTTAATTTTTCTTCTGAATATGCAAGGCCACCTTGTAGACTCCATCCTCTATATACATCCCAATCTGTTATTTCTGATCCATTTCGCTCATCTAAATCACCTGCCGAAAAACATGTTAATCCAAAATAACCACCCGATTTCAAGGAGTTTTTAATTAAATTCACATAATTTATTCTTCTATGCGGTGGAATATGATGTAAACAGCCCGAATCGTACACAAAATCAAAATCATTTTGACACTCTAAATTAAAAATCGAATCACAAATAAAATCGATTTCTATTCCTTTTGCTAACGCCCTCTCTTTCGCCCAATTAATGCCCTCTATAGATAAATCCACTGCTGTTACTTCAAATCCTTTATTTGCTAGATAAATTGCGTTTCTACCCGGACCACATCCAAGTTCTAGTACTTTTCCTTTTGAAACCCGCTTTTTTTGGATATACGAAACTAGATTCTCATCTGGAACATTTTCAAAAAACGGAACATCTTTTTCTCTATTCTCATAAAATTCATTCCAAAATGGTTCTGCCGGTCTTAATAACGAATCGAGCATTTTATTAATATCTTCTTGAGTATGCAACGTTTCATTTTTCATTTATACCCCTCCAAATTTAATAGTCAGAAAATTATTATATATCTTTTTGAACTTTCAAACAAAGAAAAAACTCCTATATTCAATAGGAGTTTTTGTCTTTAAAATCCAAGTACAGCTAACCATTTTAACAGCTTCTTCATTCCGTGGATTCAATGTTTCTTTTAACGCTTCTGCTGGGTTTTTATCGCCACTCTCAATCAGCTTCTGTGCATTGAGCATAAAGGTAATAATCATAAATTTCCGCAATTTATTTATAAGAATATAAAGCGTTAACAAGGGTGATGTATATGAGCAAGTTCCGAAAGAAGATGATTAAATATTTGCAAACATTTTTGGGATGCTTAGCATTTGGTGTATTAATGTTTGCTCTCTTCTTAATTATGGATTTAACAGATACACCTCTAAATACATTAGGCTGGAGAGACTTGCTAGGTTCTGCAGCAGGCGCAGTCATTATATCTATTGGGATGTTTACTTTAAATAAATTGGATTTAAAATAAATATTCGGTCAATACTGTATTTAGGCTATATGCCAAGATTCATTTAAAGTAGTCTTCTCTGTATCTCCTAGTATTGAGCAGTTAGCTTTTTCTAGCTGCTCTTTGTTTGTAAAAAACGAACTCAATTGACTACACGCACATATAATATTCTGTGTTCCTTTCTTTATAATTTGAAATAGTCATTACAAAATGAATCTCGTCACGAGAGCACTTTATTGAGTGCTCTTTTTTGATTTTTGAATACTTATTAAATGAAATTTTTGTTTAATTTATAAAATAAAAACGCTTGTCCACTTCACCCCATTCACCATCGTATATTATCCAACCATTATAATCGTATATTATCCAACCATTATAATCGTATAATTCTTCTTGTATTTTCCATTCACTACGATACATTCTTTAATTCCCCTTAACAATCCTTGCCCTTTTATATAATTGCTTTCCAACTTCATGATTTGCTTTTTGCTACCTTCACCTCCTATGACGAGCAATCATAGGAGATGAAGGTATGAATGAAGAAAATATTGTTTTACATGGAACTGCGGTTAAATCAAGTTTAATCGATTCAACACTCCTATCTATTTTTCGTCATTCACTTTACCGACAGAAGCAACAGGTTCAACGGTATTGATTTAGGAAGCGGACTCCCTTATATATATTAAAAGCTTTTTGGAGTGAACCCATGTTCCTTATATATTATGGAATGGGTTTATATTTGTGACATAAGGGCTTATTTTTTTATTTATTTTAATTTTCAAGGGCCTTTTTCTTATACTTGTGTGTTAACCAATTCATAAGTTGTAGTGTGTAAGTGGGTGAATGAATGATAAGGATGGTGTAAAAATGAGTGAATTTAAAAAGAAATTTCATATTCCAATTGCCCCCTTAAATTTAACCAGCTTTGCTATTACAGAAAACATCTTCAATCCCAGCCCTAATTCTGGAAATTCATTTGTCAACGGCGCTAATAACGATATTACAAGAGTCAGAGCGACAGTTGATTCATTACCTATTCGTTCCCGAATAAATCTTATAGGAACAAATACATCTTTAATTAGAGTTGATGATGCTTTCGATTTAGCTTATACACCTAATAATCCAGCAAACTAGGCTCCTCTTCCTCCTACTACAGTACAGGAAGCTTTAGATGGAATTGCTGCATTGCTGGCAGTAACTATCGGTACGCCATAAACATCTTAGAATGAACTTAAATCCTAATTTAACACGAGCTAAATTGCTATGATATGTGAAAGAAAAGTCTCTTCAAATCTGATTGGAGAGACTTTTTTGTTACTAAGCAAATCCGATATCTGAAAATTAATATACATCATAAACAAATTGTATTAAACTTTATTTCCATCATTATTTTTTGCATAACCGCTATTTTATTTTCCTCTGCTCTAAAACCAAAATAGAGTAAGCCACAAGTAGCAAACGAACCTAATACGGATCCTATAATGATTTCTAAGCAGAACATAACGTAACTCCTCCTATACATTAATTCAGACATTTATAAAAAAATTAAAATATATAAATCCAACGTAAAACACTTGTTAAGATTGCTGTCATTCGCACTATTTGTTCTGATAACGTTATATAATCAAGATGCAACAAGCGACAAATGTGGGAAATAATATTCGAACATTTTCTTTTTAATACTAAAGATGTCAGTTACTACACCTTTTACATCACCGTTTGGCAAATAGATCATGAATTCTGCTTTATATGTAATTGCATCAAACCGTTTGCCATTCTTTTTATAACCAGGTTGTAGAACAAACGATGGTTGCAATTCGATTGCCTGTATTTCACCTGCACCTTGCTTTTCTTTTAACAGCTCATAATATTTAGACTCGGCTTCTGAATTAAAGATACAACCATCTAGCTCAACCTTTTTATTGTTATATTTGCTCTTTGTTTTTCTCTTTTGTTTTATTAATTAGCTGATTAATTTCACAGACATCATTTATCAAACGTTCCATGTTTCTTCACCCCTTGAATATTTTTCAAATAAAAATACATACTATTTTCAAGCCGCCGTGTCCACGGCTAATACTTCTTTCTTTTGTTACAGCAGAAGCAGGTAGGTTCTTCACTTATCTGCTTTCTCTGTATATTTTTTAAGAAATCGAAAATAATACCAACAAGCTGTTTGAACTAGCAGCTTCACTCTTCTCGTAATGGGGATGCAATTTATTACAATTAGCTAACTCATTGAACTCACTGGCAGACAACCAAAATCGTTGTCTGCTTTTTGTATGAGATTTTTCGTTTTACATATACTACTTTTGAACCTGCAGACCAATACGAACCATTTTGGTGCTTGGGATTTCCCTTCCTGGGGATAAGTATTTTTTACTTATCCCTTTTTGTATAGACACGTACATTTAAGGTAAAGCTAATTACAAGCAGATTTTCTGTTTATGCGTAGTTCTAAACAAGAATACTTTTTCTCCTATTAAAGGACGGCAGGTACGACTGCTAGTCCTTTTTTCTTATATCGCATACTATCCCTTCAGGTAACTTCGTACTACATTACCTTCATCGTCGTAGTAAGCAATTTCCCAATAAGGATGGCAGTTGTGCTTCTCAAGTTCCCCATCGAGCAAAACGAACAAATTAGTTTTCCAGTTTCCAACGATCGTATCCCAATACGAGTTAAATCCTTCATAAACTTCTCTTGTTCCATTTCGATAATTGCGGAATGTGTAATGAAAATACTCGCTCGCTACATTACCTTTTCTTTCAACCAAAGTATTCTGCCGAAATAGTAGACATAATAAGTTCCGTTCTCTTTTTGCTGCAGCATAACATTCCCGTACCGTTTGAATGTGTTACGAATTTCTTTCACCAAATCGTCCAATTCTTTGTTAGCAAAAAATGTTTTCTTATCGTTATACCAATTGATTTTTTCATAACCCGTATCATCATCAGGGCGCTAGTACGAATTGTTTTCTCTCGATTTTTTTTTCGATTAAATATTGTTCGTACATAAGTTGCACTTGTTCTTGAATTGCGACATGGTAGTAATACCCTTGCTCTACTGGTTTTGGACTATAAAATTCCCTTTATAAGTTTTAAAATTCATTTTAAATACGGTGAATGAAATTTCCGTTTTTTCTCGGTATCACCCTTGTTGTATACAAGCAAAAAAAGCCGCAATATTTTGCGACTCTTTTAAAATTATAACTATTTAACGGCCACGTCTTTGCTGACCTTGTTTTGCACTACTTTTCTTATTACTTGGCTTATTAAATGATCGATTGTTATCATTTCTCGAACTATTTCTTGAATCGTTTCTTGGGCCACCTCTTGAACCACTTCTTGAACCTTCGTGGCTATCTCTTTGACGATATTGATCTGATTTCTTTGGAGCCGGCTTTGGTACCGGTTTTCCATTTTCATCTACACGTTTTATCTTCGGTTGTTCGATTATTTCTCTTTGCAATGGTGCACCAAGCGTTTTTTCAATTTCTTCTAAATGTTTTTCATCTTTCGCTGCAACGAATGTAATTGCAAGACCTGATCCACCTGCACGTCCTGTTCGGCCAATGCGGTGAATATAACTTTCTACATCTTCAGGGATATCAAAGTTAAATACGTGCGTTACACCATCTACATCAAGTCCACGAGCTGCTACATCGGTTGCGATTAAGTACTGAATTTTAGCTTCACGGAAACTCTTCATAACTCTTTCACGTTTCGCTTGAGGTATATCACCATGAAGTTCAGCACAATTATAACCTAGTCCTTTTAAATTATCATAAAGCTTACTTGCTCTAACCTTTGTACGACAGAAAATAACTGCTAAAAATGGCTGATCACGATCCATAACAAAACGAAGTGCATCTGGCTTTGCACGATCTGTCGTCTCAATGACACGCTGCTCAATTGTATTTACCGTTACTTCTTCACTTTGTACTTGAATCATTTGCGGCTCATCCATATAACGTTTCGCCAATTTTTTAATATCTTTTGGCATCGTTGCTGAGAATAACATCGTTTGTTTACTATCAGGTGTCTCATCTAAAATATCTTCAATATCATATAAGAAACCGAAATAAAGCATTTGATCCGCTTCATCTAGTACAATTGTTGAAAGATTACTTAAATCAATTGTTTCACGACGTATATGATCTAATAATCGTCCTGGTGTCGCAACAACAATATGTGTATTGCCTTTTAATTTTCTCAATTGTTGTGCTACATCTTGCCCGCCATAAATCGCTAGTACATTAATATCTTCTCTTTGAACAAGCATTTTTTTAATTTCAGTTGTAATTTGCAGTGCTAGTTCCCTTGTTGGTGCAACGATTAAAGCCTGAACATCACTAGACTCTGGATTGATTTTTTCTAAAATCGGTAACACGAATGCTAACGTTTTACCCGTTCCTGTTTTCGCCTGCCCAATAATATCTTTACCTGACATAATAACAGGAATTGCCTGCTCTTGAATTGGTGTTGCTTCTGTAATTCCATTTTCACGTAATGTATGATTAAAAGTTTCACTAATTCCTAATTCTAAAAAGTTTTTCAAATAGACCACTTCTTTTCCTTATTTTTCACATTAGCTTTCATTGTACCATTTGTTTCGCCAAATATGAAAAATAAAAAAATTCTTATCTTCTTTTTTTATATTCATCGAGTACTAGTTGGACAAATTGTTTTTGTTTTTTCTCGAAATTTATTAATGCTTCCATATTTGCCGAATTCAAAATATACTTCTTAATTTTTCTATTACTCCAAATTAATCTTGTATACTTTGTATCTTCGTGTAGCCTTCGAAACCACTCAAATTCACTTAAGTTGGCAATATGATGTTTTAATTTCATGTCATTTCGAGGGTAAAATGTAATTATAGCCATTATTACATCAAGCAATAAACTCATCTTCTCCCCTCCTATACATATATATTTCAAATTTACGGAAACATAGTTAAAGGGTGATGAAATTGACCACTACATTCATAAAGATATTTTGCATATTTTTCTTACTATATTTTCAATCGACCTCAATTATTATGGCAAAATCTCAAACAAATGTGATAAGTGAATTTAAACATGCTTTATTCAAAAATGATAAAAAATTAATGCAGTCATATGTAACAGAAGGGATTGAACTACCTACTTTCCAAAAGGAAAAACCTATTCATGAAATTAAAATAGTACCATCTCCAAAAGAAGATACCACAGTCCTTATTTCTTATTCCAAAGACACTGATGATGGATTTACTATCGGTTGCATTTTAGAAATAGTAACAAAGAATAATAAAATATCTCGAATTAATCAAATTTATGATGGAACTAACCCTCTTATGAAAGAAGCTACTATTGTAAAAGAATATGAATTGAAGATTAAGCGTCATATACTAACACCTACAAAATTCCCGTTCGAAATTCACGAATTTCAAGGGTACATCTATAACGATTACTTAGAACTACGATACTACAATAAAGATAGTAATAGGATTTTTAAAATCACTGTTTCACCAGTTCAACATAAATTAGATCAATATGTACATAAGGGAACTAAATTTTACATTTTAAAACATAATATAAAGGCAGTATATAATCCTCATTTTGATTTAGCATATGAACTTATCTTTCAGAAGGACGGTTTTCAATATAAAATCGCCATTGGTAACAAACTATACATAAAAAGAAAATACAGTGTTAATGATTTGATTAGACTTGCAAAATCTATGAATTAAAAAACCGATCTTTTCGATATAGGAAAGATCGGTTTTTTAATTCATACAGTGAGTTTTCCTCCATGATAGCAATAATACCTTGCTGCTTTAAGGTTTTTAATTCTCTTTAAAGATTCTTCCGCTTTTTCTATATCTAAGCAAAAATCCGGATTAGCTATTTCTAATTCACAATTATTTTGAACGGCCGCATCCCCTGTAATTACACAATTTAAATTTGGAAAATATAATGAAATATGCCCCGAAGTATGTCCAGGGGTCGCTACTATTTGACATTCATCATTCAAAATCATTTGACCATCATATACTTTTTCATCGACGGAAATATGTCTTATATTTTTTAATTGTTGTATAAACCACTTACCAAATTCTTTTTCTTCAATTGGCATACGTTGTAACATTTCTTCAGCTTGGACTAGTCTCTCCGATTTTATTTCACCATTAATGTAGTTGGATTCAATTTCACTAGCAATAATATTAACGTGAGGATATTTCACTTTGAAATCATATAAAGATCCTATATGATCGTCATCATAATGAGTAATAATTATATTTTTTAAGTTTTTCATCTCATACCCATGTTTTACAATTGCGACTTCAATTAAAGGTAAAAAATTGATATAACCCGTATCCACTAAAGTTAATTCCTTGTTTAATATAAGTAAGCTCGGATAAATACATTGTTTTGCACCGTTAAATTCGAATTCAATTGGTAGTTCTATTATCTTCATTTTTCTTCCCCCATACCGCTTATTAAATGTTTAATAATAAATAAATCATCCACATACATTTTACTGTACATACTTATGTAACGAAACAATGTGAGTCGTTACATAACAAACATTCTATTATTTTGAACAGGTAATTCCTTATTTTTATGGAAATATACAATAAGATAAATAATAAAATTGATTATTCCTTCACTTTTTTGTCTATCCTTTTAAAAAATCTATGTTTTTGTAAAAGGAGTGTTTATATGGAGAAACAGACACTTTGGAAAAAATTCAAACAAAGCTCAGCAAGCCTCGGGAAATCTAGCGTATATGAAAGTATTATTTTATACTACACAATGAGAAAAAAAGGGTTACCTACTAAAGCGAAATTTATAATTTTAGCCGCTTTATCCTATTACGTATTAACAATCGACTTCATTCCAGATATAGCTGCTATTATTGGGATTGGCTTATTAGATGATGTTTTAGCAATTGCTATAGCGCATAAATTTGTAATGCGCCATGCGGACGCTGAAATTCGAGAAAAGAGCAAAGTAAAAATGGAGTCATTATTTACTTCAGTACAAGTATAATGATACTGTCTAGTCATTTACCTAGCTTTTTACTTTCAAAAAAGCTAACTTTAATTATTGATAGTTCTATTTAACCTTCACCATGAGATCATTACAGAATACTTTCTTAATTTCTCTTAGCTCTCAAGCCGTAAACAAATAGGGGCCAGCACTTGTTCCTAAGTTCTGACTCCCTATTATTTGTTCTTATATTTATCTGTTATTCAATTCATTCAGGAAAGATTCCCGCAGAGACATCCTTATATAAAGAAAGACCATATTAGTGCAGATAGTTTATACAGTTACATGCGTCCCCCTATACAAAACTGCTATTGCCACTACTATAAGCATCATCCCCATAAAAGCAGGTGCAGCATGACCAAGCGATACATAAATTTGTCCTCCAATAATTGGACCAATCATTCTTGCCAAAGCTTGAATAGATTGGCTACCGCCTTGGATCCTTCCTTGTTCACTAGAATCGACAGACTTTGAGAGCATCCCATTGAATGAAGGCCCGAAAATTGAATCCCCAAAACCAAACATTAACATTCCAACGATAAGTAGTGGATACAGTGAAAACAAAGCAGATGCTGCAATAAAACTATAACCAATAATCTCCGAAACCATCCCAAGTATTGCTATTTGTTTATCACTAAGCTTGATCAAAAGCTTTGGCATTATAAAAGCTTGTGAAATGATATCTTGAAAGCCCATAATTGAAAACATAAGTCCGATTAGTGCAGGTTTCCAGCTAAAAGTATCCATCGTAAATTGTGTAAAAATTGCTTGTAAAGATCCGTTAGGTATCCAAAGCAAAAACGCTGAGACAAGTAACCATTTTAAGTTTTTCATGGAAAGTATGTTTGCCATCTGTGCAAAAGGATTTAACCTTACAAAAGTAATTTCTTTTAGCCTATTATTTTTGTCAAGACTCTCAGGCATATATTTCATCCCATATAAAACATTTAATAAAGTTATAAGTGCTCCGAAATATAAAGGTACAGAATGACCAAACTTTGCAAGTAATCCCCCAAGAGTTGGTCCGATAATGGTTCCTGCACCTACCACTGCACTCACCCACCCAAAATACTTCGTTCTCTGTTCTGAGGGAATGATATCTGCAAAATATGCAAAAATTGTACTGATGCTCCCGCCTGTTATTCCTTCTACTATACGTCCAGCAAATAGTACCCATAAAGCCCCTCCTATACCAAAAACTAAGTACCCGATTGCAGAACCGAAAAGGCATATTAAAAGTAATGGACGACGGCCATATTTATCGCTCAAAGCTCCGAGTGCAGGAGCAGCGAAAAACACGCAGACCGCATAAACAGAGGTCAGTAGCGTAACAACTAGAGCCTGTTCTTCCGGACTACTTATATAAGGCTCCACTAAGAATGGCACTACAGGCATAATGATACTGAAACCTATACCACAAAGAAATACAGAAATAAGACCGAATATTAAAGCATGTTTATCTATGTTTTTTTCAGTTTCATTTTTTGATTTAAAAATAGACATTTAATTTCTCCTCTCAAAACACTTTGTTGCTTTGTCAACAAAAATAATAACTCTGTTTTGTTGATTAGTCAACAAAAATAAAATAATAAAAAGGTAGCCTTACCGTGAATAGGCTACCTTTTTATTATTTAAATATATCTCGCATTAACAGGCAAATTTACGACTTAATATGTATACCTTGTTTCTTTATTTCTGCATCCAAATGCCTACTATACTTTTCCACGAAGTTAATTATACTGTCGAATTCTGCCTCGGTTACTTGCTCAAATACAGCTTTATCCCGCTGTTGAAACTCATTGTGCAACTCCTCGTGAATTTTATATATTTCTTTCCCTTGTTCAGTAAGCCTAAAATAGATTTCTTTTTTATTCTCTGATTTCTGGTAACTTTCGATAAGGCCTTTGTTTATGAGCTTCTTAGTCATTCTACTTATTGCACCGCGAGTCACATAAAAAGCCTCTGCAAGTTGTGTCACGTTAGAATCGGAATTGTTTTCAATGTATTCAATACAATGTACTTCAGAAGACTTAAAACCTTTAAGACCTTCTTCCATTTTATCCTTATTAAGCCAAACCATCTTATTATATAATTCCCTGAAACCGTTCATGACCTGTTCTTCCTTATTCATGGTCTATCCTCCTAACAGCTCATTCATACGTTAAAACCATTATAGTGAACTACCCACCACTTAGTATCTCTTACGAGCTTACCCCGAGTGGGGGCTTCTCGGTTCATCGCTACTTTTGATAGCTAACGAATTTGTCTTAAGACAGCCGAGCAAACTCCCTTGTTCCAAAGGTTATTTCTTACGTTTTATATCAATGCGAATAACCGCATGGCTTCTTTTTTGATATTGATAGCTGCGTTATAGTCACGACTGATTGTTAGTCCACACGAACACGCATACGTACGTTCAGATAGTGACATTTCTTTTTTGTTTCCACAACGACTACACATCTTTGTAGAAGGAAACCATTTATCTATTTTCACAAGCTGTTTTCCTTGTTCTTGTAGCTTATATGCTAAAAATGTCGTTAACATCCCCCAGTCGTTATCAGCTACACTCTTACCAAAGCGAAGTGCTCGTGACATTCCTTTCATATGTAAATCTTCGATTGCTACAACGTCAAAATGAGTAGCCAATTCTTTAGACTTGTGATGAAGGAAATTCTTACGTTGATTTGCGACCTTTTCATGCAACTTCGCTACACGAATGCGTTGTTTATTCCAGCGTACCGAATCTTTCACACGTCTGGCTAATACTCGTTGTTCCTTCGCTAATTTGTCTAACATCTGATGATAAAAGCGAGGATAATTGGCTTTCTCATCTTCGCTACTCACATATAATTCAGCCATTGCGAAGTCTAATCCAACTACATTTTGTACTTCTTTTTGTACAATCTCTTTTTCATATTCAGTCAAGATGGACACATAGTATTTACCAGTAGGTGTCATCGAGATCGTACACGATTTGATGATATGACTTGGCGGTATCTCCCTATGTTGCTTCAGTTTCACCATTTTCAATTTCGGTAATTTGATATAACCATGAAATAACATAATATTTCCGTTTACGCGATTCGTTGTATAAGATTTTCTACTCTTTCTACTTTTGAATGTAGGAAAATCACTTTGACCACTAAAAAAGTTCTTATACGCAGTTTGCAAGTTTAATTGCGCGTTAGCCAATGCTAAGGAATCGACCTCTTTCAGCCATTCATACTCCACTTTGTATTTCGCAGGAGTAGGGAATTTTTGTTTCTTCAGCTCTTCCTTGTTCTCATTATATGTTTCGTATATTTCTTTCCGCTCAGCCAGCATTTTATTATACACAAAGCGTACACATCCGAACGTTTTACGTATGAGATGTGCTTGTTCTTCTGTAGGATACAGACGAAATTTGTACGCCTTATTCTGCTTTATCATTTCCATTCACCTCAGTTTTCGCTTCATTTCCCATAAGCTATGAAGGTGATTATACAACCTGAACATTACATTATTATTATCTACTTTCATTGTTATACCAAACTTTACCTCTTATAAGAATGATTATATCAGAGGCGAAAAAAATAGGAAAACCAAATGTTTGGCTACGCCAAATCGAAATTCATCCCCCACCTACCGCTAGACTTTCGTCTTTCACACGCTTGAGGAAGGAGGCTTCTTTCGGATAATACGTTAAATTTCTGTTTCCGTTTCGACAATATTGATATAATTATTTGAGTTATCTATGAAAGTAGACGATAAAATATAATAATTCACTATACGGAAAATAAAGCATGTATATTATAATATGCCCTACACGGTAAACAAAAAGTAAGATCTAAGATTAGTTGTCTTAGCTCTTCTTCCATAAAATTTATGTTTTTTAAATACTATTTCACTTCATTGGCTACAAAAAATTGCTCACAAACACTGGAAATGCGCTGCAGGTCTACGTTTCCACCAGATATAACCGCGACTACCTTTTTCCCTTTAATATATGGATCCACTTTCCCTGCAAGTAGAGCAGCAGTAGCTAATGCGCCAGCCCCTTCTACAACAGCTTTACCGCGTTGTAATAAGTCTTTCATCGCTACTTCTAATTCACCTTCTGATACAGTTACAATATCATCTACTAATTCTTTTACTACTTCAAAAGTTAAATCGCCTGGTATTTTAACTGCGCAACCATCTGCTATAGTAGGTGCCTCATAATGCTCTACAATCGTACCTTTGTCATAAGATGCCTTCATCCCATGAACATTGTCTGCTTGGACACCAATAATATTAATGGATGGATTAAAAGATTTTAATGCAACAGCAATACCAGAAATAATTCCACCTCCGCCAATTGGTACAATGACAGTATCTACATCCCACATATCATCAAGAATATCTAATCCTATTGTACCTTGACCAGCCATTACTTCTATATCGTCATATGGATGTAAGTATGTTTCACCTGTTTCCTTAATAATCTCCTCACATTTTGCCTTCGCATCATCAAAAGTTTCACCGTATAAAATCACTTCTGATCCATATCCTCTAGTTGCTTCAACTTTCGCCTGAGGGGCAGAAATTGGCATCACAATTTTACTCTTAATACCAAGTAAATGAGCAGATAAAGCAACTCCTTGCGCATGATTACCAGCGGAACAAGCAATTACTCCTCTCTCTTTTTCTTGATCTGTCAACTGTGACATTTTATTAAACGCACCACGAAATTTAAAAGAACCGGTTAATTGCATATTTTCTAATTTCAAGTGAATTTCTCCACCTGTTTTACTAGTCAAATAAAAAGATTTTACTAGTGGCGTTTTACGAGCATTTCTGTCTAAAATGGTTTGGGCTTTTTTAATATCATCTATATGTAACGGTAGTTTTTTAGTTATCATACTAACACCTCTTCCAATGGTCTATTCCTAAGTTTTCGTATGTAGCAACTCCTTTATACGAAACCATCTATATTAAGAAAAAGTCTTTATATATGTACCCCACTCTGTAATACACACATTTGCAAACAATTTAACATCCTCTTCATATCGCGTTCTTTATAATCATTTAAACATGCAATTTGGACCCAATTATTTTTTTGTAAATAAGATGACTCATAATGAACAATGTATCCTTGTAACGCTAACGCATCGCCAATCGCCTTAGAAGACTGATTTTCATTTAATTGAATGGTAACTATAATTGGCGCGGCATGTTCTTTAGGTGAAACAAGATTTAGACCCATATTAGTAATAGCTTGTTCAATATATGCATACGTCTCGTTTATTTTTTCAAATGCTTTTGCATCTTCAAATCTCTTTAATGCTTCTTGCAGTGCATAAATTAAATTCCATGAATGAGAATATGGAATACTTTCATTTTCTTCGTACATACCAACGTCCATATAGGCCGGTAATGTCTCGTTTACTTTCACATTATGATTATAAAAAACGAAAGATAATCCAGTAAACGATTTAATTGCCTTTCCGCTAACACCGCTTGCAAAATATACATCCTTCAAGTCTATCGGTATTGCTCCAATCGAACTGATACAATCTACACATAGCTTCACATTATACTTTTTACTTAAAACATTTAGCTCGTCTAAATCATTTAACATTCCGGTTGATGTTTCATGGTGAACAAACCAAAGCCATTCATAATTGCCAGTTCCCATTATTTTTTCTAATTCGGTATAAATAAACGGTTCTCCCATTTCTTTTTTATACGTATCAAAATGTAATTGCGCGCGTGCTGCATGTCCAACTAATCTATTACCAAATTCCCCATTTGTTAATACTAGTCCTTTCCCTTTTAAAGAACGTAACTGTAAAGCAATGGCATCATTTGCTAACGTCCCTGTTCCTAACATAAGTTGTACATGCTTTGCTTTTGTCATGTGAAGTAACCGTTTTTTCACATTGTCCATCGTCACGTGAAATGACTTAGAACGATGCGAAATAGGCTTAGTAGAAAATGCCTTTCGAACATTTTCTTCAATATCTACTGGACCAGGTAAAAACGTATATTCTTTCGTCATAATTCCCCCAACACTCGATGCTTCAAACATAGCAGGGGTAACATACATTGGCTGGAAGGCTGCTTCTTCTGTACCAACTAACATATGGAAAGATTTGAATCCCATTTGCTCATATAAAGGTAGTTCACGTGTTGTAGCAGAAATGAGTGCCAATTCATATCCATTTAGGAGCAAATAACGATGTAAAAAGCGAATTAAACCTAACAACGCTCTTCCATTTCTATATTCACGTTCTACTGAAAGTAAACGAATTTCATATACGTTTTCTCCATGTTTTTGCAAATAATAATCTAGATTTGGAATTTTATTATCTAACGAGAATGGTCGTTTTCCTCGCAATGTAACCATACCTACTAACTTATCGTCATCTAAACAAATTAAATATGTATTTTCTTCATGGAAACGATCTATACGAACACGCTCTTTCGTTTCTTCATGTTGCGGAATTTCTTCTACAAATGTTTTATAATTCAACTTATGTATACTTTCAAATTCCCAAGCTTGATCAGCAACTTTATAAATTAGCCCCATGTTGTATCTCCTTTATGTATTTAATAAAAATTATAAGTGGAGATTAACTCCACTTATAAAAAGTTCATTTCATTCTCGATTTACATATAAAATAAGTACAATGATAAGTGCACTTAAAATAGTCGTAACAATAGAGTAAGAATACAAAATCATGCAAATTGGTAAACAAGCGATGGTAATTAGTCCTGGCTTAGTAAATCCTTTAAAGATAAAATAAAATATAATGAAAACAGCAACAAGGGTAAGCGCTATCAAATAATCAAATGCAATTAATCCTCCAATAAATGTTGAAATGCCTTTTCCACCCTTGCCTTTAAATAAAATCGGGTAAATATGTCCAAGTAAAACAGCCAGTAAAGCTAACATTACAAATGTAGAATCTTCAAAAAGGGATTTTGCAATAGAAATTACGATTGCCCCTTTGATCGCATCACCTAAAAATGTAGCGATGAAATACCCTTTTCCATATACCCGCCCCATATTTCTTGCGCCAGGATTACCGCTTCCTTCCTGACGAATATCAACATTATGTTTCCATTTCGTCACTATATAAGCGGTCAATATGTTTCCAAATAAATAAGAAGCCACCAAATACAAAAATTGCATACTATTAATCATGTAATCATTCACTTTCTACATGGGAGTACTTATACAATATTCAATGACTATGTATATTGTACTTTTCTTACTTTACATCCCTTTATACATTTTAACATCATATTTTTACAAATCATACAAAAATTCTCATACAGCTATTTATTAAAATATAAATTCTTCATTAAGTAATAGGTTCCTTTCACTGCTAGTTCTGATGGTGATACAAATATAACTTCTCCCATACTTTTCTCGCAGCATTTCTTAAATTCAGCATATATTTCAGGAACGAAACGTAATATACTGCCACTTACTGCAATTGGAATTGATAAATCAAACTGCATCTTATTGTAAATATTCACCGTAATTCTCGTTAATTCCGTAGCCGCTTGCACCATAATTTCACGTGCGTCATCATTCCCATTTCTCGCTTCCTCAATAATGAATGGTGCGATTGCTGCAACTTTATCTTTTGATGAACTATAAACTAGTCTTTTTATATGAGACGACGTCAAAAGTTGAAACTCATCTTGAATCCTTAAGCTTAATGGGCAAAGTGCAACGCCTTGATCAAATTGATTTGCCATTCTCTTTAAACATTGTAATGCAATCCAATATCCACTTCCTTCATCTCCTAAAATATGTCCCCATCCCCCACTATACTCGTACACTTCCCTTTTCTTTCCTATACAAATCGCACCTGTACCGCCAATTGTTAAAATTCCATCCTTTCCTTTTAAAGCAGCTGCATGAGCAATCATTGCGTCATTAAAAACTTCAATTTGTGTTCCATACTTCTTTTTTAGACGTAATGTTAATTCATTTGTATTTGCTCCGCTTGCACCCGCTAATCCTAAACAAATACAAACGCAATGCCCATTTAATAAACCTTCTTGACATTGATCAATCGCTTCCATAATATGAAAAAGTGCTTCTTCAAAATCTATTAATATATTTCCAAAACCACTCGTAGCCCTTTCAAGTTCACTTCCGTCTTGATCAAATGCAATTGCTTCTGTCTTTGTTCCCCCGCCGTCTACTCCAATCATATATTTCATATGTTCGCCTCATTCTCTTCGAATTGGAGGGAATGTTATATTCCCTAAAACTACAGATTGCTTTGCACCTGTTGCACTTGGCACATTACTCGGATTACGATGATACGTTTCGTTTGCTAAAATGGCAAAGGCGATTGCTTCTTTCGCCTCTGAAGAATAGCCTATATCTTCTTGAATGAATATGGCGCATTTTTCATCCTTCAATCCATACCGTATCATTTCAACAAGTGTACGATTATAACTGCCACCACCGCCTAAAATCACCTCATCGATTTCATAATACGGCAGAATAAACTCCTTATATTGATGAACAATTGAACTTGCTGTAAACATCGTGACAGTCGTCACTATATTTTCTTTACTATGCTTTTCATACCGCTTCAATAACTCACTGACAAATTCTTCTCCAAACTGTTCTCTACCAGTTGATTTTGGTGGATTCATTTTCAAAAATGGATGGTTCATACAATATGTCAAAATTTCATCTACAACTACTCCCTGTTTTGCAATTTTACCATTTTGATCATATGACAACTGAAATAGCCTTTGACACATTTCATCAATTACCATATTACCTGGACCAGTATCAAAAGCTATAACGTTCTTATCACTTAGGTGACTTGGTATTACGGTAACATTACCGATCCCGCCAATATTTTGTAGTAGTCTATTTTTAGTTGGATGACGATACAAAATAACCTCTGAATATGGTACAAGTGGTGCACCTTGTCCCCCTGCTGCGATATCCATCGCTCGAAAATTAGAAATAACCGTCGTATTCGTTTCATATGCTATAACTGCTGGTTCTCCAATTTGCAATGTGGAAGGAATCATATTACCATCTTGCTTTGGCTGATGATAAATCGTTTGTCCGTGAGAACCAATTACATCTAATTGTCCCAAAGGAAAATTGGCCTCTTTACAAACTTCCTTTACAGCATTGGCGAAGCATAAACCGAGTTTAAAATTTAAACTGCATATGAGTTGTACATTTGAATTTTCTATTGATAATGCCTGCTGGATCTCATTTTTCATATCATTACTAAATGGCACAGTAGTAAAATGGATGAGTTCAACTTTAGAACCTACACCGCTTCCTTCTATATGAACGAGTGCTACATCTATTCCATCTAATGAAGTACCGGACATAATCCCTGCAATATACATAGCATGCATGACCTCCCCTTTACTAAAAAACAATCATGTAAGTTACAAACGTACAACCGATCGAAAATAATATAAATCTATAAAATAACTGAGCTTTTGATGCAAACGATCCATCAATAAAAGAAACAACTACTGTAAGCAAAATACTTGCCGCAATGCTTGTAACGAGCCATATACTATGCATTTGTGATAGATGTAGCATTCTTAATAAAGGTACGAAAAGGAAATTCGCACATATCACTCCAAATAGTAATAAAAATACACCTTTATAACTAAATTTTATATTCATTCCATTTCACCCTCTCTGGACTTCATGTGAAAGAAGTGATAGACAAAATGCCTATCACTCAAAATAAAATATAAAACTTACGGATTAACAGATTCCCCATCACCATTTTTCTCAATTTCAAGCATGTTTTTGTCGTACATTTTAAAGAATGGTAAATAAATAAGGAATGATATTGTTATGTTTATAAATACGAGTACAATCGCTCTCCAATCCCCACCTGTTGCTAAATATGCACCAATTGGAGCTGGTAATGTCCATGGAGGCATTATATGTGTTGGTGTAACAAACCCCATCGCGGTTGCTGAGTATGCAATAGTTGCTGTTACTAGTGGTGTAATGATAAATGGGATAATTAATATTGGGTTTAGTACAATTGGCAATCCAAAAATAACAGGTTCATTAATATTAAAAATACCAGGCACAATACAAGTTCTTGATAATGCTTTCGAATATTTTGATCGACCAAATACAATCATAGCTAATACAAGTCCTAACGTCGCACCAGAACCACCAATCCATATAAACCATTGGTATAATGGTTCTGGTGAAATGAATGGTAACTGATTTGCGCCACTAGCAACTGCTTCACCATTTTTCCCTAAATATACTTCCCATAATGGCCGGGCAACAGTTCCAACAACCGACACACCATGTATTCCGAATGACCAAAAAAATGTAATTAAAAATACTGGAATGATTACACCGAAGTAACTATCACCAGCTTTTACTAACGGTGCCGCTAATTTATCAACTACATGATGTAAATCAATACTAAAAACGACAGTTACTAAACTCATTAAAATAATAACGAATGCAGCAGGTATAAGTGCTTCAAACGAACGTGAAACAGACGGCGGTACTTGTTCTGGCATTTTAATCATTACATTTTTCGTCTTACAAAATCTTAAAATCTCAACTGATAAAATAGAAACAATCATTGTCACGAATAATCCATGACCTCCGAGATTTGTCATCGGAAGCATAAACCCTTTTTTATCAATTAATTCAGGCGTTAATGTTAATAGTAATGAACATACTGCAAGCTGTGCTCCTGATAAAGCATCTAGCTTATAACTTTTCGCTAAATTATACCCTATTCCAAATGCTATATATAAAGACATAATAAACATCGTTAAACGATATGGTATTAATATACTTGTTTGATTTTTTAATGCCCAAACAGATATGAAACTATCTTTCGGTAATGGTGGAAATGCTACGATTAAAAAGAAACTTCCTACAATAATAAATGGTAACGCTGAAATAACTCCATCACGGATTGCTTGTAAATGCCTCTGTTCAGAAAGCCTTGCCATCGGTCCAGATAAGTTTCTATCAAGAAACGTGACAAATTTATTCATAACGCTTCCCCCTAACTAATTAAATCATTTACAGTTTTTAATAAAGTCGGTCCGCCAAGCGGCGTGTATGCTTGTGGCGGTATGATACCGCACGGGATAGATTCCTCTTCTGCGAATTATTTAACAGAGTCAAATCTATGTCTTACTTGAGGTGCAACCATTACAACGTCCCAGCCATTCTTTACTTCTTCCTCTATCTCACTTGTTCCAATGGCATAGACTTCCATGTTTACACCTTTTTTCTCCGCCTCTTTTTTTAAAGCGTTTACAACAATTGCACTGGACATCCCTCCAGAACAAACGAATAAAACCTTCATTTATTAATCCTCCTATACTTATAAATTATCCCCTTCGGATGAAAGGAAGTTTCACTTTACTAACAAGCATATGAAGAAGTAAAAGAATTTAGTTATATTGAAAGTAAATTTCAGTAAAAATATTTTTCCTATTAAATTAATGTTTCAATATTTATTTTTCTCAATTGTAAGTACAACCTCACCTCGGATATCATATTAGCTAACCATATAATAGGGAGGCGTATAAATAATCATGAAACGTTTATTAGTGATATGTTGTATCGGCATCTTTTTTATTCCTTTCTCTTTCATTTCTCCTCACTCTACTTACGCTGAAGTAAATACTACGTATAAAAAACACGAATTACGTGCTGTATGGATTGCATCTGTACTTAATATTGACTGGCCCTCAAAAACTGGCTTACCTATCGCAAATCAAAAACAAGAGTTTATTAGATTATTAGACGATGTAAAAAACACTGGTATGAATGCAGTTGTTGTACAAATAAAACCAACCGCTGATGCTTTTTACCCTTCCAATTACGGTCCTTGGTCTGAATACATTACAGGTACACAAGGAAAAGATCCTGGATACGACCCGCTCGCATTTATGATTGAAGAAGCACATAAAAGAAATATAGAATTCCACGCATGGATTAATCCATACCGAATAACGATGAATCACACTGATATAAATCGGTTATCGGATAACCACCCTGCAAAACAGCATCCGGATTGGGTTGTACCTTATGGAGGAAAGTTATATTACAACCCTGGTATTCCAGAAGTGAAAAAATTTATTACAGAAGGCGCTTTAGAAATCGTACAAAATTACGATATTGATGCACTGCATATGGATGATTATTTTTATCCATATAAAGTAGCGGGTGAACAATTCCCCGATCAAAAAACGTTCGAAACGTATAATAATGGTAGATTTACAAATATAGAAGATTGGCGACGTGACAATGTAAATGAACTTGTCAAAGGTTTAAATACTGCTATAAAACAAGAAAAATCATACGTAAAGTTTGGCATAAGTCCGTTCGGCGTATGGCGAAATATAGCTGACGATCCAACTGGCTCTAACACAACTGCAGGTCAAAGAAACTATGATGACCTTTATGCCGATACACGTGAATGGATACAAAAAGGATATATTGACTACATTACACCACAAATTTATTGGAATATTGGTTTCACACCAGCTGCATATGACATATTAGTAGATTGGTGGGTAAAAGAAACAAATAATAAACCGATTCACCTATACATCGGTCAGGCGGCCTATAAAATTAATAATAATTCTGTCCCAGCTTGGTCTAATCCTGAAGAATATCCAAGACAAATTGCATTAAACCGGTTATATCCTGAAATAAAAGGTAGTATGCATTTTAGCTTAAAAGATATTAATAACAATCCAATAGGGGTTAAAGATAGACTCGCAAAAGACATATATAAACATCCTGCATTAATCCCATCTATGCCTTGGCTTGATCATGATCCACCAAAACAACCGACTTTAAAAGGGGCCATTCCAAGAGAAGAAGGTATTGCTGTAGGTATCATTGATGATAGAGAGAATGATTCTGCTTATTACGCCATTTACCGTGTGAATGGAAAAAATGAAGTGGATATAGAAAATCCGAAACATTTACTTACTACTGTAAGAAAAACAAAACTTGGAGAAATTTATGTAGATAAAACAGCTATTTCTGGAGAAACATATACGTATGTAGTAACTGCAGTTGATCGATTGCATAATGAAAGTGTTGCATCTAGTCATACTACCGTTAAAGCAAAATAACAACTAATAAAAAACGCCTTAAAAGCTAAGAACTATAGCTTTAAGGCGCTTTTTTTATTTATTCTTAAATTTCTCAGTCGCTGCTCTCATCTTCACATTCAAATCGTGATCAATCGAGTCACGAATATCTCGCTCGACTACTTCCATTTCTTTTTGGAAATTTTGCAAGTAGATTTTTAATTCTTCTTCTTTTTCTGGTCGTTGTGAAGGTGGTAATTGTACGACTAACGATAGCATCGCTGTTAAATCTTTCATTAAGAATGTTTCAAGTTTATGTTGTTGTTCAAACATACGCTGCTCCTGATAATACGGCAAGGCATTTAATACTGAAATTGTAATTTCATCAACCGTTCTTTGTAATGAAGGGTTTATTGAGCGTTTATACGCTTGAATTGTATTTAATGCATCTGGATATCGATCATAAAAATACAATTTATAAAACGATAAGTCTGTCGGTTTTACTGTTTGCTGCGTTTCTTGTCTTAAAAAATCTTTTACTTTCATCGCCGCTACATCAATATCTTCATTTGTAAGTTTTTTCGTTGTTTTTGCCATTACATGTACTTTTTTCTGTTTTTCTTTCGGTAACATTGAGAATACTTGCTCTCTCGTACGTTGACCCGATGCACAGAAAAGCGTGTTTAATGTATATTGTTCTTTCTTTCCTTCCGTACGAATCCAGCGATAAAAAAGTGGATGTTGTGTAAATTCTTGTAGAAACGGCAAAGATTTATTCGATAACTTATCTAAAGAATCGTGTGCCCTTTTATATGGTTTCGTCCATGAAAAAAACAGTTTGCGTCCGAAATATACAACTAAAACAACGACAGTAAATGCGATTAAAAGCAATGTACCCAATAGTACTAATACTGTTTGAATGAAACTCATTTTTTCACCTCCTCTAAAAGTCTGTTATTTCCTTGGACGCTGAATGAGTTTTTGTTTCATTTCATCATTAAATGTGTCTAGTTCAATAACAAACTTCTTACTTGACTCTATAATACGTTCTGATGATTTCTCAGAAGCTTCAATCGCAGCAAATACGTTTTGGAATGATTCGCGTAATTTATCCATGCTAATTGCAGGATTTTCAAGTAGTTTTGTTGTTTCTTCTGTATTTTGTTTTAATGCTTGTGAGTTACTTAATACCATTGATTCAATTGCTTCATTTGTCGCATTCACTGCATCAATTGTTTTACGTTGATTTGTTAGGGCTAACTGGATAGCAGCTGAAACTGTTACAACGTTTTGCGTCATCGTAATTGCATTACGAATTGCCTCTGTTAACTTTTCATTATTTTTTTTAATAATGTCTACAGATGCGATAGATTGTAATAGTACACTTTTCGCTTGCTGCATATTTCGTGTACGTACTAGAATTTTTTCTAATGCATCATTAATTAATGGAATATCTCTTTGACGTTCTGGATTTTGTTTCTCAGCTTCCAGCATACCAGCGAGTTTTCTTCCTAAGTATACTTGTTTATCCAGAGCGTGAATTTTATCGTGCGATTGTTCTTTAAGCATCTCAAGGCCAACTGTATCTTCTTGTAAGTTGTCACGACCAATTAGAAGGGATCTTATAATCTCTTCAATTTGTTTATCTATAGATTGATATTTATGCACGTATGTTTCAAGTGGATTTTTCTTGAATACTTTAAACATAATTTTCTTCATACCACTTGCTTTTAATGAATTCGGATCAAGCTCTGATACCACTTTGCGTAATTCTAACAATGTATTTGGAATTTCTTCATTCTTTCCATTCATCATCGCTGTTACAGGACGTTTTAATGCTGATAACGTTTGTCCTGCTGCTTGTTGCTCTTTATCCCCTAAATCTCCTAGCTGTGACAATACTTTTGATAAATCCGTATTTTGCTCGCTATTTAATTTTTGTACATAAAGATCAGCTTCTTTATTCAGTTCCTCTAATTCTTGATCTTTTATAACTGTATCTACTACTACTTCTACATTATTATCTTTCACAATGGATACAGGTTCTTTTTTCTCGAGTTCAGTCAACAAAATCGCTCCTTTATTTATATGTGCGAATTTATATGCACTATATTTCATCTATTATATCGTATTTCATATACATTCTAACTGCTTGAAATCGATTTTTTTAGAAATGCCTGTCTATGCAGTCATTCCCTGTTTCTTAGTATAAGTATACCTGTTCTCAACATTATTTTCCTCAGACTTAAGACCTAGAGAACAACATGCTGAAGGCGGATTCTTCGTATGTTACGTATATAAATTACGTCCTTCCCATCCTACTGTACTCAATCTTTTGACATACACCCTTCTTAAATGTGATAATTATATTACGCTTAATCCTAACTCTTCTTAAGCGCTACAAATGCTCCATTTTGAAATGCCAATAAGACCGTTTCAAACATTTCATCTTCTTCAATCATTTTTCTAAACTCGGCTAACTCACTTGCATGAGAGGTTGCATTATCAACAACAAGAAAACCCTTTGGTTGTAAAATGCGTTTTATATGCTCAAGCCACCACATGTATTGCGTACGCTCTGAATCTAGGAAAATAAAATCAAATGAGTGATCTAATTGTGCATCTAAAAATGCCCCTGCTTCTTGATTATGAACATCAATCCTTTGTAAAAGGTTTGCCTTTTCAAAATTGACAAGTGCCTCTCCAACTCGTTCTGAAGAAAGCTCTACAGTTGTTACATTTCCATTTGTTTCTTCTACCGCGTTAGCTAACCACAATGTAGAATAACCATTAGAAGTTCCGATTTCTAAAATGTTTTTTGCGCTACACCCTTTTACTAAAATCGATAAAAACTGCCCCATCTCACGAGTAATATTCCGTAATTTTTCTTCCCGTGTTTTTTTATTTCGATCATGCTCTTCTCCATATTGTTCAAGTTGAAATAATAATGAATCTAACGTATCCATTTTTTCATCGCCTTTCCAAAGCAATATGATGAAAAAGCTCTTGCTGCCCGTCTACTTTCATTATATGCGAAACAAAAACCTTTTTCCCGTTATATGACAAAGATTTGAATTTTTTTATAGCATATTGTTTCGTTTTTTGGTAAAGTTAATTTCTACGTGCAATTATTCCATTCATACTATTTTTAATTCGATTGCAGTTATTAAAAAATACAAACCCCAATTAAATGAATCGGTATTTCAAATTCAATTAAGCGCCCTTTCCGGACGCATTTTCTTTTGTTTATATATTTCTAGAAGAAAGGATGCTTACAATGAACGTGATTAGCTTAGATGCTGCTCGAAAGCGCAAACAACATAAAAAATTAATGATTACTATACCGATTATTTCACGTATTTATGAAGAAGACGGGGAAATTAAATTTGAGGTAGCCGGCGAAAAAGATGTACCTCTTGAAATGTTAGAGAAATAATAAAAAAGACGCACTTCTAAAGAAATGCGTCTTTTTTATACTATTATATTTAAGTGAATAAGTTTTTCCGGATTAACCATCATATAAATGTTTGCGATTTTTTCATTCTCAAATGTAAATGAAAGCACATAGGTCACTTTATTTTTCACTTTAACAAGAACACCTGGGGCGCCATTTACTATCTTATAATCAACATTGTATTCTCCCGGAAACTTCTTCCCAATTCCAAAGAATAAACGTATAATTCTATCTGCAGAATAGATTGGATGGATTGCAGTTGTAGCTTTACCACCACCATCAGCTTTTAATATCGCATCTGTTTTTAATACTTCTAACATGCCTTGCGCATCCCCACACTGCAATGATGATACAAATTTCTCCACATAGGCAGCCATTTTCTTCGTACTTAACTTTGACTGCTTCGGCTTATCTAAAATACTTTTTCGTGCACGTTGAAAGATTTTTCGGCAGTTCGCACTACTCTTATCTACAATTGAAGCGATTTCTCTGTAGTCATAACCGAAAACTTCTCTTAATATGAAAACAACTCTCTCTGCCTCAGACAATTGTTGTAAAAGTAATAAATATGCCGTAGAAATGGATTCTTTCATTACAAATGACTCTGATGGATCATCAGTCTCTTCCACAAATGGCTCTGGCAACCACATTCCAACATATACGTTCCGTTTATGTGCCGCCGAACGTAATTTATCAATTGAGCGATTTGTTACCATTTTACATAAATATGCTTTCATATTTTCTATAGATTGAACGTCCTCTATATTATTTAGCGAGATAAAAACGTCATGAACGATATCCTCAGCATCCATAACACTCCCAAGGATTCTATATGCTAACGAAAATAATAATGATTGATACGCTTCATATAATTGCTCCGTTTCCATGATGAATTGCCTCACCTTCGGATTGCTTTAATATGTGTAACGCTGCACGTTTTCCGCTTGCCACCGCAGCATCAGCTAATATTTCATCATGCCCAGCCCAATCTCCTGCAACATAAACACCTGGCATTCCAGGTATATTAGGGCCTGGTTTTTCAACACGGTCAATATGAGGAAAATCATATACTACCGTTATTTTCGGTAAATATTGCTGTGCAACAACTTCTCTTTTCCAATTCGGATGTAACAATTCCATCATATTTTCTAACTGTTCTTTCTCTTCTTGAATATGATTCAGTTCTAGTACAGGGTTATGGTATTTAATTAGACTCACTACAATTGATCCATCTTCACTTAATTTAGCTGCTCTCGATTGATTCGTGAAAAATATAGATTGATCTAATCCCAATGCAAAATGATGCAAAGGATTCGGTAATTGTTTTAAACCAATATCTAAAGCTGCCACGGTCACTTGTATAGATTGTTCACTCCATTTTTGCAAACTTGTTCCTTCTGTACCTTTTATAATTTTACATGCCTCTTTCGGTGGAGTTGTTACAATGACTGCACCTGCTTCAAATACTTCATCGTCAAAACAATGTATTCTTTGTTTTCCTTGACAATGCTCTATTTTCAAAACATGCTTTTTAGCCAGAAATTGTACACCACTATTATTCGCTATTCCTCTTAAATTTGTTATTATCGTCTCCCAACCACCATCTACATAAAGTACTCCTTCTTTCATAGAAAACTGTATTTGTTTTAGTACGGAAGATGCTAATTGTATTGTAGGAGCATACGTATATGTTGTTGTTCGACATAATGCATAAAATATATTTCGAACCATTGGATCTTTAATTTCATTTTCTGCCCATGTAGTTAGACTCATTTTTGGAACTTTTCCTACATCTAAATTTCCTAAATGAATCATAAGACGAGCAAACTGGACTTTTGCAGACCATGAAAGTAACGGTGTTGATAAAATAGAGCGAAAATCTGTTGGAATGGTATAAATATCCCCTTTCCATATTCCATGTGCTTTTGTAGATGGGATTCCACCTGGAAGATCTACTCCTAGCTCATTAAAAGTTATAAACGCTTCTCCACCTCTATATAAAGCATGTGCACCAAGATTCATACAAATGCCGTTTTTATTTATAGTGATCCCTCGACCACCGAAGTGACTGGACTTTTCTAATACAATAACCTTCCTTCCAGCTTTCGCTAAATATATAGATGCTGTTAATCCAGCAAGCCCACCACCAACAATTGCTATATCAAAATGTTTCATAATAAAATCCCTCCTTATCCGTTCTACATACAAGACGAACGATTAAGGAGGGATGTGACATGAAAATATATTTTTACTTATCTATTTTATTTCATTATTTTTTTATTCTGTCATATTGCATACGAAATAACTCAATTGCAAATGGAATATCCTCCTCACTCTTTATATAATAACTTATCCATCCTGATTCAGGTAATACGTGATGTGGTTTCACCAATCCTTGGCTCACTAATTCATCCCGCTTTACCTTTGGAAATGGTAAATCAACTAACTTATCGCCATGCAAATGACCAAGTTCTTTCTTACCATAATTTATTTCAATACCACCAAATCGATGCGGTTTTTCAGAAACACCTGCCCAGCCAAGTACTTCATTTCTAATCATTTCACTAAATGACATGAACCTTCACCCCTTATTAATGATTGATGTAATATTAAATTAACACGTTCATTACTTTTTTCCATCAATCCAAAGTATGAATGGATATACGAATATAGTTTAATCTCAATATCTTTATTTTTTTACACACTTAAAACAATTTCAAAGGGTATTTATTCTATTATATAGAATTATTATTAAAAATAAATTTAAGGGATGGATATATATGAGCACGGTATTATTACAAAAGGCAAATTATCTACGATCTGATGAATTAAAACTTTTGAAAAAAGCTATACATTTTGCAGAGAAAGCACATGATGGACAATACCGTCAAACTGGAGAACCATATATTATTCACCCTTTCGCGATTACAGAAATACTGCTAAATTATAAAGCTGACATTACAACATTGATTGCTGCTTTATTACACGATGTTGTAGAAGATACCGAATACTCTCTAGAAGAAATTGAATCACATTTTGGTGCGACTATTCAATATATTGTAAACGGATTAACAAAAGGAAAAAAACTACAAGATCAAAACAAAGTATTGTACGAAGCCATTAATTTTAAAAAATTACTAGTATCCTCTCAACAAGATATACGTGTTGGCATTATTAAAGTTATAGATCGCCTTCACAATATAAAAACATTGAGTGTTAAAAAAACCGCAAAACAAGTAGCTTATGCGAATGAAACATTAACACTATTTGCACCACTTGCAAAGCGATTAGGGTTATATACAATCCAGTATGAATTAGAAAATCTTGCATTTCAATATCTACATAAAGGAAGATATACTGAAGTACATAAATTTTTAACCGAATATGTGCCACATCTTCAAAAAAATATAACTCATTTAAGAAAAGGGATACATTCTTTTTCTAATACAAACCTTTCATTTGAAATAAACTATGAGTTCCCCCCAGTATATACTACATACTCACAATTACAAGAAATACAAAATGTATCAGGTATTTCACAAATTTGTATTACAACTACAAGTGTACTAGATTGCTATAAAATTCTTGGAATAATACATCAATTATATAAACCAACTATAAACTATTTCGAGGATAATATAGCACTTGAAAATAGCCATTTTAATAACAACTTAAAAACTAAAGTCAATATGAATGATGCTGAACAAACAATTATCATTCAAACACAAATAGCAAAAACGTTGAAAGATAACGGGATTTTTTCTTTATTGAATGATAGAACTGCAAATATTCAAGCAATATCTTATAAAATAATGGATGATACAATTGTGAATAACAATTTATTAACTACAGATCCAATCACTTTCCGTAGTTTAGTATCGTATGAACTATTTGAAAATACTATTACAGCTTATACTACAGATTTACAACCAGTTTATTTACCTGATGGTGCTACAATCATTGATTTTTCTTTCTCTGCATTTCCAAAAATTGCACATAAGATGAAAAAAGCAAAAGTAAATGGGATCACTGTTCCACTTAAAACAAAGGTTTCTCATTTTGACATCATCGAAATACATTTTGATTTTAAACTAAACTTGGAATTAGATTGGCTCAATTATGCCAATACCGCTAAAGCACAATTAAATATTAAGCAAAAACTATCTTAAATAAAAGACGACTACCTTTCTAAATGGGAGTCGTCTTTTATCGTAATGAAACCATTTTTTCAAAATTGATGAAATAAATTTCTATATTCTTCAACCCTAACCCAACATCGATATTAACTGTTATATATCCGTATCAATATTAAAGTAAGTACAAAGTACAATCTATATTCTTTATGGGATATGTAAATTTATTAAGCTACGGAAAACGGCACATAACAAAGACTAGACACATATCCTAATTTTGTAACCTAACTTACCTATAGAAAGGCGGGTAATACAAATGACTTCTAATATCGACTACACTTCCCCCACAACTAATTTCACCCATGATTTAAGTAAAAGTAATTTTTTTAAGAAAAATGCCCAAAATTATATAAACGTACTTGGCATGAAACAATTAAATACGTTAGAAAATACTTCTTTATTAGATATCTATTTAAGTACAGGAAATGTTATAGAGCCGCATATTCATCAAAATGCAGCTGAACTTGTTTACTGTATTTCAGGATCTGCTGTTGTTTCCTTACTTAATCCTTTTACAAACCAAATATTAAACTTACCGATAAAACCAGGGCAAGTTGCCAACATTCCACAAGCGTGGTGGCATTATGAAATTGCTACAGCAGATGGTACTCATTTATTAGCTATTTTCGATGCCCCAACCCCAGAAGTTATTTTTGGTTCTGATATTTTAAGACTAACTCCCGCTAATATGATGGCCCATACTTACTGTCTCGATGAACAACAATGGAAACAAGCGATATCCCCTATTCAATCCACTACAGTAATTGGTCCCCCAGCAAACTGTAATCAAAACCGCGGCACGATAAACCCAACAACTCAGCCTCCTAATCCACAACAAAATTTATATTACCAAGATTCATACTATTTCCCTCTTTACTGGGGATATTAATTTATTTCATTAATAGACAATTTTTTATCTCCTCGGAAAATTCGTAGGAGATTTTTTATTGTATATCCACCATTCCTATTTTTTTCGTAACAATTAATAGAGTACATACATATAATATTTATATATTTAATTGGAGGTGATAGTACTATGAGTAATTATAACTATCGAAAAAACTACTCTAATAATAAAAATAGTAGTTCATCAGCATCCTCTCAGTCTTCGAATTCTCAATCTTCCAATTCCCAATCACAAAGAGATTTAGCCGAGCAAGGCTATGTAAAGAAAAAAGGATGTAACTGTAATAAAAACAAATAGTTTATTACTAATTTGAACTATAACATTTCAACGTTCACGATAAATACCTTACTTTCCTTGTATACCGTTTATGTAATGGATGAATTCTATTTTTAATAGAATTCATCTTTTTTATTTATAGGTAATTTTTTCAAATCATTTAACTTATTCCATAAATAATAAAGTATAAATCATACATTTTGATTTATCACCTATCTTCCCATAAAATATAGCCCTTCCTAATAAAATTAGGAAGGGCTATATACAGAATACATTACCACAAGTTATTCGATATTAATACCTGCACTTACAAATCCAGCAACTGCAGCTATTGGACTTGCTGCTGTTAATGAAACATATAACAGTATTTTATCTCCAGCAGCTACTGGAATAGCTTCAGGAATGATTCCCGATGCTGTAGCACCAATCGCTATTACAGCAAATGCTGGTGCTAATAATAAAGGTGCGCCCTGTACTGTAAACGTATTACTCGCTGCTGGTGCAGTTAATATTTGTATCTGCACTTGAACAGGTGATAATGGAGCTAATGCAGCTGTTGCACTAAAGAAACCTGCTAATGACGTAATAGTTCCTGCACGTGGTGCTACAAATGCATAATCACCTATACCTAACGCTAATGTGATACTTGTTCCACCCGTTAAAGCTATGCCAGGCTGACTAAATCCAAATCCAAGAAGAGTTCCTGTATTAGCTATTAATGCGTTAACTAACGCAGATGGTGTTGTACCTGAAGCGAATGGAATAATAGCTCCGCCACCTGTTGCTCCTGTTGCTCCTGTTGCTCCTGTTAATCCTGTTGCTCCCGTTGCTCCTGTTGGACCTGTGTCTCCCGTCGGACCTGTTGGGCCTGTTGCTCCTGTCGGGCCTGTGTCTCCTGTTGGGCCTGTCGCTCCTGTTGCTCCTGTGTCTCCCGTTGGACCTGTTGGGCCTGCTACTCCTGTGTCTCCCGTTGGACCTGTTGGGCCTGTCGCTCCTGTTGCTCCTGTGTCTCCCGTTGGGCCTGTTACTCCTGCTCCTGTCGGGCCTGTTGCTCCTGTTGCCCCTGTTGCCCCTGTTGCTCCTGTTGCTCCGCCTCCTGGACCTGTTGGACCTGTTGGACCTGTTGGGCCACCTCCTGGAGTAGCACCAATTAGTTGAACTAATAAGTTTAATAGAAGTTGTAAGCTTGCAGGATCAATAATTAAAGAGAAGAAGAATGGTGCAAGAGCACTGAAGAATTGTTGTAATAAAGAAAGTAATTGACCTAGGTCTGGGTTAGGAGATTGTAGTAAGTTAATAATACTTTGAATTAATTGTTTTAAGAAATTCCCTTCTGGAGAAGGTGCTAATTCATTTAGTAAATTCAATAGTTGAGTAAACAAATTGAGTAAAGCTAATCTGTTTGCATCACTTGGATTTGCAAAAAACGCTGCAATAGCCGCAATTAAAGAGTTTAGTAAAGTTATTAATCTTCCTAATTGTTCACTAGTAATTGGAACCGTTTGTGGATTGTTACAACAATCTGGAGTGAAAACAATCGGATTATTGCAGTTGTTATGACCAAAACAATTGTTATGTGACATTTATTTCCTCCTTACTTATCTTATATTTGAGTGTTTTCCTATTATAAGAACTATAAAATTGTGTATAGGTTTCATTCACTTAAAATAGGAAACATGAATTATAATTAAACTGAAAAAACGATATTTAATTATGTTCATGACTCACATATTAATTATATGTTTTTAATAATTGACTGCTTAGATTAAACACCTAAACTTAAGAGTTTATTTTAATTTTCCACGTTTATCTCTTAGGTCCAAAAGCACATTTTAATTTAAATCTTAAAACTAAGCATTTGCATATAACCAACAAGTAACAACACCATCTTTTCAGATAAGTAACAATATCTTTACTAAAATTATGTTCTCTCAATAATTAAGAAGCCGTTTCTATTATAGAAAACTCTCATACAATATATCGGACAAGTTATTCTACACTTCGTTCAAAAAATAATGTAGGAGGTGAGAATTAATTGCCAATCATCCAACCATTTATGGCATCTAGAAGATTTACATCTACACTAGGAGCTGGAACAGGAACAGGTGCAGCTTTTGCAATTGCTGCTACAGCTTGTTTAAACGATGCTGGTACTACTGCAACTGCTTTTCCGACTTTTACGTATTACAACTTTTATGTAAACGGTATTCTTCAACCTAGTGTGAACTCCAGTATTACTACTGGACCTACTGGTGCTATTACAATTCCTGGCGGAGATGCATTAGACGGCGGAATTCCAATTACAATCGAATTTATCGTCACTTAGTTTAACTACTTTAATGTAGAACAAAAAGACAGATTCTTGTTATTTAAGAATCTGTCTTTTTTAATTAATAATGATGAATTGCAAAATAATTGAAGAACCTTGCGTTGGTGGTTGATTATCCAATAAAGTTAGCTGACCATTACTAACTTGATATAATGGTTGTGGTTGAAGTATTCCATTAATAAACAAATTAATATAGGAAACCTCATCAGGAGGTAATATATGTGTTGTACCATATTGAGCTATCCCATCTGAATCTGTATATATAAGTTTTTCTCCATCTGAAAAAGTGTAAAATAATAAATTAGTTGTTGTTATGGGACCAATAACTCCCGTTGGACCCGTTGAACCTGTTGAGCCTGTTGCTCCTGTTACTCCCGTTGGACCTGTTGCTCCCGTTGGACCTGTTGCTCCCGTTGTTCCTGTTACTCCCGTTGGACCTGTTGCTCCCGTTGTTCCTGTTACTCCCGTTGTTCCTGTTGCTCCCGTTGTTCCTGTTACTCCCGTTGGACCTGTTGCTCCCGTTGTTCCTGTTACTCCTGTTGGACCTGTTGCTCCCGTTGTTCCTGTTACTCCCGTTGGACCTGTTGCTCCCGTTGTTCCTGTTGCTCCCGTTGGACCTGTTGCTCCCGTTGTTCCTGTTACTCCCGTTGGACCTGTTGCTCCCGTTGTTCCTGTTACTCCCGTTGGACCTGTTGCTCCCGTTGTTCCTGTTACTCCCGTTGTTCCTGTTACTCCCGTTGGACCTGTTGCTCCCGTTGTTCCTGTTACTCCCGTTGGACCTGTTGCTCCCGTTGGAATATAAATTGGCGGAAGAACTGGAAAGGTAGGTCCAATATTTTCAAATCTTACCATACCTTTATTCAACGATAATTTGTCATTGCGGTTCAATTTAATACCTCATTCCACATTTTTGTTTACTAATTAACAAAATATAACATCTATCATTTTGGAAAAATTCTATAACTACTTTTTCATACTAAAATGACTTTTACATATAATAAACTTTTTACCGTTGCTATAGCTAGTAGTATTAATATAATAAAATGATAGGTCCATTTCAAAATACTAAAACGGTTACGTTCTAATTTAAAAATGAGGTGATTTATATTCAAGATAAGAATGAAAAAATAAAAAAAGAACTATTATCACTGGCTCTTGAAATTATTCTTCCATACAGACTTACAGGTCCTACTGGTCCCACAGGTAATACCGGTCCCACAGGCATTACTGGACCCATTATTACAACAAACTCTATGTTCGCTAATAATACGTTAGGTGGTCCCATCTCAGTCATATTAGGTGGAACTAATATTCCACTTTCTAATAACCAAAGTCTCGGTAATTTTACAGTGAACGCTACAAATGATATATTTACAATTCCTGTTACTGGGAGATATTATTTAACCTACCAAGTTAATACGACAACTGCACTACTTGCTGGTACAAGGCTACTATTAAACTCTTCGACTCCACTTCCCGGATCTATTTTTTCACCCGCAATATCAACTTCAAATTATAATAATAATTTAATAACCAATTTAATTGCTGGTAATACAATTTCCCTTCAACTATTCGGCGTATTATCCATAGTTAATTTAGTTGGAGGTGGTTCAACAGGTGCCTCTTTAACAATTATACGAATCGATTAATAAATGATTCATTCTTTTTTATAATAAACATTCTTAGCTGCTAAAGTAGTAACTATTACGTCATTCCTAAATCTAATAATATTTCAATAATTTCACGACAGTGATTAAGCAATAAAAACAATTTGTACTATATTGATAGTAGAAATTATCTATACTAAATTTTCCGTATATATATTATCAATTTACACTTCTCCCTGCCAATGTTACATTGAGTAAGAAGACAGTTTATCAATTGCGAACCATCTCAATATGTATTTGATAAACCTACTCCAATCCTATACGCGAGAGCAATACTATGTTGACACTCAAACGAGTGTCTTTTTTTTATGAATTCATAAAATAAAACCATCTCTTATAGATGGTTTATCAACACACATTTCTTTATATCCTTAAAGTAATCGCAAGTTTATGAAGTTGGATAATAAATGGTCATACTTAACCGAGTTAGCGTTCGTCCGGAATTATAATACGAGTGCGATTTATCCGCCTTAAAGCGAATTGCATCCCCGCTATTTAATTTATATTGACAATCATTTATTTCAATTGTCAATTCCCCTTCAAACACCGTAATAAATTCTTCGGTCCCTTCTTTATGGCCTTCCGAACTTAATTTTCCTTCTGTTTCAATTTCAACCGTATAGATTTCAAAGTTCCTATCATCTTGAAAAGGAAAGGAAGGATACACTTTATATCTCCCATTGTCTTCTGATAATACTTGTACATCATTTCGTAAAACAACTTTCGTATCTGGTTGCGGATTATTGATTAAAGAAGTAAAAGACACTTTCAAACCATTAGCGATTTTCCATATCGTTGTTAATGTTGGGCTTGACTCTCCTCGTTCAATTTGTCCAATCATCGTTTTACTCACACCTGTTAATTGAGAGACCTTTTCTAAACTCATTTTCTCTTTTTCACGTATTGTTTTTAAATTTTTTGCTAAAATAAGTTGAATTTCTTCCATAAGAAACACCCCTACACTATATACAATATAACGACCGTTATGTATAATAAAAAGCACACGTTATATTGTTCTTTTCGGTCATTATAACACACACTATATATTTAGGGGGTTTTGAAATGCCTATATTTTCTTTTTTGTTATTTGTTTTTATAAGTAGCTTCACACCCGGACCTAACAATTTTTTAGCTATGACATACGCCAATCAACATGGTTTAAAAAGGAGTATGCAATTTTGTTTTGGAGTAGCTTTCGGGTTTTTCATCCTCACTTCCTTATGTAGCTTCTTTAATATTGTACTAATTAATATCCTACCCATAATCGAATTCCCTTTAAAAATTTTAGGTGTAGCATACATGCTATATTTAGCTTTTAAAATACTCACTAGTAAAACTAGTACAGATCCCGATGAAAAACATAATAAAAACTTATTTACAGTGGGGATTTTTCTTCAATTTGTCAATCCTAAAGGGATACTATTCGGGCTGACTGTAGTGTCAACTTTTATTCTCCCTTACTATAATTCATATTCAAGTTTTCTACTTTCCTCATTATTTCTAGGTGTAGTCGGGTTAATGAGCACATTTAGTTGGAGCTTATTTGGTTCCATGTTCCAAAAACTTTTATTAAAACATACTAAATCATTTAACATCATTATGGCCGTTTTATTAGTTTTCAGTGCTATTTCAATTGTAATCACTTAAATTCAAATTCTAAATTTCTTTTCTTTTTAAAAATATTGCTAAGATGCCCAATGAATTTCCCACTTACATGCATTACTTATCAATTTTCAAGGCGGGCGTCTCCTATATCTAACCTTATTCATACGAGATAAAAATTTTAAAAGAGGATTACTCATTATAAGTAATCCTCTTTTTCGGACTATTGATTTTTAAATATTCTGTTCCACTAAACTAAAATCTTTACTTAACTTCATACCACCAGCCTTTACGATCAAGATAATCTGTCATTCCTTTAAGTTGCGTATCTGAAGTTGGTTCAGAGATAAAATATGTTAAACCATCAGATTGTAAGATGAAGTTAGCTGTCATTTTTAGTGACGTTAATGCTCCCATTACATCGGGTGTTTCATATGGTGAAAAAGCTCCTGATTGAATGATATTTTTTTGGGCTGGCGGAGTTGTCCCACCAGATTGCCCCGTTAATGCATATACAATTGAATTAGCAATCTTATCTGGATCCCATTTTGCCATATCTGCTTCATTATCAATAAATCCAAGTTCAATTAAGATTGCAGGTGCTTTCGTATTCGATAACACATAAAGGTCTTTTCGTTCCTTTGCACCACGATTTGACCAGCCAATATCTTTTGAAAGTTGCGCTGCTATTTTTGCTGATAAAGCTTGTTGGTCATAGTACAAAACTTCAACACCGTTAGCTTTCGTATCATATGAGTTTAAGTGAAATGAAACTACTAAATCTACATCATGTGAGTTTGTTTTTGATACAATATTATTTAAATTTTGAGCTTGCGTTGTCCCTACTTCATCAGTATCATCATACACTGTATGCCCCAATGCTCTTAATTTAGCAACAACTGCATCCTTCACTTGGCGATCCATAATATGTTCTTTCCGATTTCCATAATTCGCACCCTGTACAATACTATTGTGACCTGCATGTAAACTATATCTAGCCATTGTTCAACATCCCCTTTTTTATTACTATATTCAAAGCTCGTCTTATTGTCCGGTCAAATATCCTGTACATCTCCAGCAAACAAAATTTGGGCACTAATCTATTTTTAAATTTTTAATTCAAGATTATTTATTTTCTAAAACAAAGATCTCATAAATACCCCAACTAATATTTTTAAGTTGCGGCATTCACGTATTTAAACTATTCATTTTAAAATCTTTTTATATTAATACACAAAAATAAGCTATAATATAAGTTTCTGTTCTTTAGAAGGGGTTTAATGGCTGATAAATATAAATTTTTGATACTCATTGTTACAGTATTTTTTTCTTTCTTTTCCTAAATAAAAGATTTCCGTAACACTTCAAAAAATTTCTTTTTGGGGAGCTTTGCAATCCTAACAAGCTTTATATTATTATTAACTCACGCTTTAGAATTAACTCCAATACTTCTCTATTCAGCACAGATGGCACTTGAGATTATTACAATTCCGCGTAAATTAATACTTCCATTTGTCACTGAAGCTGCTAGTTTTTGCTAACGAGAGGTGATCAATATAAATTGGAAACAAAAATACAATCCAAAGTATCTCTTTTACCGCATGTATAGTTATATTTATAAAGCCCTTGATGATATATCATGGTCCTTAAAATAATTTAGATTGTTATGAGTACACATTTTTTGTGTGCTCTTTTCATATCCCTATAAAATAACGCTTTCATTTCAAAGTTATATTGTTATTAAATTATCTATTCTACCCCTCTTCTCTTGTTCATATGCCGAGTTGTTTATTCATAAATTAAAAATAATTGACATAACTGAATGGAGGCTAACTATGTATTTTGCAAATATTATTAAATACGGACGCGTTCCGCACTTTAACTCTAACTTCCCTTTGATTTTATTTTGGAGTCAGAAAAGTGGCTGTACTTCACTTGCACATTGGTTTTTTTATCAAATAAATTTATTTAAACAAGCCATAAAATACGATTCCTTCATCCATAATTATGAAAATGAAATATACAAAAACTCCTCCGACTACTTTATTGAACTAGCTGCGGCTTTATATACAAACGGAAAAGATTCCTATAAATTAGTAAGAAACCCCTATACAAGAGCTGTAAGTTCATTCTTTTCACTAATTGCCCCCCCTCACATAGAAAACCCAGCATGGAATCCTATTCGGAATTTTTATTATGGTAATGAATTTTGTAATAAGCCTATTTCATTTAAAATCTTTCTCTACTATTTAAAAGCGCAAATGAAAGATTTACAACAAGTAGATCCACATTTAATGCAGCAATATGAACCAGCTGAGGAGGAGTTTGTTACGAAGTATATCTACCTTGAAAATTTCTCTACTGAAATTGCGCACTTAGAACAAACATATCAATTAAAAACTTCTCCTTTACACATACTAACCAAATCATGGCATCATCAGAAGGAAAGAGCGATTTTTAGAGGTGATTTTGCAGATGCTGATATTACCGATCCTTTATTCCCACGCCTCCCAACATACGATAGTTTTTATGATTATGAAACTATCCAATTAGTACAAGATATTTTTAATAAAGATTTTAGCACGTACAATTACCCATTAACTCCTTTAAAAAATAAGTGATTTTCTAATTGTAGTTTCATATATTATAGAGAAACTTAAATTCACCTATTTAAGTTTCCTCATACAACACTTTTTTGGAACAATTTTTACATCCAAAAATTACAAGTGAACGATTGGGGTCATAAAGGTGTTTTCATAACCTTACGCATGTTTTACCTTGGATGCAAGAATACGCAGGTAAAACATTTAGTGAACAACTATTTGGATAATAATGTTTACAAATATAAAAATACGGTTTCTCTTTCCTAGAGAAACCGCATCATATTAAAGTTTTTATTAAATTTTAAACTGACTCGTATACAAATCAAAGTAAAACCCTCTATCTTCCATAAGAGATTCATGATTCCCTCTTTCCAAAACACTTCCATCTTTTATAACAAGGATTTGATCTGCTTTTTCAATCGTTTTCAGTCGATGAGCGATTACGAAACTTGTTCGACCTCTCATTAAATTGTTTAGTCCTTCTTGTATTTGTAATTCTGTTCTCGTATCAATATTAGATGTCGCTTCATCAAGAATTAATATATCTGCATCTGCTAAAATCGCCCGCGCAATCGCAAGAAGTTGTTTTTGTCCTTGACTTAAATTCGATCCTTCTGAAGCAATTTTTGTTTCATATTGATTCGGTAAATGTTTAATAAAAGAATGTGCAGATGCTGCCTTAGCTGCATTGATTACTTCTTCATCACTAGCATCTAGTCGACCATAACGGATATTATCCATAATTGTCCCAGCAAATAAATACGTATCTTGTAAAACTACCCCTATTTTACTCCGCAACGAATTCATATCATACTCTTTTATATCTTTTCCATCGATATGAATTTGCCCTTGTTGTATATCGTAAAAGCGAGTTAGCAAATTAATGATTGTTGTTTTGCCCGATCCAGTTGGACCAACTAAAGCAATTGTCTCCCCTGGCTGTGCCTTAAGACTCACTTCTTTTAAAATCGTTTTATTTTCCTCATAACCAAATGAAACATTCTCGAGTGCAACATGCCCTTGTAAATTTTGTACAATGCATGCATCTTTTTTATTTTGAATTTCCGGTACTTCATCCATAATTTCAAATACACGCTCTCCACCAGCAACTGCCGCTTGAATTGTATTCATTAAAGTTGCGAATTGACTGAGTGGTCTTGAGAATTGACGAGAATAATTAATAAAAGCCGCAATGACACCTACTGTTGTCATTCCATTTAAAACCATAACTGAACCAGTCCCAATTACAAGCCCCATACCTAAGTTATTTATAAAGTTCATACTTGGAAAAATAAAAGCTGAAAATGTATCCGCCTTCGTAGCTGAAACTCTTAGTTGTTCATTAATTTTATTGAAATTTTGTACGGTTTCTTTTTCTTTCCCATATAACGTTGTAACATCCGCTCCTGTTATAGCTTCCTCAATAAAACCATTTAATTCTCCTAAATCTCGTTGACGCTTTGCAAAGTTTTTACCACTATAAGTAACTAGTTTTTTTGTAACGAAAAACATAATAGGTACTGTAATTAAAGTAACAATTGCTAAAATCCAATCTAATGCGAACATTGCAATCGTTACACCTATAAAGGTTAATGCTGATGAAATAATTTGTACAACACTTTGCGTCAACGCTTGATTCAAATTATCTATATCATTTGTAACACGGCTCATTAAATCCCCTTGAGAACGTACATCAAAGAACCGTAAAGAAAGCGTTTGGATTTTCTCAAAAATATCTTGTCGTATTTTTTGTATTGTTTTTAATGCAACATTAATCATAACAAATGTTTGTAACCATGTTAAAAACACTGTAACACCGTAAATGGCGATAAGTAACATACACATTCTTGCAGTTCCACTTAAATCTTTCGGTACAATATATTGATCTATAATTACTCCCATTAAATAAGGACCTAATAATCCAAGTAACGTCGTAACAAATACTAAAAATATAACGAACGTAAGAGCAGCCTTTTGATACCCCATATAGTTCCATACTCGCAGTACTGTTCCTTTAGTATTTCTAGCTTTACCCATCTTAGGGGCTTTACGTCCACCTTTATTAGCAAATTGCCCTTGAAAATTACGCATGTTCTTTCCCACCTTCTTTATGTAAATTGCCACCTTGGGAAAGATAGATTTCTTGATATACCTCACATTGTTCTAACAATTCTTCATGTGTACCATCACCAACTAATTCACCGTTATCTAAAACGAGAATTTTATCAGCATCTATTATAGATGAGATTTTAGAGGCGATTAATAATGTTGTTGTTCCTTTATATTCTGTTCTTAATGCCGATTGAATGTTAGATTCTGATTTCGCATCAACTGCTGATGTAGAATCATCTAATATAAGAATGGATGGCTTTCTCACAAGTGCCCTTGCAATTGATACACGTTGTTTTTGTCCACCTGATAAATTCGTCGCACCTTGTGTTAAATGATATTGATATGAATCTTCCAACTTGTTAATAAACTCAGTCGCACAAGCTGATGAAGCCGCTACTTCCAGTTCGTCATTCGTTGCATCTTCTTTACCATAACGTAAGTTCTCTTCTATGCTACCTGAAAACAATAATGCCTTTTGAGGTACAAACCCGATTGAAGCACGAAGTTTTTGTAAATCGTATGCTCTAACATTTATTCCATCAATGCATACTTCCCCATGATCAACATCGTATAAACGCGGTAACAGTTTTGCTAAAGTAGATTTACCACTTCCTGTAGAACCGATAATTCCTACTTTTTCACCTTTACATATGTTAAATGAAATATCTTTTAAAACATATTCATTATTTTTCGTGTAACTATAACTAACATTTTTAAAGTCAATTTGTCCCTCAATTTGATTAGGTGCAACTGCATTTGTTTCCGTCGTAATATCAACCTCAGTATTTAAAACTTGCTGTACACGATCCGCAGATGGAAATGCTCGCGCGATTTGCATAAATACCATACTTATAGACATAAGTGACATTAAAATAATATTCAAATAGTTTATAAACGCTAAAATAGCTCCTACTTGAAGCGTTCCATCAAATACTTTTTCTCCACCAATCCATAATGTTGCGACAATCCCACCGCTTACAACTAACATAATGATTGGCATCATTAAAGAAATAAGCTGCACCGCTCGAATATTTATCTTCGTTAAATTTGTATTAACATTTCCAAACTGAGTAATTTCATATTTTTGTCTTACATACGCTTTAATAACACGTACTCCAGATAAATTTTCTTGTAGCTTTGTATTCACTTTATCTAATGCTTCTTGCACTTTTTTGAACGTTCCGCTCGCTTTACTTGCAATGAATATAATCGCAAGTAATAAAATTGGAACAACTACAAGTAATATAGGAAATAACTCGCGTGCTGTTACAAAAACAATTATTATACTTCCGATAAATAACAAAGGACCACGAACAAGTACACGTAATGTCATCGTCATCGCCGATTGAATAGAAGTAATATCATTTGTCACAATCGTTAATAATTTCCCAGTTCCAAATGAATCACGATTTTCACTAGAAAATGTTTCTATTTTCGCAAATACATCTTTTCGTATGTCTGTAGCGAAATTAACAGCTGCTTTTGTAGAATACATCATACACCCAAGTCCTCCAACTAAACCGAGTGCTGCAGCTCCTATCATAAGAAGCCCCATTTTTATTACATAATTCAAATCACGATTTGCTATCCCAACATCAATAATATGTTGCATAATAGTCGGTTGAATTAAGTCCATCGCAACCTCAAGTACCATAAATAGTGGTCCAATAATAGCGAAGAACATGTATGGTTTTAAATAATGTAATAATTTGCGAAATGATTTCATACTTCATCTCCTTTTTCCTATGAAATTACCATTTAATAATTCATACCCTCCTTACTTAAGCTATATAATTTTGAGTTTTCCAGTACTTCTATTATATTATGCAAATTAATATTTAACATTATTAAATGATAAGCATTTATGACTTTCCGGTCAATAAATGTGCTTTATATTACGCAAATAGAAAAACCGTATTCTCAAATAGAAAGAATACGGTTTTTCTATTTATTTATTAGCTTGCAAAATTCAATCTCAAATTCATTTTTTCAAGTGGACTTCATATGTATAGACCTATTTTAATAGTATGTATACTTGTATCCCCCTCAAAAATATCTATATAAACATTTAAAATTCCGTTAACACTGGGAATTTAAATCCTTTAAAATCTAGCTCTTTATTACTTCGAACCATTAAACACTTACTTGACTGTAATTCTGTAAATTGTACATCCTCAATCCCTAATTGATCTGGTGAGAAGTAAAATTCGATTTCTGTAAATCTTTCAGCGATTTCCTCGCATATTTCATCTAAAACTGGAAGTACTGGTGCAAACACTCCATATAATTTCAACATTTCATTATCTACTTCATACACAATAAGAGCATCTAGCTTCTCTGAATAATACAATTTCTCATTCCATTCCGAGTCATACATATTCAAATAAAACGAAGGGTGGAAGTTTAATGTTGCAAAATTATTTGAAAGTCTTTGGCTACTATCAATAGTTTCATGTATTAACTTTCTATCCTCTTCCATATAATAATCTAACTTTCTAAGTAAAGAATCATTATTATTCTTTTTATCATATGAAATAGTCATCAAATACTCCTGCACAACTTTAAACCCAAATGATGCATATAGTTCAGGTATTTCCGTAAACAATAAAGTACATTCACATTTCTTATCGATTTCTTCTATCATTTTACTCATTAATTGTGTCATGAGTCCTTGTCTACGAAAATTAGAGTGTGTCATTACCGATTGAATTCCCGCTGCATTTATTCTTTCACCATTTACTAGCAATGGTAGCGAAAATGCCGCAACATTTGCAATTGCTTTATCTTCTTGTAAAAATGATAAAGCTTTGTATGTATCATCCCAATAACCTCTCTCTGAAAAATCATTCAATGTTTGAATTGTAATCCCAAACACTTCTTCAAATAAAGGAAATAACTGCTCTCTTTTCGGTTCTTCTAAAAGAAGTTTTTCAAAATTTTCAACATTCCCCATGTTGTCCCTCCATACGTTAATTCCATCAAATTAGATGTAGTTGTAGAACCTACTCTTAAAGTAATAGGTCTTACCAATCAATATACTATCATAAAATATAAAAAAAAAGTCTAATTTATTTTATGTTTTGACTATTTGAAAATAAGTCGAATAAAATAATATTAGGATTTTTGAATATTAATAAGTTTGTTATATAAAAATAGTGCTTTCTAAGTCGTTTTTACTAATAGAAATGCACCATTTATAAAAAATATTTTTTTATTATTTTTTTCCTTCTAGTCTCTCCTGCGTGTTAATTTCTTCTCCCCTCATTCGCCTTTCAAATGTATTTCTCCAACTCGTAGAAAGCGCCTGTACTTCTAAAATCCTTTTTAGCCCTACTACATTTTGTTTTTCTTTATGCATGATACGATTAGCAAATGCTACCGTAACACCTTTTGGATCAGACTTCAGTAATTTTAACGTATCAGTAGGTGATACCCATCCTTCTTTTAATACGCGAAAATAAAATCCTGTATATCCTGTTTCTTGAAAATATAGTGGTAACTTTGGAATATTGTATTTCTTAGCTAATTTAAAACAAGGTTGTCTTGGTTGCGTCACTTGTACAATCGCTTCTCCAATTTGAAATGTATCACCAATACAAACATCCTCTTCACACAGACCACTAATTGTTATATTTTCTCCGAATGCTCCATATACAAGGTCTTCATTCAACTCTTTTTCCCAGTATCTATAATGTTCTCCAGAATACACACAAACTGCTTTATCTACTCCGCCATGATGAACTAAGTCCGCTTGCCCATCTCCATTAAATTTTAAAAAGGATAAAAACACTGGTTCCCTTACTTGATTCTTATTTATACCTGTATGAATTACCTTTCCGCCGTATGTAACCTCTTTTGGTAACCCTATGTTTAAAGATAGTACCTCATATACTTTATTCATCTTAATCGCTCCTCTTACTTACCCCACAATTTTTCAATAGATTAATTTATACTTTCAAACTCTCTGTCTATTTTTCATTTAAAATGACAAAAGATCAGCAAATGTAATAACCACTCAAATATCCTTGCTCCGATACTTATCTATCCTTACTTCAAAAACTTTTCAATCCCTCTCTAATAAAGTGATTATAAGCTCAACAAAATCATTGTTCAATCCAATTATTTATATAATAATGATAGGTATAACCTATCATTAAACTTGAGGTGATTCCAATCGAATTACGACAACTTGAATATTTTTTAGCTGTTTCAAAAGAATTGCATTTTACAAAAGCAGCTGAGAAATTAAATATTTCACAACCTTCTCTAAGTCAGCAAATACGTGCATTAGAACATGAAGTAGGAATGCCGCTTTTCGATCGCATTGGTAAAAGAATATCTTTAACTAATGCAGGAAGGATTTTATTATTACATAGTAAAACCATTTTTCATGAAGTCGAACAAGCTCGTTCTGCTATTCAAGATTTAAACGGGTTACAACAAGGTTCCTTAACAATAGGATCATTGTTAACCGTCGTAAATTATTTACTACCACCCGCTATTTTAAATTTTAATCAATTATATCCTAATATAGAACTCTCTGTATTAGGGCTTCGTACAGGAGATATTCGCGAAAAATTATTACAAAACGAACTTGATATTGGCATTACATTTCTCCCGGTGCAAGATAAGGAGATTATTTCTATCCCTCTATACAAAAGTGAACTTACATTAGTCGTACCAACCGGTCATCGATTAGCTGAACGTAATCATGTATCTATTGCTGAATTACAGAACTACCCTTTAATTCTATTACCTAAAAATTTCTTTTTAACCGAACTAATTACATCTCATTGTCAAAAATTCAATTTTAAACCAAAACCAATTTTAGAAATTAGTACGATGGAATCTTTAATCCAAATGGTTTCTAAAGGAATGGGAATTACAGTGTTACCAAAACCGTATATAGACTTTTTACAAAATAAAAACATTCAAGCTATTAAAATAGAAAATCCTACTCCAACAATAGAAATTGGACTTATATATAGAAAAGATAAATATATGTGTGCTGCAACTCGAGAGTTTATTGAGCAACTAAATAGAACAGTACGTTCTTTACAAAGCTAAACGAACAAAAGAGATTATCCTATAAAATCGCTTCACAACGACCTAGTAGAATAATCTCTTTTCAAAATAAAACATCATATTAAGATTCATATAGATTTCAATGTACCTTTTTAGATATTGGAATATATTTCGTGAAATATGCTCCAATTAGCAATAATACGATTGAAAACAACCAAGTAAACATACCGCCAAAGCTAAACCAATATGCAAAGAAATTTAAAATCGCAATTGCAAAGAAACAAATTGAAGGTAACGCACTCTTCAATCCTTTTACCCCTGCTTTTTTCTTTTTTCATAAGTAATATACATTGAAACGACAACAAATAAGATAAGAACAATCGGTAACATTACTTTTAGCAATGGCAATCCCTCTCGTATATACACTATTACCATTTTATCTCATTTATTCTTCTTGAATCAATTAATAGCGTTCTTCTTTCCAAAAGTCAGTATACGTTTTATTATTAAATTTCACATTCAACTTAGAAAAGGATAGGCTCTCTCCAACTTTCAATGAGTACCAGTCGTTGAATAGTGGAGATCCGAAGCAAATATTCATTGTACGGTTATGCAAATCAAATAAGACAGAATGCAAAGTTCCAAACCATTCTTCATAATTATGTACTGTCAGCCCAGTAGGATACTCTTTTTCTACTAATCCTTTTAAAGACTTCATGCTCACTAGTTCATTTTGATTTAAATATTCATACAATGTGTGATATCTGTTTGTAGATTGTTCTAATCTTCTATTATTCAATTTTTGAATAGGTAAACTAATCGCATGGTTTGTTGATACGATAAAATCATGGCTTTCCTCATCAATTGTGGTTATTGATTTAAAACCGTCAAATATTTCAATACGCGCTGCGTCTAAAGGATCTGCTACAATTAGATTAATATTACTTGCAATTGGCATTTCATCAACTAGTGATATCGCCTCCCGCACATTTTTACATTTCTCCAATAATACTCGAATTACCGCAAAACATTGTAAACCATTTAACACCGGCTCTCGTAAGCCTTCAATACTCCCTACTGGTTGACCACATGCTGAAAATGTAACAGCTAACCCATGCTCATTAACACCTTCAGTTCGACCAAAATAAAAAGTAGAAAATCCACTATGGGCATACGCGCCTTCAACATGTGTAGAGCAAAAACGCATATCATCTATTTTTGGTGACAAATCATAATTTCTTAATACATATGTGTGCTTTGAATCTGTCTTTTTAGGTAATACGACACAATGACTACATCCTGCTTTTAATAGTGTTTGATAATAATACATCATATTTCTAGCAGGAATTTTCAACACTTCACAAAAACCTTCAATTTCATCATTAATTCCAGGACAATATTGATGTAATATATTTCTAGATTCTGTCCAATAATTATCTGATACTAAATGTTCTTGTTGTATAAATTGTGGAATGAGATACGGATGACTTTTCACAAACTCTCCTTGTTGCCTTCCAATATCATAATGACTTCCTTTTAATGATGAAAAGTACCCCTTTACTTCATACATCATATTTCCCCCTCGTATTGATTATATCTATATCATACTAAAAGGACTTTATTCATTCTTGATGTTTTTTACTGTCTTTCAAATCAAATTTGGCTGGAATAAAGAAAACAATTATAAAATAAAAACTAGGAAACTGTAATCATTAACAGTCTCCTAGTTTACCTATACTATATTATCCCTTCCTCCACCAACGTTTCTGCAATTTGAACCGAGTTCCAAGCGGCCCCTTTTAATAAATTATCGGAAACAATCCAAAGATGGAATCCTTTTGGTGTATCAGGGTCTTTTCTAATTCTCCCGACAAATGTATCTATTTTCCCTTCTGCATATACTGGCATTGGGTACAGCTGTTCACTAGGATTATCTTGCAGTCTAACACCTGGTGCATCCAGCAACACTTCTCTTATTTCTGCAACAGTCGCTTCTTTTTCAAGTTCAATATAAACCGATTCTGAATGCCCTGAAACAACTGGAACACGCACACAAGTAGCTGCCATTTTTAAATTGAGATCTTCTAAAATTTTCTTCGTTTCTTGAATCATTTTTACTTCTTCAAATGTAAAATCATTATCTGTAAATATATCTACTTGAGGCAGTACATTAAACGCAATTGGATAATGCTTTTTATCTTTTTTCACAGGTAATATCGTACCCTTAACCTCTTCACCTGCAAGCATTGACTTAGTCTGTTCTTTTAATTCCTGAATCGCATGAATTCCTGAACCTGATACAGCTTGGTATGTGGAAACAATAATTCGTTCCAATCCGAATGCTTTTCGAATTGGCTGAAGTGCCGTCACCATCTGTAATGCTGAACAATTCGGAACTGCAATGATCCCTTTATGCTTCTTTAAAGTGTGCGCATTTACTTCTGGAACAACGAGCGGTACATCATGTACCATTCGGTATTCACTCGTGTTGTCAATTACGATAGCACCACTAGAGACTGCGTGATTGACAAATTGTCTAGAAACTTCTCCTCCAGCGCTAAAAAAGGCAATATCTACACCTTCAAAGCTAGTTGTTTTTGCCTCTTTTATTATTATCTCCCGTCCTTTAAATCGCACTACTTTACCAGCGGATCGTTTTGACGAAAGCAATGTAACTTCAACTATATTAAATTGAGTTTCTTTCTCTAACAGTTCAATAATTTTCTGTCCGACTGCACCTGTAGCCCCGACTACAGCTACATGATAGCCCTTTTTGATCATCTTTTCTCCTCCAATATCACTTAAATGAATATTTCTACAATTTCATTTTATAAAGAATTTAACCATTTGGAAAATTGAAATACGTGATATAATCATTCACAAATCATGATAATAAAAGAGGGATTGCTTATGGAAATGAGACACGTTAAAACATTTTGTGCGATTGTTAAATATGGTGGTTTTTCTAAAGCTGCTCATGCGTTAGGTTATGCGCAATCTACTGTAACAGCGCATATGAAAGCATTAGAAAACGATTTACATCTCCCTCTTTTCGATCGATTAGGGAAAAAAGTACTTCTTACAAAAGCAGGTCATCAATTTCATCCTTATGCTCTAGAATTACTAGCTATTTATGAAAAAGCGCAAGAAATCCCTCAAAATAGTGATGATTTAGAGGGAACATTAACGATTACATCTAACGAATCATTAGCAGTGTACCGATTACCACAATTATTACGTATGTACAAACAGGAGAATCCGAAAGTAAATATCGTACTGGAAACAACTACAAACGAACAAGCAATGAATAAGCTACGTGAAGGAGAATCAGATGTTATTTTCATAATTGGAGAAAGTATGGAACATAATGATTTTATTACGCGTACTTTTTGTAATGAAGCATTTGGATGGATTTTACCTCCACATTACTCTACACACTCTAATCCATTTTGTTTACTAAATGATACTCAATTTATCTTTACAGAACAAAGCTGCGGCTATAGACCAATGGTAGATCGATTTTTACGTCAAAGCGGAAATATTCCAGCTAAAACATTTGAAACTTCCAACGTTGAAGTCATTAAACAATCTGTAATGTGTGAGTTAGGAATTTCAATTCTTCCTTACATCGTTGTACAAGAAAATTGTCAAAAAGAACAACTCTGTTTTCAGCCTATCGAAACTCCAGCAGTTATTCAAAGCTATGTAATCTATCATAAATCTAGATGGATTTCACCCGTTTTACAATCATTTCTTTCCTTACTAGAACAAGACTAAAAGCTGCACACAAAAAAGAGTAACTGCCTAATAAGCACTTACTCTCTTCCAATATTATCTTATTTATTAGTCTGTCCCCCACCTGCAATTAATTTACTGCCTGAATATGTACCTTTTTGCATAAACAATTGATTAATTAACTCTTTTTGTTCCGCTTCTGACATTACACCTTTTCCTTCGCCTAAATTCCCGCTTTGTAATTTCCAAATCTTGTTGTGATCCGCGTCCATCTTTTCATATTTCCCTTGTTTCCATCTCTCTAAAATATCTGTATATGTATTTCCTTGTACTAGATCATTACTCTTTACAATATCAAGTAAACTTTCAATTCGTTCTTGTGTGATAAAAATATAGCCCCACTTTTGATCAGCTTTCGTTTTTTGATGTGCCATTTCATGTAATGCTGTCTGTATGTTCTCATCTGTCCATTTAAAATTTTTATTAAAACCGCTATTTGGTAATGAATGATTGCCATTTTCTAAAAGCTTTGCATCTTCAGCTTTTACTTTACTATCCGCTAGTACTTCTGCTGCCGGAGCAGCTGGTGATGCCTTTTTCGCAGCTGGTTTACTATTATTTAGATAATACAGCATACCATATGTTAAACCTACGCCGATTACCGCCATACCAGCTAAAATACCTATTATTTTAAAAAATGTTTTCATATTGCTTGTTTCCTCCCACATATCCCATTCATATTTTCTATTTCTTGAACCACATGTATATTTCCTTATATTGTATTTCTTTTCTTTATAAATTGAAAGATTATTCCGTCAAAAATCTCGATCTTTTTCAAATGCAGATCCATCTCTAAGCATTTCGTTTTAATTTTATAAAAATATATGCTAGCCTACATATAAAGGAGATGAATAAATATGAGTTTATTGTATATCGGTTTAACTTTTTTAAACTTTGATGATACGTATTTATTACAAAATAACCTTCATTCTTATTCACATGAAGATATTGATTTTAGTCATTTAGAGCACGCAAACCTGTATTGCGAGACTCCTTCTTTAAAGCGTATAAAACGGGAGTTATATCGTAGAAAGCAAAGAGGAATCACCTTTATCGGTTCTGGAAATTATCATTATGTATCTGATTTGCTACTAAAAGAAATAGATGAACCATTTAGCCTTATTTTATTTGATCATCACACTGATATGAACTTAAAAGAAGAAAATGAACATACTCTTATTTCTTGCGGGTCATAGGTATCATTCGCTCTTCAAAATAATTCGAAATTAAAGAAAGTAATTATTATTGGACCTTCTTCTTTAACCATTCATTCTAATGATTATTCATGCGTAGAAGTGTTCCCAATAGATACAGCTAATGAAATATCTGCACATACAATACTTTCGCATATTCATACAAAGACTGTATATGTAAGCATTGATAAAGATGTTTTAGATGCAAAAGTAACTATTACAAATTGGGATCAAGGACATATGAAACTTTCTACACTATTAAAATGTTTACATTCTCTTATTAGGAATAAAAATGTCTATGGTATCGACATTTGTGGTGAACTACCGGTTTATCCTTCTGAGCTCTTTCTAGCTAAATATGCAAATGCTATTAAGAAAAATGAAAAAGCAAACTTACAAATTATAAAATCAATATATAATACATAAAAAACAACGAGTACCTTATTAGGCACTCGTTGTTTTTATGCACGATATTCTTTTAACCACTTCGTAATCGCATCTAACCTCGAAACATCAAAACGTGTCTCTTCACACACATTTAAACTGTTTACACTTTTCACAATTTCTAATTCATTCGATTTTACACTTTTCGCATCAATCATTTTGCAGTACCCGTCTGTAACAGCATTTAAATTTTCATAATAACGTTGAAACGATTTTGATATATGTAAATGCTTTTCAAAGTTTCTTCTTCTTTTTGTCTCGTCAGATTCTTTCCTTTTTCTAAGTTCTTCATCATTCGTATATAAATAAAAATATTGATTGGGAAAACCAATTTCCCTATGTATTAGCTTTTCTTTATAAAAGTTTTCTATTAAAGATAACGGCTGATTAAATATATCAAAATGGAAACACCAATTATAACTAAGTGGTTGATAAATGTCGCCATCAAGTATTACTAATTCATATTGCTCTGATTTCTGCACTGCTATTTTCCAGCGCTCTACTTGTTTTTCAAAATACCATGTTCTATGTTCGTTTTTTGGTCTTTCAAATAAAACATTCACTTCAGGTATAATGTACGCACCATAATTTTTTTCTAATTCACGACACGTGCTACTCTTACCAACCGCACTCGCTCCCTCAAACGCTATAATCCCCATAGTTTCTCCCACTTTCATTAACTTAAATCTCTTTGCTTCGCATTTTTCCCCCATAACTGTCTCCATAAAACAATGGAAGCGATAGAAAGCATGATTGTTGTAATGATACTCCCCTCAATACCGAACGAGCCCCCATGAAGGACTTCCGATCCTTTTGTTACAGGTTTAAAAAGTGGTGTAGAATACATTGCCATTCCACTTACTGCAAATCCGAATACGTTATATTGTGCCCAATTCCAAATGGAATGCCATGCGCATATCCCCCAAAGACTACTATCTTTCAAAACGTAAAAAGCTGCAAATACACCAACTAATATTATATTCGATATTGAAAGAATTGTAATACCTGGATTTAGTAAATGAAGAAAACCAAATAAAAAAGAAGTCACAACAATCCCAATCCATATACGACTTCTAACAGATAGGACCGGAAATAACCAACCTCGAACAACAATTTCTTCTGTTGCACCTTGTATTAAAAAAGCAACTAAAGATCCCACAATTCCAATTATAGCGGTTGGCGTAATTTGTTGCATTTGTAGTTGTACAATTCCTGTTAATAAAAGTATCATTACTGGTATTGAAATGAAAACAAACCCTAATAATGCACCTCTCAAATATTTTCTTATCCACTGATTTCTCCAAAACCCAATGGATGAAATTGATCTTTTCTCTACAAATCTAACCCATAAAAAAACAAAAAATACAGCTCCGCCAAACGTCAATATCATCTCAATGTCACTATAAATCGCCTTCATTAAAAGTGTTTCTGCTTTCGGTAAAAACAACATAAATAACATGAACAATTCACCTAAAGTTAAAAATACAATTGCAAGTATAACAGCGAATACTGGATGAATTTTTCTTCTTCCTTCTTTGGCTGCTTCAATTATTTTAAATTGAATAAATTGCAATATTCTCGCCTCCTTAACAAATATATTAATACTATATATTGTTTCTCTAATGCAAACTTTCAATAAAAATGTTCTCCGTTTAGCATAAACCAAAATTAGGAATAATATATAAATAAAAGAGATGTCTTTGTGTCTTTTCCCATTATCTCCATCCTATTGCACACTGGTATTACCAGCACTTGCTATTTCCCACCATTTGTTGTAAGATAGTAATTAAGGTCAATTTAACACCATATTTCCTTTGCATATTATCAAGTATCAATCAGGATTATTTTATACTCCTTATGGGTGTTTGATAATATGTGAACTTTTATTTTTCATTCAAATAAGGCCGATCATATTGTAATCTTTTTAAATTTTAGGAGGCACTACCATGACATTAACAGGTAAAGTAAAATGGTTTAACAGCGAAAAAGGTTTCGGTTTCATCGAAGTTGCAGACGGTAACGACGTATTCGTTCACTTCTCAGCTATCACTGGCGACGGCTTCAAATCTCTTGACGAAGGTCAAGAAGTTAGCTTCGAAGTTGAAGACGGTAACCGTGGACCTCAAGCTAAAAACGTTGTAAAGCTATAATTCAAACAATAAAAAGGTTGTTACCAGCTCGGTTAACAGCCTTTTTAATATATAACTAAAATTTTTTACATAAAAGGAGTGGTTATATGTATCGCAATCGAAAGAATGATGTAGCAGAAGTACCACCAGAACAAACCCCTGTCTGGGAATGTGAATCAGAGGATTGTTTAGGATGGATGAGAAAGAACTTTTCATTTGAAGAAGAGCCTAAATGCCCTTTATGTAAAAGTAGCATGAAAAGCGGAGAACGTTTATTACCTAAAATAGGTTAATTTTTACTTACCCCCTCTTTTATAAGAGGGGTTTTTTATTATAAATTTATATCCTCTATATCCGTTCGAATTATAGAATACAATAGTGCATCATGTTGCTTATTTCCTTGATGAATATATCCACGTAATAACCCTTCCTTATGAAAGCCTATTTTAGATAACATTCTACAAGAAGTAACATTTTCAGGGTATGTAATAGCTCCAATTCTAAATAAGCCTAAATCTCGAAATCCATAATGAATAATTTCTTGAGCCGCTTCTGAGGCATAACCATTTCCCCAATAACGAGGATGTAAGTCATATCCAATTTCAGATCGTTTACTCCATAGTTGTAAATTATTTAATCCAATTGTACCGACTAACGTATTTGTTTTTTTTAATACAATCCCCCATCGTATTGCCTTTTTCTCAAAGTAATTTTTTGAAAAAGATTCAATCATACGCGACGCTTGTCCAAACTCCGTAAAGGAATTCATACCGTAATAACATGTTACTTCATCCAATGAAAAAATTTCATATATTTTTTGACAATAAGATTGTTCTATTTCAACTAAACGTAAACGTTCAGTTTCTAATATAGGAAACGCCATAGAATCATTCCTTTCTTTCTACACATTCATTATAGCAGAAAAAATATTTCAAATTAGGAAAGTCCTTAATGTCCCATTAATCAAATATTTCTAGAGAAGCTTATTCTCTTAATTCAATACGAACTAAAAGTAACCCTTCTTGCTTTTACATGATTAGAAAAAATAAAGAGATGATCATAGTATTTTGACCATCTCTTTATACTCTATTTATATGCAACTAATGCCCAATGACATGGAGCTGTTTGTCTCCAGTTTATACTTGAAAAACCAGTTTCTCTAAGTAGTGTATCTAACTCATTAACAAAAGGATACAATCACATCCCCTCCTATTATCCTGTTCTTACCTTTATTTATAAAAATTAATTGTTTTCTTTTCATCTCCATCACTCCACTCGTAATAACATATCTTATAATTTCGTTTCCACACTCACTTTTCCCTTCTAAAATAACACCCTCCTCCATACATTTATGGTAAAATATAGTTAAAATATATTTTGTTATGGAGGTGTATATTTTCTATGTATATATTCATCAGTTTATCCCTCTTACTCATATTACTCATATTTTTATTTGCAAAAAAGTTCGCTCCAAACTCATTCATGATGACTAGTTTTAAAGGCAATAGCTTTAAAACATTTTCAATTGGCATGTTAATCGCCGCCACTCTTTCACTTTCCTATGGTATCTACCACGCAGCAACATATCAACCTAAACATTTAGATATCACGTTACAAAATCAAAACTTTACTGTTTTCGGTAATGTTGGGGAGCTTGGGTATTTCTCAGAAGAATTACTAAAAAAAGATACAGAAATTGAACTATATTTTGCCTCATGGGAACCAATGCAATTAAATAATCCAGAAATAATAGTTAACTATCCTTCAGGTAAGCAAGAATCATGGAAACCGAACATAACATCACTTCCAGCCAATAAATTAAAAGAGAAACATGGCATAAAAGAGCTTTATCAACTCTCATCCTATTCATTTAAAGAATCCGGGAACATAACATTAACGATTACTGAGAATAATACAACTAATAAAAAAATCTCAATTCAAGTGAAATAAATAAAACGTCCCTCCAATATACTGGAGGGACGTTTTATTTATATATGTATTCTATTTTGACAGTTCCTTTAATGTTGCAATTATTTCATTTGCAGTGTTTTTTCCATTTCCAATACACGCACCAATTCCGACACCGTAATATGAGGCTCCAGCTAAGTATACATTAGGATAAAGATCCGTCATTTTTTCTTGTAATATTTGAACAGCTTGATTATGTTCTAAATGATATTTCGGCATTAAATCTTTCCAATTTGTAACTTCAACTACTTCTGGTTTCCCTTTAATTCCTAGGCTCTTTTCAATATCATATAAAGCGACTTGTACCAATTCTTCTTCACTATAATTTTTAATCGTTTCATATACTGGATTTGTACTCTTATAAAACATTCTTACTAATAGCTTTTGTTTTCCCGATGTATGCTTCCACTTCCGGCTTGTCCATGTACACGCATCACAATGTAAATCACTGTTTTCCGTTACGATAAATCCTGTGCCGTCCGCCGGTAATTGTTCATCAAGTATATCAAATCCTAAGTAAATACTTATAAGAGATGAGTTTTTAAATGTATGAAACTGCTCGTTTAACTCATTAGACTGTAATAAAGTTTGTGCGATATCGTGAGGAGCTGCTAATACAACATAATCAGCTTGGATTGATTCATGATTTGCAAAGGAGATTTCATAGCGATCACCTTGTTTCCTTACAGCAGTCGTTACAGCGCCTTTCTTAACGACTGTCTCAGTCAGCATTTCTTCTAAACGATAAATAATCGTAGATAGTCCACCTTTAAATGATACGAACTTTTTGTTTCCTGCTGATTGAAACTGTTTTTTATTCTCTTCAAAACCTTTAATAATACTTCCATATTTATTTTTATAATCCAGTAAATACGGTAATGTCGATGCCATAGTAAGCTCATTTAATTTACCGGAATATACACCTGAAAGCACCGGAGCAATTTGTTTTTCCACTAACTCTTTCCCTAAAAAGCTTTCTAAAAATACAGCAAGCGAAGTATCTTTTGTAAACTCTTTATTTTTCGTTATGAAATCTTTTAAAGCAACAATTTTCCCTTTCGTTGAAACTAGCGTACTGCTAAACAACGACTCCACACTCATCGGTATCCCAAATATAGTGTCAGATGGAATTGGGTGTAAAGTATTATCAGAATATATGTAAGAAATACCCGTTTCATTATATACCATTTCTTCTTCTAAATTTAAATCTTTTACAAGCGGTAAAACATGTTCATTACGAGCAACGATAGAATCTGCTCCTGATTCCATAATAAAATCTTTTTCTTCTACACTATGGATTTTACCACCTAAGTACTCTTCTTTTTCTACAAGGATTAAATTTAAATCGATATTATTATCCTTTTTTAATTTTTCTAAATAAAACATAGTAGAAAGTCCCGTTATACCTCCACCGATAACAACAACTGTTTTCATATGTGCTGCGCTCCTAACCGATACAATTAATAATTCCTTTATTATTATACCCAAAAGTCCTTATATTCGACTAGCAGCTTGTGCATTCTGTAAGAAATTAGACAATATATTCGAATATATTTCTAGTTGATCGTTGTGCACTAAATGACCAGCAAACGGAATAATAGCAATATGAATATTTTCATTTAATTGTTTGAACATTGTAGCAGCTGTAACTTCATCTTCCGAATCTCCCCCTGCAATACAAAGTGTAGGTACTTGAAGATTAGCTACATCACCAGTTTCATCGAATGGGTACCAATCTTTAACTTGCCACGATTCAAGCAATGCTTTCCAATCACTTTTTTCATGAATTTGATTCATATAAGTTACAACTTCTTCATTTTCCATCAATTGCTGATGGCAATTCGCTTCATACTCCTGAGACTCCTCCCAATTTTCTCCCTTAAGCGGAAAGATACCAGAAAAAGTTAATGTTCTCACTTTATCTGGATATTTTTTTGTGAATAATAAAGCGACTAATCCTCCTAGGGAAACACCAGCTATATGACATCTATCAATTTGTAAATGCACTAACGTATCATGTAAATCCTTTACAGAACGTAGGAAATAATTCTCCAATGTCCCGCCTGATCTTCCATGTCCTCTTAAATCCGGACGAATGACTTGATAATTTTTTTCTCGAAAAAATGCTACCTGCTCATCAAATTCTTCTAAACCTGTCATACCACCAGAATGTAAAAGCACAATTGGTTCCCCTTCGCCTGAAATGTTAGTATGTAAAATCATATATGCCCCTCCTTTGAAACGGAATATTCCATTAACTATCAGTATATAGAATATTCATCTGAATTTCCAAATAAAAAGAACTATAACATTTTCACATCATGTCATAGTTCTTTCTATTTCAAAAACATAAAGTAATTAATCAATTTGTCTATTTCTTGGCTTAATGCCAGTACTTTTTCATGTTGAATTCCATAATCCGATACTAAATATAACAGCTCTTCTTTTTTAATTTCTATTACTTTCTCTAATTTCACTAATTCCATGTCGTTTTATTTCTCTCCAATAATAAAATGTATGTATTTTAGTATAGCCTACTTACATAATTAGTAAAAGTAAAATAAGTATGTAAAATCTTACAAATATCAAAATAATATATTTTCAACAAAGAATTTTTTAATTTAGCCCTTTATACAGATCATTAGACTCCATTACGCATTAATAATAAATCGGAATTTCTCTAATGTTATATCTTTATATTTTGGAGCTCTCTTAATATGATCAAAATAACTATATGAGAATTTAAAGATATGTCCGAAATCCCAATCAAATGTACTATAGTCTTTTAGCCAAAATTCTTTTTCTGTTGGTAATACATGAGCTCGTTTAGATTCGACTAAAGGTAAAAAATCTATCGGTGAGTGTAAAGTTATTTTACTATTTGACGTTAATTTTTGACTAGCACGTAACACGTATACTAGTTTCAACAGCGGACGTATACCTCGTTGGAATATATCTCTATGACCTAAGTCATACATAATATTAATTGCATGAGAAAAAGTAAGTAAATGACCAATTAAATCATGATGTGATTCCGCTCTATAAATAATATTAAATTGCGAGAGCTCGTTTAAAATAAACGTAGATAATTGTTTCGGATTTCTTAATTCACTTTCTATCTCATCTTTTATACTTAATTGTTTTACTTCCTTTGTTGTAAAACCAATCCATGATCTACCAGGAATTGTTTTTCGAAACGATATTATAAGGTTAGTAATCCCTTCAATCTCTTGATTATCGCCCCATTTTTGTAACTCTTTCATAGCTAATAAACTTAATGCAGCATAAATGACATTATGCCCCACCCAATGAAGTTCATCAATTGTATGTTCCAATGATTTTATAATCATTTTTTCAGCACTTTGAAAATCAATTTCCTCTTTATCATCAATGACTTCACCTAAGTTTTGCTTGTTCAGCATCCTTTTTGTTTGGTAATACATATTATGAGTTATCTCTTCATCCATATTGTTGTCTTTCATAAAGAAATAACTAGCAATTGCAGCTGCTCCAAAATGCGCATGCCAAATATTATTTGTCTGTCTTTTACATTGAGAAATAATTGAAAGGCCACTTTTTAAAACGATTTTATTTTCCATCTATTTTTCCCCCGTAATAAAAATCATTTAATACTCATCCTAAAGATGGCGTCAATACAAATAAAATATGATTGGATTCATCACTTTTATTTAAAAACCGATGCTTCACGTTTGGCGGTATACGTACAACGTCGCCTTCTTCTAAAAAATATTCTTTTCCTTCTAACTCCACATACACTTCCCCTTTCATAACAACAGCAATTTCTTCCTTATCTTCATGTGAATAGTGACTTTCCGTTGTGTTTGCTTGTTTATTTAAATCCATTATTAACATTTCAATACGTGCTTTCATAAAATCCGGTGTTAATACATCATATACAATGTGATCATTGTTCTCCCGATATACTTTTTTTCGATCTTTTTTCTTAGAAATGAGTGAATCTGTATCAATTTCATTAATAAAAAGTGTAAATAGTGGTACATTTAATGCTTTCGCAATTAATTCCAATACACTTAAAGAGGGATTCGCATATCCTCGTTCAATTTGACTAATTAGTGAAGTACTAATCCCTGCATAATCAGCAAATTCCCGAATTGTCATATTATTTTTCTTACGATAACTTAATACAGTTTGTCCGAGTCTATCATGTATCATAATAAAAACTTCCTTTCGTCCATCATATTGCATGTTTCATTGCCTTTGTGCTGACATAGTAAACAAAAGTAAATAATCCTTTCCTATCATCTCTGGGACTTATATACTTACCTTTGTACATTATATCTTATTTAGTTCATTATAATAAACAGTCTATCGGAGGGACAAACTGTGAAATCACCTATTCTTTCATATTGCATCTTATTTTTCGGCGTATTCGCCCTATCAACTTCAGCAATTTTCGTAAAATTGGCAGATGCTCCTGCGGCTATCATTGCTTTTTACCGATTATTCTTTGCTACACTGATTCTATTACCGTTATTACTATTTAATAAAAATAATCGAAACGAGCTAAAAACAGTAACAAGAGGACAATGGGGATTCGGATTCATATCCGGGCTATTTTTAGCTGCACATTATGTACTATGGTTTGAATCATTACAATACACTTCTGTAGCGAGTTCTACAGTTATCGTAACATTACAACCTTTATTTTCAATGATTGGTGGTTACTTTCTATTTAAAGAGAGATTTACGAAAGGAGCGGTTATTGGTTGCCTCATCGCTATTTCAGGAAGTAGCGTCATCGGATGGCAAGACTTCCAAATCAGCGGAGAAGCATTATACGGAGATATTTTAGCATTTATTGCGGCCGGAATTATTACCGCTTATTTTTTCATTAGCCAACATGTTCGTAAAGATTTATCACTTATACCGTATTCGGTAATTAGTTATGGAAGTAGCGCCTGTTTTCTCGGTATATTTGCCTACATGCAGCAAGAATCTTTCATCCATTACTCTATACAAACTTGGTTGTGCTTTATTGGCTTAGCTTTCATTGCTACGATTTTAGGTCAAACGATATTCAATTGGTTACTAAAATGGATGAGCGCTACTGTTATTTCTATGAGTATTTTAGGAGAAACGATTGGAACTTGTATACTAGCGTATTTTATATTAAATGAGACTATTTCTTTACAACAAGGACTAGGCATTACAGTTATTTTTATTGGCTTAGCATTATTTTTAGTGCAGCCAAAACTGCCTAACAACAACTAACAAATAAAAAGCATGACAGTATACTGTCATGCTTTTCACTATCCATTATGTATGATTAAACCATCAGGTCTAAAACGACTCATCATAATTTCATTAATGAACTTTCCGTGAGCCTTCAAATTCCCTACTTTTATTCCCTCTTCTACAAATCCAAATTTTTCATATAGCGATTTCGCCTTAGGATTCGTTGCTAAAACACCAAGCTCTACTCGCTCTAACATTAACCAATTATCAGCCAAATCAAGCATTTTTGTAAGAAGTGCTTTCCCAATGCCTTTATTATGATATTCACTATCTACCCCCATAAACAAATCACCCGAATGAGATCTACGTCCTGGGCTTTGGGTTAACCCAACAAATCCAACAACTTCTCCATCATACTCTGCAACAAATTCAAATTGATTTGGCGCTAAATTACGAATTCTATTTTCCATCGCATCTACACGCATACTAGGTAAGAAAACCATATAAGGTAAAACATCATCTTGTATGCATATACGATGAATTGCTCTAGCATCTTGTATTTCTACCGCTCTTAGTTTAATCTCCATATTTTCTCCCCTCCATATTCATAACAATACATATCATTCTAGACCCCTGGGTGAAACCCCTTCCCTTCTATATTTCTTTATGTTATTTTTACACAATTATTTCGGTATAATATCCAAATTACGACCAGCTTATCTACAATTCACATGCGGGTTAACTTTTCACTTTATTATATAACTCAAGCAGATTTTCAATTGGAATACCATTTATTTTCATACCAGTTATATCACAATTTTCTATTTCCATATTTTTGAGATTACTATTACTTATCGTACTACCTTCCAAATCACATCTATTAAATGAAATAGGATGTTTATCTTCTCCAAGGCTTGTATCTTTAAAATGAACTCCACCTAAAGTCACAAAAGAAAATTTACTACCGGAAAGATTTAAATCTGCATATAAAGAACTTTTTAAATTTATATTTCTAAACTTTGATTGACTTACATTACAATTACTCATATTCATATGCATTATATTACTACCAACAAAGGAACTATTTTTTAAATTCACTTGATAATACTCTGTATTTGCTAGATTACAGTTTTCATATTGGCTATTTTTCATATCATTATTTTTAATCAGGTTCTCTTTAGCTGACTCTACAGTTATTCTTTTTACATAACAATACTCATCTTCAGATCTGAAAATTATTTCATAGCCCATTTTTTCATAAAAATGATGATTATTAATTTGTCTACTAGATGTTTCGAGATCCCAAATCCTTATGCTTAGATATTCCTCTTCTATTAATTTAATAACATGTGATCCAATTCCTTTTCCTTGATAAACAGGCTCTACAAAAATACGATCAATTCGGCCATATGACTTACCTGAGATCGTAACTATAATTCCTCCGATTATTTTTCCATCCATTATCACTTTGTAACAATCCAATTCTTCAATCGAATATTTCATCATTTCAACTGAAGAATAACCTGGTGGTTGAATGTTATAGTCAATTACATCACCTTGACCGCATAGCCATCGTTTTGCTTCTTCATCAAATGTTCTTGTCATTATTTCTGTTAACTTTTCAGCATCTAAAATTGTAGCTTTTTCTATACATATTATCGTCATTTTTGTTTTCCCCTTCATTGTTACAAAATAATAAGTTTTATGAACTTTATAGTTATAAAATAAAGAAAATTAAAATTAATCATCTCATTTACTATTAAACTACAAATAAACCTATATTTTCCATTGTAACTCAATATTAATGAATAAAGAAGAGAACATGCAATATAAACATGTTCTCTTCTTTTATTTATTTTTAATTGTATATTATTAAAAATTAGATATTACTTTAGCCACTCGTTGCAACTATTACTTAACTCCTGTAAATCCTCTAGGAATTGACTCGCATGATACCCATCACAAACCGAATGATGGACTTGCAATGAAACTGGTAGTATAACCCTATTTTCTTCATTAAAATATTTCCCACAAGTTATAATTGGTAATAGAAAATCACCATCATTATTAATATTAAGATTAAATCCAGTAAAACTAGCCCAAGGTATACTAGAAATAGGAAAAGTATTTGGCGGAATATTCTCTTTCGTGAAGAGACCATGAACATTAGCATAGCATCTCATATCTTCTTCATAATTTTTATAGAAAATGTGGAAATCACTAGAATAATCCGTCCATATACTTGAAAAAGACTTATCATCTTTATGGACGATTGTATAACTTGGTATCATTTCCTCCCAATAGCCTAAAACTCCTTCATCGTTAAAACATGTTCGAAATTCTTTATGATTATTTACTACTCTAGAAATTAAATATATAAAAACGGGATAAAATTTTATTCCTTTTTGATGTAATTCCTTTAACAACATCGTTATATCAATATTTACAGTTATACTAAACGTACATTTCAATTTTAAATAATGTTCAAAATACTGCTCTCTATTCCAATTTTCTATGTCAATTATATGAAACTTCATTGTAATAGCCTCCTAAAATTTTTTTATTTTAGAAGGCTAACTTTCTTGTTTTCACCATACCTGTTCACTCCTTATATTTTAAATTTATCCTCAAGTTTTTTATTTAATTATATAACATCTGCAAAAATCCATTCACATATTTATTGGAATCCAACCACATACTATTAATAAATCAACTGACGTTTGGAGGATTCAAACATGAATGACAAAAATGTAAATAAAAAAGATAATGCTATCGCAAACAATACACCTATTCAAAATAATAATACTGTAAACCTTAATGTAGAAGAACAAGCAATGAATGGCTTATATGGAATGCCAGAAACTGCTATTGAAGATGCTGATCATGCTGTAACTGATGATTTGACTTCAAAAAATTAATAAACTACTACATAGAAGAAAGCCAAGGAAAATATCCTTGGCTTTCTTAACTATGCATCCACCTTTTGTACTTCTTCACTCTTTCTTGAAAGCTTTCCTGGCCAAAAAGCAAAGCGACCTAGAACAACTGTAATTGCTGGTACAAGTAATGGTCTAACAATAAATGTATCTAATAATACACCAATTGCAGTTACAATACCAAATTGAACAAGAACTTGAATTGGAAGTGTACCTAATACCGCAAAAGTTCCTGCTAAAATTAAACCCGCGGATGTAATGACACTACCTGTTTGTATAACGCCATTTTTTACTGCATCCAAATGATTTTGTGTCTTTCTGTTTTTCCATATTTCTGAAACCATAAAGATATTATAATCTTCACCTAAAGCAACTAGAAATACGAATGCATACAACGGTATCGCACCTTGAATGGCCGGCGCTCCCATACCATAATGAAGTAATAGCCACCCTGCTCCTAGTGCCGAGAAGAACGATAATACAACAGTTACAATTAAATAAATCATCGCAACAATTGATCGTAAGTAAACAAGTAATAATAAAGCTATAATACTAATCATTACTGGAATGATAACTGCTTCATCACGTTCCGTAATTTGCTTTGTATCATATAATGACGCTGTTTCTCCGCCAATCAATAGTTGATTTTCTGCATTACTAACCCCAGCATCTTTTAATACTTTTTCTACACTGTTTTTTAATTTAGGGATTTGATCTAACGCTTCAATTGAGTATGGATTTTCAGCTAAAGAAACCTCATACATTTGTATTTGCTTATTTTCTGTGCCCACTTTTGGATCTTTCACAGTTTGTACGAAAGAAAACTTCTCTAGTTCTTCTTTAATAGGAAGCTCTTTTCCTTTCGTATCAACAACAACTTTTACTGGCGCTAATTCACCAGCTGAGAAATGATCACTAATTAACGTAAACCCTTCGCGGGAAGGCATATCTTTTGGAAACGATTCTAATAAGTCATATGTGTATTGAATACGTGGTACAAATGAAGCCAATCCACCTAATACAAATACAGTGAGCATAATTATTGTCCACGGTCTTCGTACTACAACATCTCCAAGCTTTTTACTAAAGGCACCTTTTGATTTTTTAACTTTTACGACTTTCTTTTTCTTTCTTGCAAACTCCTCATTCATAGAAGTTGTTCTCGGTATAAATGGGAAGAATGCAGCTCTACCGAAAATTAATAATAATGCTGGTAAAATTGTTAAAGCAGCAATTCCCATTATGAATACAGCAACACTAAATGGTACTGCAAATCGATGAAAGGCACCATAATGAGCAAGTAATAATGTTCCTAATCCAAGTACAACAGTAAGCGCACTCATTATAATTGCTCCACCAGAAGCTTTAATTGCAAGTTGCAGCGCCTTATATTTACTTTCTTCTTCTAGCAAGTACTCTCGATATCTTGAAATTAAAAATAAACAATAGTCCGTTCCAGCACCAAACAATAATACTGTCATGATTGATATTGCCTGAGCATCTACTTTAATCCATCCGTGATTAGCTAAAAAACCAAGTGTAGGACTAATAATACCGTATGCAAAGCCGACAACAAGTAAGGGTAAAATTGCTAAAATCGGTGAACGGTACAGTAAAATTAATAAAACTAATACGAGTAATACAGTAGCAATTAATAATTTCACATCTGCTTGACTAAATAAGCTAACTGCATCCGTTTGAATACCTACAGGTCCAGATAATCGAACGTGTAAACCAGCGTCACTTAGTTTTCGTTTGAATGGATCTTCATCGATCTTACTATTCACTATGTTTTTTAAATCATCAAGATTTCCTTTTAATATATCTGTTCCAGCTGCCTTGTTAAAGAATACTGGTGTAACAAATGATGTACCATCTTTTGATGCACTTTTTGATAATACTTGTTCTGGTAATGTATCAAATGGCGGTAACGTTGATTGCTCCTTTAAAGGACTAGCTTTTAACTCTTTATAAACGTCTTGTATGAGTTTATAATCCTGTGACTGTAATCCACCATCCTTATACCATACTACTAATAAAGGATTCCCTGCATTATTCGGAAACTCTTTTTTCATAAGTGCTTCCGCTTGCTGCGACATAGCTGTTTCAGGTAAATTTTTTGGATTCGGTTCTTTCGTACTGTTTACTTGTGGCAATGTAAATGAAAGTAATAATGTAATAAGAATCCAAATCGATAAAGTTATCCACTGTGTATGCTTCCCTGCTACAAGCCTCCCTAACATATGTAACGGGTGCTTTTTCATAAAAACCCACCTTCCTTTTTTCCTCTAACATTAATTATATATACTGGTCGGTTAATTAATCAAGAATGAATAAAACTTTGTGTTATAATTATCTCAACAATACATGTCAGGAGCGAATGGATTTGGAACAAAAACAACGTCCTCTCGGAAGGCCTCGTCAAAATAAAAATACAAAATCTACAAAAGAAACCATTTTGGAAGTTGCAACTCGACTATTTCTTACTCAAAATTATCAAGTCGTTTCCATGGATGAAGTTGCAAAAGTTTGTGGTGTTACGAAAGCAACCGTCTACTATTACTATTCAACAAAAGCAGATTTATTTACCGCTACTATGATTCAAATGATGGTACGTATACGCGAAAATATGTCTCAAATCCTTTCTACAAATAAGACTTTAAAAGAAAGATTATTGGACTTCGCTAAAGTCTACTTACACGCAACGATGGATATTGATATGAAGAATTTTATGAAAGATGCAAAACTATCATTATCTGAAGAACAATTGAAACAATTAAAAAATGCTGAAGACAACATGTATGAAGTATTAGAAAAAGCACTTGATGATGCAATGCAAATTGGAGAAATCCCAAGAGGAAACGCTACATTTGCGGCTCATGCATTCGTATCTTTATTATCAATTGGGAATTTTAAAGATGAAAATCACAATCCTATTCTTACAAATATAGATGAATTAGCCCAAGAAATCGTTTCTTTTTATTGGAACGGGTTAGGCCGTTAATCTTAAATAGATTTCATTTAATAAAAGAGCATGTTTGAATTTTTTTCAAACATGCTCTTTTATTATTTATTTACTATTAATTAGATTATACTTCAGCACAGTTTAACAAAAAATTCCTCTTCAACTTTTACAAATTTTGAATTTGAATCTTTATATTCTCCTTACTTAATCCCCCATGATAACAAACTACCGATTCAATATCTAGATTTGAATACCTCTTCAAAGACTGCTGTGCTTCCTTAACATTTAAAGTTGTTGGGGCGTGAATTCCTTCTAACTTTCCATTCACACTATACATCGAGTCTCCTGTAATAAGGGTTTTACTTTGTTTCAAATATAAACTAATATGACCTGGAGTGTGTCCTGGGGTATGTAGAATTAGTATCCCACCGCAATACGGAATTTCTTGCCCATTTATCACAGTATCACTCACTTTTCCTTTTGGTAGATTCTTTACTTGTCCATCCTTCAGTAAAGGAAACTCCCCTTCAATATAAGGTTTATCTAGCTCGTGCGCATAAACCTTAATATCACTTACACCATTCTCCAATAAATCAGGAAGGCTACCTATATGATCTATATCCTGATGTGTCAAAATCACAACTTTTAGCTTATCAAAAGATACCCCAACTTTCTCCATCTCTATTTGTATATCTTCAAATTGTCCAGGGAAACCAGTATCTATTAACACTGCCATTTCATCATCCCATAAAAGAATTGGGTGAATAATAAATTCTTGAAACTCAAGTTGTAACATTTCTACCCCTTTAGCAATCTCCATATAGTCCGTCTCCTTTATGATGAAGTTTGAAAATATGCACAACTACACCGAAAATATAAAGCCACACTATCTTTTAATAGTTTTTGTCATCCCAATAGAGAATGCCTCAAACCCTATAGATTCATAATAAGATTGCAATTTTTCTACACACATAAGTTGGGGAATAACCTTGTTTTGTTCACCGTGCTGGATTAATCTTTCTACTATTTCTTTTCCAATACCAATGGACTGATACTCTGGCAATACACAAACACCACAAATAACGCCTGTTATTACGCCATCTGATATAATACGCCCCATCCCTACTAACTTCTTATCATCAAAAGCATAAATTGCATACCAACTTTGTTTACACATTTGTTCTAACTCGTTAACCGTTAATTGAAGAGAATTCCATCCTAAAGATTCATATACAGTTAATAATCCATTGAAATTTGTTGGGTGTTTAAATGTGTAATTTATACTATTATTCATGTAAATACTCCTTATTTTCTCGTTTGTTTTTATTTCATAAAATTATCTTTACTTTGAAATTAATTTATACAAACTTCCATAAGAATAATATTATTCCTTCTCAACTTAAAATAAAAAGAAGTTAACCTCTCCTCAGTTAACTCCTTTTATATAAATCCATCATTATATTATTAACCAAAAATCATACAGCTACAGACGATCAGGACAAACAAAACTAATAAACTGTTTGAGAAATAACCCATAGAATACTACCCCTTTATTTCATTATGTTAAAGATTTTACCATAAAATTATTTACAACATAATAACTGAAAAAGACATTGTATTCATTAGTTAAATATACTAGGTAATATTTAACTTTAATCATACCCTACTTTATAGCACTTCTCCTACTACGATAGTTCACATAACTTCAAAATAATAAGTGCTATATAAAAGATCACAATTTATCTAAGGCTTGTTTACTTATTTTTCAACTATGCTAATTGTTAACTTACGATTTCCTCAAATAAATGTGACATCTTCACAAGAAGAGCATTCACTACTATTTCTCTAACCATTTACAACTCTCCCTGTAATTTATTTAAGCTCTATCCTCATTTATATTAATATCTTTCTTATTCGAAAAAAGATCTTTAAAAATTCCTACCCCTACAATTAATATAGCTATTCCAAGTAATTTATTTATTTGTAAGGGAACCCTTTCTATTCCAAATAATCCAAATGTATCAATGCAGAGAGCAACAACTAATTGAGTAATAAGGCTAATTAGCACCGTATAAGCTGGACCTAAACTCTTTATTGCACCCATTATACAAATTATTAACCCGATGCCAAACAATCCACTTACATAAAACAAATAATTTGTAGTATACACTTTAATGCTAATACTGTTTTCTGTAATGATATAAAATAGAATAGAACTTATGAAACCTATTCCAAGAACACATGCAGTTGTTAACCACTGCCCTACATTTTCATTCACTTTCGTATTAAAAACAGATTGTAAGCTAATTAATACTCCAGCTAATATAGCTAAACTAAATCCAATCATACTCCCTCTCCCCTTTTCATTGCTCATATATATTATTTTTAGCAACTTCCTTCATTCTAAAAAAATCTTTAATTACAATAACTCCATTTCTCTTTTCAATTAATTTTTCTTTATAAAATTTTTGTAACAACCGAATTACGTGCCGATAACTTACTCCTATAAAATCCGCAATACTTGATATCGAAGTTGCATCCAAATCTTTTTTATACATATTCCCGTTACTATCAGTAGAAATAGAAAGTAAATAACTAGCTACACGTACTTCTACTGGATAAAGTAAATTAAGTGCTGTAAAACGAGTCGATATTTTTAATGTGTTTGCAATGTTTTCAAGCAAGAAGTTCATAAATATAGGATCATGTAATAACTTATTTCTAATTACAGCATGAGAAATAGAGATGGCTATAACATCTGAACAAGCTTCAACGACATTATGCGCTTTGCTATTTTGTATGAATTCAATATCGCCAACAACCGCCAATGGATTGATAAAACGAAGGATCAGTTTCTTTCCCTCTGGTGTAATCGTATAAACTTTTACTTTACCTTTAACAACAAAATATAAACGAGCCATTGCGTCATCTATATTGCAAATAAGCTCGCCTTTTTCAAAATGATTTACTTGAAAATAAGCTGCATCTATCTCTGAAAAAATTTCAAGCATTTTATTAGTTTTCAAATAATGGATAATTAAATCTGATCTATTCTCCATTTTCATTTCCTCCTTTCATTTACATATTAAATACAACAATACCTATAATCATTACTATTGTTCCCACAATATGATATCTCTCCATCTGTATCTTTTTTATTTGAAATAATCCCTTCATTTCAATTAGAGTTGCTGTTAATAATTGAGCAACCATAAGTGTTCCAGCTGTTAATGTAACTCCCATTTCATGTATCGCTACTGTTTTTGCACAAATAATTAATCCGCCAAGTGCACCAGCTACTAAATATATTTTTTTCACATCCTTTAAATCCGCTATTTTCTCTTCTTTCTTTAACAAAAATATTGTTGTTGCAATAAGGAATCCAATGAAATGCGTAATAATACTCGTTGACCATATACCGATATGTGAACTAAGTTTCGCATTAAATGTACCTTGAAGTGTAATAAATACGCCAGCTAAAATAGCAAATACAACGCCCTTCAAAAAATCATCTCCTAATCTTCTATTTCTGACTTAATTAAAAGTTATAATCCTATAAAGGCAAAAGGACAAATGACACATCAGTATGAAAATAGCTACAAATGAACAATAAAAAACACAACTCAAAATATTTGAGATGTGTTTTTTATTGTTTTATCGTTATATAATATTTTAATATTTATAACTACGCTATATTAACAGTTTTATTCTTCATAACAAACTTTCCAAATAAGAAACGCACAAGTGGCCCCATAATAATTAATTGTAATGGATACGCCAAAATGAAATTTTTAATGAAAATTGAAAAATACATCGATACAAATGAGTCTCCTTGTAGTCCACCATGTAAATACATCATAGCCATTCCGTAAAAAGACATAAAGAAAACCATTCCAATTACCATAGCTGTCGCCATCGCAACTATCATATTTATTTTCTTCGATTTATCAAACGGTAACATGAATACAAGTTTTTTCGCACAAGGTCCAACGATACATATTTCAATTAATAATGCAATAATGAATCCAATTAGTAGTTCTAATGTGATCTCCTTAATATGAATTGGCCCTCCTGCTCCATTCAGTAATAAATTATAAAACGTCATTACAATAACCATCCCAAGGCACATCATCATACCAAATTGGAGGTTTTCCTTTCTTGTTGTTGGCAATTTCTATCATCCTTTCTGTTTAAGTCTTTGTCATTATATCGATTATGGAAACCTCTTCGTAAGTGAACATTTTGTGAACAAATTTAAAGCGTTATCATATATTCACTATACTTTCTGATCAAATTCTTACTAAGACTTATAAAGGTTTTATATATTTCAATGTTGAATTACTAAATTTAACATTGAATTACATTACTACTAGGAGGATAACCATGTATAAACAAGAGTTTTACACATATCACATCGTAACAAGGAAAAAAATGAGCATCGGACAAATCATTCATTTCGATAAAAATCAAACGAATACCCTATTTCATTTCTTTTTTGAAAAGGAACATTTCAATTCTAACGGTGAAGATTCTATACAAATTTTAAAAGAACATTATACAAATGAAGAATTACATATAAAAAATGAAAATGCTAAAGTAGTTATGAGTTATATCGATCAAACAATTAGAGCGGTTAGAGAAACGATTGTAGAAATGGTTAGACTACAAGAATTTCCTGAATACCCTTCAAGATTATCTTGTTTATATGCTGCAAAGAGCTATGATGATGCTTTAAAATGGAAAGCATTATTTGATTCTTACAATCGAGAAGTTTTGCAGATTGTTAAACTACGAGTAATTGGACATTGTTTTGAAGGTGACGGAAATCTTTTACCGAAAGAAGACGGTATTCCTTTCTCTCAAAAAATTGAGCAAGCTAGAGGATATTGGAAGGGAAATGTAAATAATGAACTTCCGGAGTTACTGATTAATGGAAAAATCGAAGTGGTGGAAATTATTGATGATTTTTCTGCAATTCATATTTAATTCCTAACTAAATCATATAGGATGGAGATTAACAAAGATGAAAAAAGTGTACTTCAATCATGATGGTGGTGTAGATGATTTAATTTCACTATTTTTATTACTACAGATGGATAATGTCGAGCTTACAGGTGTTTCAGTTATCCCTGCAGATTGCTATTTAGAACCAGCAATGTCTGCAAGTCGCAAAATTATTGATCGCTTCGGCAAAGAAAATATTGAAGTAGCTGCATCAAATTCCCGTGCGAAAAATCCATTTCCAAAAGACTGGCGGATGCATGCATTTTATGTAGATGCTTTACCAATTTTAAATGAGTTTGGAAAAGTTGTAACACCCGTAGCAGAAAAACCTGCACATCATCATTTAATTGAAACCCTACTACAAACTGAAGAGAAAACAACTTTATTATTTACAGGGCCTCTTACCGATTTAGCGCGTGCACTATATGAAGCACCTGTAATCGAGGGGAAAATTGAGCGCCTTGTTTGGATGGGAGGAACATTTCGTACTGCCGGCAATGTACATGAACCAGAACATGATGGAACTGCTGAGTGGAATTCGTTTTGGGATCCTGAAGCAGTAGCTCGTGTGTGGGAATCAAAAATTAAAATCGACTTAGTAACGCTAGAAAGTACAAACCAAGTTCCATTAACTATAGACATACGTGAAAGTTGGGCAAAAGAGCGTAAATATATTGGTGTTGATTTTCTTGGTCAATGCTATGCAATGGTTCCTCCCCTCGTTCATTTCTCAACTAACTCTACTTACTATTTGTGGGATGTATTAACTGCTGCCTTTATCGGGAAATCTGGCCTTGCAAAATTACAAACAATTAATAGTATTATTCATACATATGGACCTAGCCAGGGGCGTACGGTGGAAACTGTTGCTGGACGACCTGTAAATGTAGTATATGATGTAAACCACAATGGATTTTTTAACTATATAACTGAATTAGCGAAGAAAGCTTCCACTTGAACCACTATCTATATGAAAAATAAATAGAATGGCATTATTTCAGACGATAAACCCCATATTTAGAATTTGTTTGAAACTACATATTTAACTATTGAAAAGAGTATTGAATTAACTTTCAATACTCTTTTTATGCAGTTTAATTATATTTGATTAGTGTAGTGTCTTACTAATTATTCATTTCATAACCATTTACAAAAAACGTAATTGTTTCTAATTCATCTTCATTTAATTCTCTATTTACGTCTCGTTTATACGCTTCCTTTATGTTTTCTTCATCGCCTTTATGAATTTCTGTATAAGTTCCTACTGTTTTTAACAAATGCATTTCTTGTAAAAACTCATCCCGACTTATAGCTGTCCCATGAGAAAGAATATAAGTTTCAGCATCAAATGACTCCAATTCTTCGATTAATTTGAACGTTCGTTTCGTCGTATAGTTCCATTTTGAAGAAAAGATATCTGCATATATACAGTCTCCTAAAAATAATATCTTTTCTTCTTTCACGTAAATAACAACTGAATCATGTGCATGATCTCCACCGACATGTTTTAACACGCATGTCACTTCACCAAGGTCTAATTCAATTTGATCCTGGAATGTTAAGGCCGGAGGAATGATTTTAATATTTCTCACTTTTTCTTCAAACTCTTTCTTGATACAATCCGCACAAAATGCAATTTCAGTACCCTCTTTTACACGTGCGTCCAACGCTTCATCTGTCCATTCATAAGATACTAGTGACTGCATTTCTTTTTTCGTTTCAGCATGCGCAATAGTTAATGCATCTTGTAGTACAGGCAATCCAAAAATATGATCCCAGTGCCAATGCGTTAATGCTACGAAATCAGGACTTAATACATTTTGTTCTTTTAGCATTTCTAGAAATAATTGTGCATGTTCTTCTGAATTCCCTGCATCAATCATTAATGTTTTTTCTTGTCCAACGACCATTCCTAATATAGGTCTATCTGTTTCAGAAACAGGTGTCATATACCAAAATGAGTTTCCTATTTTTTTTATTTGCTGCATAATTAGTTCCTCCATTTACTACTATTCTCTTCAATTATTATCTGTAAAACCTTCATCCAGCACATAGCATGAAATAATATATATCGCTTTCTTTAGAACATAGTAACTTCATCTATCCATTTAAATAAGCATCCCAATCATAGTCTTCAATTTTATAGAATCTACCTTCATCATTTCTTTCATATGCACATAAAGGTGGTTCCTCAAGAAAGTTTAAAATAGAATCATCTATATTCAAAATAACTCCAATTGAAATAATTTGAAAGTTTTTAGGATTATTGACATAGTCATCACTTTCATAGCCACTTAAAATTGACCAACCTGGATCGCCTTCTGCTGTTGGATTATCTCTAAGCATAAAGTTAAATTCTCTTTTTTCAAGTACATCATCACTAACAATTACCTTCGTATCAAAATAAAAATCCCAATCACTTGAAGCTGGATCATCATATTCCGTATCACATATATTTTCAATTCCAAATGAAATTTTATCACCTATTTTTAAATCTAAACGATACGGATCATTGTCCAGTTCCCCTACGAACTTCTTCTCATTTCTTTCAGTGATTACAACCCACATTCTTTCACCATGAAATCCATCTTCTTCCTCATTTTTAGATACAAAAATTAGCTTTACCAAATCTCCAACCTTTAATTTCTCCAACACTTCTGAACTAGGAAGATAGAATGTATAGGGCGCTTCTTTGTTTATTTCATAAACATTATCTAAGTACCAAGTCATCTTTTTCTCTCCTTAAAAGCTTTTCACACTCATATTTTAAAAATAACACTATTTTTTCTTCCGGCAAACTACTACCATAGAATAGCAGTCTTCCCCTAACTTATTTCCTTCCCAATCATTATATATATGTAATAATTCAAAACCATTCACTACTAATAATCTTTCTAACTCTTGCGGATATGTATAGCGAAGATCGATCGTTGTTTTCAGTTCTTCTACTTTCACATCATCCTCATAAAACCTTCTTGTTGTTATGTAATGCTGTATTTGCTGAATTGAATCGTATGTCATTTCAGTATATAGATCGCATTTTCTTTCCTTTTCATCAATAATAGTTGTCCAATATTCTTCTGTAGATGGTTGTATTAATTCTTCTTTTGAAGGAAAACGTGTATCGAATATAAATATACCATTATCAGCTAACACATGATGAATAGATGTTAATAACTTATTTTGATCTGTGTTCGTAAGTAAGTGTTGAAATCCATGACCAACCATAAATGCTAACAGAATTGTTTCTTCAATCTTTAATTGTAAACAGTCTTGTTGTAACCATTTTACTTTTTTACAATCCATAGATTTTCTCTTCGCTTCAGCAAGCATACCTTCATGTATATCTACACCAATCATTTGATATCCGTTTTCTATAAATGGAATTGTAACCCTTCCTGTTCCGCAGGCAATATCTAGAATCCATTCATTTTGTATATTTAGTTTTTGTGCCCATGATAGTAAGAACGGAAAATCTGACAGACTTTTATTTTCTATATCATATCGTTTTGGATTTTCGTATTCAGATAGACTCCATTTTGTTTGCAAACGTATTCCCCATTTCATATTTCCACTTAAGTTTAATATATAAATTATAACGAATTATTAGTTTTTTCTCTATAATCAAACACAATTACTTGGACTAATCTAACTTTCCTTTTCGTAAGCTAAAAATAAGTGGAAGAATCGGAGTGTGATACGATGGAACGATTATGGATTCCTATGATAGTTACATTTTTTTCATTCGGTGGATTACTATTAGGCGGTGCTGTCGGCATTGCTACGCGCCAACTAATTGAAGAAAAAATGCATCGTTTATATGCATTATGTGGCGGAATTTTGCTTGGCCTTTTATCCCTTGAAATTATTCCTGAAACATTTGCAAGCTATGAAATAATTGGGCCTATACTTGGTATAGCTATCGGTATTTTGGTTATGAACTTATTAGATAACTATTGTCATCATCCAATGATACATAAAAAAGATCAACAAGCGTGGCAAACTTTCCTTTTTCTTTCTTTTGCTATATTTATTCATAATTTGCCGAGTGGCTTTGCATTAGGTACAGCATTTATAAATCATAATGATTCTGCCATTCCTTTCTTACTTGCGATTATAATTCACCATATTCCTGAAGGCCTAGCATTAATCATCCCCTTCCTCTTTACAAAGCATAAATGCATTTCATTTTTATTTACGACTTTATTACTTTCACTTATTCTCGGAACTGGTACTGTCTTTGGTATTTTGATGGAAGGAAAGGCTCTACATTTACAAGGGCTCATTATGGGGAGCGCTATCGGTTCACTTGGCTATGTCACAATTCATGAAATGCTTTGGAAGGCTAAAAAACAGCTCTCCTTCCTTACATTTTTAACATGGGCAACTAGCGGGTTTTTACTAATAACAGTATTTACACTATTTACTGGTCATCATTAAAGATAACAATATAATCATTTGTATATTTTTCCTTTTTCTCCAAAACATAATAGTATCTACCTATTATAAGGAGGAAAAATTATGTTTGGGAAAACAGCCGGTGAAGCATTAGTTGACCTATTAATTGACTGGGGAGTAGAACACATTTACGGAATGCCTGGAGATTCTATCAATTCTATAATTGAAGCTTTAAGAAAAAAACAAGATAAAATCAAATTCATTCAAGTCCGCCATGAAGAAGCTGGTGCACTAGCAGCAGCTGCCTATGCTAAGTTAACAGGAAAACTCGGCGTTTGTATGGCAATCGCAGGGCCGGGCGCTATCCATTTATTAAATGGTTTATATGATGCTAAACTCGATAAAGCCCCTGTTCTAGCAATTTCAGGTCAAGTAGAAACAGATTTACTCGGGACGGATTTTTTCCAAGAAGTAAACTTAGAAAGATTATTCGATGATGTTGCGGTATATAACCAGCGCATTATGTCAGCAGAACAGTTGCCTGCTGTCGTGAATCAAGCGATTCGAATGGCTTATACGAAAAAAGGTGTATCTGTTCTTACGATTCCAGATGATGTTCCGAAATTCGAAGTAAAAAGTGGTGCTCGTGTTACAAATACTTCTTTTACATTACCTGAGTTATTTCCGCAAGAAGAAGATTTACATGCTGCAAAACTCGCAATAAGTGAAGCGAAAAAGCCTGTAATTTTAGCTGGAAAAGGTGCGAAACATGCGAGAGAATCTTTACTTACTTTCGCAGAACACATCGGTGCTCCAATCGTACTTACATTACCAGCTAAAGGGATTATCCCTGATGAACATCCACTTTGCATCGGCGGATTAGGATTAATTGGAACGAAACCTTCTTATGATGCAATGAAACATGCAGATACTTTAATTATGATTGGTACTTCTTATCCATTCACCGGTTTCTTACCCGAAAAAGCAAAAACAATTCATATCGATACTGATCCGGCCCAAATCGGTAAACGTTACGTAACAGATATCGGCTTAGCCGGTGATGCTGATAAAACATTAAAATGGTTAATTGAAAATGTAGAAAAACACGAGGACCATTCCTTCTTAGAGCATCATCAAGAAATGATGAAAAATTGGGAGGAAAAATTACACAATCAAGAAGACGATACATCTACTCCAATTAAGCCACAACGTGTTATGCATGCACTGCAACAAGTAGCTCAAGATGATGCAATATTATCAGTCGATGTCGGAAATGTAACAGTATGGACAGCAAGACACTTCCGTATGACAAATCAACAATTTATCATTTCTAGTTGGCTCGCAACACTTGGCTGCGGTTTACCTGGTGCACTTGCTGGAAAAATTGCTTACCCGAATAAACAAGTATTTGCAGTTTGTGGTGACGGTGGTTTTGGAATGACAATGAACGACTTCGTAACAGCTGTTAAATATAAACTGCCGATCGTGGTCGTTGTTTTAAATAATAATAAGATCGCCATGATTAAATTCGAACAAGAAGTTATGGGGAATATCGAATTTGGCACAGACTTAACAAACCCTGATTTTGCAAAATACGCAGAGGCGTGCGGAGGTATTGGATACCGAGTTGAGAATTTAGATGAACTACTTCCTGCTTTCGAAAATGCGGTAAAACAAAATAGACCGTGTATTATTGATATAGTTGTAGATGCAAACGAAGCACCAATGCCAGCAAAAATCACCTTTGGTCAAGCCGCTGGTTATACGAAGCATATGATAAAAGAATTATTTGAAGAAGGTAAGATTGATTTACCACCACTATAAACAAAAAAGAGAGCTGAAAACAATTTGTCTTCAGCTATCTTTTTTATTTTTGTATCTCTCTATAAAAGGAAAAATCATTCACATTAGTTTGTACTCGCTTCTCTTCCTTTACCTCTTTATCCTTGCTCCTTGGTGTTCTTACATTTCCTAGTTTAATCGCATCTTGCATACTATGACTAACTAGATTTCCCGCTAAAATTGTCATACTATAAAAAGCAATTGGTATAAGTACAATCCATGTATGTGTAGTTAAATGGCGGAAGTTTTGACCAATTAGGCCAGTCCATTCTTTTGTTACACTATCTGGATCCATTCCACTGAAGATTATTGTTCCACCAAAAAATAATTGCAACAAACCAAGGTGTAAAAGTAGTAATAAAGTACTTACAAATTGTTGCGCTACTAATAAAAGAAATGGCGGTAACATATGCGGCCATATATGGCGCTTCAACCTATGCCACTTACTTCCGCCGAGCACAGTAGCTGCCAACATAAATTCTTCTTTCTTAATACGCTTTACTTCTTGCGCTACATACAACATAACCGTTGGTACAGCAAGACATACAAGAACTATAATTTGAAATGCCACACGCAAATACAACGGCACAACTTCTGCTCCACTATCAAACGTTAAAACTTCATTTAACATAAAATAAGAAATCATAACCATCGGTACAATACTAAAAGGATCAAAAAAGGATGAAATAACTGGAAAAGAACGTTTACCATACATACCAAGAAGTAAACCAACTCCCCCTCCAACTATAACTCGTAAAATCGCTATAATTATACTCGCTCCAACTGTCCATTTTGCACCTTCTATTATTAATTGAACAAGGTCACGACCTTTCACATCACTTCCAAACCAAAATTTACTTGATGGCGAAAATGGTGCTGCCTCTAGTTCCCCTTTTTCGTTATACATCATCGTAAGTTCACGAATATTCCCATCAAAAAACACCGTATATCCAATACTAACAATCATTAGTACACTCAAAAAAGTAATACCTATCCAAAATCTCACATCTCTTTTTACAACTTGCCACATGTTACACACGCTCCTTTATAACATTTTGTAAAAGCGTATGTAATATACGAAATAGTATAAAAAGCGGTACGTATAATATTACTAGACTCACTGTAAATATTTCTAATTTTGGATTTTCTTTCACAAAAACAAACATACCATATGTATTAAATATCCATTCAATAATATATAAATTGGAAAGCATAAATAAAATATTTGTTTTCGCGTAATAAATTGTCGTTAATAAAACATTTCTTGAAATATGATGTGTCAAAATATGCCGGAAGCTTAGCCCTTTACTCTTGGCAAACAAACTATAATCTTTCTCTAATTCTTCTTTAAACCGAAATAACAACAGTTTAATAAACAATAATGTTGTTGGTATTGTAAGACATATAATTGGTAACAAACGTATCCTTTCTTCCCCTAATCCAGCCAGTTTGACCGGCATAAATCCTGTTTTTTGAAACATATTTACGACAAGAAGTTGCGATAATAAAATAAGTAAAATATCCGGTATACTCTCAAGCGTAAGAAAAACCCCGTTCCACATTTTCTGTTTCATATAAGAACGCTGCAATACCCAAACGACAAGTATATACGCTATAAGCAAAGATAGTACAAACGCTGATAGAAATACAATCATCGTTTTAAAATAATGAATCCATATTTGCGGAAATAATTTTCTTGAGTCTCGAAATCCATATGTAATTTCACCCGGTTGAAGTATCTTCCCTCCAAGAAAGACAATCGTGTTCCAAAAACCGATTAAATCAATTTGCAATCCCTTAAATAAACGCGGTAGCGCGCCTAGACAGATTATACATAAAATTGCAGCTACTAGTTGTAAACAAGTAACCCCACACCATTTAGCAATTCGCATCAACATAACGATTTCCCCTTACCATCCGATAGAATATTCAGAAATCAAAAACCACATATATTACATCTCTTCAGCTATACTTTGCACCCGTTTCTTCCCACTCGGTAAAATGGTTTGATATAAACACGTAACAAAAAATAATAAACCAAATAAAATAATATACAACGTATCTGCACGAATCCATTTCGGGAACAACATCGCTATCGCACCGAGAGATAACAGCTGGAATCCTGTCGTTAATGGACTAAGTAAACTTTGAACACGTCCCATGAATGATTCTTCTACAATTTCATACATCCAGCCCATAATTGCAACATTAATAAACGGTAAAAAGAAAGTCGCAAAAGCGATACATACATAAAAAGACCATACGTGGTTTACAAAGTAACACATACCGAAAAAGACCCCTGAGCCAGCCATACCAAAGACAATAATAGGCTTGGGTGCATATTTCTTCCCTACACTTGTTGCTACTACACTTCCAATTAGTAATGAAATCCCTCCAACTACACCACCCACCATCGCTAAACTTTCATACGTTGCTGGTGCTAATTTATATTTTAATATGTAAGTTGTGGATACGCTTAAAATACCATTTAATAGTCCAAACACGATAAATCCTAAAAGTAATTTTTTTAAAGTGTCATTTTGATATATATACTTGATCCCTTTTTGAAACTCTGTTATTAACATTTTCAAATTAACTTCTTTCCATTTTGTTCTACCGTTTGGCAAACGCACTTTTTCTGGAATGGAGATCGTTTGAATCAAAATACCACTCATAATAAAAGTGAGCGTATTTACTAAAATACTCCCGTATATTCCAAAAGTCCAGTACACCATCGTTGCAATTCCTACACCAAACAAAGCATACAAACTATTCACCATTTGATTCACACCTGCTGCTGCACCGTATTGGTCGGATTGAACTACTCCCTGTATCATCGACTGTTCTGATGGAGAGAAAAATTGTATACATGCATTTTCCAAAAATAAAAATATAAAGACGAGTATAATCATTCCGTAATAAAGCGAAATTAGAATTCCGATATTACAGAGCGAACAACATATGTTACTTACCGTACAAATACGTTGTCTATCAAAACGATCCACTACTGTCCCTACTAATAGAAAAAAGATTAATGCAGGTAATGCCATCATGATTTGTGTCATCGTTGCGTAAACTGGTTGTTTTCCGTATTGGTCTAACAAATAAAACATTAAAGAAACTCCAGCAATCATAGAACCGAGTCGCTCTAAAATATTTGCTAGAAAAAAACGTGCATACACTTTGTTACGAAATAACTGTAGCATTTCTTTCATACTTCTAACCCTTTCTCTCGACAAAATTTTATTTTTTCAGTCATTTCTCGGAAGTTACATTATATTTTTCGACCATTATCCAATCTTTTCCTTCTGTATAGAGCACAATAAAAAAAAGACTCATGTTTTTTATACAAGAGTCTTTTTATTTAACTTCGCTTCACGTAATGATATGTAGCTAAAATCTTTATACGTCTCGCTAACTATTTTAATTCTCTAAAGTTCGGATATACTTTATTTATTTTATGAATGTATCGCACATCCACTCATAAAATTTTTCCTTCTCTTCAAATTGCGGATAATGAGCTGACTTTTCAAAAGTAATGAATTCTTTTTGATTCACTTCAATCATATCAAAATATTTTTTCGCTGCATGAAATGAAGTATTATAGTCGTATTTTCCCATAAGGAAATAAAGCGGTAGCTTCATTTCAGTCACCTTAGTAGGCAATGGGTTCTTTAAATCCTTTTCTAATAAGACAGTTTGAGAATGTGATAATCCAACGTTATAACGAATTACATCTAAAAAGTTATATTCATTACTGAGTAGCATCCCAATATTATCACCATCTGGATTTTCAATGAGTCTTGATGTTCCACCATATTTTGCAACATAATTCCTCGGAGTGTATGTATCACCATTTTTAATTTTTTCAGTCAACTCATTTAAATAGGCAACCTCATCTGTATTCCCAGCACTTTGTGCCTGTTCAATCACATAGTTTAAACTATCCATTTCACTTTCTACTGTATCACTCATTTGCCCTATGCCAACATATGCTTCATATTTTTCAGGGGCTTTATTGGCAGCTTGCATTCCGATATATGTACCGTAAGAATGACCAACCAATATTACTTTTTCTTTACCAAGATGTTTTGAAACATAATCTGTCATAGCTAATAAATCTTCTACAAGAAGATCTGATGTAAGATTCGAATAGTCTTCAAAGAAATGATACGACTTCCCACTCGCTCTTTGATCGTAATTAACAACTGTGAATTTCTCTTCCAATAAGTTTTGGTATTTTTGCGCATATGGTATTTCTGAAGTACCTGGTCCACCATGTACAAAAATAATAACCGGATTGTTCTTATCTTTTCCGCGTATCATAATTTCATGATCACTTCCATTTATCTCTACTTGCTCTAATGTACTTATACTGTTTTTCCCTTTTATTTGCGAGGTCCATGTAGGAAATATTAGTGCTACGATTAATAATAGTAAAATGATGACTCCAATAAGTTTTATTAATTTTTTTATCTTCTTCATAAGTAGTTTCCTTTCTTTTAAATTTATAAAAACATCAATTTAGTTCAGTAAAACTACCTCAAAAAAATATAAATATACAACAATTTCACCTTGATCTTTTGCACATTCTTAATATCCCATACACTTCTTAACTTTCCGCTATATAAACTCTTAATATTCCCTTAATTTTCAATATAAAATTCATAGAATGACTCGATCACAATGTATTAAAAATAAAGAAAAAAGCCCTTGTTTTCAAAACAAAGACTTTTTTCCTTTAACTATTTCGCAACCTCTTCTTTCGGCATTACCATACCTTTATAAAGCTGGACAGTAATCCAGTAATAGATGAAATAAATGACTAAGAAAATCCCTATCGGCACCCATACCTTCACAAACGGGTCAACTAATATAAAGCTAAATAAGTTAAGCCCTACTAACACGTGGGAAATTCCAATAATTGCTGGGAAGATAAATAAATATGAAATTTCTTTATAAATACTTTTCGTTAACATACTACGTCTCACACCGATTTTTCGTAACATTTCATAACGGCGTACGTCACGAGAAGCACCTGTTAATATTTTGAACATTAGCGAACTTGCCATCATTGCTAAAAAGGCAATTCCAAGGAAAAATCCCATAAACATTGTTCCACTCATGAAACTGTTCATAAACTGATAAATTGTCATTTTTGTAAATAAGTCTACTTTTGTACCTGTTGTTTTTTCAATTTGTTCTTTTTGTCTCTTATCTATATCGAGCAACAACGGTTTATATTTTTTCATATCATCTACTTTTGCTAATGTTACACTATGTTCCGTTCCTTGAACTGCTTTGTAGTGTTCTTCATCAGCAATTCTTACCGGTTTTCCGTTAAATTGATTATGTGTAATTTGTATTTCTCTTACAACCGCATCTTCCCAATCCCTTGGCATACGAGGAAGTTTATTGGCTGCTTCGGGAGCTTCCAAAGCAGAATAAACAGGTTCAGTTAAAGGTTCAGCCACACGTTTTCGAGCTGGCTCTTTTAAAGTTTTTGTATCAAAGTGATCGGAAACGAGTGGTGGTTTCGCCGTTAAGTCGTTACGTAAGTAATACACCGCTTCTCCATCTACTTTATATTTATACTTGCTTTCTTCCACAATTTCCATTTCTTTTAATGCCGCTTTATCTTGATCATTTGGATCATGAATTACAACATCATATACACGTGAGAAGTCTGTCATAATACCTACATTTTTTTGAAATGCCATCCCTGCCGTCATCGCACCTGCGCCTAATGCAATTAACATCGCTACAGTGCCTAATACTCTCGATAAACTATTTACGCGAAAGCGCAGCTGTGCATATGTAAAACTATTTAAGCCCGTTTCATTTCGTTTTTTATTCCCTTTAATTTTCATCACAAAAAATGGGAGTAATGAACTAAAGATAAAATATGTTCCAAGAGTTGTAACGATTGTCGCTATTATAAAGCCTAATTCAGCATATATTTTTACATTGATCATAAAGTAGTATCCTATACTTACTAGCAATATACCAAGTACCGTCATTATAATAATGCGAGTTTTACTTTTCTTTACTTCATCTAGTGTTTCATCTTCACGAATTAACTCCAATTCTGTTTTACGTAATAACCGGATGCTATTCATTAAACCAGTAATAAAAAATAGTATTAAGAAGAAAATAGCTGTAACTAAGATTGCTGGTGTATATACAGATGAATAACTACCTTTCGCTGAAATTTCCATACCATTCATTAAAAAGTTTCCTGCTACACTTGCAAGCAACATCCCCACTAAGATCCCGATAATAATACTGACAATCCCCATACCGAATGTTTCAATAAATAATAACTGTGCTACTTTTTTCTTTTTCGCACCGAGCATCATGTACATACCGAGTTCTTTTCTTCTTAATGTGAGTAAGAAAGAATTGGCATATATAATATAAAATACAGTAATGAACGATAATAGTATGGCACCTACCCAGAATACGAGTCTAATACTACTAATAAGACTGTTATCCTTCGTAAATTCACTATTCATCGCCATCGTTTGGAACATGTAGAAAATACTAATACTAATAACGAGACCAATAAGTAAAACCATATAATCTTTTAACATCTTTTTCATACTATGACGTGATAATTTGAATAACATAGTCTCGCCCCCTACTTAGACTCAGCAGCTGAGCCCATATGAGCGAGCACGCCTAAAATGTCTTGATAGAAATTTTCTCGCGTTCCTTGACGCGTTAACTCTTTATAAAGAAGACCGTCTTGAATAAATAAAATACGCTCACAATAACTCGCACTAAATGCATCGTGTGTAACCATCAAAATACTTACATTGTGATTTTCATGTAAATCTTGCATCGCTTCTAATAAGCTTTTTGCATTTTTACTATCAAGCGCACCAGTCGGTTCATCTGCTAATACGATTGCTGGATTATGTACTAAAGCTCGTGCTGCCGCCGTTCTTTGCTTTTGTCCACCAGAAACAGCAGTTGGATATTTTGTTAAAATTTCAGTAATCCCTAATTTCTTTGCAACCTCATTTACCTTCCCCGTAATCTCACTTGAAGGTACGCCTTGCAGAGAAAGTGGTAAAGCGATATTTTCATAAATTGATAAGTTTTCTAGTAAGTTAAAATCTTGAAAAATGAATCCTAATTTTTGAGATCGAAAATCAGATAAAGCATTCCCCTTCATTGAAGTAATATTTGTGCCAGCTATTGTCACACTGCCACCTGTCGCTTGATCCAGTGTACTAATCACATTAAGTAGTGTCGTTTTTCCAGACCCAGAAGGACCCATAATCCCGACGAATTCTCCTTCTTTTATACTTAATGACACACCCCTTAATGCTTTTGACTGATTCTCATTTCTTTTCCCATACGTTTTTTCTACACTTTCCACAGTAACTACATTTGTTGACATCTCTTTCACTCCATCCCTTTTGTATAAAATTACTTTCTCACATATTTCTTATCTTTTTCTCATGTAAACCCTTAAGAATTTTTTAATTTTTCAATCAGTAAGGATTACACGAGTAACGTAAACCTTTTTCCTATTTCATATTCTCACTTTTCTAAAACTCGTTCCTTCGATTTCGCTTACATTTACCTTACATTTTTGTAAGGTAAAAATATGACAGACCACTTTATAAGGGAATTTTCTTTGTAATGAAAAAGCTTTTTATTTTCATCAAAATGAATAGGAGACATAAATAACAATAATAACAAATTAAAAAACAATATAATTTTATTTTAAAACGATAAATTATATGATAAAATCATGTTGTTATTAAATAAACGAGGTGCTTTTTATGAAACAAGTTACAACACTCTTTTTAAAACTAGCTATTGTTTTTATAGGTATAGTAGTACTTGCATTGTGCATATTTTTAGTGCCTAAAATCGGGAATTTTGCTGGAGAATTGTATCCAGCTATCGCTTATATGAAATCTCTCGTTTTAATCGATATTTACGTAGCAACGATACCTTTTTACTTTGCTCTGTATCAAGTTTTTAAACTTTTAAGTTATATTGATAAGAACAAAGCGTTCTCGGAATTATCAGTAAAGTCTTTAAAAAATATAAAATACTGTGCTCTCACGATCGGTACCATATACTTACTAGGTATGCCGCTCTACTATCTTATGGCAAAAAAAATTGATCCTCCAAGTTTTATACCAATTGGACTAATCATTATTTTCACCTCTATCTTGGTTGCTATTTTTGCTGCAGTTCTCCAAAAGCTCTTACAAGAAGCCATTAATATAAAATCAGAAAATGATTTAACAGTATGAAGTGAAGTATATGGCAATAAATGATGAAGGGATAGCTTAATCGCTATCCCTTCATCATTTATTATGGTTCTTTACTTACTTTAAATTCAGTAATACATGTTAATGGTGTATTTTATTTTCAATCTCTATTTCTTATTTTTTATTTCCTCTTTTATACTCTCCACAAACCCATTTAGTTCAATAACTTCTGACTGGTCTTCACCGTATTTACGTACATTTACAGATCCGTTCTCCATTTCCTTATCCCCAATAACAAGAACATAAGGAACTTTTTGCATTTGTGCTTCTCTTATTTTATATCCTAACTTTTCATCTCGTACATCTCTTTCAACACGAATGCCAGCTTGTGCTAATTTATCCGCAATCTCATCTGCGTATTGTACATGGACTGCATTCGAAACTGGAATGACCTTCACTTGAACCGGTGCCACCCATGCCGGGAACGCGCCTCCAAAGTGCTCAATTAATATCGCTAAGAAACGGTCTAAAGATCCTAAAACTGCTCTGTGAATGACAACTGGTCTTCTCTTTTCATTCTTCTCATCTATATAATTTAAATCAAACTTCTCTGGCATTTGGAAATCTAGTTGGATTGTCCCGCACTGATGACTTCTATTTAAGGCGTCTTTAATATGGAAGTCGATTTTCGGTCCATAAAATGCACCGTCACCTTCATTTAGTCTATATTTATAATTCAATGAATGTAATACATTTTCTAATGCCTCTTCTGCTTGCTCCCACAACTTATCATCACCCATTGAATCTTCTGGACGAGTAGAAAGCTCTACTTCATATTCGAATCCAAAAGTTTTATAAACGTAATCAATTTGCGCCATTACAGATTTAATTTCATCTTCAATTTGTTCTGGAGTTACAAATAAATGAGCATCATCTTGGCAGAAAGTACGTACTCTTAATAATCCATTTAATGCCCCGCTAAATTCGTGTCGGTGTACTTGACCGAACTCACACATACGAATTGGCAATTCGCGATAAGAGTGTAATTTATTTTTGAACATTAACATATGTCCTGGGCAGTTCATTGGTTTTAATGCGAAACTTTTATTGTCTACTTCAGAGAAATACATGTTGTCTTTGTAATGTCCCCAGTGTCCTGATTTCTCCCATAATTCTTGGTTCATCATAAACGGAGTACGTACTTCTTGATACTTATACTCTTTTTGAATTTTTCTTAAAAATGCTTCTAATTCATTACGAATAATTTGTCCTTTCGGTAAATAAAATGGCATTCCCGGAGCCTCTTCAGAAAACATAAATAACTCCAGCTCACTACCTAATTTACGATGATTTCTTTTTGCTGCTTCTTCAACGAAATGTAAATAATCTTCTAATTCTTTTTGAGAAGAGAACGCAACACCATATATACGCTGAAGCACTTGATTGTTACTATCACCTCGCCAATATGCACCAGAAACGTGAGTTAATTGGAATGCTTTCAAATAGCCTGTTGACGGTACATGTGGTCCTCTACATAAGTCTACAAATTCACCTTGTTTATATAGTGTTACACTTTCCCCACTAGGAATTGCTTCTAACAATTCTAATTTCAGGTGATCATTCATTTCTTGAAACAGTTTTTTTGCCTCTTCTCGTGAAACCTCAACTCGCTCTATTTTTATATTTTCATTTATAATTTTTTTCATTTCTTTTTCGATTTCCGGTAAATCTTCTACGTTTACACTACTCGGAAGATCCATATCATAATAAAATCCATTTTCAATAACAGGTCCTACACCAAGGTTTACATTACCATGTATTCTCTTTACAGCTTGCGCTAAAATATGTGCCGCAGAGTGTCTTGCAATTTCTACCCCTTCATTTGAATCTATAGTAACGATTTCTACTTCCGCATTTTCTTCAATATTTCGGCGTAAATCATATAACTGATCATTTACTTTCCCTGCAACTGCTTTCTTTTTTAAACTACTGCTAATGGATCCCGCAATTTCTTCTAAAGTAATTCCTTTTACAAATTCTTTAACGCTTCCATCCGGAAATTTCATTTCAATCATCTGTTCTTTCATTTTTCATCTCTCCATTTCATAATAAAAAGCACACTCATCCCTAAAATAGGGACGAGCGTGCTTTTACCCGTGGTTCCACCCAGATTCCCATTGTAAATATACAATGGCTTCTTTTACGGTAACGTCGTTTACACGGCACTAGATACTTAATTTCCCCAGTGCAGCTCTAAGGTGGTAAGTTATTTTTCTGCGTTAGGAAGTTCTCAGCTTTCCTTCCTTCTCTGTATAACCGGATAAAATAACTCGTGTCCTTTTCTTCGCTTATTATGAAATTGAATACAAAAAAGCATATTCATCCCTAAAATAGGGACGAATATGCTTATATCCGTGGTTCCACCCAGATTCCCATCACAAAAAAACATAATGGCTTCTTTTGCGATAACGTCGCTTACACGGCACTAGATACTTAGTTTCCCTAGTGCAGCTCTAAGGTGGTAAGTTATTTTTCTGCGTTAGGAAGTTCTCAGCTTTCCTTCCTTCTCTGTATAACCGGATAAAATAACTCGTGTCCTTTTCTTTGCTTTTAAAAGTACATCCATTAATTGTTATTTACTATATCTTATTCATTTTATTTTTGCAAGTGTTTAAAAATGATTTTTTATTAAATAAAAAAAGAAACCAAAAATAGATTTTTGGTTTCCTCTTCTCAATTTTACCAATCTTGTGGTTCGTAATTTAAGTCTGAAAATAGACGTCGTTTCTCTTTCTTCGATAAATCTCTCCACTGTCCAACAGGTAAATTATTTAATTCTATATTCATAATTCTTGTACGCTTTAACGTGTATACTTGATAACCTAAAGCTTCACACATACGACGAATTTGACGATTCAACCCTTGAGTTAAAATAATTTGGAATTCATATTTTGATAACTGTGTTACCTCACAAGGAAGGGTTTTCGTTCCTAAAATTTTCACACCAGCTGCCATTTTCTCTAGAAAATCAGGTGTAATTGGCTTATCTACTGAAACGATATATTCTTTTTCATGTTTGTTTTCAGCACGTAAAATTTCATTAACAATATCACCATCATTCGTTAATAAAATTAAACCGTCTGAATCTTTATCAAGACGTCCAATGTGACTAATTCGTAATGGATGATTCACTAAATCGATAATATTACCTTTTACAGCTTTTTCACTCGTACATGTAATACCTACTGGTTTATTTAAAGCGATATATACGTGATCTCGAGCAATACGAAGTTGCTCTCCATTTACGCGTACATCATCACCTGGATTTACTTGGTCACCAATTTTTGCAACCTTACCGTTAATAATTACTCTTCTCTCATTAATTAGTTTATCTGCTCCACGTCGAGACGCTTTTCCAGCTTCACTAATAAATTTATTGATACGCAAATTAGGCACATCCTTTTCAAAAAAATTCTAGCTCACACTGATTCTACCGTACAATACAAAAGGGTAAGCCTTCTATTATAACTTAAATATATTAACATGAAAGGGTATATAACGTCTTCTATTAATTACTCGTTTATAAGAAAATATCTTTATTATACATTCATTTATGCACGTTTTGAACACTTAATATACAAGCCACTCTTCCTTACATACAGCTTGTTTACCTCTTATGTCTTTTAAATCCTCATGAATATTAGCTAGTTTATACAGCTCTGGGAAAATCTCTTCTACATAATTTTGATGCGCCATTTCATCTTTCCAATAAGTTAACACTATGTAACGATTTTCAGTTTTTAAAGACTTCCCAACTACTCCACCTATCATCCCGTTTGCTTTTTCCATTCCTTTATTCCAAATTTCCTCTTGCTTATGTAAAAACTGCTTTTCTCTCTGTTGTTTTACATCACATATAGCAACTCTGACAAATGACCCTTCTGTAACAACCTCTTTCAAAGGCATATCAGTTATATCATACAATGTTTGAAACAGTTCAATTTCACATGAAAGAAACGTATCCTCTTGATTACTATTTAAATAAATGGTATCGTGAACACCATTCATAAATGATTGATACGCACCCCTATCATTCCATAAAGTATAAACACACGCCTCATCTTCATTCCATCCACCAAATTGTCCGTGAAAACCATCTAGATGCTGTATATCACGCCATTTTTCTTGTGCGATTGAAAATAACTCTTTTTTCTCTTCTTCCACTTTACAATAGATTGTTTTTAGTAACATTTTTAATTCCCCCTTTAGAATATAATTTATTTTCTTCTCACAACATTTAGTTCACATAATAATTTTATAATCCTCTAATACTCTTTATAGACATATAGAACTAATCATATTTATCACTACATCTATCAAACCATTTATCTGATTTCATTTCAAATAATTCAGAATTAAAAGAAAAGCTGTAACCCTTAACGAATTACAACTTTATCTTATCTCCCTTTCTTATTCACCTTTTGTTCAAATAAATAATATGTAATTTCTCCTGGATAATGTAATACAGTTACCTTCCGCTCCCCTTTTTTAAAACTATTAGTATGCCCATTTTCCCCTAAGTGCTCCCATCCACTTGCCTTTGTAATAGGTATTACACTTATATATTTATAATCCGCTTCATTATCATCGTTAATATGGATTGCTGACATTGGTACTGGAAAATCTTCCATTTTAGATTCTTTGTCCAGATATATGAGTGCAAATAAGCCAACTAATATCATAGCCATTGAAATATTTGAAACTAGCTTTTTTCTATTCGTTTTCACTAAAAACCCTCTTTTCTCACATATTACTTTCATCATTTTACTAATCTTAGTTATTTATGTATATAAAAAATATAATTAAAATCAATTACATACTATATTCTCTACCATTAATAATATTATTGTTATATATTATAATTATAAGATGTTTATTTTTGGAGGGATTACCCATTGAAGAAATTATTTTTTAATAAATGGACAATAGTTATTTCTATTTTTATTATTACCTGTACGATTTTCTACACAACTAAAGATAAAAATAATAACGAAAAAACCACCGTAGAAACAATTGATACAAAAACTTTTAAAACTAAATTACAACCAAAAATTGATGAATTAACTACAAATTATAATGACATCATCGAAAAAGATTGGTTGCCTGCCTGGGAAGAGATTAACACGAACGGAGATTCAGTAGACAGAAATAAACTATTAGTCACAATGACTGCTATTTCCAAGCAATATGAAAAAATTATAAACGAAATAGACACTGTGAAAATTAAAGAAAATATATCGGAAGTACAAATACAAGAACAACTAATTTATTTCAAAACTGAATTTAAGACTGCTTCTAAATTTATGAAAAATGCAGCAGATTTAATTATAGACGGAGCAAATAACTCTACTCCATCCAATGAAACAATTGAAAATACTAAACATGCTTTAGGACTTGCGGACCAACATATTGTCCTCGCTTTATCTACGTTAAATGAAGTTGAAGTTAAATTAGGACTCGCAAAAAAATAAAACTGGTTACTATTTTAAAATAAAAAAAGATTGCAATTCACATTTTGTCTGTCTATAATGTTTTTATTGATTTACAATCAATGTTTTTATAAATTTTATAATTCGGATGAACCATTCAGGAGAAGGTCTATTGATCTACCGACGGGGCAAAAAGTTGCTGAATCAACTTTGAAACTCTCAGGTCTTGGTTACAAGTAGAACTGCATGGGGACGAATCTCTGGAGAGACTCCCTCTCGCTTTATATAGCGCGGAGGAAAACGAGCACCGAAGGAGCAAATCCGCTACTATAGCGGATAATCTCTCAGGTAAAAGGACAGAGACAAGCGAAAGAAAATGCCGATTTGTATCGGTTTATTTTTCTATCCCTTGTTTCTCCAGAGACCATTTCATTTTCTTGAAGTGGTTTTTATTTTTTCATAAAAAGGAGAATACAGATGGAGACAGTAAGTACAGTATTAGAACAAATCAATCACTATGTGTGGGGATTACCAACGTTGTTGTTACTCGTTGGTACTGGTATCATTCTCACAGTGCGTTTAAAAGGTTTACAGTTTAGTAAACTATTATACGCTCACAAACTAGCTTTTAAAAAATCAGAAGATACATCCTCCTCTGGAGATATTAGCCACTTCCAAGCACTTATGACAGCTATGGCGGCAACGATTGGTATGGGGAATATAGCCGGTGTTGCAACTGCTGTGACAATTGGTGGACCCGGTGCAATCTTTTGGATGTGGATTACTGCTTTGTTCGGTATGGCAACAAAGTATGCCGAAGCCATTCTTGCGGTGAAATACCGTGTTAGTAATGAAAATGGTGAATATTCAGGTGGTCCAATGTACTATTTAGAACGTGGTTTAGGTAAGAAATGGCTTGCTGTTTTATTCGCTATATTCGGTACAACTGCTTCTTTCGGTATCGGTAATATGGTGCAATCTAACTCAGTTGCAGAGGCAATGCGAATTAATTTCTCTTTCCCCCCTGCTTTAACTGGTATATTCATGTCGTTTTTAATCGCCATTGTTATTTTAGGCGGTGTGAAAAAAATCGGGAAAGTGACAGGATACATCGTTCCTATTAAAGCTTTCTTTTATATCATTGCTGGACTTATTATTATTTTCTATCACTACGATCAAATTCCAGAAGCATTTTCACTTATTTTTTCTGGCGCATTCAATGGTACTGCAGCTGCTGGTGGTTTTATTGGCGCAACAATTGCATCTGCAATTCAAATTGGAATGGCGCGCGGTGTATTTGCGAACGAAGCTGGTTTAGGGAGCGCCCCTATTGCAGCAGCGGCTGCAAAAACAGATTCGCCTGCAAAGCAAGCTTTAGTTTCTATGACTGGTACTTTTCTAGATACGTTTATCGTATGTACAATTACAGGGCTAGTATTAATTACTACAGGTGCATGGAAATCAGGTAAAACTGGCGTTGAAGCGACGACACTTGCGTTCCAATCTGTATTTGGCACTGCTGGTAGTATGATTCTTGGTATCGCAATTATATTATTTGCCTACTCTACTATTTTAGGATGGTCGTATTACGGCGAGAAGTGCGTGGCTTATTTGTTTGGAGAAGGTGCTGTTAAATATTATAAAGCAATCTTTATCGTCATGATTGCAATTGGTGCGAATTTAAAATTAGGCATCGTATGGACGTTTGCTGATATTGCAAATGGACTTATGGCGATTCCAAACTTAATTGGCCTTATTGGGTTAAGTGGTATTGTTGTTGCTGAAACAAATCGCTTTTTACAAGCAGAAAAATTGAAAGAAAGTCATAAAAAACAGGCAAGTTAATCTATGAAAAAAGGAATGACTCATACATGATGAGCATTCCTTTTTTTATCCCCTCTTTTACTTAATTACTTTCATTAAAAATATATTTATATCAATGTTTACTCCTTTTTATTCCTCCAAAAGTTTTTCACATAAATGTCATAAATCGTATGGTCTAACTATATAGTTGAAAAAGAATGCGACATTAAAGTGTCGCTGAAAAACTCATACAAGAAAAGGGAGGAAAAATCTTTTGAAAAACAAAATCATTGTTTTCCTATCTGTTTTATCTTTTATTATTGGTGGTTTCTTCTTTAACACGAATACTTCAAGCGCTGAAACATCATCTACTGATTACGTTCCTAACCAATTAATCGTTAAGTTCAAGCAAAATGCATCTTTAAGTAATGTGCAATCTTTTCATAAATCTGTCGGAGCCAATGTCTTATCTAAAGATGATAAGTTAGGTTTTGAAGTCGTTCAATTTTCGAAAGGTACTGTAAAAGAAAAAATAAAGAGTTATAAAAATAATCCAGATGTAGAATATGCAGAACCGAATTATTACGTTCACGCCTTTTGGACTCCAAACGACCCATATTTTAAAAATCAATATGGATTGCAAAAGATTCAAGCTCCACAAGCTTGGGATAGCCAACGAAGTGATCCTGGTGTAAAAGTAGCTATTATTGATACAGGAGTTCAAGGCTCACACCCTGATTTGGCTTTGAAAGTAATTTACGGGCATGATTATGTTGATAACGACAATACATCTGATGATGGTAATGGTCATGGTACACATTGCGCTGGAATTACTGGAGCACTTACGAATAACAGTGTCGGAATTGCTGGTGTTGCCCCACAAACTTCAATTTATGCTGTCCGCGTATTAGATAATCAAGGAAGTGGGACTCTTGATGCTGTAGCGCAAGGTATTCGAGAAGCTGCTGATTCGGGTGCAAAAGTAATTAGTTTAAGTTTAGGAGCTCCAAATGGTGGTACTGCATTACAACAAGCCGTTCAATATGCATGGAATAAAGGTTCTGTTATAGTTGCAGCTGCTGGAAATGCTGGAAATACAAAAGCTAATTACCCTGCTTATTACAGCGAAGTGATTGCAGTTGCTTCTACAGATCAATCAGATAAGAAATCTTCATTTTCTACTTATGGTAGCTGGGTAGATGTTGCAGCACCAGGTTCAAATATATATTCCACATATAAAGGAAGCACGTATCAATCATTAAGTGGTACATCTATGGCAACACCTCATGTTGCAGGAGTCGCTGCTCTTTTAGCAAATCAAGGATATAGCAATACACAAATCCGCCAAATTATTGAGTCTACTACTGATAAAATTAGTGGTACAGGTACGTACTGGAAAAACGGTAGAGTCAATGCATATAAGGCTGTACAATACGCTAAGCAATTACAAGAAAATAAAGCTTCTTAAGAAATAAAGCAAAACTTTAATCAGTCGATCTATCATTAATACGAAATAAAATAGAAGGAGAGACTTCTACAATTAAAGCCTCTCCTTCTTACAAACTATATTACTCCCCCTGCTTTTTAACCATATGTAAATATAGCACAAAATCCGTCATTGTCGATGAATGACCAAGTTGACGGATCATCGCTGTTATATTTCCTCTATGATATGTCCCATGATTTACAACATGTTGTACTAACTCTAAAATTGAAGTTTCTAATTTCCCTGCATATGGATTCTCAATAACAAATACAGCATTCACGTCTTGTATTGTAATTAAGAAGTCTTTATATTGATTTGCCATGTTTTCAAACATTTTTTCTAATTCATGTAACGATTTAGTTTCGATTTGTTTGCGTAAATTTTCTCGGTCTTGTATTGCTTCATTCATACTTTTACCATGCAATACGTGTAACCACACTTGATCTGTAATATAAATATGCGTAAAAGTATCCTTAATTGATGGAAATACACTCTGTATCTGTTCATTAAAAATAGTCTCATAGCTTGGTAATTCTTTTAGTCGATTGAATAACCGTATATTAGCCCAAGCATGGTAATCCACCTGTTTTAACATGTACTCTTTCAATCTAAATCGCCTCCTTATTGTACGAAACGAATGTTTTGTTTCTCCATTTCCGATTCTCTATCAGCTTTTGCAATTCCTTTTTCTTCAATTTCACGTTTATTTATTGTTTTATAATTTACATACGTATGAAATTCCGTTTGAAATGGAAACGGTGTAATCCGAATTGTTTCCTCGTCCACCCATTCAGCTTGAATAGGTTTCTCCACTTTACTATTAAACATTTCTGTTCCTTCAAAACCATCTTTAAACAAATCAATTTCATCTGTCTTTTCTACGCCAGGTTTATTCATACACACATATAAAGAAAGTTCATCGCAAAACTTTAATAATCTATAATGTTTATCGAACATCGCAAATTGTTCTTTTGTTAACGTTTTCAATATTCTTTTTTGTCGTTCCAATTCCCCTGTATAAAATGAAAGCATCTCTTCATCTTCATCATTTAATGGAAATGATAAAAAATGTTTACTACAAAGTAATGCTCCGTATGGATTTGAATCTTCAATTTCATTCAAACCAATCGTATAAAAAACAAAACGCAATGAACTTGGACAATCCATAAATGTATATGGAATATTTTTAGCATCATTCAAAATTGGTACTTTATCAAGTTCTATCCATCCTCTATCATGCTCATATATTGCATCAATTGTCTCTTTTAAGTATGTTTCATCTTCAAAAAAATCTTCTTTTATATGCTTTGCAATCTCTCCAGCTAAAAAACCATGATCATGTTGACGAATTAATATACTTTCTTTCTCATTCTTTTCACGAAAAATCATTCATATTCTCCCCCTCATCCTCATATTACAGCGTTTTCTATACATCAATTCTTAATTAATCCCTAATTATTAGCAGGGATTCAGTCTCTTACAACGAAATTAACATAACTATATAGTATTCTTTCTAACCATATAAATAGCTTTCTCTATACTATCCATTATACTAAAACATTCATTCTAAAAAACTTTTTATGAGGTGAAAACATGAACAAAACAGAATTAGTTAAAAACGTGGCACAATCCGCTGATATTTCTCAAAAGGAAGCTTCTGCAGCGGTACAATCCGTATTTGACACAATTGCTACTGCATTACAATCAGGCGATAAAGTTCAATTAATCGGCTTTGGAACTTTTGAAGTGCGCGAAAGATCTGCTCGTACAGGACGTAACCCGCAAACTGGCGAAGAAATTCAAATCGCTGCCGGTAAAGTTCCAGCATTTAAAGCAGGTAAAGAGTTAAAAGAAGCTGTTAAATAAACAAGAAACCAGCCATTTTATAGGCTGGTTTCTTGTTTTATTTAAGTAATTCCTTTATATTCTCAGCATGATACACTTCACAAATATAAAATATACATTTGCAGTTACTTACAATTTGATATTTTCTAGTTGGATACACATTCGCCGTAACAGAGCATCCATCAAACAATTCAATAATATTCCCAGATGGCTGATATCCTTCGTATAGTACGTTTCTTCTTACTTCCATCTTTTCTATAAGTTTTTCAACTGGAATATTTCCACTCTCTAATTCACTCTTAATTGTATTTGGTAAAAACGAAGTGTCCGCAAAAATTAGATTCTCAGATAACACTTTTCCTTTATAACTAACATTGGATACACGGTAAAGAAATGTTCCGTTTTTATCAAAGAAATTCTTTGCTTCTTTTGGGATGTACTGTCTATCAAGTACCTCTTGTTCGAGAACATCAAACTGAACTGTATCATTCAAAAGCTTTTCTAATGCATGAATAGATGATGTATCTCCAGAAAATAAAATATTTTTTATTGCTTGTACATTATAAGTGAATTCATTTGTTCTATTTTCCGCTACTAACATGAGGAACACCTCTTCTATAAGATTTTTTATTTAACTTATTTATAATTTAAAAGCGCTACTGCATCTAACTGTGTGATTTCAGTTACTTCTTTACTAAATATTGCAATTGAAGCCATATAATCTACACTAGGCCTTATATCTGCCATCATTGTATTTTCTACTAATTCTTGCCTATCCTTAAAAACTAACAAATTTGGAGGATCATTTGGAGCCGACACAGTAATATGTACTGGCGGAATCATTAGTCCTTCACCTGTCGCTTTTAGTACTGCTTCTTTTCGAGTCCAATATGTTAAAAAACCTTCTATTTTCTGTTCATTAGGTAATTTCATAACTTGTGCTATTTCAATGTCTGTTAATACGCCCTCTGCCATTTTCATAACATCTACATTTGGATTCATTTGTTCAACATCAACGCCAACAAGTGCAGACTTTGTAAATGCAACAACAACCCACTCACCCGAATGTGAAACAGATATTTGCGGCATTCCTTCTGGTAATTGTGGTCTACCATGTTGTAACTTACATACAGGGCACATTCGATCAATCGGTACTTGAACTGGCGACATAGAAAGGATCTTTCCAAGAACTAATCTACTAATTACACAACCTATTATAAATCGTGCACGATCTGCCGATTGATGATATGAATTTGCTTTCTCTCGTTCAACATCGTTTAGTAAATTGTAATGCCCTGATTGTAAATCTGAAATTCTTGCCCACCATATTTGACAACTATTCTCATTAAGAGTTGGTACAGAATCTACAACTTTACTCTCTATCATGTAAACTCTCTCCTTCTTAGTACGAATATCACTTTATTTCAAAAATATTATCATGCTATTAACTTATTCGTTTACAGCTTCTTTCTCTTTTTGTAATACAGGTAACGGCTTTTTCTTCTTCTTTGCCATTACCTCTTTATCAGAAATACGTAAAGAAAATAGTAATGCTACAAGTAAAAATATTGCTGATCCAATTAATGCAGCTTGATATGGTAAGAAATCTGACTGAGCATTATTTTGTACACTATTATTTCCAAAACCGGCTAGTATACTAGCTAAAACTGCAACTCCTATCGCTGAACCTAATCGATTTTGCACATTAAATATAGTCGTAGCTCTCCCCATAGAAGGTGGCGTGATATTATTAAATGCCGAAAATTGAACTGCTCCAACAGACTGACCTAAGAAAATACCGATACCAAACAATAATGCCCGAATTTGCCATGGGTTCGTATCGTGATTTACAAAACTTAATAAAACAAAAATAATCGCCGTACAAATTAGTCCAATAGAAATTACCTTTCGAGCTCCTAATTTCTTATATGACCATGGGACAATCTGTGACGATATCATTAACCCAATCGCCTCTGGGAATGTCGTAAGACCTGATTCCAATGCGGAAACTCCTATTACATTTTGATACATAAGTGGAAAAACAAATAACATTCCTAGTAAACCAGCGGATGAAAACAATGAAATAAGACTCATTTTTCTAAAGACTGGTTCTTTTAATAAGCGTAAATCTAACATCGGTTGCTTTACTCTAAGTTCTACAATGATGAACAATGTAATGAGTACAATCCCAGCTATCCCAGTACTCATAATTTCTGGAGAAACCCAGCCTTTTGATGGTCCTTGGCTAAGTGCATAAATAAGCATCGCAAATCCTGGTGCTGAAAGAACAAAACCGAGAGAATCAAAGCGACCAGCTGATTTTTCAATATGCTCTTTTAAAAATAGAAGACCGAATAGTAACGCTAAGATTCCAAACGGTACATTAATATAAAATGCCCAGCGCCAAGACATTTGATCTACAAAGAAACCGCCAATAATTGGTCCTACTGCCGGTGCGACAGCAATTGGCAACACAATAAACCGTGAAATTTTCGGCCTTTCCTCTGGTGAGAATGTTCGGAATAACATCGCCATCCCAACTGGCGTTAAAAGCCCCCCGCCAGCACCTTGAATGATACGAAAAATATTCAATGAAGTAATATCGTTCGCTATTCCACATAATACAGACGCAGTTGTAAATACGAAAAGAGCAGTTAGAAATACCCTTTTCGTACCGAAGCGATCTCCTAACCAACCAGAAATCGGAAGGAAAACAGCTAAGCTAACTAAATACCCAACATTAACCGTCCCCATTGCAGATGGAGGCACTTGTAGTTCTTTACTTATTGTTTGGAGTGCTACATTCACAATCGTTGCATCCATCGCAGCCATAAACATCGCTGTTATATATACGATACTTACAACTATTTTTGGATTTATTTTTGCCTTCATTATCGTTTTCCTACTAATATTTTTTCGCCAACTTGATTACTTTTTGGATTCAAATCTTTCCAGTTATTTTCAACATATTGTAAACAATCATTCCTACTAGCCTCTTCATGTACGACATTCCAACCAATAGGTACATCAAGAAAGACAGGCCAGAGAGAATACTGGCCCTCCTCATTTTTTAATACTTTGTATGTGTAATTATCATTTTCAAACGGATTCGTCATACTGTACTTACCCCTTTCTTATTCTGCAAATATTTCGCTAATACTTGTCCAATTTCTGTAAGTGGTCCTGGTTGACATAAATCTTTATGTCTACAATCAATATCGTGTTGCACAATTTGCCCATCTAAATAATTTAGCCACGTATTTGGAGAGATAGGATCAAACCAGTCTGGTATAACAGTAGATCTAAAGAATAAAATATCTCCGTTATAAACTTTCGGTACATATTTCCCTAACAATCCTACCGAATTTACATATGTTTCTTTCAAGTTCAAAATAGTCTCTTCTTCAAGACTTGCTAATGCACTACCATCTTTACGAAGTATTTCTACTGCACTTTCCATCGTAAGTGGTTTACCATCCATATTATCTGGATCGTATCCGCCTAAAGCAAGTAATGCGATTAACGCTTCTTCTTCAGTAGGTGCTTCCGTATTCGGTAAGAAGTGACCTGGATAAGAATCTAACATAACGAGTAATTCTACTTCTTCTCCTTCATTTTGCAGTTGCGCCGCCATTGCATGAACAACATTTCCTCCGAGCGACCAACCGAGTAACCGATATGGTCCGTGAGGCTGTACTTCACGAACGTGTTTTAAATAATCCGCCGCCATCTCCTCTAAACTTCTTGGAAGTTCTTCATTTTTAGCGATACCACGTGCTTGGACACCGTAGATTGGATAATCTGTCCCTAAAGATTTCATAAGTCCTGCATAGCACCAACTTAATCCACCTGCTGGGTGTACACAAAATAGTGGTAGTTGTTCTCCGCTTGCTCGTAATGGAAGCAACACATCAAGTGCACTTTGTCCATTTCCGACCTCAAGTCTTTCAGCAAGACCCGCAACAGTAGGTGCGGCAAATAAAGTTCCGATATTTAGTTCAACCCCAAGTGCTTCTTTAATACGACTCATAAGCTGCACTGCAAGAAGTGAATGGCCACCTAGATCAAAGAATCCGTCATCAATTCCAATTTGCGGCACACTTAAAACTTCTGTAAACAAGTCACATAACATTTCTTCTTGCGGTGTTCTTGGTCCACGACTAGAAGATGATGCGATAAATTCTGGAGCCGGCAATGCCTTTCTATCTAATTTACCGTTTGGAGTTAAAGGCAACTCATTTACTACTACAAAAGCGTATGGAACCATGTAATCTGGTAAACTACCTCCAGCATACTTACGCATTTCATTCGTATCAATCATTTCATTATTTAATGCAACGATATAAGAAACTAACCGTTTATCCCCTGGTTGATCTTCCCGTACAATAACAGCTACTTGCTCAACTTTAGGATGTTTCATTATTACCGCTTCTATTTCCCCTAATTCAATTCGGAATCCACGAATTTTTATTTGATGATCTGCACGTCCTATATAATCTAGCGTCCCATCTTGACGCCAACGTGCTAAGTCTCCAGTACGATACATTCTTGTACCTGGCTTACCAAATGGATCTGCAATAAAACGTTCTGCAGTTAAACCTGCTCTTCCTAAATATCCACGAGCAAGCCCTGCACCTGCAACATACATTTCTCCAACTACTCCAGGTGGCACCGGTTGTAAATAGTTGTCTAACACATACACTTTAAGATCAGGTATACTACACCCAATTAAACTATTTGCTCGTAAAGAGACGATTGTTTCATCTAATTCAATATAACTAACATGTACTGTCGTCTCCGTAATACCGTACATATTAATAAGTTTTGGTGCGTTATGAGAATGTCGACTATACCAATCTTCTAATCGACTTAGCTCAAGTGCTTCTCCTCCAAAAACAACATATCGTAAAGATAATTTTTGGCCAATTTCTTCATTTTCACGATCTGCTTGCATCAATTGATAGAACGCTGATGGAGTTTGGTTTAAAACAGTTACCTTTTCTTTAACAAGAAGTTGTAAAAATTCTTTCGGTGAGCGACTTACAGTATGTGGTACTACGACTAAACGCCCACCATATAATAAAGGTCCCCAAATTTCCCAAACCGAGAAATCAAAAGCATATGAATGAAACATTGTCCATACATCGTTCTCGTCAAATTGGAACCAATGATCAGTTGCGCCTAAAAGTCTTACTACATTTTGATGAGGTATCATAACGCCTTTCGGTCTACCAGTTGAGCCTGATGTATAAATAACATACGCAATGTGGGAAGGAGATAACTGCTTCATGAGCTCCATTTCATCAATATTGTCTTCACTATATTTCTCAATTTCCCCTATTACTTTCACATCATCAACTAAAATTTTCAGTTCCTCATCACATTCAATTTCCACATCTGAATTTGTTAAAACACATGATGGTTTCGCATCGTGGAGCATAAATGAAATACGATCTGACGGATAATCCGGATCTAACGGAAGGTATCCCGCACCAGCTTTCAGAACAGCTAGTAAGCTTACAACCATATTTAAAGATCTCGGCATCGCTAAAGCAACGAGTTGATCAGGGCCAACTCCTTTTGCAATTAGCAATCGAGCTATTTTATTCGCTTTTTTATTCAACTCTTCATAAGTTAACTTTTCATCTTCAAAGACGACAGCAATAGAATTTGGATTTATATGAGCCTGCTTTTCAAATAATTGTGGCAATGTCATTTCTGGTACAATTTGAAAACCACCATTCCACTTTTCTAACACTGTATTTTTCTCTGCTAAAGTTAATATTTCTAATGTGCCAATTGATTGATCCGGATGTTTCGCTGCATCAGCCAATAACAAAATGAATCGTTCAATCAATTTTTGAATCGTTTCACGTTTATATAAATCCGTACTAAATTCTAGTAACCCGTTTAAGCCGTCTGGCGTACCATCAACTCCGTTACTCTCGCTAATTTCAAATGTTAGATCAAATTTCGCAGAACCAACGCTTTGAATTTCAAGGTTCGCTTCTATATCCGGAGCATCAAACGTTGCTTCTGGCGTATTTTGGAAAGCTAACATAACTTGAAACAGCGGATGACTATTTCGAGTACGTACTGGGTTTAACACTTCAACGAGTCGTTCAAATGGAACATCTTGATTTTCATAAGCTGCAAGATTTGACTGCTTCACTCTATTTAATAATTCTTTAAAACTTGGATCTCCTGATGTATTTGTACGTAACACTAATGTATTTACAAATAAACCAACTATGTCAGTGAGTGCATCATCGTTTCTTCCAGCAATCGGACTACCGATTGGTATATCAGTACCTGCACCTAATCTTGTAAATAGCGCACTAAGTCCTGCTTGCAACACCATAAACAAACTAACTCCGTTTTTCCGTGCAAGCTCTACTAACCTACTATGCATACCCGCATCTATTTGAAAATGAATTGTTTCTCCGCGATAACTCGTTTCAATTGGACGCTGATAATCTGTAGGTAACTCCAGCTGATCTGGTAAACCTTCTAGCTCTTTCTTCCAAAACTCTAATTGTGTTGAAATAAGACTCTCTTGTGTAGTTTCATCACCAAGCAACTGTTGTTGCCAAAGTGCATAATCTGCGTATTGAACTGGAAGTGTCTCTAACTGAACTCTGTTACCTTGACATCGTGCTTTATATGCCGCTGTAAAATCTCTCGTTAACGGTTGTAATGACCAGCCATCCCCTACAATATGGTGCAATAGAATTAGTAATACATGTTCGTTTTCATTCACTGTAAATAGTTGCAGACGAACTGCTGGTTCAACATCAAGGTTAAAACTATATCTTACCGCCTCTACAAGCACACTTTCTAATTCATCTTTACATGTTTTTGTTATTATCATCTCTAGATTTAAATTTTCCATATCTAAAATTTTCTGATAGGAACTACCTAATACGTTAGGGAAAATCGTTCTAAGCGTTTCATGTTTCTCAACTACATCATAAAAAGCACCTTGCAATGATTCCTCGTTCAACTTTCCAGAAATACGAATGACTAATGGAATATTATAAGTAGGACTTGGACCTTCTAAACAATTTAAGAACCATAACCTGCGCTGCGCAAATGAAAGTGGAACTTCATTTGGTCTACTTACTTTCTTAATAGCTGGTCTTGCAGTTTTTGCTTGATCCAATTGTTTCGCAAGTTCAGCAACAGTTGGCGATTCAAATAGTTTTCCAATTCCTAATTCAACACTTAACGTTTCACGGATTCTTGCCATTAGACGAGATGCAAGAAGCGAATGGCCACCCATTTCAAAAAAATTATCATCAATACTAATGCGAGAAACACCAAGTACTTCTGCAAATAAATCACATAATATTTCTTCTTTCGGATTTCTAGCAACTCTCTCCTTATTCATTTCATTAAAATCAGGAGCAGGTAATTTCTTTCTATCAACCTTACCATTTGGCGTTAATGGTAATTCTTCTAGCACAACAAATGCCGATGGCACCATATAATTCGCTAAACTTTCTGAAACATAAGAACGAATTTCTGAAAGGTTAATCCCTTCACTCCCTTCGGCAACGATATACGCAATGATTCGTTTATCATTTGGGCGATCTTCTCGTACCATTACTACCGCTTGTTGAATATATTCATGTCGTTGTAATACCATTTCAATTTCAGCTAATTCAATTCGGAAACCACGAATTTTAATTTGATGATCTGCGCGGCTCATGTACTCTAACACTCCATCGTTACGCCATTTTACCAGATCACCTGTGCGGTACATGCGCTTCCCTGGTTTTCCATAAGGATCTGCAACAAACCGTTCAGCCGTTAACTCTGGTTTTCCTAAATATCCGTTCGCAAGCCCTTCCCCTGCAATATATAATTCACCAATTACTCCAGGTGGTACTGGTTGTAAACCTGCATCTAATACATACACATCTGTACTCCAAATTGGCTTTCCAATAGGAGGTATACCACTTTCCCTTTCATCGATGTTCATGAAAGTAGACCAAATAGTCGTTTCAGTTGGTCCATATAAATTTGTAATAGAGCAACCTAATTCTTTTAATGTATTTGCTAAATGGGCCGGAAGCGCTTCACCACCAACGAGCACATTTAGTCCTTGTAGCCTCTCTGGATATTCAGTTACTAACGCCTGCCATAGTGTCGGTGTAGCTTGCATAATTGTCACTCTTTCTTCTTGTAACAATGCCGTTAACGCCGAAGGCTCTTGAATCACCTCTTTTGGAGCGATTGTTATACTTGCACCACTAACAAGAGGTAAATAAATCTCTAGAGCAGAAATATCAAACGCAAATGTTGTAACTGCTAATAAATGATCATTTTCATGTAATGAAAACATATCATCCATGGACAATAAAAAGTTACTTAAAGCTTTCATAGGAACAATTACACCTTTTGGATTGCCAGTTGAGCCTGAAGTGTAAATTGTATACGCAGGCTTTAAAAGTGATTCTTCATTTCTAAATGGTAGATTCATATGAGAATATGTGTTTAACGCTAGTTGCATTTTTTCACTATTTAATTCGATCTTTTTTATATCATTTTCTATAACTAAAGTTGATGCAACCGATAAATGCGTTATAATACAAGCTGGTTTTGCATCATTTACTATATAATTTATTCGCTCGGCTGGATATTCTGGATCTATCGGTAAATACGCTGCACCAGCCTTTAATACTGCTAGCATACTAACTACCATTTCCGTTGATCTTGGAAATACTAAAGCTACAAACTGATTTGACCCTATTCCTTCTTCTACTAAATAGTGTGCTAGTTCATTCGCTCGTTCATTTAGCTCTTTATACGTAAGATTTATTCCATTACAAGTAACTACTATTTTATTTGGATTTTTTTGTACTTGTTTTTCAAATAATATAGGTAGAGAAATTAACTCTTCCGCTTCTTTAGTTTCATTCCATTCGAATAAAACTTTTTGATTTTCTTCAGGAAGAGTAATGTTTATACTTCCAATCGACGCGCCTTTTTCATAATCATTTATCACTAATTCTAATACATTCATAAATCTTTCTTTATGCAATGCTAGTTCCGAGCCATTATATACTTCCGGGTTCGCATCAAAATGAATCATTAGCTCATTTTCATCGAAACGTTTATAAACATTTATCGATAAATCATCGACAGGTCCTGCTGATAAATTATGTGTAATACCACGATTCCCAGCAAAGTTAAGACCGTAATCAAAAGGCATAACATTCACTAACGGCCCAAATAACCTTTGATTTTCACCTAGTAACTTTAAGTCTCTTCTTAATTCCTCATGACGATATTTATGATGACGACGTACGTCTCGGATTTCTTTAGAAACTTGCTGTAATAATTCCGTAATAGTTATATTTGGAGTTACAGTGAGACGAAGTGGTACTAAATTCATTACCATACTCGGTGTATGAATTGATGCACTACCTAGACGCCCCATCATCGGTAAACCTAAAACAATATCATTTGCACCTGTTAACTTATGTATATAAATACTTGTTACAGCCACAATGAATTCTGGCCAACTTGTTAACGAAACATTAATATCTTCTAGTAAAGTTTTCGTACTAGAACTAGATAAATAAGCTGTTTCCCGTAAAAATCCATTTGATGTTCTCGGTGCTCTTTCTGCTAAACTTACAACTTCTGGTTCATCAGCAAACTTCTCTAACCAAAAAGTACGATCTTCCTGAAATTGTTTCGACTCACGATATACAATATCTTCTTGTACAATCTTTGAAAGAGTACCAAATGGTTTCTCTTTCTTATTTGTTTCTTCTATAAGTTTTGTATACTCTCTCGCTACCTTTTGGCTAAGAAGTGAAAATCCATAGCCATCCATCACAATGTGATGGATGCGCTGATACCAAAAGAACCGATTTTTTTCCACTTGAATAAGTGCTTCAGTAAATAATTTATCCTCTTTTAAATCCACAGGCATAGATAAATCATTTTTCATCCATACTTTAGCAGCCTCTTCAGGATCTTCTTCTTTACGAACGTCAATAAAATGCATATGAAAATTTGACGATTTCTCAATAACTTGCCACGGACCAATTTCATCCTCTTCGAAACGAACATGTAGTGCTTCTACTTCCATTACAACTTTACGTACTGCTAATTCGAAAATTCCTTGATTAATATTTCCATTTATTTCAACATATTCCCCAGTATTATAAATCGGATTCAGCGGATCTAATTGTTGTGCAAACCACATACCAGTCTGCGCAGATGATAACGAATGGCGAAGCTTTTGACTATTAGGCATTCTTTACTACCCCTTTATTATGTAGTCTATTTGTTACAGTACCTGTGCTGTCTGTGAAGATAGTAAACTGTACCAATCGGAAACAGTTGGACGTTCTGCTAAATCTGCAAAAGTTATTTCTTTCCCTTCGCGACGCCACTTCTCTACTAAACTCATAATTCTGACCGAATCAAGTCCTCTATTTAGTAAGTCCTCATCAATATCAATACTCACTACTGGCTCACGAAGTAGTTGTGCAACTAGTTCATGCACTTCCTGTATAGTGATTCCTTCACTCTCATCACTTTTTACACTTTGTAAATCTTTTAACAGTATGTTTGTTGATGTCGTTACTGCACATCTATTAGATGCATACTCCAATGCTTGTTTATGATGCTCTAATGAAAAATCAGCAACTGCATCTGCTACAAAGAACGGCTCTATACCATCCATAAATGCTTCGCAAGCTGTTAAAAGGCAGCCGATATGCGCATAAATACCGCAAATAATAAGTTGATCTCTTCCCTGTTTATTTAAGATTTCTAATAGATTTGTCTTTTTAAATGCACTATATCTCCATTTTGTTAAGAATATATCATCCTCATCAGGAGTAAGTTCATCGACAATTTTCTTTTTATCTGGTCCAGCAGGAATACCGTCCCCCCAGAAATCTTGTAATAACCCTCGTTGTTCTAACGTTTGTCCACCTGGTTGTGCTGTATAAACAACTGGTATACCAAGTTCCTTACATTTTTCTCTAATCACCTTAATATTTGAAATAAGTTCTACTTTTGGTGATTCTTTATCGCTATATGCATCAAGAAAATATTCTTGCATGTCATGGATTAGAAGAACCGCACGTTTCGGATCTGGTTTCCAGTTCACTTTATTTTTTGGTAGTTCTGATTCAACTGGCATTTTGTATACTGAAATAGATGGGATAGCCATCTAATCACTTCCTTCCAATTTTTATATTTTTTATTGTTTTACCGTAATAAGTTTTTCAGTAATGACTTTACGTAACTCTTTTTTGCTTACCTTTCCAACACCTGTTTGCGGGAATGAATCAATAAATTCAATTCGATCTGGAATCTTATAAGCCGCTATACCCCGTTCTCTTAAAAACATTTTTAATTCGCTTACTGTTGGAGCTTGTCCTCGAGCTATAACAAAGGCACAAGTACGTTCCCCTAAATAATCATCAGGCATTGATACAATGGCTACATCATGTACTGCATCATGTGCTAATAAATGATTTTCAACTTCTTCAGCAGCAACCTTCTCGCCACCACGGTTAATTTGATCTTTATCTCTACCTTCTACAATGATGTAACCTTGTTCATTTACTTTTACAAGATCACCTGTGCGATAAAATCCATCTTCAGTAAATGACCTTGCATTATGCTCTTCCGCTTTATAATAGCCACGAATTGTATATGGCCCTCGTGTTAATAAACTACCTACTTCACCAGGTTTCACATCGTTATCATTTTCATCAACGACCCTTACTTCATCGAATGTAGACATCGGTCTCCCTTGTGTATGAATGATGATTTCTTCAGGATCATTTAATCTTGTGTAATTTACTAACCCTTCTGCCATACCGAACACTTGCTGTAACGTACATCCAAATGTAGGGTGTATGCGCTTTGCAACCTCAGCGCTAAACTTAGCACCACCTACTTGAATCACTTCTAAGCTCGATAAATCGTTATTACGAGAAGAAGCTGCATCAAGCCAAATCATTGCTAATGGTGGAACGAGAGCAGTAATCGTAACTTTTTCTTTTTCTATAAGAGCAAATGCCTCATCTGGGCTACCACCAGTTGCCAACACTACTTTTCCACCCGCATAGAAAGTTCCAAATGTACCAGGCGAACTCATCGGGTAATTGTGTGCTACTGGAAGAACAGCCATATAGACGCTATCTGCATTCAAATTACAAATTTCAGCACTAACACGTAAACTATAAATATAGTCATCATGTGTTCTAGGAATTAATTTAGAAAGTCCTGTTGTCCCTCCTGATAATTGGAGAAACGCAACATCACTTGGCTGAACTTCTGGTAATGGAACGGGATCCATGTAAAGTTCATTTATACTCACAAATTCTTCTTCTTCTCCTACTACGATTACATGTTGTAAAGTAGGCACTTTTTCTTTTACTTCTCTTGCTAGTTTTCGGTAATCAAAGCCGAGAGCCTTATCTGAAATAACGTAAGCACTCGCCTCACCAAACTCGCAAAAATAACTAATTTCACTGCTTCGATGTGAAGGTAGTGCAAAAACAGGAAGTGCCCCAATGCGAAATAGCGCAAAGCATATTTCGAAAAACTCGATAATGTTAGGTAATTGGATTACAACTCGATCCTCTTGCTTTATTCCTAAATCCAGTAAGCCTGCAGCTAAGCGATCTACTTTTTTATCAAGCTCACTATATGTTATTTGCGTATCACCACTTACAATCGCAATTTCATCTCCATGCTTTTCAGCACGTTCTCTTAACAACGAACCAAAAGTTTCTCCAGGCCAACATCCTACTTCTCGATAACGATTTGCAAATTCTTCTGGCCATTCCGTATAACCTGTTAACATTCTTTCTTCCCCCTATTTTTGATTCAGCGAATTATCTCTTAATCCTAAAGCCTTCAGCATTGTTTGGAACTTAGCTGATGTTTCTGCTAACTCATCTTCTGGTTTTGACTCAGCAACAACTCCTGCTCCTGCAAATAATCGAAGTGTATTTTCCTGCACTTCAGCACAGCGAATTGTAACAATCCATTCACCATCTCCATTTAAATCGCTCCACCCTAGCATTCCTGTAAAGAATTCACGGTCAAATGGCTCAATTTTTTGAATCGCCTCTCTCGCTTCTTCCATCGGCGTACCGCAAACTGCTGGCGTAGGATGAAGAGCAATTGCTAATTCCAAAGAAGTAGTATTTGGATCCTTTAGTTCACCTTTCACTTCAGTAGACAAATGCCACATCGCTTCACTATGAATAACGGCTGGTTTTTCCGGAACATGTAATGTATGACAGTATGGACGAAGCGCAGCAGCAACCGCTTCCACTACTACCGCATGTTCATGTAAATCTTTCGGAGAAGAAAGTAATTCCTCTGCTCTTCTCTTATCTTCTACTGGATCATCACTACGTGGTCTTGAACCAGCTAACGGATTAGAAATAACTTGCATACCATTACGTGAAACGAGTAATTCAGGACTTGCTCCAATTAATGTCTTATTACACTCGTTTTCATCTTCCGGTAAATTCACAGCAAATGTATAACCATGCTTATTATGCTCTGCTAATTCTCGAAGGAGTTTTTGCTTATCAATCTTTTCGGAAGATTCAACATCTAGCGATCTAGATAGAACGATTTTCTTTAAATCGCCGTCCTTTATTTTTTGAATCCCTTGCTTTACACCATTCATATAAACTTCAGGATCTGGTACAGGCGTCATTTCAAATGTTAAGTTCTCATGTGTTTCAAGCTGATTTGTTGTATCCAATTGTAAACACTCGGAAATCCTACTATATTCTGGTACGATAAGTTGAACTTCTTTTCTTCGATCAAATGGCAAGGCACCGACAACGATAGGATTCGGATTTCCTGCTTGTTTTGCATTACGTAATACTGCTTGCACAAGCTCTGGGAAACTTTCAATTTCACGATGCTTTACTGTAGTAAATCCTCCTTCTGTCAATATCGTTCGAGTTGGTGAAGCAAAAAAGAATGAAGATTCAGTCTTATAATCTTCTAGTAATTTTTCTGACAGTTCCTTTACAGCCGTAAATTCATTCATAGTATAGTAACCCCCTGAATTTTTTATTAAACTCCTAATGTAGCTCCGCCATCGACACATAAATTGTGCATTGTAATATGACTCGCTTTATCTGAAGCTAAAAACAATACTGCTTCAGCAACTTCTGAAGGCTGTGCAATTTTTTGTAACGGTATACCGAGTCTATACGTATCTTGAGAACCCGCAATTATATTTTTTGCTCCATTCTCATCAGCCCATAGTAACCTTTGCATTTCAGTTTCAGTAGAACCTGGAGAAACTAAGTTACAGCGAATGTTATACGCTGCAAGTTCCAATCCTAAACACTTCATAAACATCGTCGTTGCAGCTTTTGATGCAGCATACGCAGCCATCTCCATTCTGGGCGTATTTGCTGCATTTGAACCAACTGTAACAATTGCCCCTGACTTTCTTTGCATCATATATTTACTTACTGCTCGGCACATATAGAAAACTCCTGTAGAATTTACAGAGAATGTTTTATTCCAATCTTCATCACTTAAAGAGTGAATTGCTCCCATACGTAAAACTCCTGCAACATTTACTAATATATCTATCGGTGCTATATCATTTTCAATACTCTTTACCATATCTTCAACAGCGACACTATCACTCACATCTAAACGAAACGTTTTCACACGTGTTTCATTTAATTCATTTTGATTTAAGAGTACGTTTAACCCCTCTTCAGTTTGATCAGCCGCAATAACTGTAGCTCCTCTTTCTAAAAACATGTTTGCTACAACACTACCTATACCTTGGGCTGCACCAGTTACTAAAACCGTTTTCTTATCAAATTCCCCTATGTTCATTTCCTCTATCCTTTCATTTGAAAATTAATCTAATTAAACAAATAATGATAACGATTATCATTATCGATGTAAAAAATAATACACTTACTAAACTAATTGGTCAAGTGTACTTTTCATCAAAATATTATTCATTGATAATGTTTTTCATTTAATATTCTTACACCGAAATGATAGTCTTTCTCAATAAACTTGTCAACCTATTTTTATTTTTCAGATAAAAAATTTTAGTGATTCTCAATACAATTACATCTAAAAGCATTAATAAGTACTTACATTACACATTTAATTCATCCCCCTCTTTTTAAACTTGTAGAAGATTAACTGTAGATACCTTCATTTACAAAGCCTTATCAAAAACTCAAGTACATATTTTCTCAATATTTTTCTGAAAATACCGATAAAATATATCTTGCAATTACTAATGTATGTCTTGTTTATAATTTAAGATTTAATTCGTATTTCGAATATGATGTATCATTTTTCAATATTCCAATATAATCCAAATTGGTATTTCACTAACTTTTTTGTCTCAAAAAATCCCAAAAATTATATAACTTCGTTACAACCATTCATAAAAAAGCACCCTATTTAATAGGATGCTTTTTCGTATTTATAGTGTGATAGAAGATTTATATACTTATGCTACACTGCGATACTCTTCTTCTTTTTCTTTTTTCTGCTTAGGTGCTTGAATTAATATTGCGATAACAAATGATACGACACATAATACACCGATCACCGTGAAGGTTGGTTTGAATCCACCTAGAAGAGCACCGATAAAGGAACCTGCAAGTGCTCCAAATCCAAATCCTTGATACACAATTCCGTAGTTCTTACTATGGTTTTTCATACCGTAGAAATCACCAACGATAGCTGGGAAAATAGTGATATTTCCACCAAAGCAAAACGCTACGCTTGCTACACATACGAAGTAGATACCATAATTTAAATCTACGAAACTTAAAACCAAGACTGAAGCTGCCATAACAACAAATGTACCAGTAACGATTTTTAAACGGCCAATTTTATCTGATAACGGTCCTAAAATAATACGACCTAATGTATTGAAGATTGCAACCATAGCCACCGCATTAGCTGCTGTCGCTGCGCTAAGCCCTACAAGTTGAACACCAATGTCTTTTACCATACCAATTAAGTATAAGCCACTCATACATGATGTAAATAACATAATAAATAATAAGTATACTTGTTTTGTGCCTAACATTTCTTTCGTTGTATATTCCTGAGTTTTTGTTTCATGAACTGCTCCTTGATCTGCAGCTTGATGGATTAAACAAGCGCCAAGGACAATCATAGCTGTAACAATTAAACCCCAGTATATAAACGCTTGTGATACACCAACTGATTCAATTAACTGTGCGTTAATATATTTAAAGATTAAGCTACCCGAACCATATGCAGAGACAGAAATACCAGCAATTAAACCTTTACGCTTTGGAAACCACTTTATTAAATTGGATAGTGAAGTGATATATGCTGTACCATCTGCATAACCTACAACAACCCCTGCTAGTACATAAAGCAATAATAATGAGGAAGCTTGTGAACTAAGTATTAATCCTAGTCCTAACGCTAGTCCAGCTATCATAATAAGTTTTCGAAGTCCCCACTTTTCTTGCAATTTACTCGCAAATAAAGTTGAAAACGCTAAGGAAAGACTAGTAATTGAGAAAGTTATAGCAACAGCGTTTAGACTCCAACCATATTTACTAACTAAAGGCTGATTGAATAAACTCCATGTATATATCGTCCCAAGTCCCATTTGTACTATGACTGTGCCAAGGACAACAAGCCATGGATTAACATTTGATTTTTTCATATCATTCCGCCTCCTCTTTCTATTTCAATGCTATTCGCTAAATTTTCTTTTTTTATGTTCATATTGGCCACCTCATTTGATTTAACACCTTCATTGTATAAGATGTCCCTGATTATGTAAGCACTTACAAGATAGAGCGTCAAAAATATGGAATCAGTTACAGAAAACGAAGGTCGAAATACAAAAAACGAATTATTAAATACGTAAGTAGCTATTATAATGTTTTGCATCAATACGACTTACAGCGGTTTTATCATCTTCTTTTATAAAAATTATGTCTCAATTTATATGATGGCTAGATTGCAAAATTTTGATTTTCCTATACAAACAGAAAAAAACACTTTTTACACTACGATGTACTTTAGTTTTATTAATCAATAAAACAACAAATATTTTTTAAAAAAATAAAACTAAATATTCACTAATATAGCTTTACGTGGTTTAATATATATAATAAAAAAATATTTCTGTCTTTAATGAGGAGGTACTATGAAAGCAAACGTAGGCGATACTATACTTTTTCAACGAAATAATTTAAAAATTACGGGATCTGTACTAAAACTTTATACTGAATCGGTCTTAGTTGAAATTACAGATGTAAGCGGTGGTACTTTTGAATTTGATCGAACAATTGTAAATCATAAAAACTATAAAATTTTAAATGCGAATACATAAAACAACAAAAAATAGCCCCTGCTCACCAGCAGCGGCTATTTTATATGAAAACACTTCATTAGTTTATATATCCTAAAACACTTACAATCTTACTCGCTTTTAAATTATTAATATGATAATAAATTTCTAAACCTCTTCGCTCAGCTCGTAACACTTTACCTTTCATTTTTGATAAATGTTGCGAAACAGTCGATTGTGGAATATTTAGTAATTCTGTTAATTGTGTTACGTTACAAGTTTTTCTCGTACTTAATTCATTTACAATTTGTAATCGGATTGGATGCGCCATGATTTTTAAAATATCTACATCTTCTTCTGAAACTAAACTTTTTCTCATTTCATTCGTATATGTTGTCATAAGACATTCCCCTTTTATATGAATTCCTCTTATTTAGATCTATTTCCAAAATATTTAAAACTCCGATGTGAAACCTTTATATAAAAATAATAGAATTTTAAATTTTTAAAAACAGAACGAAATACAATTCACTTTATTTATTTGGTACATATACATAATACAATTTTAATATGTGCTCTATGTGAAGTTAGCATAAATTTGTAATGAAGATTTTTCAAACAATTCACATCTAACTATATACATCCTCATAATACTATCCAGTGATTTTAACATATTTTAGGCGTTTGTATATACTATCTACAAAATAAATGTTGTTTAGGGGGATTTCAAATGCCAACAATGTTACAAGAAGAAGTTGAAGAAGCGCACGAAACATATGTCAGTCGTATCATATTGGTCGGTGGATCAGCTTTATTTTTAGTCGGTGGTGTTATCTCGGCAATTTCGGCCTTTAAAACGTATAATCGCTTGGAAAATACACCGCCTTCTACAGATAACTCTTAGGTGAATTATTTAATTCTGAATAACAAACAAATGCCGTCTCTAAAAAGAGACGGCATTTGTTTGTTCATAAGTTCTTTACTAGAAAATCGCAAACAATACTTTGTGCATGAATTACAATTGAACTTACTTCACCACAAACCTAGTCTGACTACACCCATCCTTCTGCTTCGTTACTTCTAACACAGCCGGCATTGCGTTTTTCAGCTCTTGAACGTGTGAAATAACACCGATAAATCGGCCTGATTTTTGTAAGTCAATTAAGGCGTCAACTGCTTTTGTTAATGACTCCTCATCTAATGAACCAAAACCTTCGTCGATAAACATCGTTTCGATGGAAATACCACCTTCATACGATTGAATGACGTCTGCCATTCCAAGCGCTAAACAAAGTGATGCATTAAATTTCTCACCGCCAGATAATGTTTTTACATCGCGTGTTTGACCTGTATATGCGTCGTATACATCTAAGCCTAATCCACTTTGACGATTTCTCTTCTCAACTCGTTCACTTCGTTTTAAATAAAATTGTCCATTTGATAATTTACGTAATCGTTCGTTTGCAATTTGAACAATTTGTTCTAAATACTCAATTAAGATGTAACGTTCAAATGATATACGGCTTTCGTTATCACCTTTCATTACTTCATATAAATCAACAAGTTCTTGGAAAGCTTTTTCTTCCTCATGAATTTGTTCATCAATTCGTCTAATGTTTTCATGTAAATCAGAAATATATGTTACCGCAGTTTGCGCACGTTGGCGTTTTTCTTTTATTATATCGAGATTAATTTGTAATTCTATTATGTGTTCACCTAACGCCGTAATATCCATGTACTCTTTATCTTTTAATTCAGCATGTAACTCTTCAATTTGTTTTGCAAGCACTTCAAGAGATGAATAATAACTTTGAATTTCTTTTTGTAACATCTCCATCTCAATATCACTTAATTTAGCTTCTTTATACGTGGATTGATCTGTAAATCCGCTCTGTTCAAGCTCTTTCATAAAGCGCGTAAACGTCTCTTCTTTCTTTAATTTTGTACCTTCAAATTGATTAGAAGCACTTTCCTGTTCTGCTTGAATTCGTATATTTTCATTTTGCCAATGTTGATACGCTTCCTGCACTTTCTTCCATTCGTCCTCCATTAATTTGAGTTCATGCATAGCTTGGTCAAACTGGACTTTCCAAGCTTGGACTGTTTGTAAGTTTTCAGGAATATTTTTCTTATCATGTTCATATGACGTACGAAGCTGCATACACTCCATTTCTATACGGTGCTGCTCTGTTTCTACCTCACGCTTTTGCTTTTGAAGTGCATCTATTTTTTCTTCTACGCTTTTTATATTCACAGCAGTTTGCTTACGCGTTTCTTCGCTTGCTTTTAACGTATTCACTTCAGTTGCTAATTGCTTTCCCTTTTGAACAAGCGCACTATATGTTTCAACTAATTCTTCCGAGCGATAGCCTCGCTTCTTAACATCTTCTATTACCTGCTCATATTGAAGATGATAGAAATTCCATTTCTCCTCTAATTGAACATGTAACTTTTCAGCAATATTCTTCTTGTCTCTTAAATCATTTAACTCTTTTTCATCGATCGCATTACTTTGTTCTGTAGCTTTTTTCGGATGGTTCGTACTACCGCATACTGGACAAGATCCACCATCATGTAAATGAAGAGCTAATATACCAGCTTGTTCACTTAACCAGCGGCGTTCCATATTTTCATATGCGTTCACTGCCATTTGCATCTTATTGTATGCCGCTTCTTTTTCGTTCTCGAATTTTTGTTTTTCTTGCCAAACATCATATGCTTGCTTTAAAACTTTTGCATCTTCTCGCATATTCGTTAGTTCTTCTACTTTAGCTACATATTGCTCAAGTGCTCGTTCTAATTGCTGTAATTCACCAGACATTAGCTGTTTTTGATTTGTATGCTCCTCTAATTGTCGATCTAAGTTTTGCATACTTTCTTTTAGTTTCCCTACTTGAAGTTCTGCATTTTTTAAATTCAATTGTTTCTCAGCCAATGATGCAATAATCGGTTGTAACTCTTCTAATCTTTGAACAAGTTTTTTTGCATTTTCTCTCTCAGGTTCTTTATTCTTTACTGCTTCATATTTCTCCTGAGCAAGTTCAAAGCTACTCGTTATATTTTCTTTTTTGGCGATTATTTGTTTTAACAAACTTTCAGCCTTCTGCTCATTTTGCATTGCTTCTTCATACCATTGTTCAAATGGTAATAAGCGCTTCGCTTCTTCCGCACGTTTAAAAGATGTTTCTTTCATTTCAATAACGGTACGATTTTCTTGTAAAGTATTATATTTCTCATTCTTTTGTTGTAAATCTATAAATTTCTCATTTACAGATTTCGCTGTATGAAAACGAGTTTCAGCATCTTTTAATTGCTTCGTTTGAACATCTTGTTCTAGTTGTAATTGCTCAACCTCTACCTTATACGCAGCTGTTTCTTGTTCTAATGCTTCTACTACTTGATGCGTGTTTACATGTTCTTGTTCCACTAATGTCTCTAATAATGCTCCATCGCGGATTGGTAATTTAAAAACATTACGGAAGTATAACTCTCGCTCTTTCTGCTTTTCTTGTAAAACGTCTTTCCATTGTTTTCGTTTTTGATCAAGTAACTCACGCATTAACTTATAACGATCCGTTTTAAAAATTCGACGTAAAATTTCTTCTTTGTTTTCTGTCTCAGATGTTAATAGTTTTCGGAATTCCCCTTGTGGTAACATAACAATTTGGCTAAATTGATGTTTACTTAAACCAATTAAATCTTCCACTTTTTTATTTACATCCGTTACATGGAAACGATCAACAGCTGGAACATTTTCTTCATCAATCACTTCATATAGTTCTACTGCATGTCCCGTAATTGTCTTGTTCCCTTGTTTTTTATGTCCAAGTTGTCGTTTTATTTCATAACGTTTCCCTTTTAACTGAAAGGTTAGTTCTACACTTGTATACATATTATCATCAGCAAATTGACTGCGAAGCATGCTCGTATCACTACGTTCTTCTCCGCTTGCCTCACCATATAACACATAACAAATCGCATCAAAAATCGTTGTCTTTCCAGCTCCTGTATTCCCAGAAATGGCGAAAATACGATGATCTCCAAGATCGTTAAAATCGATTACTTCTTTCTGTTTATATGGCCCAAATGCTGTCATAATTAGCTGAATCGGTCTCATCCTCGTTCACCTTCCCGTTCTTGCACTGTTTGTAGTACTTCTACAAATAGACGTTCTTTCTCTTCTGATAAATCTAAGCCTTTCATTTCTTTATAAAAAGCCTTTAATAACGATAAATCATCCGTTTTATGTCTTGAAACAGTTACTTCATTTGACTCTGTGAACTCTCGTCTTTGAATAGATCTTTCAACATGCATTGCATTTGGATATACAGAGCGTATTTTTTCCATTGGCTGCAAGACAGGATTTTCGTCTAATAATTTTACAAACACGTAATCTTCACTTACTGGATGTTGTAATAATTCATCTATTTTCGCTTCTACTGTTCGAATTTTACGACGTGGTGCAAGTAACCTTTTTTCAATTGTTGCTTCACCTTGCTCGTCCAGTTCCACAATATAATATCCTTTTTTATGTTTTTCTTCAGAAATAGAATATGCAAGTGGAGAACCTGAATATCGAACTGTCTCATTACGTACGAAATGCGCTTGATGTAAATGTCCAAGCGCTGTGTAATGAAACTTATCAAAATAATGACTATTTACGTATTCAGCACCACCAATTGAAAGTGATCGTTCTGCATCACTTGTATTCTCTTCCGCTTCTCCCGCAGAAGTTACAAATGCATGACCAACAAATACATGTCTTGCTTCTTTATCCATCGTTTCAGAAAGCTCATTCATAAAAATACGCATCGCATCATCATGAGAACGTACATCTTCGTTTTTCAAAACATGTCTAACTATGCTTGGATCCGCATATGGAACGAGATGGAAGTGAACCTCGCCATATTCATCATTTAATATAATTGGCTCATATGGAAATTGAAATTGCCCCACAATAAATAATCCTTGTTTCTTCATTAAACTACTTCCAAAGTGAATACGATCTGGACTATCATGGTTTCCTGCAACCGCGATAACTGGTGTTTGTAAATCAATCACTATTTTTTGTAAAACATCATTTAATAAGTCTACTGCTTCCGTAGGTGGAATTGCTCGGTCATATAAATCCCCTGCAATAATTACCGCATCTGGTTTTTCTTCTTCAACAGCTTGTACAAACTGATCTAATACAATCTTTTGATCTTCAGTCATATACACGCCATGAACGAGCTTTCCTAAATGCCAATCCGCTGTATGAAATAACTTCATAGTTTCCTGCTCCTTTTAATTTACTGATTTTAGTGATACGAGTTGATAGTTTATTGTAGTTTTTCCGTTTTCCCACTCTAACTTTTGTATCATTGCACTACCAATTCTTTCTTCATTTGATTTATATAAAGGCAATATTTCTTGAACTGTAAATAAGTGATAACCATCCAATTTTAATTGAAATATGTTTTCTTCTATATGTAATCTTACTTCTTTTTCATTTGAAATAATTTTTGTGTGCATCTCAAATTTCATGACAGATACAACCCCTTTTTCTAATTTCCACATTATTAATAGTATATTGGCTATGCAAGATTGACAAGTAAATACACGGCAAAGTACACACTTTTCTACCGCTATATGTTTTTTATTTTTACATATAATACGGTATGTGAAATTTTATTTATTGTAAAAATAAAAATGTCTAATGTGACATCTTTATTTTTGTATAAAGTCTTTCATTACATAATATAAAACTGTAATGAAAACGATCGCTACAAAAAATGAAAATACTGCGATAATGTACCCATCCTTATTTAATAAAATGCAAAAAGAAATAGATATGATAAAAATCGGAAATACAAGCCGTACTTTATCCTTCACTTCCTCTGTCGTATCTGTATGATGAAAATACTGCGTTATCCCTATCATTAAAGAAGACAAAATAATCACCGACAATAGTAAAGGTCCTGGCATTCCGATTTCTCCTTTCTCTATTTCTAATGAAAAGCAATTTTTCTTTCATCATAATCACTTCAAATACTCTTTTTGAAGTGATTATGTACAATTTACACATATATAATAGCGTGTTTATCATGATAATTTCAAATAATTACAATTACAGTAATGTTGTAATATTCATTTTCAACCTCAAAAATCCTGCAAATATATCTCGTCAAAATATGCGGTATACAAATTAACACATACCGTCAACTTTAGACAAAATTTATAAAGGACATTTCAGTACGTATCAAGAATTAAGAATAAGAAGATATGTAAGGGAGGATGAATTATGACTGAACACGTTTTATTTTCTATTAGCGAAAACGGCGTTGCATCAATTACTTTAAACCGCCCAAAAGCACTTAATTCTTTATCTTATGACATGTTGCAACCAATCGGGCAAAAACTGAAAGAATGGGAACATGATGAGCGAATTGCGCTTATCGTATTAAAAGGAGCTGGCACTAAAGGTTTTTGTGCAGGCGGCGACATTAAAACTCTTTATGAAGCACGTTCAAATGAAGCTGCATTACAGCATGCGGAATGTTTCTTTGAAGAAGAGTATGAAATTGATACATATATTTATCAATATAAAAAACCAATCATCGCTTGTTTAGATGGAATTGTAATGGGTGGTGGTGTCGGTCTTACAAATGGTGCAAAATATCGAATTGTAACTGAGCGTACGAAATGGGCAATGCCAGAGATGAATATCGGCTTCTTCCCAGACGTCGGTGCTGCATATTTCTTAAATAAGGCTCCAGGGTTTGCTGGCCGATATGTTGCTTTAACAGCAGCTGTTTTAAAAGCTGCTGACGTATTATTTATAAACGCTGCTGATTACTTTATGACATCTGATTCATTACCAAATTTCCTTACTGAACTTGAAAGTGTAAATTGGCATAAAAAAGATGATGTACATACTAATTTAAAAGAAGTCATTCGTACATTTGCAACTGCTCCAAACTTAGAAAGTGAACTTGCTCCTTCATTAGAAGAAATGAATTCACATTTTGCATTCGATACAATTGAAGAGATCACCGATTCATTGGAAAAAGCTCAAAGTTCCTTTGCTTTAAAAACAAACGAAACGCTATTATCAAAATCCCCTATTTCATTAAAAGTAACATTAAAACAATTTATTGATGGACAAGATAAATCCGTTGAAGAATGTTTCGCTACCGACCTTGTACTTGCTAAAAATTTCATGAGACATGAAGATTTCTTCGAAGGAGTACGTTCTGTTGTCGTTGATAAAGATCAAAATCCGAATTATAAATATAAGCAGTTAAGTGATGTTTCAGAAGAAGATGTAAATCGATTCTTTAACTTACTTAATGCATAATAAGGTGAAATATTAATAAGTGGGGGTGCATTGCCCGCTTATTATTAGCCCTCACCGGTCATGCGGGCTAAAATTGAGGCTATATAGTAGTGAAATTCCACTACTATATAGCCTCTTTCTCATTTAATAATTTTTAATAAAATTTAATTTTATTAAATCAAAATATGTGCTACACTATTTTTAATCAAATATTCTAAAAATAAAAAAGGAGGAGCAACTATGATTGAAAATTATTTTCTTTTCATCATTATGTCTATTTGTCTTATTATTTTACCCGGTCCTGATACTGCAATGGCGACGAAAAATACATTGGTTGCTGGTAAGGTCGGTGGAGTGAAAACAGTGTTCGGTACATGTGTTGCACTTTTAATTCATACTTTAGCAGCAGTAATCGGACTTTCCGCAATTATTGTAAAGTCAGCTCTTTTATTTTCTATTTTCAAGTACGTTGGAGCTCTATATTTAATTTATATTGGCATTAAAGCCCTTTTAGCGGTAAGAAACAAAGAAGGCTTTGATACGAACGATATATCTTTAAATAATGAAGATGAACACACTTCTTGCTTTCGCCAAGGATTTCTTACGAATTTATTAAACCCTAAAGTTGCAGTCTTCTTTTTAACCTTTTTACCGCAATTTTTAAATCCAAATCATAATACGTTTATCCAACTTCTCGTAATGGGTCTTACTTACCTCGTTTTAACAGTTATTTGGTTCGCTTTTTATATATTTTTAATTGATAAAATTAGTGCTTTTATGAAAAAATCGAGGACGCAACGTTATATTCAAGGCTTAACAGGAATCGTCTTAATCGGTTTTGGTATTAAACTAGCTTTTGAAAAAAATAATTAACAAGACGAAAACCACCACTATTAATAGTGGTGGTTTTCATTTAACAACTGATTTGGCTGTTCACTCTATATTAAAACCAGCGCTCAGTTACAACTTTTTTACGTGTATAGAATTGAACACCATCTGTACCATTTGTACCTAAATCACCAAAGAAGGAAGCTTTATTTCCTGCAAATGCGAAGAATGCCATTGGTGCTGGAACGTTTACGTTTACACCGATCATACCAGCATCGATATTATCACGGAACGTTTGTGCATGTTTACCATTTGACGTATAAATAACCGCGCCATTTGCAAATTTAGATTGATTTGTTAATTTAATACCTTCTTCTAAATCTTTAACTCGTACAATGCTTAATACTGGAGCAAAAATTTCATCTTGCCAAATTTTCATTTCTTGATTTACACCATCAAAGATTGTCGCACCTACAAAGTAACCTTCTCCAACTTCTTCCTTAATTTTGCGGCCATCAACTAATAAAGTTGCTCCATCTGCTACACCGCTATTAATATAGCCTAATACACGCTCTTTATGAGATTCACGAATTAATGGTCCAACATAATTATCTTCGTGGAAACCGTCACCTACTTTTAATTTCTTCGTCTCTGCTACTAGTACGTCGATGAATTCATCAGCAATTTCATCTACTACCGCTACTACTGAACATGCCATGCAGCGCTCTCCACTACTTGCGAATGCAGATCCAATTACACCTTGCACTGTTTTCTCAAGATTGCAATCTGGCATTACAATCGCATGGTTTTTCGCACCAGCTAACGCTTGTACACGTTTCCCGTGTTTCGTACCTGTTTCATACACGTAACGAGCTACCGGCTCAGAGCCAACGAACGAAACAGCTTGAATATCTTTACTTTCTAAAATGCTATTTACAACATCTTTTCCGCCTTGTACTAAATTTAATACTCCTTTTGGAAAACCAGCTTCATAGAATAATTCTACAAGTCGCTCTGCTAAAAGTGGCGTTCTTTCAGATGTTTTTAATACGAATGTATTACCGCAAGCAATTGCAAGTGGGAACATCCATAATGGAATCATCATTGGGAAGTTAAACGGTGTAATACCAGCAACAACTCCAATTGGATAGCGCCAAATCGATCCATCAATGCCGCTAGCAATATTCGGAAGAGCTTGTCCCATCATTAAATTTGGTGCTGATGTTGCAAGTTCTACCGCTTCAATCCCACGCTGTACTTCACCAGTTGCATCCGTTAACGTTTTACCATTTTCTAGCGTAATGATTTTTGCAAGCCCGTCTTTGTTTTCTTGTAAAAGCTGTAAATATTTATACAATTGTCTTGAACGATTCGGAACTGGTACTTTAGACCATGTTTCGTATGCTGCTTTTGCCGCTTCAACAGCTTTTTCAACATCTTCTTTCGGAGATAATGGAACGTAAGCGATAATTTTTCCAGTCGCCGGATTTGGAACTGCTTCTACTTCTGTACCAGTAGATTCTACCCACTCACCATTAATATGATTTTTTACTCGTTTAATTTCAGTTGTAATCATTATATTCTCTCCTTTTTTATGATGTATATAATTCTATTATTTTTGATTAGAAATTAATTGTTCACTAACTTTCTTATATAAAGCAGCCATATCGTTTTCGCCGTACCCAGCTTCACTTGCTTCTTCATATACGTTTAATAGCATCTCACTAACTGGTAAGTGCAGTTCGCTTTCTTTCGCTAAATCTACTGCAAATCCTAAATCTTTCTTTAATAAATTTACAGTAAAGCCTGGATCGTAGTTTTCAGTTGCAATGAAACTTTTATAATTACGCTCATAAATTCTGCTTTGACCGTAACTTACATTTAAAATATCAAACATTTTATCTAAATCCATATTATTCTTTTTCGCTAATGTTAAAGCTTCACTCACACCAGCTGTATAAAAACCAATTAATAAGTTATTAATTAATTTCACTGTTGTACCACTATCAATATTCTCACTAACATGGAAAACATTCGCGCCTAGTACGCTCATGATAGATTCCGTTTTCTCATATACTTCTTTCGATCCACCAACCATAAACGTTAATGTACGGTTTTCGGCTCCAATTACCCCACCACTAACAGGTGCGGCTAAAAAGTCTACTTTCTTTCCCTTCGCAGCTTCCTCTAACTGTTTGTTTAACTGTGGAGATACAGTACTTGTATCAATTAAAATTACATTCGAATGGCTATTTTCAAATAAGCCTTCTTCGCCAAAATATACCGCTTCAACAGCGCGAGGTGAAGGTAAACTTGTAAAAATCACATCACATGTTTCTGCTAGTTTTGAAATTGATAAGCCGATAATTCCTCCTTCTTTTTCAAAGGAAGCTTCAGCCTCTTTATTTAAATCCACACCATATACTGTGTAACTTGATTTAACTAAATTTTTAGACATTGGAAGACCCATGTTACCTAAACCGATAAAACCAATCTTTTTCATATCGCTTTCCTCCTATTTACACAATATACTTTCCACGATTTATAATAGCTTTCGCAATTTCTCTCTTTTTTGTAAATACGTTCGTGTATAAAGGCACTAATAATTGACGAATTTCAGTTAAAATCACGTGTCTATCTTGTTCTTCTGTGACAGCCGCTGAAAGTATAGAAACCGCTGCTTCTTCTACATTACGATAGCCTTCTTCACAAATAACGTCAGTTATCATTTGTTTCGTACGCTCTTTCTCATCACCATTTTTACTAATTGCTTTACTCGTACGTAAAAATGCTGATTCCATGACGTACACGTCCGTTAACATATTTGATAATACACGTGAATATTCTTGCTCTTGATCAATTTTCAACCCCGGAGTTTTAGAGAGCGTTTTCAAAGATTGTTTCAACAATTTTTTTGCTAATAAAATGTAACGATGGTTTCTTTCGACATTTTCTACATCAATTTCTACTTCAGTATCTTCAATTTGTTCCATTTGCTTCATTAACATTTTGGCAACTGTTAATCTATTAATTTCGTTCGTTCCTTCAAAAATACGACTAATTCTAGCATCACGATATAATCGTTCTACCTCGTACTCTTGCATATAACCGTAACCACCATGAATTTGTACAGCTTCATCTACGATATGACCAAGTGTTTCAGAAGCATTTACTTTATTAAGTGCACATTCAATTGCAAATTGAGACATTTTCTTCATAAGATCTTCATCACTCTCATAAATTGCTTCATCAATGACACCTGCTGTACGATAAGCTGCACTTTCTGCTCCATATGTAGCAATGATCATATTTGCAATTTTCTCTTGAATCATCGTAAAATCTACTAATTCTGTTTGGAACTGTTTTCGCTCTTTTCCATATTGAACCGATAAACCAATTGCTTGTTTTGCTGTTCCAATATTTCCAAAAGCCAGCTTTAGTCTAGCAAAGTTAAGGATATTAAGAGCTACGTGATGCCCTTTCCCAACTTCCCCTAAAACATTTTCAGCAGGGATGACAACATCTTCTAAAATTAGGGTAGCCGTTGAAGAACCTTTAATCCCCATTTTCTTTTCTTCTAGTCCAATGGATACACCTTCACATGTTCTTTCGACAATAAACGCTGTCATTCCTTTATTTGTCTTCGCAAAAACAACGTATACATCTGCCATATGAGCATTTGTAATCCACTGCTTCTCACCATTTAACTTCCAAGCAGTTCCATCTTCATTTAATACAGCACTCGTTTTTGCACTTAAAGCATCAGAACCAGCATTTGGCTCAGTTAAAGCATAAGCCCCAATCCATTCTCCAGACGCAATTTTCGGCAAATATTTTTCTTTTTGTTCTTTCGTTCCATAATATATGTAAGGCAATGTACCTACACCAGCGTGTATATTAAAGGAAACGCTAAATGCACCAGCATATCCCATTTTTTCTGCTACAAGCCCTGAAACTGCCTTTCCTAACTCAAATCCACCGTACTCTTCTGGGACCTCGATACTTAATAATCCAAGTTCTCCAGCTTTCTCAAATAATTGACGAGAAACTTCATAGTTATGTTGTTCAATAGTCTCCATTTGTGGAACAATTTCTTGTTTAACGAATTGTTCTGTCGTTTTTGCGATTAAATCTTCATCTCCGGAAAAATCTTCTGGCGTAAAGAAACTATGATTCACATTTTTATTAAGTGAAAAAAATTCATCCCACGGTAACTTCGTTTTCTCCATCTGAATCCCCCTATCATTTCGGCCTTACTTGCTACTACGTATGCTTGTCTACGATGAGTGGAATTTCTTATTTTTGAAAACAGAAGGCGATGAATTTTCACATCAAGCAGTTCGTTTTGCCAAAGATGTATTCTCATCGCCTTAGTTGTTTTATCTATTGATCCTCTGATAATACTGTTTTTGCAATTCCAGTATCTAATTCTTCAAAGTCATGATATGAAATTGTTTCATATAACTCACTTCTCGTTTGCATACTTGAAAGTGCATCTTTTTGAGAACCTGTTTCCTTAATTAAAGTAAACACATTCTCATATGCTTTCGCTGCAACACGAAGTGAAGTTACAGGATAAATAACCATTTGGAAGCCCATATTCGCAAATTCCTCTGCACTATAATACGGCGTTTTCCCGAACTCAGTCATATTCGCAAGTAAAGGTGCATTTACTTTACTATTAAATAGACGGAACTCTTCTTCTGATTGAAGTGCTTCAGGGAATATCGCATCTGCACCTGCTTTTACATAGGCGTTCGCTCTATCGATCGCTTCATCTAAGCCTTCTACACCTCGAGCATCTGTACGTGCCACAATATATAAGCTTGGTGCAACTTCTTTAATCGCTTTAATCTTTTGAACTAATTCTTCTGTAGTAACGAGTTTCTTACCATTTAAATGTCCACATTTCTTTGGTAATTGTTGATCTTCAATTTGAACAGCTGCAACTTTCGCTTCTACCATTTCTACCGCTGTTCTCGCTACGTTTAAGACACCGCCAAATCCTGTATCAATGTCAACAAGAACTGGTAAGTCTGTAGCTCTTACTAGATCTCTTGCTCTCTCTGCTACTTCAGTAGACGTCACGATTCCTAAATCAGGCAGTCCTTTACTTGCAGTATAAGCAGCTCCTGATAAATAAAGAGCTGAAAATCCTGTATTTCTCGCAACTAAAGCTGCCATTGCGTCATGTGCACCTGGAATTTGCAAAATTTCATTTGCTTCTACTAAAGCTCGGAAGCGATTCGCAAGCTCCTCTTGTGTTGACTGTTTATTCACAACCCAAGCCATTCTAAATTCCCCCTATCATTAATTTAAAAATAGATCTACAAATTCGTTTACATTCATATTTTCTAGTTTTTCTTCATTTAGACAAACTTCATGAATTTGTTCTTGCTGCTTACTAGAATAATGACCTGCCATATTTGCAGTGAATTTTTGAACAACTTTTGGAATTGCTTCGTCTCTACGGAAACGGTGACCAAGTGGATATTCACATTCCACATTTTCTGTTACAGTGCCATTCTTGAAATGAACTTGAACAGCGTTGGCGATTGAGCGCTTGTTCGGGTCAAGGTAATCTAAACTGTACTGTTTGTTTTCAACAACAACCATCTTATTACGTAATTCATCTACACGTGGATCATTTGCTACTACATCCTCATAATCATCCGCAACGATATCTCCTTTTAATAAACCAATTGCCGTAATGTATTGTAAGCAATGATCACGATCAGCTGGGTTATTTAATGGACCTTCTTTATCGATAATACGAATTGCTGATTCATGAGTTGTAATTGTAATACGGTCAATTTCATCTAATCTTTCTTTAATTTCTGGATGTAATTTCACAGCACACTCTGCAGCTGTTTGTGCATGGAACTCTGCTGGGTATGAAACTTTAAATAATACATTTTCCATTACATAAGACTCTAACGGTCTTGCTAACTTTAATTCTTGTTTATTGAATAATACATCTTGGAATCCCCAACCTGGTGCAGATAATGCTGTTGGATAACCCATTTCACCTTTTAGAGCAGTCATTGCAAGATGAACACCACGGCTTGTTGCATCACCTGCTGCCCATGATTTACGTGAGCCAGTATTTGGTGCATGACGATATGTACGAAGACTAGAATTATCAATCCATGCATGTGATAATGCATTAAAGATTTCTTCACGTGTTCCGCCAAGCATTTTTGCAACTACAGCAGTTGTTGCTACTTTTACGTATAATACGTGGTCAAGACCAACACGATTCAAACTATTTTCTAAAGCTAGTACACCTTGAATTTCATGTGCTTTAATCATCATTTCTAATACTTCACGTACTTTTAATGGTTCTTTTCCTTCTGAAATACGAACACGGCTAATATAATCTGCAACTGCTAAAATTCCGCCTAAGTTATCAGATGGATGTCCCCACTCTGCTGCAAGCCAAGTATCGTTATAGTCTAACCAACGGATCATACATCCGATATTAAATGCACCTTTCACTGGATCAAGCACATATGACGTACCTGGTACACGTGTACCATTTGGTACGATTGTTCCTGGTACAACTGGTCCTAGTAATTTCGTACACTCTGGATATTGTAGTGCTAAAATTCCGCATCCAAGCGTATCAAGTAATACGTAGCGAGCAGTACTGAATGCTTCTGCACTAGTTACCTCTTTATTTAATACATAATCCGCAATTTCTTCTAATAATGCATCTTTTTGTTTAATTTCATTTGTTTTAATCATACTATTCTTCCCTTTCTGTCGAAAATTCGTTATTATTAATGATGGGTGTCGGTCAAACACCCATCTAGCGGGCGGCGCTAACAACTCCCCAGTTGTTCTTATTTACTAAGTACATGTCGCTCGCCAATATAATTAACACGTGGACGGAACAATCGATTGTTCGCATGTTGCTCAATTACGTGCGCACATAGTCCTACTGTTCTAGAGCTAAAGAAGATTGGTGTGTAAAGTTGAATTGGAATACCAAGCATCCAATATACTGGAGCTGCATAATAATCAAGGTTCGGATAAATTCCTTTTTCCTTCTCCATAATCTTTTCTCCAGCTTCACACATTTCATATAGTGTATAATCACCTTTTACATCACATAACTGCTTCAAAGCTTCCTTCATCATCAGTGCTCTTGGATCCATCTTCTTCATGTACACACGATGTCCAAAGCCCATAATTTTTTCTTTGTTATATAATTTCTTCTGTAACAACTCTTCAAACTTCTCAACATTACCAGCTTCTAACAGCATGTACATAACCGCTTCGTTCGCACCACCGTGTAAGCTACCTTTTAAAGATGCAACTGCCCCTGTTAAAGCACCATATAAGTCCGATTGCGTTGATGCAATAACGCGCGCTGTAAATGTAGAGTTTGGCATTTCATGTTCACTATATAAAACAAGGGAACGATCAAAGATCTTCTCCTCAAGTTCAGTTGGTTTTTTACCTGTTAACATATAGAAGAAATTCGCGCTATATGTTAATTCTTGAAGAGGCTGGATTGGCTCTTCATTATTTAAAATATGATAGCTATTCGCTACAATGTTTGGTACTTTGCTCAATAATTTGTACCCGCGGCTTTTGTTTACTTCTAACGAGCGGTTTTCGATATCATTATCGTAACCAGCTAATGCGGACACACCTGTACGCAATCCATCCATCGGGTGCGTTTCTTTCGGTAATGCCTTTAATACGTTGAATACACCTTCTGGTACCGCGTATTCTTCTTTTAATTTCTTTTCAAGTTGTGCTTTTTCATCCTCATTCGGTAGATGTTCTTCCAATAAAAGGTGCACAATATCTAAATACTCTTTTGTTTTTGAGAGTTCGATTAAATCATACCCTTGAATTACAATTTCACCTTTCACTGTGTCAAGAAACGAAATTTTCGTCTCCGCTGCCACTATACCATCTAATCCCGGGGAAAATTTTTCTTCAGCTTTCATCATTATTTCCTCCAATCCTAATAGATCTTCGTGCACATAACTGTAAGCCTTTACAAAATCGTGAAACTACATTTCTATTTCAATGTATCAGAGTTTTTAGAAGATTTCAATTTATTTTATAATGATAAGTTTCCTATACTTTTACCGATGTAACAATACAATTTTTCAAAAATAATTTTCACATTTTATAAAGAAAGGACTGACTTCTTTATATGTCTTATTAAAACAAAATATAAGGATGACTCAGAAAATCCCACAGAATATATCATTCAACCAATTTTTTTAAGAAAATAAAAAAAACGAGCTGTACACATATACAACTCGTTTCTACATGATATTTATTTCACTATCTCATCAATATAATTCTTATATAAAACTTATTTATTTTTAAAAAAGTTATTATTTCACATAATTAAATTGAATTTCTTCCGTTTCCTCATAGTAACATTTAACTAAATGATAGTTTTAAAGTACCAAAGATTATAAACATCTCCCAAAATAGAATGACTTCTTTCTCAACTGACACGATTTCCCCATCTGATTTCTCAGAAACTATCCCTAAAGAATAGGCCGGCTGAATTGAACTATTATTATGTTATCCTTTAACCATTGTAAATCGTTAAGTTCAATTGAAATTTTCATCTTTGTTACTCCCGTTTACGCAAATTCTTTTTTACCTAATCGCTGTTTTACAAAAATGACAAAAATAATGAAAGCGATTAGTCCTGAAATTGCACTACCTACAAATAAAATACGGTAACCAAACATTTGCGAAATAACTCCAAGTAAAATCGCACCAAGTCCAATCCCTAAATCAAATGCAGTAAAGAATGAAGCGTTAGCAACTCCTCTTTTACTCGGATCAACAATTGTAAGCATCGCTGCTTGTAATGCGGGCTGTGCTGAACCGAATCCAACACCGTATAATGCAGCTGCGATAACTACCCCTATTAAACTATTTGAAATCGTTAATACAACTATCGCGATAATCGTAATACATAGTGCCGGGAGTATAATAAATACTTCTCCATACTTATCTAATAGTTTTCCTGAAATTGGTCTTACAATCGTTAAAGCAACTGCATATACAAGAAAGAATGTCCCAGGATTCACATCGATTGAAGATGCAAATAGCGGTAAAAACGTCGTAATTCCTCCATATGCAAATGATAAAAAGAAAACTACAATTGTAATGGATAGAACCGATTTTTCAAACAACTGCATTTTCCCTTTTTCTTTTTGTGGTGTGAATGGCATTTTCGTCATGAACGATAATAGGACTGCCATAAAGGATAAAAGAGTTGCCAACAAGAATAGACCGTGAAATGAATAATGTTGTACAACCGATAATCCAATCATTGGGCCGATTGCCATTGCAATTGTCATAGACATCCCGTACCAACCCATACCTTCACCACGGCGTGAATCTGGAATAATATCAGTTATCGCTGTTCCAACAGCTGTTGTAGAAACAGCCCATGTCACCCCATGAATAACCCGTAAAACAGCTAAAAGAACAATAGTCGATGCTAAATTATAAGAATACATCGTTATCCCAAAAAAGAAGAGTCCGAAAATAATAAAAGATCTTCTCCCATATTGATCTAACATTCCTCCGATAATCGGTCGTATTACAACTGCTGCTATTGTAAACATTCCCATCATAAGTCCAACTTGTGATTCATTGCCACCAATCTCTTTAATAAAGAGCGGGAGCGTTGGAACTAGTAAATAAAATCCTGTAAATAAAAATAACATTGCGAAAGTCATTTGAATAAATGATTTCGTCCATAATCGTTCCATTAAAATTCCTCCATAAATACGTATGTTCTTGCAATTAACACCTCCATTTTACATTTTCTTAGTCCCTTTTCCCTCCGTAAATAGACGTAACTTTTTATAATAAATGGTCCACCATCAATATAAATTGGTCTTACAACTTTATACGTATACATTAGCCTAAAGTCCTATCTATATGTACCTTTATACGCGTGAATAGAATATACTACTTTATTATCACAACTTAGGAGTGATTATGTTATGTGGGTATCTTCAAGAGTGACAGTCGTCGTTCCTTCGACCCCCGAAATACACGTTCCAGCCGTACATACGGCTAGCTCCGATGTAGGAATTGAACTTCCCACAACTTGGCAACAATATCAAATTCCCGGTCAAGTTACCCCATCATTTTGGCATCATGGCACGCATCCAAGTAGTACCACTTTTCATAGCCAAAGTTATCCTCCACTACCTCAGGCTCAAGTTTTTTATCATTTCCCTTCCATTTATTTTCAAAATTTCTACGGTACTTTTAACATTTAAATTCATCCTTGCATAGCTGCTGCATTTTAACGAAAATAATACTTCAAATAAAAAATTATGTAGTAATTTCACATAACAACTATTTAATCCTAAAAACTGCTTACTATAGACTTTTCTGTAGGAAATCAATAATCAACATTTTAATTTAAACGATAAAAAAGCACTTAAGATTGTAATTTTCACAAATCTTAAGTGCTTTTTTGTACTTTTTATCAACTTCTCTTATTGTCCATTATTGACAGGGGCTTCTCCTGCATTCCCGCCAGTATCTGGTTGTGTGGTCGCTGGAGGTGTTGTATTTCCTTGACCACCTCCATTATTTGCTGGAGGTGTTGTATTTCCTTGGCCTCCTCCATTATTCGCTGGAGGTGTCGTATTTCCTTGGCCTCCTCCGTTATTCGCTGGAGGTGTCGTATTTCCTTGGCCTCCTCCATTATTCGCTGGAGGTGTTGTATTTCCTTGGCCTCCTCCATTATTTGCTGGAGGTGTCGTTCCTTGGCCATTTCCATTATTTTGTTCATTTTGTTTCTTTTCTTCTTCTTGTTTCTTTTGCTCTTCTAGTTTCTTTTGTTCTTCTTGCTTCTTCAGTTCCTCTTGTTGCTTTTGTTCTTCTTGTTTTTTAAGTTCTTCTTGTTTCTTTAATTCTTCTTGCTTTTTCTCTTCTTCAGTTTTTTGCTGTTGATCTTGTTTAGGTTGTTCCGTTGTATCCGGTACGCTCGTATTTGGTGAAGAATCACGTTTTTCACCTTTTATACGTAGCTCACTACCTTCTTGAATAACACTACTTGGCATTTTAAATCTTGATTTATCTGTAGCCGTCTTGCTCATCATTTCTTTAAAGATCAATTGTGCAATTTTCGTATTTTTACTACTAATATACTCGTCTTTACCATCTTTCATATACCCAGTCCATACTGCCATCGTATATTGCGGCGTATAACCTGCAAACCAACTATCACGAGTTGCACTTTCTGGAATATTAAATTTCGCTAATTGTTTTGAATCATAATTTGTTGTACCCGTTTTACCAGCTACATCTAAAGAACTAATATTTGCCGCTGTACCAGTACCTGATGTCACTACTGAGCGAAGCATATCAGTAATCATATATGCTGTAGAATCAGCAATAACTTGTTTTGGTTTTTGTCCAAAACTTTGTGACTTGCCGTCTGGATAAACTACTTTCTTAACAAAGTGCGGTTTCGTATACTTTCCACCATTACCAAATGTCGCATAAGCACCCGCTATTTCAGTTGGTGATACTTCGTTTGTACCAATAGCTGTAGATTCTGCTGGCGCTTTTTCAAATGTAATACCTAATTTCTCAGAGAATTCCTTTGATTTATTAAGTCCTACTTCTTTTGCAGTTTTAACTGCTGGAACGTTACGCGACATTTTTAACGCTTCACGCATAGTTATTGGGCCTAAATGACTTCTGTCCGCATTTCGAAGTTCTTGTCCAGTTGAATATTTAAATGGAGAATCATCAATTTGATGATACGTAGCCCATTTTAAGTATTCAATTGCAGGACCGTAATCAAAGATTGGCTTCATAGTTGAACCAGCTGCACGATCTAATTCAATTGCCATATTATGCCCTTTAAATACTGCTTTATTTTCACCGCGCCCACTACCTATAGCACGAACCTCACCTGTTTTCGTATCCATAAATGTGAAAGCACCTTGGAATTTATCATTTGGATAATTAATAATATTTTCATCTAATATCCTATCAGCAGTATTCTGTGCATCTTTATCTAAAGTTGTATAAATTTCTAAACCGTCAGAACCAATATTAGCATCTGGCAATTCTTTTTCTACTTCTTTCACAACTGCATCCATAAATGCAGGATATGGCATTGCTTGTACAGTTGCAGTTTTAAGTCCATCTGTTACTTTAACTTTCGAAGCTTCTTCCATTTCTGCCTTCGTAATATAACCATGTCGATTCATTAATTTTAATACAACATCTCTTCTTTCTGTTGCTCTTTGAATATTGTCCGTTTTCGTTGGATCATAGTTATTCGGTGCTTTCGGTAAACCTGCAAGCATCGCAACTTCTGGTAATGTTAACTCTTTTAATTCTTTACCATAGTAGTTTTGTGCTGCTGTTGCGATTCCATATGAACGGTTTCCTAAATTAATTTTATTTAAATACATTTCTAAAATTTCATGTTTTGAATACTGTTGTTCTAGCTTATACGCTAAATATATTTCCTGAACCTTACGTTTTGATGTTTTTTCCATCGATAAGAAATAGTTTTTAATAACCTGCTGCGTTATCGTACTTCCACCTTGTGAGCCGTAATCTCCTTTAAGACTCACTAACACAGCCCGGGCAGTACCTTTGAAGTCTACTCCGCTATGCTCATAAAAACGTGCATCTTCTGTTGCTAAAAATGCATTTTCTACTAATTTAGGAATTTGATCATACGTAACATTCGTCCGTTTTTCTTTCCCATATTCATAAACCAAATCGCCATTTTTATCATAAATTTTTGAGGATAACGGATTAACAAGTTTTGCTTTCTCAAGTTTTGGTGCATCCTTAATCATTACGAAGAAGGTAGCAACCCCTGCCACTAAACCAACAATACCAAGTAATAAACAAGTAATTAAAAACTTACGAAAGAACGATGTTTTCCCTTTTGGTTTTTGTGTTTTAGAAGCTGGCTGTTTTTTCTTTTTAACTTGTCGTCGCTCCTCTCGAGAACGATAATTTTCTGACATGTTACTTTCTCCTGCCTTTCAATTCTCCCGTTGATTTACTTAAAAATATTGAGGTCACTTTCTAAACTGAATTTCATTAAGAAAGTATATTGACCTGGAGCATTCAATATTTTCCTAATTCACAGATTATAAATTTTAGAATTCTTCTTATGCAAACTATTTTCACTTCTATTTTTCCTAATAATGCTGCCCCTTTAAGCATAGAATGTAAAAAGTGAATTTTTATACCTCGTATAAATAATATACCTTTTTTTCAAATGGTCAATATTTTCTTATTTATAAATCAAAGGTGAAATAAAAATAGCACAACGATATGTACTTCGTGTGAACTTCCTTATTATTACGTATAACAAACATTTAATATATTGCATATAAGTATAATACCTCTTTAATTATAAGGATTTCAACACCACAAACTCAACATCTACAAGAAATAATAAAAAATGAAAAGTGAGGAGTTGCGTAATGATGAAGCTATCTCCCGTGAGTTCAAAAAATATAGTTGCTGTTGGCTATAATCCTTTTTCTATGATTTTACGCATTCAATTAAAGAATGGAATGTATGATTTCTTTAACGTGCCTGAAAATATTTACACCGGTTTATTAAGTGCACAATCTAAAACTAATTATCACAATACTTATATTAAAAATTCTTACCGCTATACTAAAATTTAAACTTAAACAGAATGAAAAAAGAAAGGAGGTAGTCCCCCCTTTCTTTTTTTAATCATTTCACGACTTAGCTATCTTCTATCCCTCTTATTCATTTCATCATATGCTTGAATTTGTTTTTTTAATCTCCGGTCTGCTTTTTTATCATGTACAACTAATATCGCATGTATAACTCCTGGAACCCAAAATATTAATGTTAATATGAAGTTAATGATTGCTTGAAATGGTTTTCCGCAAAATAATACAGCTACAGGTGGTAGTAGAATTGCCAATAAATACATCATCTCTTGAAAACTCCTTGTTTTGTATTTTTTATCTCTATTCTTATATATTCTATTCATATGCCTAAAAACCTACTACTTCAATCTTACCACATATGTAAAATTGAAATTTCCCTACCTTTATCAAATGTGTATTTTCACATATCTATTTTTTCTAATCTTCCTTCTTCCTCTATTATAGTTAATCCAATCGCAGAAATAGAAGTTCCTATCGCTTGTATCCAAACACCAATGAGTGCTATTATTCTCTCATTTTTCTTATCAACCGTACTGTCTTCCTTTTCTATTTCGTTCTTTGATACATTAATAATACCTTGATACGCTTGAAGTCCAGCACCTAAACTTTGCAGAGAATTACCTAATATAATAATTCTCTGTATTGCTTTCATCTCAAGCAAAGCCGCTTCCACTCCTAAAAATGCACCAATCGATTGTAAACTGTTCCCGACAATTATAAGATAATCATTCTCTTTCAATTGTTCATGTATATTAAAATATGTTCCTATTATATTTGATATATTCCCTAATGCTAATAACTCAATGCCCATTTTATCAAGCATTTCAATTTTATTCTCCAAACACATATTTTGATTTTCTCTTTCAGGTTCATCTCCGGTATCATTACTCGCTATAATTTGTAATATATACCCGAGGGCTTGTAATGAGCTTCCTACAATTACAAGATCCGATTCAACTTTCTCTTCTCCAATAAATCCTCTTGTCGTCCCAATAGCCGCTGTAAGATTTCCTCCTACTTGAAACCATGCCCCTGTCACTTTTAAACCGCTTGGATTCATTTTTATCACCTATTTAGAAATTTTCTAGTGCTTTCGAAATACATAAATGGTATCCTCTAACTCATATTTATTTTCTATATGTAATTTTGTGCATTCTATAATGTGCTAATCATACAAAAAAAGCACCTGAAAGGTACTTTTTTGGACAAAGTGTGTATCACTAAAAATATGGCAATTCAATATATATTTACGTACATTCTGGGCATGTCAATGAAGCTCCATTTTTATCTATTGTTATATTTAATATAAATTTAATCGCATTACGTGACCACATTTCAGGTGTGGGTGATTCATTTACATACTGTGGTGCACATGAATACAGCATTGGGGTACTGATACTTCCGCCCGGATCTAAAGCAACAACAGCCATACCATAGGGTAATTCAAGTGCCATAGATTTCGTGATACCTTCAATTGCAAACTTTGAGGCACAATATGGCGCAAGCTCAGCTTCTCCCTCTCGGCCCCAACTAGAACTCATATTAATAATCATTCCTTCTTTCCTAGCTACCATCGCTGGGACAAATGCCCGAATTACATTTACTACACCATTTACGTTTACATTCATTATATTTTCGAATTCTTGAGCGGTTACTTTCCACAGTGGCGCATTTTTATTAACAATCGATGCATTATTTATTAGCAAATCTGGTGCTCTATTTCTATGAAGTATATAATTTGCCCAACTACTTACTTGCTGGGAGTCTGAAACATCGATTATTTGAAAATCATGTATATTACCGTAATATTTTTTCAATTCTTCAATTTTATCTTTTGAACGTCCACAGCCATATATATTCCATCCCAATTCATGAAATCGATCAACCATTGCACGACCTAATCCTTGCGTCACTCCTGTAATCATTACAATTTTTCCAGTTTCGTTTCGTTGCATGTACCTCTCCTCCTTTATAAAATTTTACACTCTCCCTTTTCATTCAGCCATTTACTAAAGTATCAACTCATTTCATACTTTAGTAGGAGTTTTTATGTAAGCAAAAAGAGTAACCATAACAGTTACTCTTGCTTATATATCAAAAAAGTCATTATTCATTTCGTTATTGCTTTTATATTTCCGCTTCTCTTTCCCGCTTCTCTTTCCCGCATTTCTCACACCGATACATAAAAGCTACACGTAGATTACTTCTTTTAAAATCTTCATTATCCTGCATCTTAATAAAACCATATTTATGCTTACAGTGAGATACATCTGAAAAAATTTCAAACCAATTTTTCATCCTAGAACAGTTCACCTCTATGAAAGAATCTTCATCTAGTCTGATTACCTATTTTTATTTAAATTCTCAATCTCATTTTGCAACTTTTTGAATTGTTCAAAATGCATAGTGATAGATTGACTGTTACCATAATCAACACTATGCTTCACAAATAAAACACCAGTGTCATGAAAAATTGCTTCCAGTTCTTTTCTCATGGTTACTTTCATTATATGTGCTGTTTTAATAGCCGATAAAATTGCAATTTCATTAAACTTTAATTTTATTTCATTTGGACAAAATGCTTCTTCAACCAAAATAACTTCATTGCTATAAATAAGCGCAACAAGATTACTTGATTTTGTATCTGTTAAATCTACTTTTTTTATAACATTATTCATTACATTTTGCCTCCTTCGATTTCGTATATATTAATTATACAATTGTTATTATTAATTACTCAACCTTACATTAATTTTAGCATACTTTTATTACGGGATTAAGCTACACTTCAAACGTTTTACTATTCCACAATTTTTGTTACATGAACCATTTGGACTATAAGACCATATAGTAGTGTTAACAAATGATTGTAAAGCGGGTGAAAACTATGCCCTCAGTTGTAGGGAATTTAGTTGTACAAAATAGTAACGGTTCATTTAATTTAGGTGATTTCTACAACGTTTCTCCGAAAGAAAATACGAAGGCTTATAATGGATCTGGTGCTTCAAATGTTGGTTTTGTTGTTAATACTTTTAATGGCGTGAGCGCGACTAATACGTTTGATTCTGACCTTGCAGATCAAAACCAAGTGGGTACAGCCTAATCCTATTTTTTCATCGTTCTGTTTAGGAATTTTAAATTTGTCTATACTATAATCAGGCTGTTACACAGCTATTATTGATTTTTGGAGTACCCTATCTTTTTCTCCCTTTCCCTGGGGCTCAGCAGCTAGTATGAAGCTAGCTGCTTTTTCCTTTCATTATTTATATCCCTCATCTAACATAACGTAAAGGAAGCTAAAATTGAAATTTCAGCTTCCCTTACGTTATTTCAATAATATCAGAAGTATTAAATACGTAAGTTTTATAAAATGCGTCAGTACATATTACACTGTGCTTTAGCGGATTTATATGCACAACTGTCATATAACTTGTAAGGATGTATCCATCTTCAAAATATGTCACCAATATTTCTTTCTCAGACAATAATGACGTTAATAATTTATCAGAAATTCTCTCTTTTGCTTCGTTTGTTAAGAACGGTTTTTGTACTTTAAACTTCTCTACAACAACCTTTCGCATACTTAACAACTGTTCCGACATTACTGTAAATGGAACCCATTCTCTTTCTATTTTCTGCACCTTTACATCATTCATTTCTTTATCTCCTTGATCATTTATCCATTCTATTTCACACATATTGTTCCTCAATTATTCGTTAATAATTGCTAGGCTCATATTTATCCCGCATTAACAGGTAGTGGAGCTCCTACCTCAAAATCCGCTATATGCGAGGAGGTAATACGAAAATCAACTGCCCGTAAACGCTTAATTGGTGAAAGCTAATAAATAACGGACGATGAACACCTCGCTAATTAAAGTTTCACTTTATTTCTTATTCGTATACTATGTACACACACAAGAACATTCGTTCTAATTATACACGAACCTACGTTCTTTTGGAATGATTTAAATTATATTTTTATCCATCATTTATTTTTTCTTCATCAAATGAGCTTTTCACTTCTTATATAATAGGCCGTTCACATATCAACAGAAAAAGCGACTTCATACAAAGAGAAGTCGCTTTTTTCTAATAACGTATATTTCTATATTTACTTTTCTATCCTGACAAGCGTTCTTTCCGGAATACAAATCTCATCTATATTAAAATGATTTATTTTTAATTTTAATTCTCCCACTCGTTCCTGATCTTCATCACCAACCCAACAACTGAATAATTCAAAATAGTCCCCCTCATTTAAATAACCTTCCATAATCGAGCATAAAGCTAATAGCTTTTTTTTAGCATCTTTCTTCTCCTTTTCAATTTGCCACTCAACAAGTTCAATGCCCCAGCTCGTTGAAACTTCATACGTGTAACTTGTTTGAAATTGAAATTCTTGTACAATTTCAAGCATACTTTCATCTGAAAAGCACGATCCAAAAACAATTACATCATTGGAATCTGGATTCGTTAACGGAATTTCTACATTGCACCCTATATAACTTGCTAAACTCATTTTTACTCCTCCAATATTTGTATAAAAAACACTTTATATGAACATTTATCTACTTGAATATAAAATCCCTGCCTAAACTAAAAAGTTTTAATTTTTCAAGTTTATTAACCAACTATAAATGAAAGCATATATTATAAAGAACGAACTCACAAAATTTCTATAGAAAAGAGAGCAATGTAAACACTCTCTTTCCGTACATACTGTTTAAGAATACATAATCTCCCCTTACTACATATATTTTGGTTGTACTATTATATGTAATTCCCTCTCCGTTACTGCTTTTTTTGGGTTACGAAAATACTCTAATTCGTATTTTAATACTTCATAGTCAACCATCCCAATCTTAATCCCTTTCGTTTCTTTTAAAATAGCTAATAAGTTACTTATATCTTCATCATGCGATTCAAAAACCTTCCCCCCGCCTTCTCTCTGAAAAATTACTTTCATATTTTCTCCTCCTACATAATATATTTATCTATTAAGTAATTCGTTTAAAAGCATTCTTTCTATATCCTAAAAATTTCATACTAAAAAGAACATCCTTTTTTAGTAGAATGCTCTGCTTTCACTTCATTTAATATCAATATTTTTTCAATACTATTGTATGTTTCATTCTGTAAATTATGTTTATCCACTTCAATAAAGAAAAACTTAAATCAATTCAGGTTTTAATTAGCCCACGCCAATCAGACTACATGCAAATAGTGGGATGAAATTAATAAACCCACTTTATATTTAATGAAATTAAGCAAACGAAACATTATAATATCAACATTCTATGAAGCATTGATCATTCCTATTTAAAATAATTACATAAATTCCCATTGTAATTCTTAATATTTAAATGTAATATTATATTGTCTTACTATCTATTTATAACACACACACTAATTAGAAAAGGGAACCTATATAGGTTCCCTTTTCTAATTCCAATCATTATTTCTTTTCTAGAAATTCAAATGTATTTTTAAATTCTTTATCATTCACTTTAATATCAGCATCTTTCAATAAATCATTAACTACTTGTTGTTTCCATTTACCTGTCGTATCTTGTAGTCTTTGCTGTTCTAAATCTTTACGAATTTGATCTTTTACTTCATCAAATGGCTTCAATTCTTTTTTATCTGTCACTTTAATAATATGGTATCCGTAAGTTGTTTTTACCGGCTCACTTACTTGTCCTGCATCTAATTTATATGCAGCTTCCTCAAATTCTTTCACCGTTTGCCCTGGAGCAAAACCAGTTATTTCTCCACCTTGTTCTTTTGAACCAGTATCCTCTGAATATTGCTTCGCTAAAGCTGCAAAATCTTCTCCATTATTTACTTTCTCTTTCACTTCTTTAGCAGTCTTTTCATCTTTCACTAAAATGTGACTTACCTTCATTTCTGGTTTATAGTTATCTTTTACATCTTTTTCTGTGACAGTCGCTTTAATCGCTTTCTCAAATGCGATTTCTGGCTTCATTTTTTCTTTTAATTCATCTTCATTTTTCAATCCAACTTGCTCTAAAGTCGATTTGAAGTTGTCACCCATTTTATCTTTTGCTTCTTCTACTTGTTTTTTTACTTCCTCATCTGAAACTTTATATTTATCTAGCAACGCCTTACTTAACACCATTTGGTATAAAGTACTTTCCCCATATTTTTGTCTTAATTCTTTACTTAACTCTTTCTCTGTAACATTCCCTATTTTTGATGTTACTACATTGTCTGAGGAACCACATGCCGATAATGCCAGTACTACGCATGAAATAATTGTTCCTAAAAATAGCTTTTTCTTTTTCAATTCAAAATACCTCACTTTTATTATTATATAAGAATAACTATACAATGTACTTGTGTTAACAATGTGTTTTCCACATGTAATTCATTTCATTTGAATAAGCTATGTATCATGTTCTTTTTTGTTCAAATATTAAAGGTCATCTTACTATGTATCAGTAAAATGACCCTTTACGTATTCCTATAGATTCTTAATAGTTACATGTTCTTCCAGTATCCAATTATTTTGCCCGATATCTACCGCATTTTTGGCTCTGCCCCACACACGAAAAGATTTTGATCCATCAATATTTCCTTTATAATTTATACATTCAGGCTCTGCATAATAATTCACTCCATACCCAACAGGATATTTTGAAACTGCATAAAACCATTCTACATCAAAATGTTTTACATATACCCACTGTTTATCATTGCCTAAGCAAATCATATCTTTATCTGCGTCTTCCCAATAACCATGTAAGACTAAATATGGATTTTTTTGAGTGATTGTACCTGTAAACTGAGGATTCGCAGGATTTTCATATAGGTTTATTTCATATCCATCAGAATATTTCGAAACTGCAATACCAATACCATTTGATTGCTGTGTATTCTCTCTGTTAAATTGAATAGATTGATTTACTTGATCCGAGCCTATAAACCAAGAAAGCGACTTATTTCCTATTAATTGATTTAAATCACATTTCCCAATACCAGGAACATTTCCCGTATCAGTATATTGCCAAATATCACACGGATATGCTGGCTTATTTCCTCCATAACGAGGAATCCATAAAAAATCAACTTCAATATTACGTGCTCCAAATGATACATACGTGTGATGCCCCACGTATAGCCCTACTTTTTTCGCACCTAAACGGCGTAATTCATCTATAAACGCTTGTGTCCCCCCTTGCATATCCATCATCGTTTGAATTTCTACGTCCACCACCCAAAACTTAGCAGATTTATCGCCACGACTCCAAAAATCTTGTGCCTCTTTCCTTGCATCAGCAATAGATATAAAACGACAAAATGCATAATTACCAAATGGAATACTGCGTTTCTTCATTTCATTCACATAATTTTGATACATAAAATCTACCGTATTCGAGCCATCTTGAACTCTAACAATAACTAAATCTAGCTGAGATGCTGCAATACCCCAATCAATAGTTCCATTCCATTTTGAAATATCGATAATATACCCCAATACAATTCATCCCCTTTTAATATCATATTCAAAGCTTGACTTATTGAAAGCCCCTTATGCCTAATACTAGCTATCTATACTATAAATAAAGAAAATCTATATTATTTTTCAAAATATACGATCTTTTAATTAAGTTTCTACTAATTTTTCATAATCTAATCACACCATCAAACTCCATATCATTATCAACTCAACTAAAAATTTCATATTATATATTAATCTAAACAAAAAAACGCAGTATACAATACTGCGTCTTAGGAGCTGATTTCATGGAAAAAAAACCTATCGTGGTCAAAGTTCCACCAAACTCAAAACTAAAAATCACATTTTTCGGTCCTTGTAACGAGGTAATTACAAATGTTTCTATAATTAATCAACTTTCCACACCTAAGTGTCAAACTATTACGCAATATCCAAACTATAAGAAATACGAAACTGAAGTACGATCATTATCCAGTTGTTAATCCATTCTATTCGCAATCCTTACAATTTGGTTAGCTCCGCGACTACGGGAATAGACCAAAATTACTCATTTCATGTTATTCCATTGATAATCTATTGATTTTTTACACGTTTTTATTAATCGAGCATATATTATCGTATGGAGATTATCCACTCATAAAACCTATCTTTCTTTAGAGCGTACTTTTTATGTATGCTCTTTTTTTATTTATCTCTCATTCTGTACACATAAACCTGCTCACTTTTATATTTTACGAGCGATCAATCTACCTGCTGCTTATAAACAATTTAATCAATGTGTAATCAACAATACTCCTTTATTTATTATACGTTCACTATAATCCTTGCATTTTCTTTCGATTTTTGAGAAATTGAAAAAAGACGATTTATTTTAATATCTTGATAAAAGGGTGAGATGTATGACTATTGTACATATTAGGTGGTCTAAACTTTATAATTTATCTGAAATCAATCATTATGAAGAAGCTTTTTCAAAAGGTATATATGCAATTTATAGAGTGTATCGTGGGAAGGAAAAATTACTATATATCGGAAAAACAAAAAGAAGTTTTTCGAAACGATTAAATGAACATTACAAAGAATGGATTCATGGGGCAAGAGGCATCCATGTAAGGTTAGGGATGTTAGAATTTCCTAATGGAGGTAAATATTCTGAGCAAAAATTATCAGATGTAGAAGCACTTTTAATTTCTTGGCATACTCCACTAGAAAACACCCAATGTACGAATTACTATATAGGAAGAGAAGCCTTAGAAGTTATCAGCTTTGGACAAAGAGGATTAATTGATAAAAAAATAACTACTCAGAACTATGAATGGGCATGAGCTCAGATCATAAATTAGTTTAATAGAGTTTGGCACTCTCCCTTAAAGTCCGCTATGGTTTTTAACGGATAACAAGACAATATAAAGACTTATTCTTCGCCATTGAGAAAAGAGCTTGATAGCTATGTCATGCTCTTTTTCCTTTAAACTAATCGCTGTTAAATTAGTGTATTATTCAATTCTCATTCATACATTCCCCTTCTAAATTGACCAAATATTTATTGAAATTCTTTATATACTCAAGGAGGTCCAACATGTTCAAGTTGTATCCCATACTACTCATCTTAGGATTAATTTTATTTTTATATAGTGTAATCGCCTTAATGTTATTCCTTTCCATTCAATAGCAATACCTACACAAACCTATGTTAAATATGTAATTTCTATATAGTAAAGAAAAAAACCGTAATTATACGGACTTATATATATTCATAAGTCAAGATGTCTTTGCTATTCTATAAGACAACTGGTAAATGTAAAACAAAAAATTTTCACAACCATGTTACATTTTTTTGTTTTACTCTTTTTATTACCTGCAGAATATCTAATACCCATAATAAGCTAGCACTTTCAACCTTACATCCTAGCATGTGAAATTCTCCTGAAACAAACTATAATTAACCTATTTACTTATATATTTTAGAAAAACAATAATAATCCCCCACCATTTGGTAAAGGGGATTAACTAAACCTACTGAAAAGTAATATATTCTCTTCGTTATTTAATTGGAGAAGGAAATCTTGCAGCTTCAAAATGAACTGTATTCAAACCATTAACATTTTGAACAATTACTCCAGCAACACTACTCTCAGCAAAAACTTCAACTGAATCCCCTGCTTCTAATTGCAAAATAGACGTTACTGAAACATCATTATTAAAAAATACCCCGGTTCCAAAGAAATCATTATCGATTGCTATTGCTGGATTTCCATTCACACGAATTTCAACCCTAGCTCTGTAATTTACATTAAAATCATTTGGAGAAAATGTTATATTCCCTAATACACTATATACCCCTTTAGTCTTCGGAGTAAAAATAGATGTTGCAGGATTATATTCATTTGCTAGATCAAACTGTTCATTTTGAAATAATACTTTAACAGGAGTATTTTCCGGAACAGGCTGATTCATTGTATTAACAGCTCTAAACGCAGACGCTCTTACAAGCTTTTCTTTCTTATCATCACAACAATTCACTTGTACATACTTTCTATCACATTGACTATTTTTTCTAAAGCAATCATGACTTTTATTTTTGTAACCTTGACAATACTTACAGTAATAATATGACGTAGTAAGTCCCCCTTTATATTTATTTATTATTACATACTATGCAATATAGATTAGAATAGTTTGGACAAACTGATACTATTTTCAACAAAAAAAATCCCCACCATTTCGATGAGGATTATTCTTTATTTTCTGTATGTTCGACTTTATTTAATTGGAGAAGGGAATCTTGCAGCTTCAAAATGTGAGCCGTCTTCCGAAGTGCTTAAAACTCCGTCTATGCTACTTTGTGCATAAACCTCAACTTGATCTCCTTCATTCAATTGAATAATCGTCGAAACACTTACTACATTTCCAAAACTTATTGGACCGAAAAAGTCATTATCTATAGCTATTGCTGCGTTTCCATTTACACGAATTTCTACACGAGCTCTATAATTTAAGCTAGGATCGTTTGGAAAGAAACCAATCGTTCCAATAATAGAGTAAACTCCCCTAGTGTTCGGAATAAAAATAGACGTTACTGGATTATACTCATTTGCTAAATCAAATTGTTCATTTTGGAACAATACCTTTACAAAAGTATTGGCAGGAACTGTTTGATTCACCGTATTTCTAGCTCTAAATGCAGATGCCCTAACAAGCTTCTCCTCGTTGTCATTACACTTACTCGTGCACTTACAACAATCATGCTGTTTCTTTTTATACTCTTTACAATACTTACAGTAGTAATAGCAAGACATACTAGTTCCCCTTTCATGCTTATTACTACATATTATGTAAGAGGGATTGGCAATGTTTGGACGAGCTATTGTTTTAGTCCAAAATTTGCGCCTATTTATATATACACGGGCGGAAAACATATCAATAAAACTTCAACCTAGATGTATAATGCTTACTATTCAAATTTCATAAGTTCTTCTCTTATCTAGTTTACTTTTATACATAAAAAAGAGCGAATCTACATTCGCTCTTTTTTTATGGCCCAAAGCTTATCATCCAACCTAGCATAAATCCAAATACAGAAAACAGCAGTATAAAAATAAATAAACTACATGCCCACAATGCATATTTTCGACTTTTGTTTTTGGTAATCATACCTATGACTGAGCACACCACTCCAATACCAACTATTTGCAGAAAACTTTTACCTATAAATGTTTCTTGAATAAGCAATATAATGTTCAAATACAATAACGCTAGAAAGGCAATAATTAATGAAATAGTCCCCATCCACGTTTCCTGTTTATACATACGATTCTGTCCTTTTTTTAAGAATGCCAATTCCATAACCTCGCTTCACCTACTTTCAATTTTCTAACTTTTTCGTGGCTCATCAATTTTTCAACTTCTACTTTAGGCCCAGTTACAACTGCCCCGTATGTTTTTATCCCATTTTTTTCAAGGAAAGAAATACGCTTTGACAACTCTAATACTTTCGCTCTAGATAGCTTCACTGCTAAACTTTCATGCTTCTGTAATGACTTTAAAACATCAATAAATTGTTCCTCATGAGGTGAATCACTTTCAAAAGCACCACTTGGCCTTGAAATCATATCTGCTGGGAAGCCAATCGGGGCTACATACATACCCTCATCATTCATTTGCTTCTCCTCTAATCCTGTATTAACGGCATACCAAACGATATCAATAGTAGGAAACATATCCGTTACCTCTTGTACACTTAATAATTCTCTAAAAGATACAAATGCTTCTACAACAGATTCTTGCGGAAGACCCTTTAATACCTGCGCTTCTTCGCTACTATCATAGGACGCATTATAATTATTAGGATGAGACAATACTTCGTTATCTATATACGGGATTTCTGGAATTTTCTCATCTGTTGTATATTCACGGCTTACTTTCGTTGCTCTACTAAATACATAATCTGTTTTCTCTTCTCCTATTCGAATATCTTTCTTTCCTACTCTTTTATACAAATCAAAATGCAATTGCAAACTAAGCGGTAACAACGTTTGCTCCATGTCCCTATCTTTCAAAAATACATTTGGTTCTGTTACACTTAACGTTTGATTTACTACATTCCGTATCTCCATCGCGTTTGTAGGTGCCAATGTATAATATAAGAGTGTAGATATATATAAAGTAGGTTGAATGAGTAATAAAAAAGTAAATACAATCAAAATATTCGTAATACGTGCTCTTTTTTTACCTATTTTCAACACTTGCTCCTGTTTTCCATCTGGAAGTGAAGCCGGTCTTTCATGAAGAGCTTCTTGTAACAATTTTTTATAATCATCTTGTTCAGGATGCGGTTTATCATTTGTCATTTTGACTCTTTTCCTCCTTTAACAATTCTTTTAATCTCTTTCTCCCGCGAAATATGTGACTTTTATACGTATTTACCTTTAACTCTAGTACAGAAGCACCCTCTTCGTACGTTAATTGATGTACGTCACATAATAAAATAGCTTGTGCCTCTATCACTGGTAAAGTATGAATAATCTGAATTAACTTTTCATAACTATTTTTTGCCACTACATACTCTTCTGTAGATTCCCCTGCTTGTATTGTCTCTAATTCCTCCGTTCCTACAAAGGTTACTTTTTTCTCTTTCCTAACGAAATCAATAAAAGTATGATATGCCACTTTAAATAGCCATGATTTTACCTTTTGGTTTTCATAGTCTTCTAAATAAAGATACGCCCGATAAAAAGTCTCCTGCATCAAGTCCTCCGCTACGTGATGGCTACGAGAAAGGGAAAATAAATACCGGTACACATCATTTATATAAACCTTATATATTTCTTCAATCTCCATCCCCCTCCTCCTTTCATATATAACACGAATAAGCAAATTAAAAAGTTGCATTATTTTTCCTTTATTTCTTTTTTATTAATAAAAAAACATTTATACATTTCAATAACTATTTACAATTATAAACAAAATATGTGATGTTATAGCTGTAAATATCTTTCAAAAACAGTCAAAAAACGACTCAGATGTTCTCCTACTCTTGTAACTTGATAGTCTTAGGACAATCTTCCTGTACAAAATAACCACAGATAGGACTTCGTTTTTACATCTCAACCAGGTTCGCGTAAGTAAATATTTATGTATCCTTTCATACGGAGCCACTAACCATCATTTGTCATGATAAAATAATTCTCATTCTTTCTTTAATCGGTATATTCGCATCAAAAAAATTCCACTTGTAGTATGTACGGTGATTATCTCATCGGTTATTTACAAATTGTAGGTGGGGACTATTTGACGCTTACATATCCCCCTCTCCATTTGCGGGTAATAAGACTCAAAAAAAAATTTCGGAACATGCAAGAAAGATAGGTAGGAGCCGGATCGTCCGTATATGTCCACTTTGTGAGGACTAATAATCGGTTTGGGATACTTGCCCCTACTAATTAAACTTTCAATTTATAGATTAAATACAGTTCCATATGGGATAGTAAGAAAAGAACTTCCATACGGTGTGATTTGATGCACTGGGTAAAAATACTCCGTAGATGAATAATACGGCTGGATACCTTGTTGCTGCATTTGCATTTGTTGTTGCATTTGTAACGCTTGTTGAACAGCTTGAACTGTACTTTGTGCTCCGCTAAACGTTTTTGATGTACCATACGCTGGTCGCATACCTGCTTGAGAAGCAAAATATGAATAATACATTATTTTCAACTCACTTCCGTAAAAGTAATTACAATTTATGTTATGATTCTTTATTTCAGTGGGTGCGGAGAGTTAATCTATTAGCTTTGATTAGGTTTAAAGATTTTTATTATCTGTTACACTTTCATATTTCATTTACAAGGTTCATCTACTAATACTAATTTAATTTTAGAGGGTGTTTTATTTTGAATTTTCTGTCAATAGATTCACAAACTAAAGAGATAGTGAATTAACTACGTCTAATTAAATTCATTTACTTTTGAAACTATGAAAATGAATTTTCAAGATTATTAAAGGTATATGACTTATTAATACATCCTCCTCCAAATAAAAGCACCCTCAACGGATGCTTTATTTTTTACAATACTATAATTCATTAGCAATACTTCAATTGTCCACGAATTTCACCATTAGGATATTGTACTGTATGAACATTAATATATATGTTTCCAGATATGATTTCATTTACAAGGTTACCTAATGTTTGACCCGCTAACGGCCCTATCAAATCATCTTGAGTAATCATTCCTGTGAGGGTTGCACACTCTATTGAAACTGGATTTGTTATAGGTCCAAATAAAAAAGCTACAACAGGACCGTTCGTTCCTTTTGATCCAAGATGCAGATGAGCAACAACTACATCCTCTATATCGAATAAATCTAATTTGAATTTTAAGCTAAGCTTGTCCAGGCTTAATTTAAAAAAAGCCTCTCCTCGAGCATCTGTTTCTACTGATGGAACTTCATTCCTACCGCGTAACTTTGCAAAGAACATATTTACCACTCCTACGTTTTTATATACTCCTAATATATTCTTGCCCTTCATATATGGTGTTAATAAATCGGCTGTTAGTCTACTTAAATTTTTTATACCATAGGTTAAATTATCAATTCTATAATCTGACTATTACGTATTAAATTTTTATTCATATACTATATTAGATTACTCGGAAGGAGGCATAAGTATGGAAAGTTGTGTTTTGTTCGTTAATGGACAACCTCTTTTAGTGGTCTCAGTCGCTGGAATCGAAATTGCTAGATTAGAACTTTCTCTTCAAGTAGCATTGACCCTAATAGCATTAGGAATTCCAATCTGTGCATAAACGTTAGGTATCTATTCAAAAGAGAGCTTAGGCTCTCTTTTTATTTATATCTTTCCTTCACAACAAAAAAGACACCACTAAAAGCACGGCATCGCGTAAAATAACTGCTATTTGTTTAATCATTTCTTCACTAGCAACCCTAATTCATATAGAATTTCCGAGAACGAATAGCCATATGCAAAACCTACAATACGAATCCCTGGAATCCATCTATGTTCTAAATTTTCATTGTATGTTTTCTTATAATACTTTAATTTAGAATCTATACTGTATTTGTCGTTAATAATTACTTCATCGCTATGAAATCCATCCATTTCAATCTGAACAGCTACGTACTCTGCTCCCTCAATAAAGGCTTTATTATAACACTTTTCTAATTCTTCTAATGTCATCCCCATTATTAACCTCCTATCCAAATGGTTGTTTTGTTCAATAAAAAAGAGCATCTAGATCAGTAGATGCGAAGATATATAAAAGGTAAGCTCTTTGAGTATTTAATAGATTATAAGCTGGTTGCTTGTCCTACAATATATTATATGATTTTCATATAATAATGGTTCATCAAAAAAAGGTGAAAATTACTCATTGTCGTTTTAGAACATAGTTACATTTTAATTTTTTAAGCTAGTCTATCAATCGCTCCCTTCCAACTCCTCACTTTCTTCACGTATTTGTCCAATTAATGAAATTACGGAACCTACGGCTTGTATCCAACTTCCTGTTATTTCTATAAGTTGACCTTCTTTATTTTTTTCATTCGGTTCGCTATTCACTTGAATGTTTGAATTTTTTTCAATATCATTTAATTGATTTTCTTTACCATACTGTCTCTCTTCTCTATTAGTTTTCAGTTCATAAATACCCCCAATTGCTTGCAATGAATTCCCTATAGCTTGCAATAAGTTTCCTACAATATTTAAAGATTCATCTTTATCTGAAGTATCCTCAAATTCATCTGCTAATGCTGTAAGTCCTCCTAAAGCCTGTGTCCAATTCCCAGCAATCACTAATTTAATTTTTGTTTCATCTTTAAACTCAATAACCAATCCAGATATTACAGTTACATTACCAATTGATTGAATTTCATTTCCGATTTTTTCAAGCGATATTTCCCCTTGACCATCAGCCTCTAAAGCATTTCCAACTGCTTGTAATACGTTCCCGTATACATTCAAATCTTTCCTTACATTACTGCTTATAAAATAAAAAGGTGTACTTCCAATAGCGGCAGTTATTGTACCTATAGCTGCTATTAACGCACCAAATATTTCCTTTAGTTGGTTCTCCATTTATAACCTATCCCAACATTAAGTAATTACTTTCATCTTATTCAATCCCACATCTACCTGTTAAAAATTCAAATTATCTCTTCGTTTTCCCTCTTTTATTAGGTTGCTTTATAAAAGCAAATTTTCTAAGAAATCATGCTCATATATTGAGCGTAATTCTGTATTATTTTTATACATATTGCTACTTCTTTTTTAATGACTATACATTTGTAAGGTATTAAAATCCCCACTTTCTTTCTACAAAATAAAAAAGCAGCTGTTAAGCTACATTACATTCGTTTTATCCCCAAGTGAAATGATATATATATTCTCCCATTCCCCTTTGATTAATCCCATTAATTCTAGCAAACCGCATTAAGTCCGCTCCTTGAAGAAAATACATCGCAAGCATTACTGGCACTTGCGACCACATAAACTGATAAAGCTCCTCGACTCTCAAGTTTGTCGAAACAATTAAATCATTTACAGGTCCTTGATTCCATACAGAAGTTCTAACTGAAATAAACGGAAGATCCTTTCCATTTACCACTATTCTTGCCATGCTTTGAGTTATGTCCACATCAATTCCCTCCATCATTACAAAAATCGGACCTGCGTATTTACTCCTATGGTTATAAATATTCTTGACTTTCATAAATGACTAAGGCAAACCTCTATTTTTCGACTCTATTCAAATGAATTTATTTATTACAGTAAAAAACAAATGAAATTTTAGTATTACTCTCCCTCAACTTCCGTATTATTTAGATATTTCATACTCTTGTTCGCTATTAAAATCCGGTATGCAAAATTGCATATCTTATTATCTCAATATTACTTTATTAACTACAATTTGATAGAAATTCATTTGAATCACCTGACAAATCAACATTTGTCATTTAATTCCTTATTTAAAATTCCACCTTATCATTTTTAAACCCTATATTCAAATAATTATATTGGAATTTCTTGTTGTATACACATCTATCTTTTTGATGTATTATATACGAGAAGAGTAAGGTAAGAGTTACTCTTTGCCATTTTAGGAAAGGTCCTGTTGAAAACAACAGGACCTTTTTTCATATAATTGCATTTCCGTTTATTCCCATCTTATAACCATTCTATTATTTATCAAAAACACTATGCTCATGTAATACATATCTGTAAATCAATGAATATGCATGCGCTTTATAAAGAAAATAAAAAAAGCACGTTATTCGTCATTTTTGCGAATCAGCTTTACAATTGCCATTGTGTATGAACATCGATTTTTCTAGCATCTAGTTCATCTCCTTAAAAATGCAGGATTTCCCTATCCAATATCGAATTTGTAATGTTTGGAAAGGGGGTGTAACATGGAGGAAATTAAAGTGGGACTTACACAATTTTTAGACTTCACACTGAAAAGTAGTGCAGCTAAAACAAATTTTGTAAAGAATCTAAAATCTCAACCTGAATATCACCCGGTTTTTGATTACTGGAAACAATTACGAGAAACTGTTATTAAATTTCATAAAAACGAACTACCTTTTGAATGTTTTGAAACATTAGTACAAACTGTTGACCAGAAGAAAAAGCAAAACTACATTGATGTTATAAAGCAGTACAAAAAATTTATTAAAAACAAAGACGTCTCTTGGTTTGATCCAGGTAAATCGCATTGGTTATCAGATAATTTAATCGTCCGCTCATCACCTGAACTCGGTTTGCTCATAAATGATGAGCCGCATCTTATTAAACTATTTTTCAAAGGAAAGAAAGAGCGAATTGATAAATATAACATCAACTCAACACTGACATTATTAAATGAATCAACATTTTCAAATGAATATAACGATGTGAATTATACTGTCCTTAACATCCAAAAGAACAAAATGTATACGAATAACTCTATTAATAACGATCATTTAATAGCTCTTGAATCAGAAGCCCACCAGCTTTGTTATTTATGGAATAAGATATAAAGGGTATAGGTATCTCTTTCAATACCTTGTTCATGCGTAATTTGGGCACAATTTTCACAAATCCAATTCGTTTCGTTTAATTGAGGCTCACCTTCTTGTTTCTCACAGACAATGCAAGGTGGGCGTTTTTGTTTCTTCCCCCATTTCAACACCCTAATTCCCCCTGACTTCTTAACCGCTAAATAATTCCTAAGATCTTCTTATGATCCCTTTCACGTTCCACATCATGTTTTTTCTTTCACTCTATACATCCCCTCTTGTTAGTCACGCTTGTTTCACCCACATTACTTTATTTGGTTGTGATTATTACTGGAATTCTGATAACGCCGCCCTAATCTCTTCTCTCACAACTTCACGAATAAGTTCTTATAACGATCATATATGCATCCCCTACATCTTTTTTTGAATTTCCTGCTTGTTGATCATTACTCATAAAATTTATGAGTAATGATCAACCACCGTTTACCTTCTCTAAGTACCGGAAAGAGATTGCTTGTTTTATCCGATATTACATTTCAGTCGCTTCATAAACATCTCATAAAAATATGTGAGAGAAGAACGTTATAGCGATGGCTATCATGAATACAATTTGATTTACCCTACTTAAAATAGTAACCTTACAATTCATAAGTTTGACACAGCTCATGAAAAAGCTTATAAAGAAAAGTGAGGTTCCTAATATTCTTTTCTAGTATCTAAGGTATATATCCGCAGATCACAAGCGAACGTTTCGGACTTAACAGAGTAGGTATCACATTGGACAATTACTTCCATGTTGTACCAGGACTTCAAGAAACTGCGGTGGATCAATTTGCAAACGAATTATTCGGAAAGAAAACTCTAGTTAGAATTTCGTTAGAAGTTTTCGTTTCACAGCAAATACACCAACTAAACAACCAAAAATATTGATAGTGAAAAAGGAGAAACAAAACATGAAAGAAATCAAATCTGAACAGGAATTCAAAGATATCATCGCAAGTGAGGAACCAGTAGTTGTTAAGTTCTTTACGACATGGTGCCCAGATTGCGTGCGTATGGACAACTTTATCGGAGATGTAATGGAAGAGTTCAATAAGTTTGGATGGTATTCTATTAACAAAGATGAGTTTCCAAGTATCGCTGAAGAGTATCAAGTAATGGGTATTCCAAGTTTACTTGTATATCAAAATGGTGAGAAACTAGGCCACTTACACAGTGCTAACGCAAAAACTGAAGAGCAAGTTACTGAGTTTTTAGAAGCATACTAAGATTAAAACCCTCTGAAAAATAATTTCTAGAGGGTTTTAATCTTTTTTCACAATTATCTTTCGTAGTTATTTCGTCATTTCTTCAGAAGTGTAGTATACAGTTTCTTCATGACCAATGTACATAATTACACTCCTTTCCCCTTCATCTCCGAGGTATAAATGTATCCCCTTCGTATCACTATTTTCATATGTAATTAGTATATCGTATTGTGGTGTTTCGCCTCTTTTCTTTTGTTTTTTCATGCCATTAAACATATTATTAATTCCATTGATTATTTGTTTGTCTTCTATGTTTAGAAAATAATTTTCATTTAATCCACCGTAGCCATTAAAAGTAGATATGGATACTTTAGAAATATTATGTTCCTTCATATTTTCGATATTTGATGAATTACAACCAATCATTATAAGAACAATACATAGTAAGAACAATATTAGTTTTTTCATCCTCTTACCCTCCCTTTTTAATTGGAAATAAAACCCAATTAATTTCACACTCTAACTTTGCACTTTACAACATATTTTTCCTTCACGAAACTTTGTTATCCCCTTCTTAAAAACCTAAAAAACGTCAACAATGTTTGTATAGACCCACACGAGTTTTGTTTGGTACTCTATTTATAGAAAGAAATTCCTTGTAGAAAGGTGAGTGATTAAAATGGATACTCTTTCTCATAAAGAAGCTGATAAAGGTGCTATTGTTAGCATTATGGCCTACATATTTTTATCCTCTATGAAAATCATCATCAGTTATATTACCCTCTCTAGCGCATTACGTGCTGACGGTTTAAATAACTTAACGGATATCGGTGCTTCTTTAGCGATATTAATTGGTCTAAAAATCTCTCGTAAACCTCGTGATCCAGATCATCCTTATGGGCATTCGCGCGCAGAACAAATTGCATCACTCGTTGCTTCTTTTATTATGGCAACGGTCGGTTTAGAAGTTGTTATTAGTGCCATTCAATCTTTTTTTAATCCGAAACAAGCAGCGCCTAATGTACTTGCTGCATGGGTAGCCTTATTTTCTGCTGTCGTTATGTACTTTGTGTATTTGTATACGAAAAAGATTGCAGCACGAACAAAAAGTAAATCATTAGAAGCCGCTGCAAAGGATAATTTATCAGATGCTCTCGTAAGTATCGGTACAGTTGTAGGTATTGTCGGTTCGCAGTTCCAAATGCCTATTTTAGACCCTATTGCCGCTTTAATTGTCGGCCTTATTATTTGTAAAACTGCATGGGAGATTTTCGTAGAAGCTTCTCATATGTTAACGGATGGAATCGATCCAGATAAGATGGAAGAGTACGCTGGTGCTATTGAACATATTGGTGGGGTGGAAAACATCGTAGACATTCGCGCGCGTATGTACGGGAATCAAACGTACGTTGATATTACAATCGAGGTAGATGCTCGTATGGATGTTGGTGAAAGTCATTGTATTACTGACAACATCGAGGCTATGCTTCGGAAAAAGTTTGGCATTTACCATGCACACATTCATGTTGAACCAATGGAAAAAGAACCTATTATGACATAGGTTCTTTTTTAATGAACGCTTTATGAAATATAACACATAAAACGAGCCAGCTACCGCCAGCTGCCCATCCTGCTAATATGTCAGATGGATAGTGAACGCCAAGATATATTCGGCTAACTGAAATAGATAATACAACAAAGCTCGCTATAAAAATAATCAACAATTTTTTATGCAATGTAATACGTTCTTCTGTAATTGTGACGTATGCAATAAATCCTAAAAAAGCAGTAGCATTCATCGTATGACCGCTCGGAAAACTATATCCAGTTGCCGTAACAAGCTGCGTTACATCCGGTCTTGCTCGTTCGTACCATAGTTTAAGCATACTGTTTAAATAACGAGATCCATAATAATTAATTGTTAGAAGTAATGCGCTAAGCAACTTTTTTCTAACGAGAAAATACATTACAAGAATGATGAGTAACGGAAAATATATTCTTTTGGAACCGATAAAAGACATCCAAGTAAAGTAGGCTGTCAAGTAATCGTTTCGAAAGCTTTGAATAAAATGCGCGACTATATTGTCAAATTTCTCAATACAAGCGGTATGATACGAAAGTGATAATACGACAAAACAAATGAGTAGCGTAAAACTTAACAAGTATAAATGTCGATATCGTTTCACATACATAACCTCACTATGCAAAAAAATGGAGCGGTTGTTTTAGTTTTCCTCTCCATTTCTTTTTTATGCATAGTTTATTAAAAAATATAATTGTTAATTTTTTCTTGCATTGTTGGAATATCTTCATTCGTTACTGTAAAGCGAATCACTTTCTCGTCAAGATCAAGCGCCTCTGCAAATAAACCTGCTAATCCGCGAGATTTTCTGTCTACTTCCATAATAATTTCTAAGCGATCGTAAGCGCTTGGTAAGATTAATAATTCTAGTTCATCTAATTTCCCATAATACTCTCCGGAAACAGGAACAAACTCAAATTCTTGTGCAAACGGAACTTGCTTACGTAATCGATACGGTAATTCTTCACATTCTATATGACGCGCTTTAAAACCTAATTGATTTACACTCTCTAACACACTATTTAATAGTGCATTGGGCAACACTTGAATGTAATCACGATCACTTGGATCTATACTGCGTTTAATATCAAGACCTGTATGCACCCAAACTGTTTTCATTCCAAGTGTAAGCGGCGTTTCAACTGGCATTATAAATGAAAATGGAATTTCTTTTTTTTCATTTGGCTCAACAGAAAAAGGTTCTGTTAAACGAACTCGCTCTAAATCATATGTTGCTGTTACTTTTTTATCATCCACTTCTCGTACATACGACGTCGATAACGTTAAGTAAATGCTTTCAATTTGTTGGCTAACTGAACCACCAGTTATATGAACCTTCCCTAGTATCTCTTCTCCAACAATATACTCATCTTTTTCAAGAACTGTATCTACTTTTGCATTACCAATACCAACACTTGCTAAAAACTTTTGAAACATGGAACCTCCATCCTTTCTAAAGCAAAAGCTATATCTTTTTTTAAATCTTGTACATTCTCATAGTACGGCGTTTTTATTTGTAACATTCGCATAAGCATTTCACGGTTATAATTTTCCAAAGTTAATTCGTCATACCATGGTTTTTCATGTTTTTCATTAGATTCATAGCCTGCATATAATAAAAATAACGAGAAATGACCAAGCGCATAAAAATCGCTACGAAAGTGAACTTCTCGCATCAAAGCTTGTTCACCTTCATAAGCTGTAGCTCGTTCATCACCCTCACCCTTCAATTTAGCTAATCCAAAATCAATAATACTAATTTGGTTTTCTTTCATTAATATGTTTGGAATGCGTAAATCTCGGTGAATAATACCTTTACTATGAAACACCGATACAATTTCTAATATTTCATATAAAATTTTTAAAACTTCACGTTCTGTATATGCATGCCCATCTAAGAAAATATAATCTTCGAAATTTTTACCAGGTATATATTCCATCACGAAAAAGCTTTTTTTCTCCCATACGAAATGATCATATAAACTAGGAATTGCATGATGATTTAATGTTTGTAAAATCATTTTCTCTTGTTCAAATGATTTTCTACCAGACTCATACCTTTGTTTACTTTGTCTTAATTGTTTTAAGACTTTATTTCTATTTATTTGTAAATCATTAACGACATATGTAACCCCATAACTGCCCATTCCAATTACTGATTCAATTTTATAACGTTCTGCAACGATTGTATTTTTTCGCAGTGGTCTATCAAATAAAGCTAGTATACGACGCCATTTCATCAGCTACTTGAAAAGAAGCTACGGCTTTTACGTTTTCTTTTATAATGCTGATGCCCATAACCAGATGAACGTCGTTTATAATCGCTACTTGAATAAGAGCGACCTCTATGGCGATAATCACTACTAGAATACGAACGATTTTTTTTCCTACCTAATAAAGAATCAATAATTTTTTTGAACATCCCTTCACCTCTTGAGTAAAATTTTCTTTTAATTATACCAATAATTTCCGACTATAGTTGTGACAAGTTTGTAAAGAGTAAAAAACGACGAGTTAAGCCCGCCGTTACTTTCACTCATCCTCTTCATCAAAAACTTCATCAATCATACATTTCTCTAATAAATACTCGAATGTAATATCTGCGAGATCTTCAATTTCTTCTCGTTTTGGGACGTATCCTCTTTCAATTAGTTGCTCATAAAAAAACTCCGCAATCTCTTCCGTATCAATTACGACCTCAATTTCCTTCATGAGCATCACTCCTTTATTTCTGTTTTATGAAAAAATCTCAAAATTATGTATATGAGATTAGAAAAATAGTTTTTCTTTTTTTATAGGTCATATCCTTTGGACGAGATACATACGATGGTAGTACAAGCTATCAAAAAGGGGGATTTAATTATGGAGTACCAATATGAGGTAGAACAAGAAGTAGGGCAAACAAAAGAAGAGTTCATGCATGAAGATCAATGGGCAGACTCTCTTATTAAATGGCTTTTTATTTTTTTAATAATTGTAGGCATACCTTATACTGCATATGTTGTTGTTCAATTCATTCTCTCTTTCTAGTTAACTATTTTTTCTCTGTCAATTTAACTAAATAATTATGAACAACATCCATAACAATTTTGTATTCTTCATCTTTAAATGTATCGAATAACAATTGATAATCGTTATAAATATCAAGTAATCCATCAATGATTTCTTGACGATTTGTCTTAACACTCACTTTTTTTGAGTTGTTAATTGACTTTAATTTTCCTAAATCTAATTTATTCATACCAGCTTTATCTTGTTTCATTTTCTTCAAAATTGCATTTGCCGTTTGAGCATTAGCAAGTAACGTTAAATCTGATTCATCCGCTTCTAACCATTCACCATCCGTAATTCGTGACAATTCGTATATAGTATCTTCCCATGCGTCATTTTTATATCTCCATACTTCTGTACGAAAACCAACAATACGAAACACATCTTTATCATATCCTGTTACTTGCACGAGATCACCAAATGTGAAATTATAGTTTAATTCAATCCACTCAGTTTCACCTTTTTTCATATCTTGCTCTGAAACGTGCTGCAACGTTTGCTCTACGTAAAACCCATCGTGATTATTGACTTCGTAAACGTAAACTCCATCTAAAACCTTCATATTTGTGATTTTACCAACGGTTCCATATAGCGTAATCACGACTATGTCCCCTACGTTATATTTAGGTTGCTTTTTTCTTGCCATCTATATCTCTCCTTTTTTTGACGTCGTGATTTTGATAACAGTATATGCAACCTACATAAAAACGCTTATCACAGAAGCGTATATTCATAAATTTTTTCAATAAAAAATATCACTGTATAAAAAAAATTATTTACAACGTAAAAAAGCTAGCAAATAGACTAGCTTCACGTCAAAAATTTCATATAGTTCTTATCTCTCTTGTATGTATAAATCCCAAGCTTCATCAAATATAGACATACTTTCTAGCAATCCACTTAACTCTAAGTATGAACTAATTTCATCATAATCTTCAGATTGCTTTGGAAAGCTTAAATCATCATACATTGCTTCTGCTAAATTCGATACTTCATTACTAAATAAAGCTGCACGATGCTTCATCATATAGTGGTAAAATGTCTTTTTCAAAAATATTCCCTGCCTTTCTAACTTGGATACATTATACAAGGCAAAAAAGAAAAAAACCAGCATAAAAGCTGGTTAAAAGTCGAAATAATTTCTTTTTAATAGACGTGGTCTTCCCATTAATTCTTCATATGTTAGTTGTTTTGGTAAATCTTTCGTATAAATTAGAAACAATTGATCTTCTATTTCTTTCACTGTTTGATCTGCTTGATAGTCCATACCACATGAGGAACAAGAAATGCATGGTGTCTCTTGGATTTCAATGGCTTTCGTACCATCTGGTAATTCCCAATATACAGTATTCAAGCTTTCTTTCGCTTCTGTACTGTCACACCACATACAATTCATACTGCATCACCCTCATTTTTTTTGTCGTTTTCTTCTAATTTAGCCATTTGCGATTGATACTTTTTATCTTTAAGTTGATCACGCTTATCACGTTTATCTTTTAGTGATGCATGAGTGTCATTATCTTCATAGTCTTTACGACGGCTCATACGCTGTAAGTCGTCTGGAACAAGGTTAAATTTCTTATCACTCATAAGACCTGCAATACCAACATCTGAACGTTTTTCTTCGTAGTTTGGATAGATTTCTTTAAAGTACCCTTCTGCTCTTCCTGGGATATAACTCTCTGGCTCTGGATACGTTGTAATAACACCTTCAAAGTTACGAAGTACAACTTTATCTGCACTTTGCGAAATTAAATAGTTTGGTTGAAGCGCAATTTTCCCGCCGCCTCCTGGTGCATCTACAACGAATGTTGGAACCGCATAACCAGATGTATGACCGCGTAAACCTTCAATAATTTCAAGACCTTTAGATACTGGTGCACGGAAATGACCAATACCTTCAGATAAGTCACATTGATAAATATAGTATGGACGTACACGGATTTTTACTAAGTCATGCATAAGTTTTTTCATAATTGGAACGCTGTCGTTAATACCAGCTAAAATTACTGCTTGGTTTCCAACTGGAACACCAGCATTCGCTAGCATTTCACATGCTTTTTTCGATTCCTCTGTAATTTCAATAGAAGTATTGAAATGTGTATTTAACCATACTGGATGGTATTTTTTAATAATATTACATAAGTTTTCTGTAATACGCTGCGGGAATACTACCGGCGCTCTCGTTCCGATACGAATAATCTCGACATGCGGAATCTCTCGTAAATTTTTTAATACATATTCTAAAATTTTATCGTTAATAAGAAGACCGTCACCACCAGAAATTAATACATCTCGTACTTGTGGTGTATCACGAATGTAACCAATTGCATCATCTAATTGTTTCTTCGGCACACCCATTCCAATTTGTCCACTAAAACGACGTCGTGTACAGTAACGACAATACATAGAACATTGATTCGTTACTAAGAACAATACGCGGTCTGGATAACGATGTGTTAGCCCTGGAACTGGTGAATCTTCATCTTCATGAAGCGGATCTTCTAAATCATATTTTGTTTTATATAACTCTTCCGAGATCGGTACAGATTGCATCCGAATCGGACAGCGTGGGTCATCAGGATTCATTAGCCAAGCATAGTACGGTGTAATATTTAACGGGATCGTTTTTGTTGAAATTTTAACGCCTTCTTCTTCTTCAGGTATTAAATTAATCACTTTCTTTAAGTCATCCAAAGTTTTGATCGTATTCGTTAATTGCCAAACCCAGTCATTCCATTGCTCTTCAGTAACATCCTTCCACAACTCGATATCCTTCCAGTGACGATTTGGTTTGTATACATCATGTAACATTGCTATTCCCCCTTTTTATACGCTCATCCTTTATATAAGCAATAGTTATGCCAACTTTACATTATTGATAAGTAAATGTATGGAGAACGCTATTACATAAACAAAAAAATATTTGTAAGCACTGTATGAAATCCATACATACTATCATATTCATTACTTTTTATATATGTAAACACGCTTTTATTGGTGCAAACACACAAAAACCGCCAATTATTCGGCGGTTTTGTCGTACTTACTCAATTTATATTGAAGCGTTTGGCGAGGGATACCTAACATTTTTGCAGCTTGTAATATATTCCCTTCCGTTTCAATTAACGCTTGATCTATTAATTCCTTTTCCGTTTGATGAAGTGCTTCTCTAAGTGGCAATATGCTCTTCTTCTTTGGCAGATCCTCTTTCCGAAATGTACGCGGTAAACAATTGGCTGTTAGTGTATCCCCTTCTGCAATAATGACAGCATGTTCGATCGTATGTTTTAGTTCACGAACATTGCCAGGCCATTGATAAGCTTGTAGTCTTTCTTTCGCTTCCTTATCCATTTGAAGTACACCTTTTTTATAACTTTTATTATATTCGTTCAAAAAATAAGACGCTAATAATAATACATCCTCAGTTCTTTCACGTAGCGGCGGAATATATAATGAAAAGACATTTAATCGATAATATAAATCCGTACGAATTTTATTCTCTCTTAAACATACTTCTGGTGGCTGATTCATTGCGGTAATAACGCGAACATCTACTTTTCTCGTCTTATTATCACCAATTCGACGAATTACACCATCTTCTAACACACGTAGCATTTTCGCTTGTAAATCGAGAGGCATTGAATTCAGTTCGTCTAAAAACAATGTCCCACCATCTACAAGTTCAAATAACCCCGCTCGTTCAATTGCCCCGGTATAGCTACCTTTTGTCGTTCCGAACAATAAACTTTCTAATAGCGACTCTGGCAAAGCTGCGCAGTTTTGTGCAATAAATGGCTTGTTCTTCCGTTTAGAATCTTCATGAATCGCTTGTACAAATAACTCTTTCCCTGTTCCTGTTTCCCCATATATTAAAACATTTGCATCAGTTGGCGCTACTTTTTGTGCTAATTCTTTCGTCTGTTTAAATCGAGCATCATCCGTCACGATCGTCTCAAATGCAACATGCTTTTTAATTGCTTTTTTTCTAGATGACCGCTTTATTTTTGACTGCAAATCTACAATTGTATCCGTAAGTTTTTGAACTGTAGAATAGTCCTTTGCAATTTCAACAGCTCCAGCAATATTTCCATCTATAAAAATAGGTAACGTCGTATTTACTGTACAAATGTCTTCCCCATTTAAATTTTGATAATGCTGAACTTGATGAACGATTGGTTTTTTTGTATCTAACACTTTCATTAACGTACTTGTTTCCCTAGATAAAGAAGGAAACGCTTCTAACAAATGTTTTCCTAACACTTTTTCAATTTTTGATCCATCGTGTTTTGCAGCTACAGTATTATAAAAAATTGTAATACCATTTTCATCTACTGCGTGTATAGCCTCATCAATACTGCCCAAAATCGCTTCAATGACTTCTTGTGTCGAAACTGCTAGCAATGTCATCCCCCCTTTTGCCGAAAATCCAGCAATAACATGCCGAATTTCTGGCATACCTATATGCGATTATAAGCATGACGATTCCGTTCTATTTTTTATACCGTACTATTTAGACAAATCTTTCACCCATATATTCATATCTTCCAGCTTATCGAAAATGTAGCAATTGTTCGCCAGTCTTCCTGTATACGTATAACCTAACTGATGAAAAGCCGCATTCATTCCGAAAGAAAGCGATCGAGCAATTGTATAGGAGCAGAAAATCGATTTTTCTTGCAGTTCTTCTTCTAACTTAATTAGTAAACTTTTCATAAACCCATGTTTACGATATTCGGGTAAAGTAGCACAATTCGTTAATTCTGCATTTCCTTCTTTTATATTCATTTCTGCAGAGGCTGTACTAATTATTTTCCCCTCAAATTCATACACATAGTATATTGTATCGTCTTCTTTCATCGTTTGTTTTACATAACTCGCTTCGTTTAAAGGCGTCGGATAAACTTCAAATACTTCTCCAAAGACAGCTGCTAATTCTTCCGCATCCTCTTCTGTCGCTTTTCTTAATAAAAATTTCTCTGGGACTATTTTTTCCTTTACTTCTTTTGCTTTAACACCGCTTAAAATGGTATCTTCCTCAGCCCAATGAATACTATTTCGCCTTTCATCATTAATAAATTTCACGAAGAAGTATACATCGTGACCTTGAAAATAATGCGGTATTGTTGCTTCCAATAAAAAACCGAAAGAGAGCCATGTAGAAACATGCTCTCCCTTTCCTTTAATAATACATTTAGTGAAAGAATGCTTCTCTGCTAATTCGTCAATTGTTTGGATAATCCTCTCAATATTTCCTGTATAGTGGTCTACTCGAATACGTTTATTAAAATAGTCTAAAACGCCTTCTACTGTATAGCCATTCGTCTGTTCTCTAAAAGATTCATAGTATTTCATTTTTTCACCTCACACCAATCTAGTAATGTACATGCAATAATTTTTGCGGCAGCTATCATTTTATCAACTTCTATATATTCGTTTGGATAATGTGCTACTTTCGTCTCTCCTGGACCAAATACTATCGTTGGTACGTTAGCGATTTGTGTAAATAAACCTCCATCAGTCCCCCACGGAGATGCTTCAATAATTGGTTTGTTCCCTTCGATTTCAACAAAGTTATGCTCTAGTGTCGTAATTAACTCATGATTTTCTTCTAGTTCACCAGGAACCCACCTCGCTCCAAACCACTCTACTTCTACAGGATTTTCAACAAACCAATTGTCCACATCATTTAATTCAGCGATCCAATTCTCAAACTCTTCTTTTGCTGCCTCTATAGTCTCATTCGGCGCAATACCACATCTTCCTTCTAAATTTAACGAATCAGGAACAGAACTTGGCCAGCTCCCACCTTCAATTTTCCCAATATTAATTGGAATTGGAATCGGGATTCCTTTAAATAACGGGTCTGTAATTCGGTCATTTCTCTTAACTTCCAATTTTCTCAAATGATCTACAACAAACATACTTTTTTCAATTGCACTTACTCCTTCATAACGCGTTCCACCGTGTGCTGCTTTGCCTTTCACATGTAGACGAAACCACATGGACCCTTGTTGTTTCGGGAAAAACTTCATATTTGTCGGTTCTGGAATAATAACACCATCTGCTTTATATCCTCGTAATATAGTCGCTAATGTTCCTGCCCCGCCGCTTTCTTCTTCAATTACACTTTGAAAATAAATATCTCCTTTTAATTCAATACCAGATTCAATAATGGCTTCCATCGCAAGCATCAGTGCGACATTGCCGCCTTTCATATCCGTTGTTCCACGACCATATATACGATTCCCTATTTGCTCACCACTATAAGGGTGATGGTCCCACTGATTCACATCTCCTTCTGGTACGACATCAATATGTCCATTTAATATCATAGATTTCCCGTCGCCACTTCCTTTTAAAGTTGCCACTATGTTCGGGCTATCCGAAAAACTTGTACGCGGTGATACAAAATAAGGATGATCTTTCATTTTAGAAAATGAAGGTTCCCAAATATCAAGATCTAAACCTAGCTCACGTAATTTTTCAATTACAATTGCCTGTGCACCACTTTCATCACCAGATACGCTTTTTTCTTGAATTAATCGTTTTAAAAATTTTACGCTTTCCTCTTCATGACTCTCGATATAATCACAAATTTTCTTTTTTAATTGCTCCATATATTACATCTCCCCTCATTCGATTACTAGTAAGTTAGAGCCAATTTTAAAATCAGCTTCTGTATGTTGTTTTATATCTTCCACTGTGTATGGACTCATTAATTCTTGTAAAACGAGTCCATCCTGCGTCACTTCCATAACTGCCATATCCGTAATAATTAAATCTACACATTTCTTTGAAGTTAATGGTAATGTACACTCCGAAACAATTTTTGCATTTCCGTATTTATCGACATGATTCATCACAACAACGACCCGCTTCGCTTTTTGTGCCAAATCCATCGCTCCCCCAATACCTGGAACGCGTTTTCCTGGTACAATCCAGTTCGCTAAATCACCATTCTCACTTACTTGTAATGAACCAAGAATCGTTATGTCTAATAAACCTTTTCGAATCATCCCAAACGCTGTGCAACTATCAAAATAACTCGCTCCTGTAATAAGAGAAGTCGGTAAACCTGCTGCATTACATAAATTTTCGTCTTCATTCCCTTTTCTTGGCGTAGGTCCCATACCTACAATTCCATTTTCCGCATGAAACATAACGTTTATATCGTCAGAAAGATGATTCGGTACAAGCGATGGTATACCAATACCTAAATTTACAATCATACCATTTTGTATTTCTTTTGCCGCGCGCCTAGCAATCTTATCTCTCACTTCTACGCCCATACCCATTTCCAATTCACTCCTTCCGACGGTACGATATAATTTACAAATACTCCTGGGACAACAATTTCTTCTGGATCTAAACTTCCAAGTGGAACGATTTCTTCTGCTTCTACAATTGTTATATCCCCTGCCATAGCAACGTGAGGATTCATATTTCGAGCACTTTTATCAAACACAAGATTACCAAACGGATCCGCTTTTTTTGCATATACAATTGCAACCTCAGCAGTTAATGCTGTTTCAACTAAATATGTCTTGCCATTCATTTCAACTGTACGTTTTCCCTCTTCTACAATCGTATCAACACCTACATCAACTAATACACCTCCAAGTCCTACACCACCAGCGCGAATACGCTCTGCTAATGTTCCTTGAGGAGAAAACTCGATTTGTAACCTTCCTTCGTTGAGCTGTCTTCCTGCATTTGGATTTGAACCAATATGTGAAGTAATTAATGATTTTACTCTTTCATTCGTAACAAGACGACCGATTCCTACATCAGGAAATCCCGTGTCATTTCCTATTAAATTTAAATTTGTAACTCCTTTTTCTAAAATCGCCTGTATTAAAGATGGGGGAGATCCGATCCCCCCAAATCCTCCAAACATTAATGTCATATCATCGTGGAACAAAGAAATTACTTCCTCTATCTCTTTTAATTTATCGAATGTATTCGTAATAGTTGTCATGCGATACTATGCCCTCCTTTTTGCATCATTTCTTCTACACTTTTTGCAAAAATCGAAAGTAATTCATCTAACTCGGAATATGTAGTTGTCATCGGCGGTGCTACAAGCAGTGCACTATCTTCTTTTCCTGCTTGCCCTGAAACAGCTTGGTATAAAAGAAGACCATTTTTAGCTGCAACCGAAATAAGTTCCGACGCTTTTGTAAACGGTTGCAATTCTACTCCAATCAGCAACCCTTTTCCGCGCACATCAGCAATGATTGTCGATTGTTGCTGAACTTTCTGTAGTCCTTTTATTAAATACTCTCCCTTTTCTGCTGTTTTTTCAGGTAGATTATGTTTCTCCATATATTCAATAACAGCTAGAGCTGTTGCTGCAGATAATGGATTTGCACTTAACGTATGCCCACTCATTACAGAACGCGATCCACGTAAAATTGGCTCCATAACACGGTCACTTACAATCGTCGCTGCCATCGGTGTATATCCAGCTCCTAAACCTTTACCAAGAGTCATAATATCCGGTTCTACCCCCCAATGCTCCATCGCAAACCATGCGCCAGTACGACCAAGCCCTGTCATTACTTCATCAGCAATAAATAAAATATCGTAATGACTACAAATATCTTTAATGACTTTATAATATTCTTTCGGCGGAACGACTGCGCCTCCAGCTGCTCCGATAATCGGTTCAGCGATAAAAGCTGCGATATGTTCTGCACCAATTCTTTCAATTGATCTTTCTAGTTCAGTCGCGCAAGCAAGCTGACAAGTTGGATATACCTTTTGCACTGGACATCTAAAACAATATGGAGCTGGAATAGTTGGATAATCTTCTAAAATTGACACGAAACGTTGTCTGCGCAGTGGATGCCCAGACATTGATAAGGCTCCCATCGTAATACCGTGATAACTCATCCATCGTGACAAAATTTTATGCTTCCCTTGAATACCTCGCTCTTGAAAATGCTGGATTGCAATTTTCATAGCTGTTTCATTTGCTTCCGTACCACTATTCACAAAAAAGCTCCAGTTCAAATCTCCTACACTTAAATCGCTTAATTTCTTCGCTAATTTTTCAGCTGGTTCACTCGTAAACTGTGATCTATAAACGAAAGCAATCTCCTCTGCTTGCTTTTTTATAACATCTGCAATCTCCTTTACGCCATGCCCAATACCTGCCGTAATTGCCCCTGACGAGCCATCAAAATATTTATTTCCGTTTTGATCATACAAATACACACCTTTTCCATGTGAAATCATTGGATACGGCTGACCAACAAGTGGTTTAATTAAGTAATCGCGCATAGCGCTCCCCCATTTCTCCAATTTGTATATATATATGAAGAAAATTGACGTTTCTTTCATAAAAAAGAACCCTCTGCGAAAGCAGTGATTTTATCAAAAAACTATTATAAAATATACAAATGAGTGCTAAATATTAATTCGAAAAACAGAAAATTCAGAACTTAAAAACGAAGACCAACCCTTATCTATACGCTCAAATAACCCTCCTTTATATAAAATAAACGCTTCACTACATACTTTCTCAACATAATATCAGCTGCCCTCAATTGCCGACATTGTGTAAACTTCGACGAAACTCCCTTTAAACTCCTTCCTATTCTCCTACTTTATATTGCATATTTTCAAACAAATATCGACAATTAATCCCACTAAATGCATAGCAATTATTTTTATAGAAACCAATATTTCACATACATTCTCCTCCGTTTTATACAATAAAAAAAGAACCGATTAACCACATTAATCAGTTCGGCACGACGCTCTTTTATCGGTTAATACTGCCACTTGCTAACGTAAATAGAAAAAATAATGTTACAAATTCAAAATTCATCCTACATCCTAAAGCACAAAATCGTCCATAACGCCATTCATAATTCCTTTTGGGATATCCCCATCCCAATATTTCATTCCTTTCCTTATATTTGAACTACCTTTCCTTTATAATTTATGTAGGACAATTATCACTTTGTATGTGTATTTGCCCATTATTAAAAAAATCCCTAGTTTCCTAAGGATTTTTGGACATGTTTTCGATATGTTACTTCATACGCTCTTAAGGTTTTTTATTTCGAAATATACATTGTAATCGGTACATCATCACCCAACATAGATGATATATTGCTGTTTACTCTAGAAAATTATAAGGCACTTTCACCTAAAATACACTTATCCATAAGCAATACTCTTTATTAATTTTTAACTTTTCTCCTTCAAAAAACAATTTTCTCGCATAACTTCTTTCTTGTTAAGCATATAGTTTTAATGATGACAAAGGAGGAATGTTCATGTCTCAATCTGAAATTGAAAAATATGGACAAGAAGCTGCACGTTACGAACAGCTCGCTCGTTACTATCAATTTAATAATCCGAAAAAATATGTAGAACTATATATGAAATATTACGATGCGCTTACGAAACTTGTACAGGCGTATGAAAAAAGAGATTCACAAGAAGCTGCTTTACCGTCACACATACGTTTTTTTCACTCTGCTTCAAATACACCTGCGGTTGACATTTTAGTAAACGGGCAAAAGGTTATTAAAAATATTTCTTTCAAACAATTTAGTCCCTATTTAACATTAGTGCAAGGTAAATACCGTATAGATATTGTCCCAGTTGGAAATGAAACTCCCATCTTTTCAGCTTTAGTACCAATAATGGGGAATCACACTTATACTTTTGCTGCAATAAATAGTGACAATCATCTACAATTACAACCTATGCTTGATAATACACATTTACCAGCTGGTCAAGCAAAAATGCGTTTTGCACATTTTTCTCCAGATACCCCTGTTGTAAATGTAGATTTAAAAGGTGGAGATCATTTATTTGAAAATGTACTCTTTAAACAAATAACAGATTTTTTAGAAGTTAGTCCTGGTACAGCAGATATTGAAGTTTCACTCGCCGATAATCCCAGCGTCTTACTAACTATACCGAATTTCAAAGTCGAACCGAACATCATATATACAATTTCACTTTTAGGTTATTCAGCGAAAGATCCTAAATTAGAAGCCGTTATACTTACAAATTAAAACAGTCTACACCATTCATTTGGTGTAGACTGTTTATTTTTGAAATACAATTTGAAATTCTGTCCATTCGTTATCTGAACGGCACATGATGGACCCATTATGTTTTTCTACAATTTGTTTACATACAAATAATCCAATACCAGTTCCTAACTTTTTAGTAGTTACAAATGGTTCAAAAATCGTTTCTACACTTTCAGCTGGAATCATTGGCCCATTATTTTTTATCACAATTCGAATCGATTGATCTTCTTCAAATACATCAATGATAATTTTCCGTTCTTCTTTCATTGATTCTAGAGCGTCAATTGAGTTCATTAATATATTTAAAAATACTTGTCTCACTTCACTCCGATAGCCAACAAGTGGAATTTGATACGGTAAATTCTTTTCAATCGAAACATTTGCATTGACCAAACTCGGATATAAGAACTGTATAATATCTTGAAACAAATCGTTAAGCCAAAATCGTTCTGATTCATTCCACATTTCTTTTTTCGATACGAGTAAAAATTGCGAAATACGAAAATTTAACTGGTCTAATTCATGCGAAATAATATCTAAATACGATAAACTTGGATGATCTGCTTTTAATAATTTAACAAATCCCATAATTGAAGTGAGTGGGTTACGGAATTCATGTACAAAACTTGCTGACATTTGCCCTAAAATCGTCAGCCTTTCTTTATGTGTTTCGTTAATATATTGCTGTTTTTCCTCTAAATTTTTTGATATAATTTCCGAGTATTTTAAAACAGTATAATAAATTAATTTATCAAAACAAGTATGTATTTGGGCCATAATCGGTTTCAATTCACGTGCGCTAACATCTAATTCACACATCGCTTCGAAAAGTTCATTTCTTCCCACATTTGCATTATAAACAAAATCTCCAATATTCGCATCTGCCCCTGCACGTTCAATAGCAATTTTCTCGCATAATGGCTGAAGATAATCTATATCTTTTTCTTCCATAGTAAGTTCGATAATTAACTCTAATAAATCCTCTCCATTTTGAACTGCTTCTAGTTTATATGGATCTTTATCGGAAATTATCATTTTGTTTTTCCAGTTCTCAACGAATTGGTGCCTGTTGTTTTTCAAGTGCGAACAAAATACTTCTTTAATATCCTTATCGATTGGAAAAACCCCCATTCCCTCCATTTCCATGCGACGAATACCCTTTATATTTTGAATATTAACACAAAAAATGCGATTCGTTAATAGATTATTGTCACATTTTGTTAATATGTGTTGATAAAATTTTTAATGTCTTTATTAAAAGTTTAAATTGATACATTCCATTTTCCTTCCTTTCATTCAAATTTTTTTACATTCGATGCGACTTTTTTTGCATCCTGCTTCATTCTTTCGTACAATAGAAAATGAAAGGTGTGAAAAATATGGTAAATAAAAATGTGGAAGATTATCTCCAAGAAGGCATTTACGGCCAAAAGCAGAACAAACCAGAAGAACGTAATATGTATTTAACTACATTACGTGAGCGTGTAGAAATCGCTTTAACTATCGGTCAAGTAATGCAAAGTAATGTATATTCTGAAGTAGCTAGTAGCATGCGCTCTTCTCAATCATTACAAATATTCCTAAATGGTGGCATTGCTTACCCACATTTATCAAAATACATTAAATTAGCAAATGAAAAAAATGTTCCTTTTACAATTGTTCAAAATAAAGGCATAGAAACACCAATCGGTTTAGTATTATCTCATAGCACCGCTATTGACAAAGAACAAATTTATGTAGAAGATGCTATTTTCAAACAAGAAATGAAATAAAAGGTACACTTGATTAAATGAAATCGTTCTGAAAAACGTAAAACAAACAATAAAAAACGAGTATGGAATCGTAAACATTTCCTTCTCGTTTTTTATTGTTTTGTTTAAGCTTAATCTACTTTATTTTTTAATACACACTAATTTCATTTCTGTCATTTCTTCTATTGCATATTTAATTCCTTCACGCCCCGTACCGCTTTCTTTCACACCACCGTAAGGCATATGATCTACCCTAAACGTTGGAATATCATTTATCATGACACCACCAACTTCAAGCTCATCAATTGCACGCATTGCTTTAAACAAATTATTTGTAAACACACCTGCTTGTAGGCCGTAACGTGAATGATTTACTTGCTCTATCGCTTCATCAAATTCTTTAAATGTATTTACTGTCATGAGTGGACCAAATACTTCTTGGCACTGAACAGATACATACTCTGGAACATTTGTTAATACAGTTGGTTCAAAAATCCTTGCATCACGTTTCTTACCACCGTATAAAACAGCTGCCCCTTCCTTAATAGCTTCTTGCACCCACATTTCTATTCGCTCTACATCTTTTTTCGAAATTAAAGCCGATACATCCGTTTCTTCCAGCAATGGATCCCCAACAACAACTGTTTCCATCGCTTTCTTTAGCTTTGAAAGAAATTCATCCATTCTCTTTTCATGTACAAAAACACGTTGTACCGAAATACAAACTTGTCCATTGTTTACAAATGCTCCCCATTTTACACGTTCAATTAATTCATCTGCTAATTCTACATCTTCATCAATAATTACAGCAGCATTTGATCCTAGTTCCAATGTAACTCGCTTTAACCCAGCCTTTGCCTTAATTCCAATTCCAACTTTCGGACTTCCCGTAAAAGTAATGGAAGCAACATCATCATTTGTAACTATCGCCTCACCTACAGTTGAACCGGGACCAGAAATAATATTTAAAGCTCCTTTTGGCAATCCTGCCTCTTCAAATAATTCAACTAATGCGTAAGACGATAATGGCGTTTGATCAGCTGGTTTTAACACAACTGTGTTTCCGGCAGCAATTGCAGGGCCGACTTTATGCGCCACTAAATTTAATGGGAAATTAAATGGTGTAATAGCTCCTATAACCCCAATCGGTTTACGTATTGTGTATGCAATACGCCCATCTGCACCAGGTGCTGCATCAAGTGGCAGTGTCTCACCGTATATACGCTTCGCTTCTTCCGCTGCAAATTTGTATGTCTGAACGGTACGATCTACTTCTCCCCTCGCAGCACGAATTGGTTTTGCAGCCTCTTTTGCAATAATCTCTGCAAATTCTTCTCTTCTTTCATCCATTTTTTGTGCAACCTTCTCTAAAATAGTCGCACGATCATATGCAGATAATGTATTCATTTTTTTCATTGCATTTTTTGCAGCAGTAACAGCCTCTTGTACATCTTCTTCCGTTCCTTGTGCAATTTCCGCTAACGTTTCTTCAGAATATGGTGCGTATAATGGTTTATAAGTGTTTACAGGCTTCCAATCTCCATTTATATATAAATGCTTTTTCATAATTCTTCCCCTTCCAAATATATGTTTACAACAATATTTCACCTAGTGAAAGGTCTGACTTATGTCATTGTATCATAGCACTTATTCTGCCAAAAACATTATGCTCAAAAAAACCCTGCCATATAGCAGAGTCTACGAACTAATTTGTTCTTGAAATGGAATTTGTTTTTCATCTTCTAAAATAACAATTGATTCTACAGTTTTTGTTACTTCTAATCTCTTTATATAGTGTCCATCTAATTCTTTTACACAAAACTTATAATTTTCAATTTCAATGAAATCCTCTTCAGCAATTTCTATATTCTTCGTTAAAATCCAACCACCAATTGTATCAACACCATTATCATCAATCGTTAAACCTAATAACGTATTCACTTCACTAACAAGCACTTTTCCCTCTAGTATTGTTTTCGTTTCACTAACTTTTTGAATTTCTGGCTGTTCATCCGTATCAAACTCATCTTGAATATCTCCCACTATTTCTTCTAAAATGTCTTCAACTGTAACAAGTCCAGACGTACCACCATATTCATCTATCAATATAGCAATATGTGTTCTTTCTTTTTGCATTTTTAAAAATAAGTCGTGTATTGGGATAGAGTCGATAACTAAAATGATTGGCCTAATATATTGCTCTACTTTCTTATTACTTACTGCATTATGCTGCACAAAATCTGTGAAAATATCTTTAAAGTTTACAAAGCCTATTACGTGATCTTTGTCCCCATCTACAACTGGATATCTCGTATATTTTTCCCGAGACATTTTTTGCAAAGCTTCTTCAGCAGGCATTTCTTTACTTATAATATGCATCTCAGTTCGGGGTACCATTATTTCTTTCGCTATACGATCATCAAATTCAAAAATTTTATTTACATATTTATATTCAGACTGATTAATCTCTCCATTTTTGTAACTTTCTGAAACTAATAACCGTAATTCTTCTTCTGAATGAACCTCATCGTGCCCTTTCGGTGGTTTCAGCCCTAACAACTTCGTAATAATGCGGGCTGATCCATTTAATAGCCAAATAAATGGAAACGCCATACGATAAAAGAAAATTAATGGTTTAGCAACAAACAAACTCACTTGTTCAGCTTTTTGAATCGCGAATGTTTTTGGGGCCAATTCCCCTATTACAACATGTAAAAATGTAATAAACAAAAACACTAAAATTACAGCAAACATGTCTGCTAGTTGAGTAGAAATGTTCAAATTTGCAAAAAGCGTGTCAAACATTTGCTTTAACGCCGGTTTACCAAACCACCCAATCCCCAGAGCTGTAACTGTTATTCCTAGCTGACAAGCAGATAAATATTCGTCTAAGTTTGTAATGACTGTTTTGACAGATGTTGCGCGATTATTTCCTTCTGCAATTAAATAGTCAATTCGTGAACTTCGCACTTTAACAATTGCAAATTCTGCTGCAACGAAAAATGCCGTTAAGGCAATTAAAACAATCACTATACTTATACTATATATGTCCAAATACTTCTCCTTACTTACATTGTAAGCAAGGAAGCCACCTCCTACTTAATTTTATTCAAGTGAAGTAAGCATTCTAATACTCTAACAAAATTCTACATTAGCAACCACCTTTTTATATATTATATGCATACATAAAAAAGATATTTATCATTATGATAATCTAATTCATTTCCCTTAGTCAAATAGTTCTAAATCTTAAGATAAAACATTTTATATAAACGATATATTCTTCACAGCTTCATTTCGTGAAAAAACACTTTCTTTGCCGATTCCACACTTCTTTTGTCACACTAGAAGGGAACTTCCTTCATAGATCGAAATCATTCAACAGGATATATATAGGAGGGATTATTTTGGAATATAAAACACCATTTATCGCAAAAAAATTAGGTGTTAGCCCAAAGGCTGTTGTCCGGATTGCACAACAATTAAATCTTACGATAGAAAAAAATAAATATGGTCACTTTATTTTCACACAAGAAGATTTAGATCAAATGTTAGAATTCCATCTTTTACAAATAGAGCAGTCTCAAAACTCTCACCCTACTCAAAAAACATCATCAAATGATGTTGAAGAATTAAAAACTCAAGTAAATACAATTGTTCAAAACAAATCATCACATGAATTTGAGCAATTAGCAGCTCAATTAAACACTATTACGAGAAGGCTAGATCGAATGGAAGAACAAATGCAAGATAAGGCAAATGATGTTGTTACGTACCAACTTTTACAACATCGCCGTGAAATGGAGGAAATGTTAGAGCGGATTCAAAAGCTAGAAGCTTCCCTCAAGAAAGAAGAACCAATATATATTACTCCCGATTCAAAACCAACATATGAACGAGAAAAGAAGCCGAAGCGCCGCAAAATGATTTTTAGTATATTTGGATTATAATTTTTAGACCCTTATTAAAATAATAAGGGTCTTTTTTCATGAAGAAAGACTTCATATTAAAATAGCATTCTCTTTATTATATATATTCATTTCGCTTTATTTTGTTAACATAATATTTTTACTGTATTCTGCGATTAATGCCTGTGCATGAGCATTCCCTTGAATCACATCTCGAAATTCTTTTAAAGAATACAAATGCGTAGCCCCTTTTCGGGCATGAATTCGCACTGGTACACCTTGTAAAGTATCATGAAACTGAAATGGCTTATCTACCGGTTCAATTGGGAAACCGAGTGTTAATAAATACATATACATTCTTTTTGTCACTGCTGCAATATACCATTCTGCTTTCGTTTCTAATGCATGCATAAATAAAATAGCTGTTAGTCTTTTGAAGTGTCCTCTCCCACGAGACGTTTTCGCAATACTTAACTTGCCTATTTCATACACATTTTTCAAATCTTTCACTAAATCATTTTTAGAAAACGGATAGAAAAACTCAGAATTCGATTGCTCTGGTTCCGTATACTTAATACATTCTACTGTACCAATATGATGTTCATCTTCTATTAATAAAAATCGTGATGGATTTAAATTACGTTCTACGAACATTAAGTTTCTTTCTTCACAAAAATCTCCCCATAGTTGCTCGAACCAAAAATGTTCTTCTTTTGTTTGAACACGCTGGAACATATTTACCCGCCTTTCCCATCGCCGCTCTGTTTTTGATAACGCTTTCACTATCTATCATATAAGAACAAATCTTCGTATGCAACTAAAAATATTTATGACTTATTATATTCTGCAAAATGAATTAAATTCCATCTTAATTGTCTTTTATCCCTCATGTACCGTTCTTCTAACAATATATTTATATTACTTTCAAATTCAAATCGTATAAAGCTGCCTTCCATACAGCATATATTTCTTCTTAATCTAAAAAAATCCTTTATAAAAAAGGATTTTTTTACTTCTTCATGCTTTTTAACCACTTCTCAAAAATTTGTACCATTCCATGTTTTCCGGCTAATTTCTCTTCCCCTTGTTTCGTTTTATATGGATATAATTGCAAGAACACACCACATCCAGACTCAATTTTTTTACTATGCATATGACTTCCTGGATATACACAAATAACTTCATAAATGGCCCTTCGATAATAGACTCTCTTTCCATCCTGTTCTTCTACATATTTTATAGACCAGTACTTATACATTTGCTCAGTTGCCTTCGTATTTCCAACGTGCTGAAAAATATTGTACATGGGGCTATACTTCACTTCGATAATAATAGAAGATTGATATACGTATTTCCCTTCTTCCTTTACATAACAGTCTAAGCGAATGTCTGGCTTCTTCGTATCTTCTCCATTATAAAAATTACTCCCTTTACTTAATGCAATAAGAGGATGAGTTTCAATTAAATCATTAAATGCGACTTGTACTCTAATATCATCTCGTTGTAAAACTACTGTCGTTCCATCCTGTAATCCATCTACATAAAAATGTTCTTGAATTTGTTCACGAATGGAATTTCTAGCCTCAAAACCAATTTGCTCTAACATGGAAATAACGATAAAAAAAGCGTAATATTCATACACTAAAAATGTTGGTTTATAAACAAATAATAAAGATGGAGATTGTTCTGTATATTGTGGAAGTAAATCTAAATGCTGTAGTAGTTGTTGATGTGGTATCGGTAAATTATGTGAGTGCATGTTACCAGTTTCGGAAACTTCTCTCCAAAATGGAGAATGCATTAAAGTTTGAAAGTATTGTACACTTTCATGTACAAAATGCGCTAATATTTTATATTCTTGTATCTTCATAGAGCTTTTTCGCAAATCCGCCTCTTTTAGTAAATGTATATTTTTATATTTTTGTTTCTCTCTATCGGTCACTGATCCATTACGCTCAATTGTTTGTATAATCGTTTTTACAGCTTGAAATTCTTCTGATTTCTTCCTTTTTGCTCTTTCTAATATTTCAATTGTTTGGCGCAAAAAACTTTCCGCTTCAAGTAAATAGAGATAAAATTGCATCGCTTTAAATTTAAGAAATGCATTTTCCTTACTATTTTTTTGTTCTATCAACTTACGATTATAATATTTTGCATACGGTTTTCTTTCCGCCACTATGGCTCCTTTTCTCGTCGCTTTCCGCTCCTGTTCTTCCCATTTATATTCATGTATAAATTTTGAACTCGATTCTATTTTCTTGAAAATTTGCTTTATCTTTTTCATTTTTTGCGGCAACTTTCTAAGTAACACTAAATAAGAAGAATCTTCAATATCACTAAGTGCAGAGAAAGTCTTTTTATAATAACCTCTATCTAAAATCAACTCATTCAAAATTGACTTTACATAGTTTTGAATCATTTCAAATTGATCATCAAAAAAATTTTTGGGAACGATTTGAAATGCGCCATAATACGTTCTATCTTCTATATTCACTTCAAAATGATATAATCCACAACGCCATGGATAAAAGAATTCCGTTTTTCCATGTTCATATATTAATACCTTTTGTTTTTTTTCATTTATTTCATATTTTGACTCTTTTATATTTTTCTGTCCCTCATATACTTTATTCCATATAAAAGTAATATTCATTGGACTTTCATAATGGTAATGCAATCTAATTGGTTTTAATTCTTGTACTTTATAAATACATTGAACTAATTCTGTAGTAGATGTACAAAGACGATTTAATAAAATATATTCCCCTTTTGCCTCAGTTCCAATGATTAACTTTAATACAAAAGGGAGCGTTTCTTTCGTATCAACGATTTCTGTTTCATATCGCCCTTCATTTTGCATAGCCATACAGCTCCAGTTCTCTACGCTTTTCTCTTATATATGCTAAAGAGTGTTCAAATGTAGATACTCTGTTTGCAAGTGGCGATTGCAAAAGAGGTAGTAATGTTGCCCCCCTTTTTACGTCTTCAGAAAGTAAAGACCCAACCATCATTTCAGTCCCTCTTATTTTCGTCAATACACGTTGCTTGATTTGTAAATCAAATCCCTCTTCTCTACTGATCATATAGGAATGATTATTTTGGAACGGTATATTTTGCAAGTAAGTAGCGATTGCGTTTGCACATCGAAATGAAATTCCCTTTGACATATCATGTGATGACAATACAACATGTAACTTATCTAATAGTTCTAACTCTTCTTCAGAAAACACCTCAATCATCGCTTTATTCCTGACCCAGCTTATACGAAATTCTCCTGCAGTTACTTTCAGAGGTGGTTGTAATACAATTTTCTCTTGTTCCATACACATCTCACAAAACGGAATCTTTTGTAACGTTATTAAATTCGTCCGATCTAATAATCGATCTGAGAGTTCTTTCGTTGTTTCATCAAAATTTACTGTACCTACAAATATAATATTTTCACCAATTTCAATTGTTGATGGAATTGGATTTTCTTTTTCTTGTACACCTTCATACAAATTTAGAATACGGTTTTGCTTTTCAAGTTGAAGAACAGATAGAAATGGAGTAAACCAATGCTCAATATGCGACATATTCATTTCATCAAAAACGATTATATATAGTTGATTTTGATTTTCTTTTGCCTTCATTAACGCCCTAACTAATTTTGTTTCACTTTCAATAAAAGTACCATTTGGGTGAAGGTAACCAAGTAAATCATGTGGTTCTTGATACGATGGTGAAATCGGAATCCAAACCAATTCTTCCCCATACTGTAATCCAAGTGCTTCTGCATAAGCTTGCACAAATCGGGATTTCCCAGCGCCTGGTATACCACCTAGAATCGTCAACATATTTGTTTTCGCACTTATATGGAAATTATAAATGTCCGTTTCATCCAAATATAGCCCTTTATTACGTACAAAACTTTTTACATACTGTAAAAAGACGGATTCACGCTCATCCCATTCCCATTCATCCTTGTGCACTTTTATTTCCTCTACTTCTACATGCTTACCTTCTTCAGTCATTCGTTTTTTTAATTGCTCATACATGTGATTGCTTACAAAATACAATTGATCTTCTACCGCTATTTCCACATACTTCATCCAGTCATTTAAGTCTATATACTTACATTCCCGCTGCTGTTCAAAATAGGCGATTGAACTAATTGATGATGACTTTAAAGATATATTTCCATATAACCTTCCATCGTGCCACAATAATTCGGGAGGCTCAAAGTCTTTCGGATATTTTGGCATTAGAAATGACAAATAGCCATTTCCAAGTTTTCTTTCTAAAGACTCTCCTTTTTTGTATTCGGAAACTTTAGGTACTGGAATCATTTTATAGCCATTGGCCATTTCTCGTGGTTCTTCCGCACAAATTAACTCCACGTATATATGTCCTCTTTCATAATAGAGACGAAACATAACCAATTGCTTTTCTAATTTTCTTTTCTTTAATTCCGAAAAGACTTTTTCATTCTTTTTATTGCTACATAAACCTTCAAATACGTATGGTTCATTTTTTAATTGCTCTTGTAACGTGAATGGTATTGGCGATAGGCATTGCACAAAAAAATTCTCTCCATTCTTCTCTCTCTCTGCTTTTGTAAACTTTCCGATAAACCTCATATAGTACATTCTTTTTATAAAACTTGGCTGAAGAGCTTTATGTAATTTCACCTTCGTCACCTTCTTTTTTTCATACTATTCTTAGTGTATGAAAGAAATGAAAAACTAGAAACAAAAAACCTGACGTTATCCGCCAGGTTCAAAATAAAAACGTATATTAATGAGATGGAAATGCTTTTTTCTCTTGTAAAATGGCATTATGAGCAATTTTCATTTTAGCAAGTACATATCGTAATCGATCTTCAGCGTTTTCATCTGTATTTTGCTGTAATTCCGCCAAATTCTCTACAGCACTCGCTAAATTTTCAATCACTCCTCGTAGTTCAGGATGATGATTAAAAAAGGATTCTTGCACTAATACTTTCCTTACTTCACTCGCTAAATCAACAATTCTGGTTAACTGTTTTTTTTCTTCCATTTTCATCCCTCCTGAATATCTTATGTATTAAATATTCTCTAGACAAAGAAAAAAGCCCTTTATTTAAAAGGACTTTTACATTTTTATATTTCCAGTTAATAGCATATAAAGTGATGTGATAGCTGCGATAACAATTGCCCACATTACATATCTCTCAATACCTTTAAAACAACGATTTCCTTTTTCTTTTCTTGCATACATGTAAACAATAATCCCGATTCCATACACGATTGAAACAAGTAATAAATTTTTCAAACCTGCTGCATATAGAAGCCATACAGAATAAATAGAAGCAATTAAAGCTAACGAGCCGTTTTTTACTTTTGCATCTTTTAGTTCGTTTGTAATAACTAATTTGAATTGGAATAACGCTGATAATAAATATGGTACTAAAATTGATGTTGAAGCTATGAAATACATAATTTGATATGTTGATTCTGAAAACAGAACGATTATAAATATAATTTGGGCAACGCAATTTGAAATCCATAATGCCATATGTGGCGTTTGTTTTTTATTTGTTTTCGTAAAGACTTTCGGAAACACGCCATCTTTTCCTGCTACGTGGGAAATTTCAGAAACAAGTAAAAACCAGCCTATTAATGTACCTACAAGTGAAGCAACTAACCCAATGTTAATCGCAACTGCGCCCCATGTCCCAACAACATGTTCTAATACATGTCCCATTGATGGGGTTTCTAACACGGAAAGCTCTCCTCTTGTCATCGCTCCCATAGACAAGACAGAAATTAAAATATAAATAGACATTACTAAAATAAGTCCAAGTACTGTCGCTTTACCAACATCTCGGCTATTTTTCGCTCTACCAGATAATACAACCGCTCCTTCAACCCCAATGAAAACCCAAAGAGTTACAAGCATTGTATTTTTCACTTGACCAAGTATAGAGGAAACTGATATAGTTCCTTCTCCCCAAAAATCATGTGTAAACGTATCCCAGCGAAATGCTGTTACCATTACAACAATAAATAATACGATTGGAACTAATTTCCCTATCGTTGCAATAACATTCATAATAGATGCTTCACGAATTCCAAATAAAATTAGAAAATGAAGTGTCCATAATAAAAGTGACGCTCCAACAATAGACGCAACATTATTTCCACCTTTAAAAATGGGGAAGAAATAACCTAATGTACTAAACAGTAACATGATTGTTGCAACGTTTCCTAAAATTCCTGCTAGCCAATATCCCCAAGCACTGTTAAATCCGATATATTCTCCGAAACCAGCACGTGCATAACTATAAATTCCGCCCTCAAGCTCCGGTTTTTGTCTTGCTAACGTTTGATATACGAGCGCGAGTGGAATCATTCCCATCGCTGTAATACACCAACCAATTATTATAGAGCCGCTATTCGCTCCTACTGCTAAATCATGCGGTAAACTAAAAACACCGCCACCAACCATCGTTCCGACTACTAATGCAATTAATGGAAAAAAACCTAACTTCTTTTCTATTTGTACCACCCCATCTGTCATTCTAGGTGTTATGTTCGTTCAACTATTAAAGTCACCTTTTTCTCTAATAGACGTTTCTCTTATATTTTTTCAGGAAAACATTACTTATTCTAAAAGAAAATGAAGAAAAATGGAATACTTTTTTGAAAAAATGTATAAGTATGCACAAAAAAACCGTTCATTTTGTAATGAACGGTCATTTCATACATATAAATTTGTATATTTCTTGTAAAATTAACGAAGTAAATTCTCTTTTTGTAAAAATTGTTTCGCAACTTCTTCACTACTTTTTCCATTCACATTTACTTCATAATTCATTTTTCGCATTTCTTCATCTGTAATCTTCCCAGATAATGTATTTAATACTTTTTCAAGTTCAGGATATTTCTGTAACGTCTCTTTTCTTAATAATGGTGCACCTTGGTACGGTGGGAATAACCCTTTATCATCTTGTAGCACTTTCAGTCCATACTGCTCAAGTTCACTATCAGTTGAATATGCATCGATTACGTTAACATCCCCTGATTGAATTGCACTATAACGTAGTTTCGGTTCCATCGTTTTCACATTTAAAAACTTATAGTTATATAATTTTTGCATTCCTTTATAACCGTCTTCACGATCAGCAAATTCTAATGTGAATCCTACTTTAGCATCCTGTGCCATTTTTCCTAAATCAGAAATTGTATTTATATTATTTTGATCTGCTATTTTTTTCGGCATAGCTAGTGCATATGTATTGTTATACTCCATCGGCTTCAACATAACCATATTATATTTCTTTTCCATTCCAATGCGAGCCTGCTCATATACTTCATCCCGATTTGTACTTTTTGGCTCTTCTTTCACGAAAGTAGATAAAGCTGTTCCTGAAAATTCAGGGTATATATCTACTTCTCCTGATTTCAATGCTTCAAATACAAATGCTGTTTTTCCAAGACCTGGTTTTAATTCTACGTGTAAATCGATATCTTGTTCGATAAGTTGCTTATACATTTGAATTAAAATTTCAGGTTCTGATCCAAGTTTGCCGGCAATAACAATATCTTTCTTTTGTGTGTTCCAAAGAAAGGGAGAAGCAATCATTATACAAGTAATACATATCGTCAATATAATACGCTTAGAGGAGCGTTTTGGACTCTCAAGCACTCTAAGTACTACATCAAAAAATAAAGCGAGTAACGCGGCTGGTACGGCCCCTAAAATGATAAGCGCATGATCATTTCGATCGATACCAAGTAATATGAGTTTTCCGAGCCCACCAGCACCTATAAGAGCTGCTAATGTAGCTGTTCCAACAATTAATACCATCGCCGTACGAATACCGGCCATAATAATTGGTAAAGCAAGAGGAAGTTCTACCTTCCACAGTCTTCTCCAGCTATTCATCCCCATAGCTCTCGCTGCCTCGATTAAAGATTCATCTAACTCCCTTATTCCTGTATATGTGTTTCGTAAAATAGGTAATAGTGCATACACAACTAATGCAATAATGGCAGGAAGTTTTCCAATTCCTACTAACGGAATTAAAAGTCCGAGTAATGCCAGTGATGGGACAGTCTGCATAACTGCAGAAGTTCCTATTATAAATTCAGCCATTCGTTGTTTTCTCGTTAATAAAATGCCAAGTGGCACCGCAATAATTACTGCAAAAAATAGTGAAATAAGCGATATTTGTAAATGCTCACTTAATGCAGTTAGTAATTCTATTTTTCGCTCTTGGAACGTTTGTATAAAATCAGTCACTGTTTAGCCTCTTTCCTTCATTTGTTCAACAATGTAATTAACAATATGACGACTTGTTAAAGCTCCAACATATTGACCATTTTCTTCAACTGGAACGACTTCGTCAGCTCGTACACGAATTAATGCTTCTTGTAAAGAAGAATGCAATGATAGTGCATCCCCTTCTATCCGCATACTTTTATCAAGTGGTAATACATCTTCTATACTTTTCCCCTCATACCAAGGTCGTCCACGATTTCCAATGAACTCCTCTACAAACTCATTTTTCGGATTATGTATAATACCTTCTGGTGTATCTAATTGAACAACTTTTCCTTCTTTCATAATACAAATACGATCTCCAAGCGATAACGCTTCTTGCATATCATGTGTTACGAACACAATTGTTTTTTGAATCTTTTTTTGCAATTGTACGATATCCTTCTGAAGCTGTTCCCTACTTAATGGATCTAACGCACTAAACGGTTCATCCATAAGAACGATTTTCGGGTTTGCGGCTAATGCCCTTACGACACCAACGCGCTGCTTTTGCCCTCCTGACAATTCATCAGGCATACGATCGCGATATACGTCTGGATCTAGCCCGACCATCTGTAGCAACTCATCGACACGAGCTTTTATTTTTTCTTTGCTCCATTTTCTCATTTCAGGAACAACTGCAATGTTTTCTGCAATTGTCATATGCGGAAACAAAGCGATTTGCTGCAATACGTATCCTATATTCCAACGCAATTCATTAATATTATATTGTTGAATATCTTTTCCATCGATTAAAATAGATCCTTCAGTCGTTTCAATTAAACGGTTAATCATTTTCATTGTCGTTGTTTTCCCGCAACCACTCGGACCAATGAGAACAAAAAATTCTCCCTTATTAATTTCTAAATGCAATGAATCCACTGCTTTCGTGCCATCTTCATACGCTTTTGACACATGATTAAATTGAATCACAAATACAGCTCCTTTAATGTTGTTTCCTTTATTTTGATGGAATACGGCATTCATTTCAAATGATACGCTTTATAATTAAAAAAGAGCCCACATTTGAGCTCTAACGGTCGAACAATATTGTTTTCATTATTGCAGCATATTCACGTACATACATTTTTTTCTTAGAGCGCATTGGTGTTTCAGCAGCTAGTGCCTCCATCTTCATGCCTAAACGCTTTGCGATTATTTTCGTTCTATATAAATGATACGTATTACTTACAACTACCGCATGTTTCACATCATATAAATCCATACTAAACTTTACATTCTCATACGTATTTGTAGATTGATCTTCTATTAAAATACGATTCTCATCTATACCATGTACCATTAAATAGTTTCTCATACTATGAGCTTCCGGTATATCTTCATCTTCCCCTTGACCACCTGAAACAATTACTTTCGCTTCAGGATGGGAATATAAATATTCCAACGCTACATCCAAACGGTTTTGAAGAGATAAAGACGGTCTATCTCCAAATAACTTTGCGCCTAATATAAGAACGTATGGAGAGTGATTACTCAATTTTTCACGAGCAACTTTCTTCATTCGAAACGTCATATAAAGAATGTATAGTGGCGGTAGTAATAAGATTATAAGCAATATCCATTTGTTCATAAATAAGTTTGCACTCCCTTTCTTTTTATTATATAGAAAAAGATAGGGAGGCAGAAGTATTTTTTATCCCGCTATTTGCTGGGCAGTAAGACCCCCAACTCAAAATTCAGCGAAAGCAAAGAAGTTAGGTGGGATTCGGGCTGCCCGTAAAAGCCCGATTGGTGAGGGGTGAACAGAACCCCCACGGTATAAAGTTTCACTTTATACGATTGATTTATTTGAAACGTTCGTCCCTACTTTACGTTGTGAAAGTACATAATAAATTGCGATTCCTAATGAAAAAATCAATATGCAGCTTAATACGTAAAAAGGGAGCATTACCCCAGTTTTAGATACACCAGCTGTAAACAGCATTAATAATACAATTCGTATTCCTGTACCAATTAATCGAAATAAGCTGTCTACACGTCCCATTACTTCGTTTGGAATTTCCTCCATCATCAATACATTTCTTGCCACTCTTGTACCTGCATTGCCAATTGCATGAAAAATTGCAAGTCCATATAACAACATTACGGAAGGTTCAATAATCATTGCGGTAATTGAAATTACATAAATGAGCATCGTCATGACGATTGAAACTTCTATCTTTATATATTTCATCATAATTGGAATACCTATTCCCGCAAGAACCGCTCCGACGCCGTACATCATACCTTCTATTGCGTATACTGAGGCACTGGCTTTTAATAGATCTGAAATATATACCGGGATTAAATAATTTGCCATCATGACACCGATAAACGGCATATAAGTCGCCAGTAAAAACCAAAAGAACTTCGGACGCTTTTGCATAAAGTGAATCCCTTCGAACAATTGCTTCTTAAATGTTACTTTCCTTTTTACTTCCTTTTTCTTTACGTACGGTATACATAAGAAAAGGAAAAATGCTCCTGCAAAAGTTAACATATCTACTAACAAAATCCATTTTAAAGAAATGATTTCAATAAGGAAGCTAGCAGCCGCTCCTGAAATAACTTGAGTTAACTGTCCTTGTATTTCCATTGTTCCACTTAAATTTTTATAATGTTCTGCTTGAAATATCTCTTGGTTAAACGCAAATATTGTAGGATAAAATAATAAATAGTAAAATGACCCTGCTATATATATAAGAATATAGTGAATAGAATGATAAGGTTGCCCAGTAAATCCCCATATAGCCATCATCCCTATAATGACTATCCCAATACCTTCATTACATAATAATAAAGATTTTCTTGAAAAACGATCAATACTCTGCCCGATAAACGGTGTTAATAAAAACATAATAAGAGTTGCGATGATGGAGACATAACCAAACGTTGTCTCTCCTCCATTCTCTTTAATTAACAACCACGGAATCGTTATCATAACAATACCGGAGCCAATAGCTGATAGACTATTGGCCCCTAGAATGAAATACAAGCGTGAATCTTTATACAGAGATGACATATCACTCAACTCCTAGTTGTTTTTTCACCTCTTTATATACGCTCATATATGCTTTTAATTCTTTAACTAAATCATGAATTAATGGTTTTGCATCTTCTCCAAGTTCACCGTCTTGTACATGAAGTCCATCAAGCACAACTTGTTTTGGGATTGCATTTGCGTACACCCCTCTAGCAACAATACGCATATTGTTTAATGCGTTAATGCCACCTTTACCGCCTCCAGCAACTGCAAGTAATGCGACAGGTTTATGAACAAATTCACTACTGCTTAAGTAATCTAACGAATTTTTCAACGCCCCACTCATTGCATTATGATATTCAGGTGTACATAGTACTACACCGTCTGCAGTTTTCACTAATGCCTTTAATTTTTTTACCGCTTCTAATTCACGTTGTGATTCTTCCCCGTTATATAAAGGCAGTTCCTCTACTGATAAATCGTATAACTCCCCTTCAAATTGATCAGCAATATATTTCGCCACCACACGAGTTCTACCGAATTTTCTTGGAGTACCGTTAATAACGACTAGTTTCATAATTATTTCTCTCCTTTGTTTTTCAGTTATACTTATATATTATCAGAAATTTCTATACAAAACACAATATAAAGAGGGAACTAGCTTGATAAAATAGTATGATAGACGAAAAAAAGAACTCATACGAAAGTATGAGTTCTTCACAATTACTTTTCCTCCTCTTTATGACACAGTATGCCAATGTTTCCTTTCGCTTCAAAATGGTTATACGCTTTTTCTGCTAATTTAATACGCTCTTCTGGTAAAGCTACATATTTCATAATATTTTCTATTATTTTTTCGTATGGAGTAAACACAATTCCTGGCCACTCTATCTCGTCCTCTGGATTACTATTTTCCGAAATAATAAATTTCTTATTTGCCACCGCATAAGAAACTCGAGGTGTTTCAAGAATTCCTGATAAGTAAAAATGAATATTTAATATAATTTTAGACCTAGCGATCAACTCATTTCTAACAATTCCCCACGCATTATTTTTAAAAACAATATTTAAATTGGGGGCAACTGCTTTTAATTGATCTAAAATAGCTTGCCGCCTCGGATTAAGAGCACCTATAAACAGTATATCGATGTCTTCAGTTACCTCATCTTCAAATGCATCTTTTTTTATTTCCAAAGTTGGGGCATAGTTCATTCCTATATGTCTTATTTCTTTTCCTACACCTTTTTGTTTTAACCATGCTATATTTTGTTTACTATAATCCCAAATTTCCTTATCTTTTAATAACATTAAATAAAGGGGGTGCGCATAAGGGCTTCCTTCATATAGCTGTTCTAAATTATAAATAATTGCATTTTTCGGAAGTAGATTCGGGTTATGTGCATATGTATGCGCTCCAAAAACAATTGTATTTTTCACATTTTCTAGTATTGTTTCTGAAATAATTGCTGTATTTCCCTCCTGCTCCAATCGCCATTTCAAAGCTCGCGCGACATCTATGAAACTACCATACGTCTTTGGGCATATAAAAAGACAATAATCATATTCTTTATTCAAATAAGCTTCCATTAGCCTTAAATTATTTTTATACAAATCCACATCCGGATATTTAAGTAAAAGCTCATTTGCATGTTTTTTTGCTACTTTATATAATCCAGCATAATAAGCAGCAATGCACCTTCTTAATTCAATCCTTTGCCGATGCTCATCTGCTACGTCCATGTCTAAAAGCAGATTTGCAATACAATACGCTTTTAAATGATCACGATCATAATAATAATCTAGTAGTGGCATCAATTCTTCATACGTATTTCCATGCACAGATTCTCCTAGTTCTAGCGCCCATCGTATTAATTCCATTATTACTCCACTACTCCTTTAACCGAAATTGTATTTAATAAAATTTCGCATTACTTTCTACCATATTTGCTATATGCAACGGTAACTCTTCTTTTTTCGATTCCAAAAATTTTTGTGACACTGCACCTAAATGTTTTTTATGCGGTATATAAAAAGCACTTATAGAAATCTCATAGTCAAATAAGTAATCATACACATGGTAATCTACAAATAGAAGATCATTATTCGGAAAAGGAACTTCCTTCCCTTGCAAGGCATACATCAAAGCAATATTATTTTGAGATTTTAATCGATACATTCTTGCAAGTTGGTATAATGGTTCAGCTCTAGTTGGTCGGTATTCCCACGCTTTTTGAAAATAAAGAATTGCTAATGCTGTATATTGTTCTTCTTGCTTCTTCATAGTTTCTTTTTCTTCCGCTTCTGTTACTTCATGTTGCTGATTTGCCGAACGGTTTGCTAATTGTTCATAACAAAATCCTATTCGCAATAACGAATAGAAAACTTCTTCAACCCATCCCCCTGCTTCCACTCTTTTTTTGTACCATTTAATCGAATCTTCAAATTGACTTAAATGAAAATAAGTTTGGGCTAAATAAAATAAATATCTTATATGCAAATCAGGCGTTGTTTCTGGATCATTAATCCCTTCTAACAATAATCTCTCATCTCTCTCAAATTTATCAGCTTTACTACCACCATCACCAGGGTCGTTAACGACAAGCGTCTCTAACCTTGCTACTCTCGTATTGTAATTCGCACCAACTTTGGAACGATCTATATCCCAATACTCATGAGTAACACCGACAGATTTCCATGGTAAAGAAGCTTTCAAAAGGCGTGTAAGCCAATACTTAATATGAATATCATATTGCAATGTAAGATAATGGTCTTCCGTTAAACTAGTCTTATCAAACTCAGGATTAACTTCTAATATCATATCTGCATCTAATATTAATAAATAATCTGCTTCTGGATATGTTTTTTGTGCCAATGAAACAGCTAAACTTCTGTTATAACCAAAGTTTTTAAATGGTTCATGATGAACTGTTCCTGGGATTTCATTTTCTTTACACCAATTTTCAATAATTTCGGGTGTATGATCAGTTGATCCCGTATCACAAATAGAAACAAAGTCTACAATTGATTTTGTAGCATTTAAACATCTTTCCATAATTCTAGACTCGTTTTTAACAATCATACAAAGACATAACTTTTTTTCTTTCCCTGCATTCTTCACTTGCTCATTTCCCATTTAACCACCTCATATTTTATTAACACGCTCTTTTCATATGTAACACCACTTCATAGCTACATTGATGACATAATCATCCTTTTACTATTTATGAAAATTTCATTTTATTTATTCTTATTTTTATGTTGGGACATCTTTCATGCTTCACTATATATTTGATACATCCAGTACAAATAAATAATGATTGATTGGTATTTTCAATTTAGAAATTTCTTACACTATAAAAAAGAAACTTGCGCCTTTGCACAAGTTTCTTTCAAAAATCATTTCCTATTTTTTCACAACTTCATGTCCACCGAACTGATTACGAAGAGCTGAAACTACTTTTCCGTGGAATGTATCATCTTCTTGAGAACGGTAGCGCATAAATAATGACATTGCAATTACCGGCGCTGCCGCTTGAAGTTCAAGTGCCGTTTCCACAGTCCATTTCCCTTCTCCTGAAGAGTTCATCACACCTTTTATGCCATCTAGTTTTGGATCATCTGCAAATGCCTTTTCAGTTAAGTCCATTAACCAACCGCGGATAACCGATCCGTTTGCCCATACTTTTGCAACATCTTCATAATTGAAATCAAAATCACTTTTATCTAACACTTCAAAGCCTTCAGCGATTGCTTGCATCATACCGTATTCAATACCGTTATGAACCATTTTTAAGAAATGACCACTTCCGACGCGACCAGCATACGAATACCCATTCTCTACTGCTAAATCTTTAAATAAAGGTTCTAATTGATCGTAAATTTCTTTTTCTCCACCAACCATTAAGCAAGCACCGTATCTAGCTCCTTCTACACCGCCTGATGTACCGATATCTACGTAATGTAAACCAAAGCTTTCCGCTTCTTCAGCACGGCGTAACGTATCTTTATAGAATGAATTTCCGCCTTCAATAACGATATCGCCTTCTTCTAATAATGGATATACATCTTTTAGTACCGATTCAACAACTTCTCCCGCAGGTACCATTACCCAAATTTTACGAGGAGCTTCTAGTTCAGCAATCATTTCTTTTAATGTATGACGAGCAGTAATCCCTAAAGCCCCTGCTTTTTCAACAAGTTCTTTATTAACGTCATATACAACTACTTCATGATTGTCTTCATATAAATGTTCTGCTAATGGGAATCCCATTTTTCCTAATCCAATTAAACCTAGTTTCATATTAATCAATCTCCCATTCTATACAAATATATTTAATAATGAAATTAGCCCAAGTGCTACAACAGATAATATCGTCTCCATTGCAGTCCATGTTAATAATGTTTCTTTCACAGTCATTCCGAAATACTCTTTAATCATCCAAAACCCAGAATCATTTACATGTGATAAAATTAATGAACCTGCACCTGTTGCAAGTGCTAGTAGTTCAACATTTACACCTGGTGTACTTGCTGCAATCGGTGCTACAATTCCAGCTGCTGTCATCATAGAAACTGTAGCAGATCCAGTCGCAATTCGGATAAGTGCCGCAATTCCCCAACCTAATAATATCGGTGAAATATGAGATTCTTTCGCCATTTCTGCGATTGTCGTTCCAATTCCAGAATCTAATAATACTTTATTAAACGCACCGCCTGCACCAATAACTAACAGTATGTTCGCAATTGGCCCTAAACAATCATTTGTAAATTGTAATACTTTATCTTTTGAGAAACCTTTTGCATAACCAAGACTAAAGAAAGAATATATCGTTGCAATTAATAACGCGACTATTGGATCTCCAATGAAGTGCAATACTTGTGCAAGTTGACTTGTTTTGCTTAGCCCTACTTCCGCAATCGATGCACCTAGCATAAGAAATACTGGAAGTAAAATAGTAAACAATGTATTTCCGAAACTAGGAAGTTCCTTCTTCTTATCTCTTTCAATAAATTGCTCCGCTATATCTAATGGTACTTCTTTATGTATACGAGCACCGATCCATTTCCCGTAAAGCGGACCTGAAATGATTGCAGTTGGAAGTCCGACAATTAATGCATATAAAATTGTTTTCCCTACATCTGCTTTAAAAATACCTACCGCTGCCATCGCTGCCGGATGCGGTGGAACGAGTCCGTGTACAACAGATAGTCCTGCTACTAGTGGAATACCAATTGTAATAAGCGATACCCCTGTTTCTAACGCAATTGTAAATACTAATGGAATTAGTAGTACAAATCCAACTTGGAAAAATACTGGAATCCCTACTAAAAATGCAACGAACATCATCGCCCAGTGAACACGTTTCTTCCCAAAACGATCTATTAATGTGGTAGCAATTCGTTCAGCACCGCCAGATTCGGCCATCATTTTTCCAAGCATCGTTCCTAATGCTAAAACTATCGCTAAAAACCCTAACGTATTACCAAGCCCTAGTTTAATAGAATCGATAATCCCTGGATCTTTTGGTGAAGTTCCAATCAATGGCATTCCCATTGCTAGCCCTACACCAATTGCTGTTAATATTAACGCGACAAACGGATGCCATTTTACTACCGTAATAAGTAAAAGTAGTATGACAACTGCCGCTAGTACGATTCCAACTACCATTTCTCCCAATCCCCCTATTGTTTACGTTGGAAAGCAGCTATACAATCAAATTCTTCTTTCAAGCGATTGTAAAGTCGTTCATACATATAAAACATTTCTAAATATATAGCCGTATTTTCTTTATTCGGTACATGATGATGAACAATATCAATCCAATCCTTTACCTCTTCAAGAGAATCAATTTTTCCTACAGCATATAAAGCAACTGCCGCTGCCCCAAGCGCAGATGCTTCATGACTTTCAGGAACAAGCAATTCTTTTCCCATCATATCGGATAACATTTGTCTCCAAAATGCAGATTTCGCAAAACCTCCTGAAACGCGTATTTCAGTAAGTGGCCCTGTACAATCCCTGATTGCGAGTGCAACAGAATATACGCTCATACAAACACCTTCCATGACTGCACGTATAAAATGTTCTCGTTTATGCTGAAGGTTTATTCCAAAGAATGTACCACGAGCATTTGCATTCCAGTAAGGTGCACGTTCTCCAGATAGAAACGGTAAAAATAGCAATCCACCCGCTCCAGCTGGTACACTTTCCGCATACTTAATTAATAAATCATACGGATCAATGCCAAGCTTCCTTGCAACTTCTTGTTCCGGGCTACCAAATTCATCACGTAACCATCTCAGTAATATTCCGCCGTTATTCGTTGGTCCGCCAATCACCCAGTGCTCGTCTGTTAATGCATAACAAAACGTTCTTCCTTTTTCATCTGTATTAACACTTGATGAAATTGTTCGAACTGCACCACTTGTACCAATTGTAATTGCAGCTGAGCCAGGCGATATTGCCCCAACGCCTACATTCGCAAGAACACCATCACTTGCACCAATAACAACTGGCGTATCTTCACGAATGCCCATCTTCTGTGCTAATTCAGGTTTCATACCCGATAAAATATATGTAGTTGGCACAGGTGTTGATAATTGTTCTGGTGACATATGTAACATCGTTAAAACATCTTCATCCCAGTTTAATGTTTCTAAATTAAATAACCCAGTAGCAGATGCAATTGAATAATCCACTACGTAGCGTGAAAATAATTGATAAATAACATATTCTTTAATGGAAATAAATTTATAAGCGCTCCTATATAATTCTGGCTCTTCCTCTTTCATCCACAATAATTTAGAAAGCGGCGACATCGGATGAACTGGTGTACCCGTTCGTCTATAAATTTCATGCCCATTCATATGTTGTAATAATTTTTCTGATTGCTTCGTACTTCGATTATCTGCCCAAATGATAGAACGCGTTAATGGCGTACTGTTTTCATCTACTGCAATTAATGAGTGCATCGCTGTACTAATACCGATTGACGAAATATCTTCTGGTAACACGTTACCTTTTTCAATGGCAACGCTTACAGTTTTGTATACAGCAGCACATATTACATCAGGATCTTGCTCAGCCCATCCGACGTTCGGTTGAATAATTGGATAATCAACTGCATGTGATGCAACGACTTTTCCTTTTTCTGTGAACACAACCGTTTTTGTACTTGTGGTACCGATATCAATCCCGATTACTCTCCCCCTTGTTTCCATGCGAATCTTCCCTTCGTTTCTAGTAAAATACGAACTAGTAAACCGTTTACATGAATTAGTATATAAAATATTTTTTCATTAATCAAGTTTTAAAAAGAAAATTTTTTTCATCACAAAAAATAAATCCCCTCATTCCATTTCACTTACATACTAAATTTAGCTTTTCCCTGCGGTAAAGTTGCGTTCTATTCGTTGCGCAACACACTCTTTTTCTTTCATTAACAACACATATATACTCCTTCCATACATTCTACTTATTTGCATGAAAAAGGAGTTGTACAGCAACTACCTCCTCAATGGAAACTTTGTGCACTTTGCTCGTTTTTATTGTATTAAGTTCTCTCGTACTTTTCTCTTAATAGTCTTAGAGCGCGTATCCTACTATCACTTTATTAACTTGTAAATATATGTTCCATGCTATAAAATCAAATAGTATTTATATTTTTCAGAAAAATAAAACAATATTTTAGACATTATTGTATAATGTTGTAAAAAGATGTCGGAGGGATTTAATGTTACATAAAATATCTCAATTCACAATTAAGCTTTCATCCATTCTTTTATCACTGTTACTATTATTAAATTTACCTTATTTATTTATCACTCAACAAGGATTCACCTTTCAACCAATTTATTTTTTTAACCAGATCGTTACTATGTTAAAACAGGTTTTCTCACCTGAATCATTGTTGGTTATAGGATCAGACCCAAAGTTTGGTCATTTAAAAACAACACCATTATTTCCAACTGTTTTAGAACCTTACCTATATTCGTTTATTATATTATTTGTAGCCTTTTTGCTTGCGCTCTTTATCTCATCTAGCATGGCATTTTTTTATTTTTTAGCAAAAGATTATATAAAAAAATGGATAAACCGAATTGTGTTCATATTAGAAGCTGTCCCTGATATGATGATGATGATTTGTTTACAAATATTTTTCATATGGTTACTGCGGAAATTCGGGGAATTACCTGTCACCATTATTTCTTTTAATGAAAATCGAGCTTATTTACTCCCTATTTTATCTTTAGCTGTCTTACCTACATTACAAATGTTTCGGATGATGGTGTTATACATAAAAGAAGAACATGGAAAACATTACGTAGAGGTTGCATATGGAAAAGGGTTTTCATCAAGTTATATACTATGCATTCATTTATTCAAAAATATATCTATCCACTTCTTCCACCATTTAAAAACGATTTTTGTTTTCTTACTTTCTAACTTATTTATTTTAGAATTTGTTTTTAATATGCAAGGCATTATTCAATTTTTATTTAAAAAGGCGTTTATTTCACCTCCAGCTGCATTTATCATACTTGTCATGATTATCTTACCGTTTTATGCCATTTTTCAAATAATCTCTTTCATGATGAATAGATGGCAAAAGCAATTGAAAGGAGCAGCTTTATGAAATCTATTTGGAAATCAAAACGCTTTTTAATCGGCTTTACTTATTTATTCATACTTGTTTCAGCTAGTTTTATTTATAGTTGGTTCTTTAAAGATAACATCCCAAAACCTCCTCAGTTACTTTACAATGACAATAACGAATTACTTGGAAAGGCCCCCTTTCCACCATCGTTAATACCGCCTTTTGGATCTGATCGTTTTGGAGAGTCTGTTTTCTTACAAATTATAGAAGGAGCAAAATTCACTATCTTATTAGCTGTGGCAATTAGCTTCTTTCGAATTTTATTCGGAACATGTATAGGAATTCTCTTAAGTTTATATGCTCCAAAATTCAAGAGATTTTTCCAGGCATGCTCAGAAGTGTTTTACTATATTCCTACTTTATTTATCGCATTTATACTCATCACGCCCGTTAATATTGTAATCATATCAAATGCTGATAGATTAGATCCAAATATTTCATTTGCATTTTATCAAGTACTTGTACTTATTTTCGTCGCTCTGCCTACACTTTCTTTATATATATCCTCAGAGGTTGATGAATTTATGAAACAAGATTATATTTTAAGTTCACAATTACTGGGTGCTAGCCGTTTTCATATTATCAAAAAACACTTACGAGTCTTATTACTTGACCGCTTATTTGTTTTATTTATGGAACATATCGTCCAAACTCTCATACTCGTTATCCATTTAGCGTTGCTTGATATTATAATTGGTGGGATACAAATGCGTGAACTCTATGACGGAGTACTCAAACCTGTTTCTCTATCGAATGATTGGGCAGGCCTTATTGGATTAAATCGTTATGAAATGAATATTTCATGGTGGATTATTTTGTATACTCTCGTTTCATTCTTTATTACGATTCTATTTATTAAGCTTATGACAATCGGGATTCAAGATGCACTGAAAGCAAGAGATTCGCAAGTTGTAGCAATTCAAACCGTTCCAAATCATAAAAAATTTGTTAAAAGTAAAGATTCTTTTTCGTTTGTAGATAAAGTGAACCTTTAATCCTTTCTCGTTAGTCGACATTGATAGTAGTGGAATGAAAAGAAGATGATTCCTGTTGAATGCAGGGATCATCTTCTTTCTGCTGTCTAACTTTTTTACATGTCTTTAGCTAGACTCATGCTTTTTATATTTAAAGTGAATTATTTGCAATCACAATTATGCTGTTTAAAATCGATTACCATACGTCCTTGAATTCTACCTTCTTCCATTTCTTCGAATACATTTTGTACTTTATCTAGAGAACAAGTTTGAACAACCGGCACTACTTTTCCTTCTGCACCGAACATGAATGCCTCTTCTAAGTCTTTACGAGTACCGACTAGAGAACCAACTACTTCAATTCCATCTAGTACAAGTCGCGGAATGTTTAAATCCATAGTTTCTACTGGTAAACCTACTGCAACGACTTTACCACAAGCACGTACTGCATCAACTGCTGAGTTGAATGCTACTTTAGAAACGGCTGTTACTACAGCAGCATAAGCACCACCAAACTCATCTTGAACAATCTTATCAGCAGGACCTTGAGAAATTGGATTGATAGTCATATCCGCACCAACCTCTTTTGCTAACGCTAATTTATCGTCATTAATATCTACTGCAATTACCTTTGCACCAAATACGTTTTTAGCATATTGGATAGCTAGGTTACCTAATCCACCACAACCATAGATGACGATAGGTTGACCAGGTTTAATGTCTGATACTTTTATCGCTTTATATGTAGTTACGCCCGCACATGTGATTGATGATGCTTGAGCAGGATCTAATCCTTCTGGTACTTTCACCGCATAATCAGCTGTAACGATACATTGTTCTGCCATACCACCATCTACTGAATAACCAGCGTTCTTAACTTCACGGCAAAATGTTTCTCTACCTGTTACGCAATATTCACAACGTCCACAAGATTGGAACATCCATGCAATACTTACACGGTCACCTACCTTTAGTGAAGTTACATCATCAGCAATTTTCGTAACAATACCTACACCCTCATGACCAAGAATACGGCCATCTGTGTTTCCAAAATCATGATTTGCAACGTGTAAATCAGTATGACAAACCCCACAATACTCTACATCTACTAGCGCTTCACCTGAGTGTAACGGACGTAATTCCTTTTCAATAACTTCAATGTTTGCTTTACTATTTTTATTAACTACTACTGCTTTCATATGTGATCTCCCCTTTAGTGTTTTAGAATTTTAATGAGTTCATCTCACAACTTCTGTCTTCACTGGTTCGGCTAATCATTATGCCAAATTTAAGTGTTCAATCATCATTACATGTTCATCATAACATGTAATTTTAAAAGCCTATTGTTAAATATTGAACAATATTTGAATTATTAACCAAATGTTTTCTTACTATATTTGAAGGAAAACTGAAATTTCATCCATATATAAGCTTATTAGAATTCAATGTGCGGAGTATGAGACTCAATTAATAAAGATTTTTTAAAACAGGAAATTATAATCATCAAATTTTCACAAAAGACTATTGGCCAATATAAAAAGCCCTTCAACTGAAGGACTTTTTATATTCGTTTCATCGAAATTGTTTCACGTATACTTTGTAAATTTTGCAACGTCTCTTCTTGGCGTTGTAACGATAACCCAACGTACAAAGTATCTAATAAACTTAACTGTGCTAATCTTGATGAACTTGCTTCTGTGCGGAATTCCGTCTCACGTGTTGAAGTATATAATGTAATATCAGCAAGTTGACTTAATGCTGATTTCTGATAGCTCGTAATTGCAATAATGCTAGCACCCCTTGCTTTTGCTACTTCTAACGCTTCCAGTAACCCTTTATTGCTACCAGAATGAGAAATTGCAATGACCACTGCTTCTTTAGTAAGTAAACCCGCACCCATAATTTGAAAATGTGAATCTGTATGAGCAATACAAGAAATACCCGTTCTCATAAATTTATGATATGCATCCATCGCAATAATACCAGAACCACCATTTCCATAAAACTCAATACGACTTGCGTCTTGTAATACCTTTACGGCTTGCTCTAGCGCTGTATCATTTAGCAAATGTAATGTATCTTGCAGTCCTGTAATATGCGAATGAAAAACTTTTTTAGCAACAGTTACCATACTATCTTCCGCCGATACTTCTTCATGAATATTTTGCATCGGAGTATGTACAATTTCACGAGCTAATGTAATCTTTAAATCTTGAAAACCTTGAAAACCAAGGTGCTTACATAAGCGGAATATCGTAGCTTCAGAACTATTCGTAACTTCAGCTAATTCTGTAATAGATTTATGTACAACATCTTGTGGATGTTTCAATATATGTTCGGCAATACTTCGCAATTTCGGTGATAAACCGTTTAACGAAGCCTGAATCTTACCAATCCCACTTCTTGTACCTGGCATAGCATATCTTCCCCTTCCATCGTAGCTTTATTGTACCTAATTATCGAAAGAAGAAAAACCTTTATTTGGCACTACTATAAATTGAAACTTTAATCAGTGAGAGTATTGTACATCTCCCACTGATTATAAGCCCGCAAATAGCTTGATAAATTTTAAATACTCCTATGTATTCTGTCGTTACATGGTACATAATTATTCATATTTATTATTTCCTCCATGCTTCACCGCATATAATGCAGCTTGCGTACGATCATCTACTTCCAATTTAGCTAAAACATTTGAAACATGTGTTTTCACAGTCTGTTCTGTAATATGAAGCTCTGCTGCAATTTCTTTATTACTTCGCCCTTTCGCGATTTCACGAAGTACTTCTTGCTCTCTTTTCGTTAACATGGAAAAAGGGTTTTCTTTTTCTTTCTTTTCTGCTGACCGTCCTAATAGTGCCGGTGTTACTTTCGGATGAAAATTCGCATTTCCTTGATGTACTGCAATGATAGAAGCAACAAGTTGCTCAGGTTGTACTTCTTTTAATTGATAACCATCTGCTCCAGCTTCTAGTGCTGGTAAAACATAGTCTTGTTCTGAAAAACTGCTTAATATAAGTATCTTTATTGTTTCATCATATTTTTTTATCCGTTTTGTTGCTTCTATACCATCCATCTTCGGCATTGATAGATCCATTAATACTACATCTGGTCTTTCCGTTTGAATGAATGTTAATGCCTCTTCACCATTTTCTGCTTCCCCAACTATTTCAAATTCTTCTCTCGTTTTTAAAAAGAATACAAGTCCTCTTCGAACGATATGATGATCCTCAACTAGTAGTAATTTAATCTTCAATCTTCTTCTCCCCTTTAAACCGGCAATTGAATTTCAATTTTCGTACCCTTTTTCAGCTCAGTTTTTATTTGAAATGATCCCCTCATTAACTGAATACGTTCCTTCATACTTTTTAAACCGAGCGCTGACTCTCTTACGTGATCTTGTATAAATCCTATTCCGTTATCCTCTATGTAAAAATACAACTGATTATTTTCTATTTTCAAAAGAATATTTACTTTTTCACATAAAGCGTGTTTTTTACAATTATGTATTGCTTCTTGACTAATACGCCATAAAACTTCTTCTATTTCATCTCCAATTGAAACCATTCCATCAATTCGAACTTCCACGTGAATCCCTAACAACTTACCATAATTTTTAATCGCCTCTGCTAAACCTTTCTCTAATCCTTCCGGTCTTAATTGCCAAATTAAAAGTGTCATTTCTTGTAATGCTTCCTGTGATAATTCTCCAATATAGCTCAACATCTCTTGCAAGTCTCTATCTTGCGTCATATTTAAAGTACCTTTTGCTGTTAGCATAATAGAAAATAACAATTGTTTTACTGAATCATGTAAATCACGAGCTAATCGATTTCTTTCAGCTACCACTACATATTTACGTTCTTTCTCCACTAACTGAATACGTTGTATTGTCGTTCCTATTTGAAATGCAATCGATTCTAATAATGCTAATTCTTCCTCTGAAAAATGTGTTTTTTGAGGCGAGGCCACATTTAATAGACCAAATTTCTCCGATCCAGACCTAAGGGGAATTGTCGCATGATGCGTAACATCTTCGGTCTCTCCCCAATTACATTCAATCGCATCCTCTATTCGCTTACATTCAATAATATTTGTCGCTTTTTCCAATCTGCCATTCACAAAGCGCTCTACACACCAACAGTCTCCTTCACACATTGGCTTCTTCTCTTGCCACGTAAGAGCTGGCGGTAAGTTTTCATCTACAAGCATACGTTGCTTTCCACTTTCATCAATAAAAAAAATCCACCCTGTTTGTAAATTCATAACTTGTAACAATGTATGTAACACTTTTTCTAACATGTCTTGTAAGTCTGTTGCTTCATTTAATAATTCTGCAATTGCTTTTAATGCTTCTAAACGATACATCTCTTTTTCTTCAAAGTTCATTTTCATCACCATCTATCATTATAACATTAAGAAATTTCTAAATTCTACAAATAAAGAAAGAACTGAATTCCTTCAGTTCTTTCTTTATTTTAATCATTTTATTATTGTTTTTCTATCCAATGTTGGAAGCTAGATTTTTGTTAACAAACTATTCTATTTTAGCTGTCCGATAAAGATTGTCCACCATGGGCATGCTGTATACTTTCAGTAGTAATGAACATATTTGCTGATGGCATTTGCACTTGATTCTTATGGAACATAGACATTAATTCAAATCTTACTTGTCTAGAAATTTCAAAATAATCTTCCGGCTTTATTAAACCTGTAATACAAAATTCATATCCAACGTATTTAAGATTCGGATTTAAATCTGTAACACCAACGTATTTAAACGGTTCCACAGCTTCATCTTCTACTTTATAAAGATTTGGAGCGAATTTTTCATTGCAGTTAACACAAACTTCTTCTAACAATTCCTTAACTCTTGTAGGGTCTTCCTGATAGCTTACCGTAATCCGTTCAATTACGCGCATCCATCCTTTATTAAAATTTTGTATCGTCCTAATCTCTCCGTGTGGTATCGTAAGGAGTTTTCCTGACCATTCACGAATTTGCATAAAACGAATACTAATTTCCTCAATTGTTCCTGAATTTGTTCCGTTAAAAGTAACAAAATCGCCAACACGAAACTCTTTGTCCGCTAATCTCGCAAAGCCTAATATAACATCTTTTAACATCTGTTGTGCAGCAAAACCAATAACAACTCCCGCTATCCCTGCACCTGCAATGATACTTTTTATATCTACAAATTGGCTAATTAAATATATGATTAGACTGATGATAATGATATATCTAAAAATAGATCGAATCACACTTTGAATCGTTTGCTCTACCTCTTCATCAAAAAAGCTTGATTTCCTAAAAAACCAATCAATAATTCGGTTGATTACAAAAGAGATAATGATTAAAACTAAAGCAAATAGTAAAAATCTTAAAAGTAAAAACTCTCTTACATAATTAAAAAATTCTTCAGTATACGTTAATACACTCATCCATCCACACCCTTAACTAATGAAAATTTCATGAAAAACTAATTTATTGTCATACCTTTTGATTTCCTTAAAACTTGTTACACTTTCTTCTATAAATATACCCTTTTTTATTATCTAAAGGGAGATAACAATAGAATTTTTTATAAATGCCTTTATGTTAAGACCTCAATACTTACCTAAACAAAAAGGGGAATATTAACACAACGCCGAATTGTTCATTTGAAAATATTTTGACTCGCGGAGGTTAACTAACAATGGGCTATATCGAAGAACTAAGAGAAATTATTGGATCAAGACCACTCAATCTAGCTGGCGTTGCTGTAGCTGTTTTCAATGAACAAGGACAAATATTACTACAACAAAGGCGAAATGGTGTTTGGGGTGTTCCCGGTGGATTTGTTGAACTTGGTGAATCAACAGAAGAAGCCGGAAGACGTGAAGTTCTTGAAGAAACAGGGATTGAAATAGGAACTTTACAGTTAATACATGTATTTTCCGGAAAAGAATTTTTTGTGAAATTACCGAACGGAGATGAATTTTACCCTATAACAATCGCATACCTTTGCAAAAATATTACAGGTGGTACGTTAAAAGCTGATGGGTTTGAATCATTGCATGTACAATTTTTTAATTTAAATGGATTACCAGAAAAAATTAGTCCATTCATAAAAAAACTAATCGAGCAAAACGTCGTCACAATTTAAACGAAAAAAGAGACCTTTTTAAAGGCCTCTTTTTTTCACTTCACTTCTGCATGTAAGCATGACTTAAAATGTCCAAGTGCAAATTCATGTCCTTGCGCATTAAAAGATGCAACTGCCTTTTTATAAACTACGATTTTAAATCCTTTATTATAAGCGTCTACTGCTGTGTGAAGAACACAAATATCAGTACAAACACCTACAAGATGAACTTCTTCTATTCCTCTTTCTCGTAACTTCATTTCTAAGTCTGTTCCTGCAAATGCACTATATCGTGTTTTATCCATATAATATACATTCTCTGCATTTTTATATGTTTCGTACACTTCTTGTAATTCACCAAACAAATCTCTCCCATTTGTACCAGCTATGTTATGAGGCGGGAATAACTTTGATTCTGGATGGTATACATCGTTTTCTTCGTGTTTATCAATCGCAAAGACAACGTAATCTCCATTTTCAATATATTGCTTCGTTATATGGACAATTTCCTTCTCAATTTCTTGTCCTGGTTTCCCGCATGTTAAAGCACCTTTTTCAGCTACAAAATCATATGTATAATCAATATTAATAAGCGCTCGTTTCATAACTACTATCTCCCCTTCTTCTGTTTCACAGTAAACAATAGAAAATTTGTTATTACGACATCGTATGTACTATTCGACATTTCAAATGAAACACCTACATATTTCCCTCAAAACTTACTTTAATCTGAGTTTATCATATGATAGATAAACAATGGTAAAACAAATAGCTCCTTTTAACAAATCATGAATTTGTTAATTGAGCGTAATTTGAATTACTTCTTGTATCGTAAACCAAATTAATGACATCGTTATACGAATAAAGACGATACAAATACACCGATTCACATCTTCAGCCTCTTTCTCTGTCATAGTAGAAACAAGTGATTTACTATGACATCCTCTAATATAAACAAAAAAGTACACTACTTTTTGAGTAATGTACTTTTTATTCTTCTTATGACGCTGGTTTTGTTTCAAATGTTGCTTGATTTAAACTAATAACCTTTCCTTTTGGGTCATTGTTTTCATACTGAACTGCAGTAATCGTATGACTACCTGTCTCAAGCGTCTTTTCTTTTAATTGTACTGTTGTCTGTGTTGTACTAGTGACTTGATGTTTATCTGCATACACTTGGTCTACAAATATAAATGTTTCTTTATCGTTTTGAAAATTAGAAAGCTCTAATTCAACTTGCTGAATTAAAGTATCCTTTTTGATGAATACAGCCGGTATATTACCATTCTCAGAAGTGCCATCTGGTGTAATGACTTTTACTTTTCCTTCTCCGACTGGCACTGCTCCTTCAGGAAATACAACTATATTCTCATTACTTGCGTTTACAACTTTTTCTTCCTGCTTTGGTTGTGTACCCTCTTTTTCCTGCGGAGCACCGCAACCAACTAATAACAATACAGACAATCCAGTGATTATGAATTTTTTCAAAATTCATCCCCCCTGTCATTTCATTATAATTTATTATACAAAAATAACTTTTAAATTTTAAGACTACTTTTTACACTTTCATGAACAAATAGAATATTGCTCACGATTAATGTATCATACTTTCCTTAATAGAACATTAATTTTTTTTATGAAATAAATAGTAATTCCCTCTTATCTATCATTTTAGCCCAACAGATGAATTACATACCTGTCCAAAATAAAAAGACATTGTTCATTCAATGTCTTTTTATTTTGGGCTTTAAAAAACAAATGTTGTAATCTCATCTACTTCTTTCCTTGGAAGTTTCTTCGGCTTATCTTTTGGAAAACCGAGTGAAATAACCATATTTATTTGTTTTTCAGGCTCAATTTGTAAATATTGTCGTAGTTCATCTTGAGCTAACAATACCGGTCCTGTCATCGGGCAAGTACCAAGCCCCTTCGCATATGCAGCCAACATTAAGTTTTGTGCCGCTAAACAGCTACTCTTAATTCCTTCTTCTTCCCAAACTGAATCTGGAACAAAAGCAATTGGATCAAAAATCTTTTCACGAAACTTTGATTCATATGGTGTTGCCAAACATACGATTAATACTGGCGCCTCCGAGAAAGCTGTTGCATATGGTCCGAAAGAACGTGTAAGTAATTTCCCTGCTTTCTCTTCTCCGTTTTCTGCCGCTTTTGCCGCAAGTTTATGTAATGCATCCCATGTCATTTGTTCAATTTCTTTAATTTTCTCTCGGTTCATAATGACCAAGAATTCCCAAGTTTGTGAGTTTGTATCACTCGGTGCATAACGAGCACAATCAATAATTTCTTTTATATCACTAGTGGATACTTCTTGTTCTGTGAACTTCCTAACACTTCGTCTACCGTGAATTACTTCTTTAAAATCTTCATAATTCATACATTAAATCCCCTTTTTACAGCGTTTTCAAATCTGGTCCTATGCTTGAATTATATCATGAAAAAAAGCTGGAGGAATACCAGCTTTTTTCTTCAATATTAGTTCGTAACTTTAAACAAACGAATACTTTCTTCATATGCAACTTGGAGTTTCTTTGTAATCGATCCTCTTTCGCCGGTTCTAAACTGTTCATCACCTATTTGAACGACTGGGAATATTTCAAGTGGTGTCGCTGTAAAGAAGCACTCATCAGCCTCATATACTTCTTGTAGTGAAAATTCTCGTTCTTCTACTTCAATATGTAACTCTTTCGCTAATGTAATAACGAAGTGACGTGTAATGCCGTGTAGAATGAAATTGTCAGCCGGATGTGTAATCAATTTATTATTCTTCACCATAAAGAAATTTGAATGACACCCTTCAGTTACAATTCCATCTCGTACTAATATCGCTTCTTGATAGCCTTGTTCGTTTATTTTATTTTTAATCATAATATTAGGTAGCAGATTTAAAGATTTTATATGACAGAACTTCCATCTTATATCCTCTTCTACAGTAACTTTTACTCCTCGTTCCATAGCAGCAATTGGTCTTGGAAACGAAACAATATTTGCAAAATATGTTGGTTGCATATTTGACTCATATACATGATTACGTGCTTGAGCACCTCTTGATATTTGCAAATATACATTCCCATCTTCTTGAAATTGATTTTTTTCAATCATTTGATGCAACTCTTCCACTAACTCCTTCTTAGTAAAAGGTGGAATTAGTTTTATTTCTTCCATAGAATTAAAGAATCGTTCCAAATGTAGATCTAATAAATGTGGCTTCCCATCATATAGTCTGAATACCTCGTATATACCATCACCAAATTGAAAGCCTCTCTCCTCCAATGGAATCATCGGCTGTTCTTCCTTCGTATTTACAATTCTTCCATTAAACAAAATCCAATCTTTATGAGTAGCTTTCATTCATTCCCACTCCTTTATTCCAGAATTGGTTTAATTGTACAACTTATCCACGCTCAAAAGAAGGAATTTTCTGTATTTTATAATAAAAAAAGTACATCACTCATTTACAGTGATGTACTTGACCATTTATTTACTTTAGAAAATATTTTTCAATATCATCTAACATAAGGTTTGCAGCTACAATACCACCTGCTGTATTCCAAATCACTTCATCTACTTGGAATACTTTATTATCTTTAGAAGCCTGTAACTGCTTAAAGAGCGGATCTTCTATCCATTCTTTCGCTAACGTGTTTCCTTCATTATTCTTATCCGCATCTTTATCAGATGTGAAATAGAATAAATAGTCCCCGTCCATATTTGGAATTTGTTCTTTTGTAATTCCTTTTATCGCAAATTCATCTTTATCTTGTAGTGGTGGTCGTTTAAATCCAATATCATTTAATACAACGCCTGAGAATGAATTTTTTTGATAAATACGAACATCACCTGGGACGAAGCGAATAATTGAAACTTTAGAGTTAATTTTATCACCTAATTGTTCTTTTATTCCTGCAATACGCTTTTTATAATCATTAAGAGCATTTTGTCCTTCTTTTTCTTTATTTACAGCTTTTGTATAAAGCGTAAAGTTTTCTTTCCAATCACCGCGCAATGTTTCAGCATATACTGTTGGCGCGATTTCTTTTAACTGCTCGTATATTTTTTCGTGACGCATTTTATTTCCGATAATTAAATCCGGCTTAAGCTTCATTACTGCCTCTAAATTAATGTCACGCTCTGTTCCTACTACTTTCGTATTTTTTAACTCTTTCGCTAAATGAGAATACCATTCATCACCAGCTCGTGGTTTTGTAGTTCCAACTGGCGTTACTCCAACACTTAAAAGTGCCTCAGCACCCTCATTTGTTAAAACAACAACTCTTTTTGGCGTACCATTTACTGTCGTTTCGCCCATTGCATGTTTTATCGTATATGAATCTTTTGCTTTAGCTGATGTATCATTTTCTTTCTTCTCTTCTTTACTACATCCTGCAATTATGATCGTTAGTAACATAATGCAAAATATAAACATATTTTTAGTGCGTGTCATAAGTCCTCCTAGTTGAAATTGATTATCATTTACATTTTAAAGAGTAATGTATATCTCATACATTGTCAATAGATATATCAGAAAACTTTTTTAATATATATAATTCAGACCTCATCTTTATTCAAAATACTTCTTTACTTATTTGCTACTCACATTTTTTAACCGTAGCATATAAAAAATAAATGGACATAAGAAAGTAATTGTAATTCCAATCAATGCATAACGTACATAATACATATCAGGTATTACTTTTTTTAGTATAAACTGCATTATTAGCATGACACTAAGGCCTAATACTGTTTTTATCACTTGCATTTTTAAATTATTATTTTCATTCATTTTAATAAAATGATTTTCTAATATTATACCAATCGTAGAACCTGTCACAACTCCAAGTAACTTTAAATTATCTATTTGGTCTGTTATAAAATACATAATGAGTGAAACTGCCAATACAATTCGTTGTAACAATATAAATTTCCTATCACTTAATTCCCCTGTTACTTTCGTATATAAATAAACAACTATGACACTAATTAAAACGGCACTTATTATATCACTGAGCCAATGTACACGTAAATATAGACGGGAAGTAGCAACCAATATTATAAAAATAATTCCAATGACCCAAATGATTTTCTTTTTACATAAAATCATGAATGAGCTCCAAAATGTTGCAGCTAACTGGACGTGTGTACTTGGAAAAGAATAACCTGCTGCTGATTTTTCATATAAAGCTTGAATTCCCTCGTATGTATACGGTCGTGGGATTTTCATGAACTCCTTTACCACTATCCCCATATAACCAGAGAAGCAAAGCATAACAATCATATGAAACGCTTTTCTTTTAGAAACGCACCAATATAAAATCGAAATAATAACTAAATACAACGTCTCATTTGCAATACTAGATACAAGTTTAAAAAATGTTGTAGGCACACTTCCCTCCAGACTGGTCATCCACTCAAGAAATAACATATCAATATTAAACATACAAAAACGATACCTCCTAAAAAACACCTTCTACTATTTGTTAGCACTTAAGATAAACTAGTTGATTCACATTTCAAATTTATTCACCTACTTACGTTATAGATCAAGAATATATAGTATCACATACTAATAATAGATAATATGTTAAATCATCTAATCATTTTTATAAATTCTAGTGGGATTTTGAGCTTTATATACAAAAACATATACATCTTGTTATCCCATTACTTATATTTCATTTCAGATTGCATCCATCGCACTTCGTATTTGTGTGTGTTATTGATATATGGAACTACAATTAGAAAAATATAACTTTCAAAGCCCGTGCCCATCATTATGTATAAGTAACACATAAGGCCATTACAATTACAAATAAAAAAACCGCCTTATGTAAGGCGGTTTCTATCATTGTGCTTTAACCAATTTAAAATAAATATATACGATTGATAGTGAATATAACGTATGCAAAATAAAAGAAATAAAAGGGCTATTCCAGTGCTACTATACAGCAAACCGAACTTTAAAAAAACATTTAAAAGTGGCGGAAAGTTCGTTATGTTTTGTAATGTAATAAGCATACAAAATAAAAGGAAAAACACAGGGGCATATTGTAATTCATACGGCTTTCTCTTCTTATTCATTCTTTTTCGAATGAACATATGGATTAGCTCTGCTACTAGAAAACACCCTCCAATTAATAAAAGACCAGAAGTCATCGTCATACATCCACCTGCCTTATATTTATCCTGCATAACTACTCATCGTTATATTTTCTTCACATATATTCCATCTTCTTCATTAAAACCAAAGCTCTCTATGAAAGATTTTGCTTGTTCTGTTAATTCCGTTTGCAGTACCTTTATCTCTTTCACATTTCTTTCTTTCATCATTGCTTCAAATGTAAAATACGTATTTGTCCCATAACCGTAACTTTGATAATCAAAGTGAATAATTAACTGAGATAAAACCGCACTCTCCTCTTGAACACGATAATCTATTACACCAATATATGTATCATCAACTTTCACACAATACTGTACCTGATTCTCACTTAAACTATGTGAGCGAAACATTTCTTTAACAACGTTTTCATTTTCTACATTTACTTTTTCAAACGTAATCATATGTTGTCCATCCTTTTACTATTATTGTATCAATAATTCGTTCCATTTATGAAAAAAACCTTAAGATCAAATGCGATCTTAAGGTTTTTCTAATTAAACTAAGCTATACGCACGTTTCGTTTCTTCGTGGAACTTATTCGTATCGTATTTATGCTCAACATAAATTTGATGCCATACCATAAACGCAAGTACAGTCCAAATTTTACGGCTATAATCGCCTTTATCTGCACAATGTGCTTCCAGTAAGTTTAATACATACTGTTTGTCGATTAAATGCTCTGTTTTACTCTCGTTTATAATATTGATAGCCCAATCATGCATTTCGTCTTTTAACCAGTGACGAATTGGTACTGGGAATCCAAGTTTTTTACGATCTAATACGTGATCTGGAACGATTCCGCGTGCTGCTTCACGTAAAATAGCTTTCGTAGTTCCGTTAGCAATCTTAAATTCAGTTGGAATTTTAGATGCAACATCGAATACTTCTTTATCTAAGAACGGTACACGAAGTTCTAATGAGTTTGCCATTGTCATTTTATCAGCTTTTAATAAAATGTCACCGCGTAACCATGTGAACATGTCAATGTACTGCATTTTGCTTACATCATCATAATCTTTAATTTCGTTATACAATGGTTTCGTGATATCCATATAGTTAACACTTTCATTGTAATACTTCATTAATTCAACTTTCTCTTCTTCACGGAAGATTTTCGCGTTTCCATAGTAACGCTCTTCAATCGGCGTACATCCACGCTCTAGGAAGCTCTTTCCTTTAAAGCCTTCTTTAAGAGCACCACTTAATGCTTTTAGAACGCTCTTACCTGGGCTAGGAATGTAAGAGAACATTTTTAGTGAGTTTGGCTCACGATAAATGTTATAACCGCCAAATAGCTCGTCTGCACCTTCACCTGAAAGAACAACTGTTACATGCTTACGTGCTTCTTTTGCAACGAAGTACAATGGTACAGCTGCTGGATCTGCTAAAGGATCATCCATATGCCAAATGATTTTTGGGAACTCATCCATAAACTCTTTCGCTGAAATGAATACGTTATGGTTTTTAACGCCTAATTTCTCAGCAGTTTCTTTGGCAACATCAACTTCACTGAAACCACGTTGTTCAAAACCAATAGAGAATGTTAAAAGATTTGGATTCATTTCTCTTGCGATAGAAGCGATAATAGATGAATCGATACCACCAGATAAGAATGAACCTACTGGTACATCACTGCGCATATGCACTTTTACTGAATCATATAACACATCACGAATTGCTTGGATATGCTCCTCTTTCGTTGCGCTTGAAGCATTGAAATAAGGTTTCCAGTAGCGATGGATTTTCATCTCTTTACCGATTTCTTTTACGAAATAATGACCAGGCTCGATTTTATTAACATCAATTGTTAATGTTTCTGGCTCTGGACCATATTGGTACGTAAAGTAATGTTGTAGTGACGTTGGATTAACGCCTTTATCTTCCATCACATGCATAATACTTTTCTTCTCAGATGCGAAGAATGTAGTATCACCTTGTTGTGCGACGTATAAAGGTTTAATACCGAAGTGGTCACGTGCACCGAAAAGTTTCTTCTCTTCACGATCCCAAATCATAAATGCAAACATACCACGAAGATAGTCTACACATTTTTCTTTCATATGTGCATACAATGCAATGATAACTTCTGTATCTGATTGTGTTGCAAACGTTGCACCTTTTTCAAGTAACATTTCACGTAATTCTACATAATTGTAAATTTCACCATTAAAAATAATTACATATCGATCATTTTCATAAGTTAGCGGCTGATGTCCTGCCTCTAAGTCAATGATGCTTAAACGGCGGAAGCCAAATTGTACATGTTCATCACGAAAATATCCTTCGTCATCTGGACCGCGGTGGAAAATCATCGTGTTCATATTTTCAAATTGATGTTTTTCTGTTTCTGAAAACTCTCTAGGGTTTTCACATAAACATCCTACAAAACCACACATACTTCTTACCCTCTTTCAGTTTTCATTCTGTCTATATACTACTATATCAACCCTATTTATACTAGCATAATCAATTGAATATGGCGACCAAAAACTATAAAAAAATCACTCCATTTCACATTTTTAACAATTTTTTATGAAAACATGAAAACTAGGCAATCACCTTTCTCCGCTTTTGTCATATGATATTGCAAATTGATTTCTAGGAGGGAATACCATGAGTGAAGAAAAAAAAGACTCTTCTCGCCCACCGGTTCGCAATTATTTAAAGCAAATTGATGATTTCTTCGAGCAAACACCACTTCGCAATGTAATCGCTGATTTAAATCATTTTTTCCAAAAAGGAAATCGTTTATTAACATTCCCCGTAGATTTATATGAAGTTGGTGAAGAACTCGTTGTTACAGCTGAGCTACCAGGTATACAAAAAGAACAAATTCAAATTGAAATACAAAGTGAATACTTAAAAGTCTCTGTAAAAGAAGAGATACTTGAAGAGGTCGAGGAAGAAACATCTCATAACTATTATCGCCGAGAACGTTCCATTTCAGAAGCATCAAGATTGATTAAATTACCGTACTCAATTAATAAAAAAGCAGCGAAAGCTTCGTATCAAAACGGCGTGTTAGAAATTCGGGCACCAAAACTTCCACAACAACATGACATTTTATCCATAGACTAATGTAAAAAAAGAAGGGTGCTGTGCACCCTTCTTTTTAATCCACTAATCTCTTCATATCACGTATAATGTCTTCGTACGGCGTATTACTAATACCACTATACTTTTTCATTACTTTTCCGTTTTGATCAATTAAATAAAATGATGTACCATGTATAACTTGACCATCCTCAGGTTTATCTACAAGTGATTGGAAATTATCTTTTGAAAACTTTGTAATATCTTCTAATGAATAACCCGTTAATAAATTCCAGTTACTAGTATCCTCTGTAAACTTTTGAATGAAAGCCTTCAAATTCTCCGGCTTATCAAGGTCTGGATCTACACTAAACGAAACAAACTGAACGTCTAATTTCTCTTCTTTTGCCATTTTTTGCAGTTTTGCCATATTAGCAGTCATTGGCGGACAAACTGTTTGGCAATTTGTGAACATAAAATCAGCAACCCAAACTTTCCCTTTTAAATCTTTTGTACCAAATGACTTTCCATCTTGATTTGTAAATTGGAAAGTTTCTAAATCCCAATTCAATGGTTTACGAAGCTTTGAACCCGATCCACTACATCCAGCAAGTACAAAGAGACAAAATACAACCATAAGACCAATTATTTTTTGATAACGCTTCATTTATAAACCTCTTTTCTCTATCCTAAATTTAAATAGGTTATGTTTATCATAACAAAAGTTAACACTACGAGAAAATTGTTTACTACATTTGTTCACGAAATCGTACGAATTTACGTATGTTACTTCTTTATTTCAAGCTAATTACTAGACAAAATTTATTTTTTTACTATTATTTCTCTAAATAGAAGTTGCAAAACTAATTTTATTGTTACTTTTGTAAACGCATCCCCCTATTTTTTAACAATTCCTTAAACATTCATCCATGTTATACACTGTATTCCTTAACAACATTTCGGTACAATACAATTACAACGATTTTAAATGAGGTGATGTTCATGACAAAACGTTATGAAAACATGGATAATGTGAGTACAAAAAAATCAATTCGTTCCTTTATACGTTGGCGAAAAGAACGAAAACAAAATAAAAAGGATTTTTCTTTTTTAGTAGAACAATCACCTGTTAAACAAAGTAAATTCCTACAAAACAACTTTGAAAAGACGACTGTAACTTGGATTGGTCATTCCACATTCCTTATCCAAACGAATGGGCTAAATATATTAACAGATCCAGTATGGGCTACTAAATTAAAATTAGTTCCAAGACTTACTGAACCTGGTCTTTCTATACAAGAACTACCTAAAATTGATATTGTCCTCATTTCACACGGTCATTATGATCATTTAGATTTTTCAACGCTTCGCCAGCTAAATGATGATGTTTTATACCTTGTACCTATTGGACTGAAAAAACTATTTACTCGCAAAAAATTTACTCGTGTGGAAGAGCATAATTGGTGGGAAAATACAATCATTAATGATGTTTCCTTTCACTTCGTACCGGCCCAACACTGGACGAGAAGATCCTTATTTGATATGAATACATCTCACTGGGGTGGATGGATTATTAGCAATGAAACAACGAAAGAAACCATTTATTTTTGTGGTGACAGTGGATATTTCCAAGGTTTCAAAGAAATTGGCAAACGCTTTTCAATTGATATTGCCCTTATGCCAATTGGCGCTTATGAACCAGAATGGTTTATGAAAGTATCTCATGTTTCACCTGAAGAGGCAGTGCAAGCTTATTTAGATTTAAACGCTACACACTTTATACCGATGCATTACGGAGCCTTTGCCCTCGCCGATGAAACACCCCGCGAGGCAGTAACAAAGCTCCGAAATAATTGGAATTTACGTATGTTACCGTGGGAACAACTGCATGTACTCTTTTTAGGCCAAACTTTTACTTATAATAGCGCAACAAACGATAAGCAAGTAAATGAAAAAATTGAAACATTACACGTATAACGTAACTACTTATTTTCTATATCCAACATATACTATAGAAAATCATAAAGTAAAACTTTAATCAGTGGGTGTTTTCTATGAATGAATATTTACAGACTCGCTATATCATTAGCGGGAGTGCCTGTATAACCCTTCTTATTTCTTACTTTCTATTCACATAAAAAAGCTACTTGAAAATTCATTTCAAGTAGCTTTTTTATTACTCTGCTAAATACATAAATCCGATCGCACCCGGACCTGTATGAGTACTAATAATAGGCGTTGTAAAGAAAATTTCTGATTGAGCAAATCCACTCACTTTTTCAACAGCCGCTTTTACATTTTCAGCTAAAGGAATTGCTTTCGCGTGTGGAATTGCAACAGCTTTTACAACTTTTCCAGCTGTATCTTCCTCAAATAACTTAGCTAACGTTTTTACAATTTGACCTTGGCTACGCACTTTCGTAACAGGGTTATAAACACCATCTTCAAGGCTAGCAATTGGCTTTATATTAAGTAGCGAACCGATAAACGCTTTTCCTTTACCGATACGCCCACCCTTCACTAAATTTTCTAATGTATCTACTACTACATATAAACGAGTATTCTTTCTCACTTCATCTACACGTTTTAAAATTTCTTCTAGTGAGCGTCCTTCATTTGCCATTTTCGCAGCTTCTATTACTTGATATGCTAAAGCATGTGTAATAAATTGAGAATCAACAACTGTTACTTTTGTGTCGGTCATTGATGCAGCACTATTGGCAGTTGCCACAGTACCACTCATTCCACTTGTCATATGAATGGAAAGTACTTCACTTCCATCTTCACCTAACTTGTCATACATTTCTACAAATGTACCCATTGCCGGTTGTGATGTTTTTGGTAATTCCTCTGATTTAATCATTTCTTCAATAAATTCATCAGGTTGTAAATCAACGCGATCTAAATATGTTTGTCCATTTACAGAGATTGATAATGGTAGCACATGAATGCCATACTTTTCGATTACATCCTGCGTTAAATCCGCAGTTGAATCTGTTACAATTTTAATTTTTTGCATATTATATTCTTCCCTTTCCAATACGCTCTCCTTGTTATTATACTAGCATTCCCTGTGCTTTCAACAATTTCGAACAAATTTCACCAAATTAATTATATTTTTATACCTAAAATGAAAAAGACAGAGTTTACTAACCCTGTCCATACTCTGTATCATGCATTTTTTTCAAGGGTATTTGTTTTATATACATTTAAATAATCATTCCACTTCAAACAATTTTGCAAATATTCACGGAAAGAATACGAAAATCTTGGGTGCTTTTGTTTTTGAATTTTTGCAATAAATAATTGAAGACGAGACTGAATTAGAAACGATAATGGATGCTGTGCCTGTAGGACAGGGATTTCGAATATTTTAATACAATCCCCTGTTGAATGAGTGAAATAAAAACTTTTCGTAATCACAATATCAATCCTCTTTTTCATTGGATTTTTGAACTTCCTCTACTTTACGCTGTAACACGTTGTTTAAAGTGGAGACTTCTATGAATACAAAAGTATCCTTAGTCAATCCCTGTAGTCCTTTTGGTTAGAAGATTTATACTCTATTCATCCTCCGTCCTAAATATCCGATAAGACAGGAATCCCGTTATCCGTATATTGCTTAATAATTTTAGTATAAACTTAGCAAAGCGCAAAGTTTGTCTAAATTTTGGAGATTCTATAATTTTTTTCTTCTATATATTGTATACGTTTATATCTAAAGTATAACAAATAAATAAAAAAAGTGCCTTTATAACGAGGCACTTTTCGACTGTATTTCTTCTTCTCTTTTCTTTTTTCGCTTATTAACAATCTTTGATAAAGCGATACTAATTTCATAAATACAAATAAGCGGTACCGCTACTAAACTATGAGATAAAAAATCAGGCGGTGATATACACGATGCAATGATAATCAATGCTACGTAAGCATACCTTCTTATTTTTATTAGAAATTCCGCCGTTAACAGTCCAATACTCGTTAAAAACATGACAACTACAGGTAATTCAAAAATCACAGCAAATGGAACTGTTAAATTAAGTACAAAATGAAAATACTTTTCTGTCGTAAACATCGTATTAAACATTTCATTACCTATCGTAGTTAAAAAATGAAATAAAAACGGCATTACAACGAAATATCCAAAACATAAACCTGCAATAAATAATATAGACAATACCGGTATATACATTACTGTCATTTTTTGTTCATTTGGATGTAAACCCGGTTTTACAAATAACCAAATTTGTATAGCAGCAAAAGGAATTGTACAAACGATAGCAAATACTGTAGCAATCGAGAAAAAAATCCATAATACATCACTTGGACCGAGAACTGTTAATTTCATTGGTAAATCTTTTACTAGCCAAAAATAAATATCCTTCGTAAAAGTAAATCCGATAATTAAAAATAGGACAAAGGATAGCACTGTATATATTACTCGTTTGCGAAGCTCAACAATATGTTCTACTACGCTCATTTCCCGATCTTCCATCTCGTTCACCACACTTTATTTATCCATTTCGAGGAAAATCCATTACATTTTTTCTTTCTTTTCCTTGTCTTGAAATGCATCATCAGTCAATTCTTTCGTTGATTTCTTGAATTCTTTTAACGTTTCCCCTAAAGCCTTTCCGATTTCCGGCAATTTTTTCGGCCCAAACAAAATAAGTACAGCTACTAAAATTAAAATTAATCCTGGAAAGCCAATATTTGAAAACATTTCTCCATCCCCTTTATTAGTAGATTCCTTGTCCTACTATTGCATAATTTTATTTTGTCAAAAAAGTTTGAAAACGTCAACAAATCCATTGCCTTTTGTCAAAAAAATTCAAAAATATAATCAATTATACAAATTTCATTTTCTATTGCCCTTGTGTATGATATGGTAAGGGAAACGACATATTATTTTATGATAGTAGAAAGGATTTGCATTATGACTGAAAAAATGACACGAATGACGCAATTTGTGAAAGAAGAAATTGCAAATGCAATTACACATGGTATCGGTGCCATTTTAAGCATCCCTGCCTTAATTATATTAATTATTCATGCCTCTAAGCATGGTACCGCATCTGCTGTATTTGCATTTACGGTTTATGGTGTAAGCATGTTCTTACTGTACTTGTTTTCTACATTGTTACATAGCATTCACCATCCAAAAGTAGAAAAATTATTTACTATACTAGATCACTCAGCCATTTATTTATTAATCGCTGGCACATATACTCCTTTTTTACTGATTACACTTCGTGGACCATTAGGCTGGACGTTACTCGCTATTATATGGACACTAGCAATCGGGGGTATCATCTTCAAAATTTTCTTTGTACGTCGCTTTATTAAAGCATCAACATTATGTTATATCATAATGGGATGGCTCATAATCGTTGCTATTAAACCACTTTATGAAAATCTAACTGGACATGGTTTTTCACTACTTTTAGCAGGCGGAATTTTATATTCTGTAGGGGCTATATTCTTCCTTTGGGAAAAATTACCTTTCAATCATGCCATTTGGCATCTTTTCGTTTTAGGTGGTAGTGCGATGATGTTCTTCTGCGTACTCTTTTATGTCTTACCTACAGCGTAATAAAAAGGTTTCAGCTTAATGTAAGCTGAAACCTTTTTTATTACTTATGTAATTGTGATGCGATAACGTCCTGTGTATGTTTCGTTAACTCTTTAATATCCATATTCGCATACTCTTCAGGTGTAATCGGCTTAGAAATTGTTACTGTTGCATGAGCTGGTTTCATACGGTTGCCATTCGCTTCAAACATTTTATATGTCCCATCTAATGTTACAGGTAAGATTGCTACACCAGATTTTACTGCAAGGTGAAAACTCCCAGCCTTAAACTCTCCGATTTCGCCACCCTTACTTCTCGTCCCTTCTGGGAAAATTACGATAGAATGTCCATTCTTTAATAGTTCAATTCCATCTTTAATCGCTTGAAGAGATTGACGACGATCATTACGAACCATAAATACACAATTCATAAGTTCCATCCAAGTTGGTACAACTGGAAACTTCTTAATCTCTGCTTTTGAAACGAATCCAATTGGCTTATTTAAGTAACCTAATAATACGGGAATATCCATATTACTTTGATGATTACTTACAACTAGTACCGGCTTATCTTTAGGAACATTTTCAAGTCCCTTTACTTCAACTGCCCCACCAGCTACACGTACCATTTTCTTACCAAACCAATTTGTCGTTTTATACACAACATTATCTTTTTCTTGTGGCGACATCGTATTTACTTGTTTTTTCAGACGCCACATTCTCGGTGTAATCGCAATTACGATTAAAATTAAATAAAAGATTTTAAAAAACGTTTGAATCATACAGAACCCCCACCTATTATCATTCCGACCTTCATTATACTAGACAAACGAAGGAAAAAGAAGAAAAAATGTCCAAACAACAAGTGCTTGGACATTTTTAAGTATTCTATATTAGAAACGTTTTGCTAATTCACGAGCATTAGCAATTGCTGCTTCTTTAATTTCTGGTGCTTTTTCAGGGTTTGCATTCATACCTTCAACTGCAATATATTCAGTTTCATTTACACCGATAAATCCTAATACTGTTTTTAAGTGATTGCGGCCGAAGTCTACAGCTGCGTACGCTCCTTCAGAATAAATGCCACCTGTTGCTTGAATGTGAAGTGCTTTTTTGCCTTCTAATAAGCCAACTGGTCCATTTTCAGTATATTTGAATGTTTTACCTGCGATTGCTAAGTTATCTAAGTATGCTTTTACTACTGGTGGATAGCTAAAGTTCCACATTGGAGTTACGAATACATAACGATCCGCATGCATAAATGTTTCTAAGTTTGTGTTCATTGCTGCAACTTTTTGTTGTTGAACTTCAGTTAAAGTTTCAAAGCCTTCACCTGCTGCAAATTTACCCCAAGCAGCGAATACATCTGCATCGATTGCTGGTACTGTAGTGTTGAATAAATCAATTGTTACAACTTCGTCTTGTGGATGTTCGTTTTTATAAGCTTCGATGAAAGCTTCCCCTACTGCCACTCCGAAAGAACCTTCTGCTGAATTTGGATTTGCTGTAATAAATAGTACTTTTGTCATTGTATTCTCTCCCTTTTACACACTTTATCTTTAATTTGAGATTTATAATTCGAAAGTAAATAACTTACCTTATGTAAGTATAATACAAAAAGTCGTGTGTGATGTCAATAAAAAATAGCTACTTTTTTTTCGTAAGTTAATGATTTATTTTGTTTCTTTAAAATTCAGTATATAGATATTAAGAATTTTTTCATACAAAAAGGCTATCTCTACAAATTATAGAGATAGCCTTTTATTACATGTTATTTTTGAAACACATGTTTCACTTTTTCAGCCGGAATATTACTTCCGCCTCTACCTTTTACATCTTCAATCATCATTGTAATGACCATATCTGGTGAATTTAAATCAAATGCAGCGAACCAGCCTAGTTCTTTTCCTTCGGCCTCTTTTGATACTTTCAATTCCGCTGTACCTGTTTTTCCAGCAAGCGTCTTACCATCAATTTTAGCAATTTTTCCAGTACCATCTGGATCATTAATTACTTTCGTCATAGCAGTCTTTAATATATCCTGATTGCCTTTTGAAATTACATTCTCTTTCCAAACTTTTGGTTGCTTATCTGTTTTAATAATATATGGAGAAGGTATGTTTCCATCATTAACAATTGGTGCGTACGTTAATGCTAGATGGAGTGGCGTCATTAATACTTGCCCTTGTCCATAACCTGTGTCTGCCATTTGAATATCATTTTTAATTCCATCATTTGCGATTTTAGAAGCTGGGAATCCGTATTCAATTGGTAATTTCTCATCAAATCCGAATTTTTTCGCCTCAGCCATAAATTTATCTTTTCCAATTTTCAAAGCTTCTTGTGCGAAATAAATATTATCCGAGTATTTCATTGCCTTATCAAAATCAATCGGATTCGCATCTTTTACACGTGTTACGTAATAATTGCCCCAAGAAGAATCTTTCGTCCATTTCAGTCCTTCAATTTTCAATTCTTCTTTTGGATCGATTGTTTTCGTTTCAAGACCAATTGCACCTGTAATCGGCTTAAATACAGAACCTGGTACCGATAATTGTGTAAATCGATTCGTCATCGGTTTTTTCGGATCATTATTCCAAGCCTCGCGTTGTGCTTTTGATGTTCCTCGTGCAATTAAATTAGGATTATAAGCTGGACTACTTACAAGAGCAATAGTTTCTCCACTTTTCGGATTAATTGCCGCACTTGAACCAGCTTCTCCCTTCATTTCATTATACGTTTTTTCTTGAACAACACTATCGATAGTTAAAGTTACATTTTCTCCATCAACAGCATCTGTCTTCGCTAAATTTTTAATTTCTTTTCCCTGTGCATCTTCCATGAAGACACGGCCACCTTTTTTCCCGCGTAGCTGTTCTTCCAATACTTGCTCTAATCCAGCCTTACCAACTGGCTCATCGGCTTGATAGCCTTTCTTTTGAAGCGTTTTTAAATCTTCAGCATTTACTTTTCCGATATAACCAGTAAGATGCGCTGCTGCTTCCCCTAACGGATATGTACGAACATTTACAGGTTTTGCTGCAACACCTGGTAAATTGATGTACGTATTTTGCGTTGCTCCCTCAGGCAAAATTCCAATTGGTACGAGATACCCTGGTTTTACCCATTTCGCAGCTAGTTTTTGATCAATCTCTTCTACAGACATATTTAACAACTTCGCTACTGCTTCTTTCGTTTGCGGAGCAGTTTCATCTAATTTTTCTGGAACAATTCCAATCTCAGAAGCTTTCCCATTCGTCGCAAGACCTTTTCCATTACGATCGTATATTTCACCACGTTTTGGTTGTGTTGTTTGCATACGCACTTTACTATCTTTTGTCATACCTGGGAATATAAAATCAGGAGTCCAATCTATTTTCCAAGATTCTTTATCTCCATCTTTTTCTTTCACCATTTTTGCTTCATGACCAAAAGTGATTTTACCACCAACTGTATCCATACTTACTTTAAAAGGAACAGGACCTTCATCTTTTTTATCTTCTTTTAGTTCTCCTACTTCTACTTTTAAGTTTTTCACTTCAATGCCAGAATAAATTTTTTCATATTTCTCAGTGAACTCTTTCTTTGAAATATCTTTTTTTGCCTTTTCGGATAATTGATCATACATTTCTGCAAATTTTTGTTTATTCCATGCTTTTGTATATGTATCAAACGCTTCTTGTGGTTTTTCTTCTTTACCACATCCAACTAACATGAACGTTAAGCAAAGAAAAAGAATCCCCCATATCTTTCTCAATCGATTCTCCTCCTCTTTCTATATGAATACTTTTGAAAATTTTAGCATTTTTACATGCTAGATTTCATTATAGCACTATTGAATATCATCTATAAACTTATATTAACGAATACAAATAAAAAGATTGATGTGAATTTCACATCAATCCTTATTATTATTGTTGCTTCTCATATACATGATAATAGTACGTATACGGATTCTTTTCATCCGTTAAACCTTTTTCAACAAAAACTTCTTTCCAATTTGTCATATCCATTTCTGGGAAGAATGTATCTCCTTCAAATGCATGATGGATTTTTGTTATATATAACTTGTCTACGTAAGGTAAAAAGAGATCATAAATTTGTGCTCCGCCGAAAATAAAGATTTCCTCTTCATTTTTGCATAGTTCAAACACTTCTTCTACAGAATGTGCTACTTCACAACCTTCAACATGATACCCTTCATTACGAGTTACAATAATATTACGTCTTCCAGGCAGTGGTCTACCAATCGCTTCGTAGTTCTTTCTGCCCATAATAAGTGAATGGCCCATCGTTGTTTTTTTTACATACTGTAATTCACTCGGTAAACGCCAAGGTAAATTATTATCTTTGCCAATTACTCTATTCTCGTCCATTGCGACCATAAATGAAACAATCATTTTTTCATCTCCTCTACAATTATACTGCAACCGGTGCTTTAATTGCTGGGTGTGGATCATATCCTTCAATCGTTAAATCTTCCATTTCAAAATCAAACACAGATTTCACATCTGGATTTAATGTAAGTTCCGGGAATGGACGTGGTTTACGTGCCAATTGCTTTTCTACTTGTTCAAAATGATTCGTATAAATGTGTGCATCTCCAATTGTATGAACAAATTCTCCCACTTCAAGACCACATTCATGTGCGATTAAATGTGTTAGTAATGAGTAACTTGCAATGTTAAATGGAATTCCAAGGAATATATCTCCACTTCTTTGATATAGCTGACAAGAAAGTTTGCCATCCGCTACATAAAATTGGAATAGCGTATGACAAGGCGGTAATGCCATACTTGGTACATCTTCAGGATTCCAAGCAGAAACAATTAGGCGACGTGAGTCTGGCGTTTTTTTAATCATTTCAATTACATCTTTTAATTGATCAAGTGTCTCACCAGCTGTCGTTTTCCAAGCACGCCACTGCTTACCGTATACGTCTCCTAAATAACCATATTTATTTGAGAAATCATCATCTTCTAAAACTTTCTTTTTAAACAATTCCATTTGCTCATCGTACTGCACTTTAAATTCCTCATCTTGTTGTGAGCGAAGACCGAAATCAGTCATATCAGGACCAGTATACTCATCGCTTTCTACCCAGCTCTTAAATGCCCATTCATTCCAAATATTATTATTATGCTGCAATAAATAACGAATATTTGTATCACCTTTCATAAACCAAAGCAGTTCACTTGCTACAAGGCGAAACGGCACTCTCTTTGTCGTTAATAAAGGAAAACCTTTACTTAGATCAAAACGCATTTGATATCCAAATACAGATACAGTGCCTGTCCCTGTACGATCTTCTTTCTTCGTACCATGCTCCATTACATGGCGGCATAAATTTAAGTATTCATTTTCAGCATGTTTCATATGTAGTAAAACCTTCTTTCAATCGTGTATGAAATTTATCATAACATGAAAAATAGTAAATTTAATCATCCTAATCAATAAAAAATATTTCTATATTAACAGAATTCTACCCCTTTATATTTTTACAAAAGGTAAATTTATAATCGCCTGATCCTAAATCCTTTTCAATGTTATGTTCTGCTTTCCAATTCGTTTCGTCTATCCGCAATGTAGTGCTTGTATTTGGTGGTACAGAAATCTTGAGAAAGGCTTGTTCATTTTCTACACGCCACTCAATCTTAATTTCTCCATAAGCTGTCTCACGTTTTACTCTAATCCATTCTAAATTCGAATCAAAATGTGGTTGTACATAAAAATGTTTATATGCAGGTTTTGTCTCATCCATTTCTAATCCAATAATATATCGGTATATCCATTCAACGATAGAGCCATATGCGTAATGATTATAAGAATTCATACTATCATTCCAAAGTGTTCCATCCTCTTTCACGCCATCCCAATGTTCCCAAATCGTTGTGGCACCTTTTTTCACTTGGTATAACCATGATGGATAATCTTCATAAAATAGAAGCTTACAAGCAAGGTCATGCCTGTTAAACTTGCTTAATATTAAATTCAAATACGGTGTTCCTAAAAAACCTGTTGTTAAATGATTTTTATTTTCTTTTAATAGCTCAATTAAGCGATTAAATACTTTCTCCTTCACATCATCTTTCACTAGTTCAAAAAGAAGTACTAATATGTGGGCTGTTTGGGTATTTGAAATTAACCTTCCATTCGGTGTAACGAATTCATTTTGAAACGCTTGAACAATATTTCCATGTAACTCTGCATAAAACTTAGCATCTGTAGTTTCATCTAAAATCTCAGCAATTCTTCGTAAAAGCGATGTAGAATACGCATAATAAGCTGTCGCAATAAAATGCTTGTCTGTTCCGCCTTCATATACATCTGGTTTCGTATCTAATGCAAGCCAATCTCCTAAATGATAGCCTGTATCCCATAAATACTCGTTCTCACCTTGTGAACGTATGTAATCTATATACTTCTTCATACTGTTATATTGTTCTTTTAAAATCGATACATCTCCGTAATGTAAATAATGAACCCACGGGCATATAATTGCTGCATCGCCCCAACCACCAGAAGTATGTAAATCAAAATCCGCTCTTTTCCCAAAAGCATCTGGAATAACTAAAGGCACAGCTCCATTAACATTTTGATCTAATGATAAATCTTGGAGCCACTTTTTAAAGAACAATTGTACATTCATAATTTGCGTAGCTGTCCCAATGAACATTTGTGCATCTCCGGTCCATCCAAGTCGATCATCTCGCTGCGGACAATCTGTTGGCACATCAAAAAAGTTCCCTCTTTGAGACCATTCCACATTATGATGAAGTTGATTGATTAATGGATTAGACGTTTCAAATTCAGTCGCTTTTTCCATATCCGTATGTAATACAATCCCTTCAAAATCTGTTATTTGAGGTGGCTGGGTTAATCCACTTATTTTCACATACCTAAAGCCTTGATATGTAAAATGTGGTTCAAACGTTTCCTCTTCTTCTCCTTTTGCTATATACACTATTTTTTGTTTTGCCTTTCGGAGATTTCCAGTATAAAAACTACCATCTTTATTTAATATTTCAGCATGATGCAATTCTATCTTTTGCCCAATATAAACATGACGGACTATAAATCGAACCCACCCTACCATATTTTGCCCCATATCAATGAGCCATTCGTGATTCGGTAGTTTTGAAATAGAAATCGGTTTTATAATTTTCATTTTACGAATTGATTCATTTTCTTGTGCAACAATTATTTGTTTAGAATGCTCAGTTACTTCAACACCTTCTAGCTCTTGCCCACTTTCTTCTAGCCTAGCGTCATAAACCTCACCTTCATAAATTTCCGAATACAAAATAGGGCTTGGAGTTACTTTCCATGTTTCATCCGTTACAATTTTTTCTTTCGTTCCATCTTCATACGTTATATGTAATTGAGCAATTATTGCTCGTCTTCTCCCGTAATAATTACGTACATGATGCATGGTAAGTGGTCCCTTATACCAGCCATTACCTACCAGAACCGAAATAGTATTCTGCTCAACCTTTAATAAATGCGTTATATCATACGTTTGATACAGTACTCTCTTATCATAACTTGTCCATCCAGGGGTAAAATAACAATCTCCAATGCGCTCTCCATTTATAGAAGCCTCGTATAATCCTAAACTTGTGATATATAAACGCGCTTTTTTAACTACTTTTGTAATAGAAAAAAATTTATTAAAAGACATAACTTGCGTTCGTTCTTTTTTCGCAGCAATCCAGTTCCCGCTCCAGTTATCTTGCCCTTGTAATCCAGTCTCCCAAAATGCTACTTCTGACCAAGATGATTCTTCTCCGTAATTATCCCATACCTTTACCCGGTAAAAATAACGCGTTTCCGCTCTGTATGAAAATGAATTGATTGGTATATGTAAACTTTGATCTGTTTCTACTTTTCGCGAATCAAACATTATAATTTCAAAATCTCTATCCTTCGCAACCTGCAATTGATAAGCAAGTTGTTTTACATTTCGGTTACTCGACTCAAGCAGCCAACTCATTTTAACAACTTTTGAATCTATACCTATCGGATTTTTTTTATTATCGCAAAGTACTCTCTTTATTGTTAGCACACTTCTTCACCATCTTTTCTATATCTTAATTTAAATTAATTATAATAAAAATAAAATTCTAAACAAATAATAATTTCATTCATTCTTACAAAATTATTAACTTTCCAAATTTATAAAGGTTTTCATTTTCTATTACCGAAAGTATAGTGCGGTAGAACAAAATTTATATTTGGAGGTTAGAAGTATGTCTAAAATTGAAACTCCTGTTATGACTTCTTTACAAACAACGGTTGAAAAAATGATGAAGGATTTAAATGTTCCTGGAGCTGCTGTAGCTGTTATAAAAGACGGTGAAGTTATTATTTCAGAAGGATTTGGCTATCGAAATTTAGGGACAAAAGACACTGTTACACCGAATACTCGGTTCGCAATCGGTTCCTCAACGAAAGCTTTTGGTACACTTTCATTAAGCTTGTTAGCACAACAAAATAAGTTTAATTGGGATACTCCTGTCCAGTCTTATATACCTAACTTCTCTTTATCTGAACTACTTGCTAGCTCACAAGTTACCGGACGAGATTTAGCTTCTCATCGAACTGGTGTAAGCCGTCATGAGGCTCTTTGGTACAGCTCTTCCTTATCTCGAAAAGATCTCGTTGAAAAAATAAAACATTTACAACTTGATGCACCGTTCCGCACAGCATTTCTTTATAACAACTTAATGTATGCAACAATTAGCTACATTGTTGAAAACATTACAAATCAAACGTGGGAGCAATACGCTACAGAACATATTTTAGAACCTTTAAATATGAGACATACAAATTTCTCTGTTACAGATTCACAAACTACAGATGATTATGCTTTACCTTACATTGAAAATGAAGGTGAAATAAAAGAAGTTCCATTCCGCAATATTGATACGGTTGGCGCTGCTGGTTGTATTAATTCTACAATTGAAGATATGGCCAATTGGGTCCTTCTTCACTTAAAACAAGGGAAATTTGGAGAGCATGAATTAATTTCTCCTGAATTATTACAACAAATGTATACACCGCACAATTCAATTCCAGATCAACCGGTTTTATCACTACCTGAATCTCCATTAAATAGTTACGGCCTTGGTTGGTTTATTAGCGCTTATCGTGGTAATAAGGTGATTCATCATGGTGGTAATATTGATGGATTTTCAGCGCTTGTTTCATTCATACCAACAGAAAACATAGGCCTTGTCATTTTAACGAATGCTGGAGGTACATTACTACCTACTTATCTCGCTAATCAAATTTATGACGAACTACTTGAATTAGAATCCATTGATTGGCATAAACGTGCTGTAGAAGATACTGAAAAAATGAAGGAAATGATGAAAGAAGCAACTGAATCCATTCCTGAACAAATTAAAGGGACTACACCTTCTCACAAGTTAGAAGATTATACCGGTACTTTCGAGCATCCTGCATATGGAACATTACAAGTATACAAACGAGATGATTCGTTATTTGTAAAATTTATGGAGATGGACATTCAATTAGCGCATCATCATTACGACATCTTCTCTGCAAAAGTTGACTTATTCCAAATGAAAATGAGTTTATTATTGGCTTATGAAATGAGTGTTAGTGGTGAATTCCCATCCCTTCAGTTACATGTACCAACTATGTTAAGCACGCAGCCGCTTGCATTTAAGAAAATTAAATAAATATTTTAATAGAGGGAAGATAACACTTCCCTCTATTTCCCTTTAAATTATCCATCCGAAAAAAAGGATAATACGTAAAGGATACAGAATTCTATTATTCAACTAATTAAATTACCAGGAGGAAAAGCTGTGTACACAGAAATTTCCAAAGAAATTGTTTCGATTACTCATCACGATTATTCAGGTTGTATAGATAAGGAAGGATGGGACGATCCTGCTACTTATTTACAGACAGTTGAAAAACTAGAGAGACAAGGAGAACTAACACCAGTACAATTTACTGAAATTGTACGTGATTACTTACTAGACTTTAAAGATAATCATATGTTTTTCAAAATGCACTCTAAAAATCAACCTCTTAACAGTGTTGGCTTCCAGGTGAAAAGATACGAAGACCGCCTATATATTACATCCAATTCACAAGAAATAAGAGTGAAAAAAGGACAGACTATTCTAGCATTAGATAATATGAAAATTCCAGAGTTATTAATAAAATATAAGAAGTATTTAAATGAGAATACATATGAACGTGAAAAATGGGATTATGTTTTATTAAAATCATCAAATTGTACACTTATAGATGAAAATGGCGTAACCGAAACCATTACTTTACAAAAGTATAAACAAAGCGAATATACGCCTATTTATTCATTTAAACAGCAGAATAAAGATACACTCTTAATTACTTTGACGGATTTCGCAAATACTGATGCTATTAATAAATTATTAGACTTACATAAAGATGAGCTTAATACTTTTCCGAACTTAATAATAGATGTGCGATTGAATCGTGGCGGGAGTGATGATGCATTTTTTAAATTACTTCCTTACTTATTCGAAGACAAAGAGATTTCCCTTTTAGATTCTTCAGATACAATGCAATTAAATCATACAGAACGAAACTTTCATTTACGCATGAAAGACATCGAAATGGAAGATTATGATTCTTTAGACGAACTTTCCAAAATATTCACAGATATATTTATTCAAAATTTAAAAAAGAATTATAAAAAAGGATTCGTTACATTTGATACTTCTGAGTTACCAAAAGAACTTCAATCATTAAAAATACACGGACGAAAATCACCTTGTAGAGTAGTTATATTAACAGATGTTACATGTGGAAGTTCTGGTGATTCTTTTGTAGAAGTAGCAAAAAAATCATTGAAAGTAAAAGTAATTGGTCGTCCTACTGCTGGTTTAAATGATTATTCTAATTTAGCGGTAATGGAATGGGCTGATACATTTGCACTTTACTACCCTACTTCACGGCTCTCTATTATAGATAAAGGCGAAGGAATGTCCGGAATTGGTATACAGCCGCATATACATATCCCGTGGACTCCGGAACATCTACAAGAAGATGTTGATTTAAAATTAGCATTACAACTGCTTCAAAACGAAGAATGGTAAAAAAATAAAGGTAGATGTGAATCACACCTACCTTTTCTATTTCATATTAATTTTTCTGGTTGAAACCAAATTGGCTTTAATGACTCAAAGTCTTTATGATCTTCTAAAACTATAGTAAGACGCTCTAACGTATCATCTAACATGTGCGGTGCTGCTCGTAAACTCCAGACAACTGAAGAGAAAACCGTCATGCCAACGTAAACCGCATATAATTTCCAAAACTCCTCTGGTATTCTCCCGTTAAAGTATCCTTCTATTTGTCCGATTGAATACGGAATACTAATGTCCCTTGCAAATAGTGCAATTTTTACGAAATCATGAAGTGGGTCGCCCCAATCGTAGCCATTAAAATCAACAACACCTACATATTTCGCATCACGTACAATTATATTTTCTAAATGAAAATCATCGTGTTGAAATCGATTTGGGCGGCTTTGTAAATATATTTCATTTTCATCTATAAACTTAATGATTTTATCATCTTTTTTTATTTTTATTCCACATGTTTTATATGCCTCTACATATTTTCGATGTTTTTTCATTGCTCTTTCATACCATGGAAGGATATCCTTAGGAGCTTCATATGTATGCATTTTTGCTAAATCTTTTCCTGCCTCTATACCAATTTCATATTGTTCTTTTGGTGAATACGTAGGCAATAGCTTCTTCGCATCTTCCCCTTCTAAATATGAAAAAATGCCATAGCATAAACCTTTTTCTGCCAACAAACCCATTTCAATTGGTTTTTGTGCTTGCACACTACGGTTTTGCATTTCATTTAAAATTTGAAACTCTATTTTCTTTCTTTCATACTCTTTCATATCGCCTGTCCGCAATAAATATTTTTCGTTATTCGCACACGTAATTATATATTTCTTATCTGGTGAGAAACCTTTGGAGATTTCTTCAATATTAACTGCATCCTTTACTATTTGTATATTGTTTTGCCATGCTGTAATTGTCTTCATATATACTCCCCTTACATTTCTACATTTGGTGTATACGCTACTTCTATTATAAAACCATTCGGATCGTAAAAAGAAATGGGCTCCTCTAATTTGCTACCCAAAATTCAATATGATGAATACCTGCTCGAAGTGTATTCATATTAAGAATACGCCCCTTGTACTACTTGTACAATTTCCATCGGTGTATTGACCATATAATCTGGTGCATCTTTTTTCACTGTTTCAATGACATCATATCCCCAAGATACCCAAATTACATTTACCCCAGCCTTTTTACATGCTGCTACGTCTCGCTGTTCGTCACCAACATATAACATATCTTTCTCTGTTATCTTTTTGGATTTTAAAAACCGTTTTATCATTTTATCTTTTCCGAACAAATTTTTTGAACAATACACTTCTTGAATATTTTCTATATCATTATTGTGTAAAAATGCTCGAATATGCTCTTCTGAGTTCGATGATATGACTGCAATTCCGTAGCCTTTCTTATGTAGTTCATCTAATACACCCTTCATCCCATGGAACAAAATGAGATCTTTTATAGCAGGTTGATACAATTTATAAAACTCTAATGCTAATATCGGTAGTTTATACAGTGGTACATCGAGTTGTTTACATCTCTCCGGCATCGTTAATTTACGTAAATACTCAATTTCTTCTTCCCTTACGGTTTTATATCCATGCTTTTCAGCAAGCTGGTTATAAATTGGTACAAATATATTTTGTGAATCTACTAATGTGCCATCAAAGTCAAAAACAATATATTTTTGCATTCCCATACTCCCTTACTTCTTTTTTCCTAAACCTATTTTATTCAACAATATAGTTGTCTTACCCTTCTATAAGCATAAAAAAGAACAAGATTTTCTCTTGTTCTTTTTAAGAAAGCCATTTTGGCGGTACATTCGTATTCCAATAAATATTTCCTAACTCATGGTGTCCTGAGTACCCATCATCAAATCGATGATAGTGGAAATTAAAATAGTAACCATCTTGCGGTGGATGATCTCTTCTTACATGAAATCGCAATAAGTCATTTCCTGATTTCGTGTCATACACATGAAAAATCTTTTCATTATTTCCGCCAGCTGGCCTTTGAGAAATCGCTAATGATTGCAGCGAATCTTCTGGTACATCATTGGCAAGCTGAGCAATTGCCTCTTCAATTTTCGGTAATATTACATCTTTAAACTCATCTTCAATTACTGGACCAATTTTAGTGCCAAACTTTTGCATCGACTGCTTCTCTGCTTCTAGCATTGCATAAGTAATAAAAGTATCGGTGGTTAACCTGTCATTCGTTTCTTCATATGTATAGGACGTACTCTCCAAATTTTGTTGCCCAGCTGTACTCGTAGGCTTGTCCGCAGCTTTGGCATTATCAAGCAATATGGAAGGAGGCGTCACTAAACCAAATGTAAATACGGTAATTAATGCGACTAAGGTTTTTCTAAACCAATTTGGCATTTATGTTCCCTCCCTTTCACTCATTATATTTTATATAACGGTTGTTTCTTCTATTATACAAAATGATTGTAATTTTTGCACTTTACAATTTTGTTAACGTTCACATATTTTTCACTTGAATATGAAATTGTAAGATTTCATACAATATAAGTACAACAACAATGAGGAGGCAATCAGATGACTTTAGATGTCATGTATTCCGCCGCAAGCATACTCGTTTTAGTATATTTCCTTTATCAATGTGTAACAGATTAAAAAAAGAGCCATTTTCCGGCTCTTTTTCTATGGTAAAAATACAATCCAACCAATCCATACTATAAAAATAATCCCGGCAATTACAGCAGGTAATAAATAAAAATGAGAAAGTATAACTATTCCATACAAAAGCAGTACTGGAAGTAATAAATAGCGATCTGCCTTCCATCTTAACAGTAGTAATTTTCCTTCATCACAATATAAATGAAGAAACATTTTTTTCGTAAATTCATTCCAATAATCGCGCGCATAACGAGAAATTGCAACTAAAGAAAATACAAGAATAATAGCTACAATCCACCTCGGACTCATGATAATACTTACAGTACTTATACATACAATTTGAATATAAAATATTCGTGCACTACTTGTACGGAAAAATTCTTTTAAAAAGGATTCAACAATACGAGAATCTTTTTTCTTCCCTAAAAACTTTTTAGAACATGGAAACATCCACGGCTTTTTATTCGAACTACTCGGTTTAGCCGCATGACCACCAACTTGCATAATCCCACTCGTCCAGCGCATACTTTCTTCTTTCTCTTTCTCAACTTCTTTAAAAAAGCAATTTTTATAATTTAGTTTTTCTTTTATCAATACGATAATTAATAAAACTGCTAGACCGATACATAGTATAGAATAAAAGGAATTTTTATAAATAAGAAACAGACTCAATCCAAAAAAGGATAGACTTATAGAAAATATCACATTTTTTACAATCCATAGTAGCCATCGTTTCCCCACACGTATATGAATAAATCTCGTTAACAACGACAACATAAATCGAAATGCAGTAAAAAATAGCCAAAATAATATGATTTGTACCTGCGCCACTCCAATACTTTTCATCAACACTGGTAACATAGTAACTACTACCACTACATTCGTTATCGCTATTCGAATTAACGTATATGTCATGCCATACTGGATTAACTTTTGCATGTGAGCGGGATAAGAAATTAAAAATAAACTATCCGCTTGTTCAAAAAATGAGCGAACTCCTCTAGAATATGTAATCACATAAAATGCGAGTAAACCTAATCCGAAATAAACTGTCTCTCCCATCGATAATTCTTCCATCCATAGTGAACGATAATAAATCCCTATAAATATAAGTGCAGGAATAATAATATATAGTGCAACCGTCCAATCAGTTATAGAACGTATGGACTTCCATTTACGCCCCAGTTCATGGCGCAATCTTTTATAAAATTGTTGTTTAATCATGCTGTTCACGCCTTACTATTACATCAAAGCAGTCTAATAATGAACTCCCTGGCATTTCTGCTAACGCTTGGATAGATTCTAGATTTCCATCTGCGACTAATGTACCTTGTGAAATGAGTAAAAATCTCTCACAAATTCTTTCAGCTGTGTCTAATACGTGCGTACAAAGTAAAATACCTGCGCCACGTTCTTTTTCTTTATATAAATAACTTAAAAACTCTTTCGTAGCTACTGGATCTAAACCGATAAAAGGTTCATCAATGATATAAAAATCTGGTTCAGTTAAAAATGCCAAAATGCGCATCGATTTTTGTTTCATACCTTTTGAAAACTTTGATAAATACTCATGTTTATGTTTATCCATTCGAAACATATGTAATAACTCTTCTGCTTTTCTTTCCCAGCTTCCTACTTCGTTCTCGCGAGCATCCATTAATAGTTCGATATGTTCCCAAAGCGTCAAATAATCATAATATGTCGGGTGTTCCGGCACGTATGCATAAGGATTTTTCTTTTCACCAAATGATATTTCACCATTCATATTTACAAGTAAACCGAGCATCGTTTTAATCGTCGTACTCTTCCCAGCACCATTCGCACCAATAAGTGCAACTAATTCACCTTTTTCAATTGAAAAGGCAATATCATGAATTGTCTTTTCCCCTATATCATATCCGGCAGAGCGAATATTCACGTCTAACATACATTCCCCTTCTTTCCATTTCCAATAAAATCAAGGAAAAGAATAACATATAACTATCTATATATCATTATAAAATATTTATTTTCATAGCAGGAATACATACTTTTTAACAGAATATTTAATGTTTGATTACATTTTATTGGAGTGGATTATATGTCTTTTCAAATTCGCGAAGCTACAATAGACGATATAGATGCACTTTGTTCTTTAGCGAAAGAATTAAAAGGTTCTTCTATTTCCTATGAAGATATGAACAACCGATTGCAATTCGTACAAATGAGTCCTTTTGATTTTTTATATGTTTATGAGGAAGAAGAAACCATATGTGGATTACTTGGGTTTCGTATACGTGAAAATTTAGAAGATATAACTCGTTATGGGGAGATTTCAATTATTAGCGTTAATTCTACAATACGACGGAAAGGCATTGGACAAGTATTAATGGATTATGCAGAACAATTAGCAAAGACACATAATTGTATCGGCACATGGCTAGTCAGTGGAACAAAAAGAGTAGAAGCACATCCTTTTTACAAAAAATTAGGATATGAAGTAAATGGATATCGATTTGTAAAACATTTTTAAACTACTTATAAATGGAAAGGACTAAAACTATGACAAACATCGAAGCTATTTTTATTGATCGTGACGGTACAATTGGCGGTGACACTACAATACATTATCCAGGCTCTTTTACATTATTTCCTTTCACAAAAGCAGCTCTGCAAAAACTAAAAGCTCAAAATATAAAAATTTTCTCTTTCACAAATCAACCAGGTATCGCAGATGGGATAGCGACTGTAGCTGATTTTGTACAAGAATTAGAAGGCTTCGGTTTTGATGATATATACGTATGTCCTCATAAACACGGTGATGGTTGTGAATGCCGTAAACCAAGTACAGGTATGCTGCTGCAAGCGGCTGAAAAACACGGGCTTAATTTAACAAAATGCGCTGTAATTGGTGATCGCTGGACTGATATCGTTGCAGGAGCAACAGTACATGCGACAACGATATTAGTTCGAACAGGCGCTGGATATGATGCTTTACATACGTACCGAGACAAATGGGCACATATTGAACCAAACTACATTGCAGAAAACTTTGAAGATGCTACAAATTGGATTTTAAATCAACAATAATACAAATTAAAAGAGACGTTTTCACAATGAAAGCATCTCTTTTAATCTTATATTTTTTTAAAACGTTAATTCATAATGGAAATAACGATTATCTCTCAAATAACCATTTTCAGCATATAATCGCTGTGCTGATAAATTATCAATCTCCGTTTGTAATTTTACACCTTTTGCACCATTTTCTAATGCAAATTCTTTAGCAGCTTCTAGTAATTTTTTACCTGTTCCTGCTCCGCGCTTAGTGGCTTGTACAAATAAATCATTTAATATCCATAATTCTTTCATCGAAATGGAAGAAAATGATGGATATAATTGTGTGAAGCCTATATATTCACCGTCTTCAACTGCTACAAAAATAACGGATTCTTTTCTCTCTATTCGATTTCGCAAAAATACTTTTGCTCCTTCTAAATCGGAATCTTGTCTATAAAACATACGATAGTTATTAAAAACTGATGCTAGTCCATCTAAATCTGCAATTGTTGCCTCATATATTCTCATTTTACTCCATTCCCCTTCCAATACTCTCTCATTATATCTGTTGCCCATTTAGGCTGTACAATTTCTTCTTTCGGCATAAACTCTTTCATTATCGGCTTTATATCCAATATAGGGGTGCCATCAATAGCATCTAATCCCTCAACAATAATTGATTTACCTTCTCTTTTGATCACCTTTACAATTGTGGTTCCTATGCGATTCGGACGATTTTTCCCGCGCTGTGCAAAAATGCCTACTTTAGGATAATCATTATTATTTCTAGGATGTCTAGCAAAATATTGAATTTGTTCATCAGTTACTTTATGAAAATAAAAAACAACTTCAATATGAGAAAAATCTTCAATCCCTTGTATACTTTCCTCTGTATATATTTCAGTTAAAGTAATATAGGATCTTACTTCTCCCCACTCATCATCTTTTATTTCCTTTCTTTTATTATGTACAAATGCGATTGGTTGAACTGAAAACATACGCATTCCTCCTTAAATGTAACCACTTACATTATAAAGTATTTTCAGAATGTTTTCCACAAACACGAACTAGATTACATAATATAATTATGATCTATTTCGTAAAGCGAAATTAACTGCTTCAACTGCATGTATATAAGTTGTGTCGAATACCGGAATGGATATGTCTTCCTGTTTTATTAATAACCCTATTTCTGTACAACCTAATATGATTCCTTGTGCCCCTTCTTTTACTAGCTCTTCTATAACTCTTTTATAATACTCTCTAGATTGGGATGTTATCTTTCCTAAACACAATTCTTTATATATTACTTCATTTATTTTATCTCTATCCTTTTCTGATGGAACCATTACTTTTATATGATTCTCTTCTATGCGTAACTTATAAAAATCTTGCTCCATTGTATATTTAGTTCCAAGCAAACCAACCTTTTGAATATCTTTCCTTTTAATTTCTTTCGCAGTTGCATCAGCGATATGTAAGACTGGAATATGAATATTCTTCTTTATTTTCTCAACTACTTTATGCATTGTATTTGTGCAAATAATTATAAAATCTGCTCCTCCCCTCTGTAACGAATATGCTGCATTTCCTAATATTTCTCCTGCTCCATTCCAATCTCCGTTAGACTGGAATCGCTCAATCTCTTCAAAGTCCACACTATTAATCATACATTTTGCTGAATGTAACCCTCCCAATCTCTCTTTTATTTCTTCATTTATGATTCGATAATATTCAGAAGTTGATTCCCAACTCATACCACCAATTAAACCTATTGTTTTCATTACAACAAACCCACCTTATACTGTTTTATAAAACTAATCACAACATTTTATTATGTATATTATACATAATAAAACAAGACTTTACGTTTATAATATAAAGTCTTGTTTTAACTATTTCCAAGGAAATTTTATAAGAATATTCTGAAATTAATTATTGGATGTTTTTATAGAATCTTCATATTGATAATGAAAACATTCTCGATACAACTGTTTAATTTCATCATATGATGGCACACGTGGATTATTTGCTGGACTTCCACTTTCAATTGCATCCAATGCCATTTTAGAAATAGCTGTTTCAAATTCAACTTCACCAATTCCGTATTCTTTTAAATTTGGGATACGAAGATCAAAACAAAGTTTTTTTATTTCCCTCAGCGTGTAGTCGGCTACTTCTTCATCACAATAGGAATACAAATCTTTATTTATACAACGTCCAATTTCTGCTAGTCTTTTTACTGCACTAACTTTTGTATATTCTAAAACTGTAGGTAATAGTATTGCATTCGATATACCATGTGGTACATGAAATAACGCTCCTACCGGCCTTGACATTCCATGAACTAACGTAACAGATGCATTTGAAAATGCGATTCCAGCTTGTAAGGAAGCAATCATCATCGCTTCTCTTGCCTCCATATTCTCTCTATCTTCATATGCAATACGTAAATATTTCATAATACTTTCAATAGCGGAAAGTGCAAGTACATCGGTAAGCGATTGTGAAACTTTAGATATATATGCTTCGACTGCATGACATAATGCATCTATCCCTGTTGCTGCTGTAATATGAGGTGGTACCGAACGCGTTAAAATTGGGTCAATAATCGCTACTTGTGGGGTAAAACTCGGATGCTTCATCATCATTTTTACATCTGTTCGTTTATTCGTAATTACTGCTACACTTGTTACTTCCGATCCAGTACCAGAAGTTGTTGGGATTGCAATTAGTGGTAGCGGATCGTTTTCTATTTCCATATCTTTTTGGACGTAATCTTCCACTTCTCCACCATTTGTATATAACACCGCAACTGCTTTCGCAGCATCAATACAACTTCCACCACCAATACCGATAATAAAATCACACTTTCCTTCTTTACAAAGTGTTAACGCTTCTAACACGTGTATATTTGTAGGCTCAGCATTTACTTTATTATATGTAATAACAGTTATACCTTTCGTATTTAATTGTTGTATACACCTCTCAACATATCCTAAATCCTCCATAATTGTATCCGTAACTATAAACGCTCTTTTCCCCAACTTCTTAGATTGTTCCCCCAGCTTTTCAAGCGAATTTCTTCCATATAATACAGACTTCGGCATACGAAACTCAGCAACATCTTGCAAGTACTCCACCCCTTCTTACCCTAATTTATATTTTAGTTTATAAAATACCGACTTAATAAATTCCTGTTGCAGTATAGAATGCAATTACTAAAAATACAGCAACCGTTTTCAAAATTGTAATAGCAAAAATATCTTTATACGACTGTTTATGTGTTAAACCTGTGACTGTAAGAATAGTAATAATAGCCCCGTTATGTGGTAATGTATCCATTCCTCCCGATGCCATTGACACGATACGATGCATTACTTCTAATGGAATATCAAATTGATTGGCCGCTGCAATAAACTTATCTCCCATCGCACTTAAAACAATTCCCATTCCTCCTGATGCAGAACCTGTAATTCCAGCTAAAATATTCGTCGTTACTGCCACATTCACTAAAGGATTCGTGAATGTGGCAGAAATGCCGTCTCTCATAATCGCGAAACCTGGAAGTGCTGCAATTACCCCACCGAATCCAAACTCAGCACCTGTATTCATCGTTGCAAGTAACGCTCCACCAATACTTGTATTCAATCCAGCTTGAAATCCTGTTACTACTCGTTTCCAATATAATAATAACGTTGTTACAATACCTATAATAAGTGCTAATTCTACTGACCAAATTCCAACTACTGCACTTAATTCTACTTTTCCAAATGCTCTCATACCAATTGCAGAAAAATCAAAACCATTCGGATACCACTTCGGTATCATAATAGTAAAAACTTTATTCATTACACCTACTAAAATAAGTGGTATAAAAGCAATCACTTGCTGTACTCTTGTAATTTCAATACTTTTAAGCATCGGCATATCTTTTTGTTCTACTTGCAAAGAAGCTGCCATTTCAGTATTCCCATCGTTAAAACCAAAATACCCTTCTCCTGCTACCTTCGCCTTCTTACGTCTACTCTCTAAATATAGTAAACCTAACGTGAGTACAAAAATTGCCCCTACAATACCAAGTATCGGCGCAGCATAAATGTCCGTTTTAAAAAAGGTTGTAGGTATTACATTTTGAATTTGTGGTGATCCAGGTAGCGCATCCATTGTAAACGTAACTGCTCCAAGAACAATTGTTCCAGGGATTAAACGCTTTGGAATATTCGCTTGGCGAAACAACTTAGCTGCGAACGGATATACAGCAAACACTACTACATACACACTAACACCACTATACGTTAAAATAGCACCCATTAATACAATCGCTAAAATCGTACGTTTTTCACCAACTAACTCTATAATTGTTTTTGCAATCGAGTCCGCAATTCCTGACATTTCTACTACTTTACCAAATATTGCACCAAGTAAAAATACAGGAAAATATAGTTTAATAAAACCTACCATTTTCTCCATAAAGATATTCGAAAAGAAAGGTAATACAAAACTAGGTTCTGTCAAAAATACCGCAAATAAAGCAAAAATCGGTGCAAATAAAATAACAGAAAACCCTCTATATGCTACAAACATTAGTAAACTAAGTGCTAATAATATAATAACTAGCTCCAATTATACCCCTCCATTTAAACAGAAAATTCAAACTTTTATAAATATAATTCTACTAATCTTTTGATTTTGACATCCCTCCTCTTATTCATACAAATTTTTCATGCTAAAAATGTCTAATTATAAGTATTCGATTACATATGAAAAATCCCTTTAAACATAAACGATTTCATCGTCATACGTTATAAAGGGATTGTTAGTCTCTATATTTACTTCTTTACCAAACTATTTTCTGCACAAAAATGCCGTAGTTCTTTTACATCATTTACTATATAAGTCGCACCAACTTCAGTCAATTCTGTTTCACTACCATAGCCATATAAAACGCCTATTGAGGAAATTCCATTATAATTCGCACCGATTATATCGTGTTTTCTATCTCCAATCATAACAATCTCTTCTTTATTAAAATCTTCATTTGTTTGTAAAATATGAGCAATGATTTCTTCTTTTTTTATTCTCGTACCATCTAAGTTACTTCCAATGATACTTTCGAAATAATTCGTTAGTTGAAAATGATCTAGTACTTGTTCAGCAAATATAGTAGGCTTGGAAGTTGCTATAAATAAACGATTTCCGGTATCTTTTAATTGTTTTAAAAGATTTCGAATACCATCGTACACATTATTTTCTAACAATCCACGTTGCTTTACATACTCTCTGAAATAAAAAACAGCTCTTTCAACTTCCCCTTCATTCATATTGTACCTCTCTACGAATGATTGTTGGATGGGCGGACCGATAAATGAGTCTAACTCATTTACATGTAATTCTTCAATTCCAAGCTTTTTTAATGCATACAATACTGAATTTACAATTCCTTCTTTCGGATCCGTCAATGTTCCATCTAAATCAAATAGAAATGTTGTATACACATTTAATCCCCCGCTCCTATTTACTTTACATATTATATGGAAGGCTTTTTCATGGCCACCTTTTACTATACTATCATTATTTATCTTTTCGAAATTTTTTCTTCTATGTCACATACTTTCAGTTACAAAATGTAATACATATGATAAAGTAAAAAAGTTACAATTATTTTAATAGAAACTGGTGAATCTAATGTCAATTACGTTAATTGTTATAATGGCTTTCACAATTGTTATTCATGCGGTTGAAACAAGCTCTTATAGTATTCGATTAGCTGGAGTGCGTTTAAAGAGAATTGCTGTTGCTTTGTCTGTCGTAGGCATGGTGTTACTCATTTCAAGAACATCTAACATGCTACAAGCCTTTTTAATCAGTGGGTTTGTCGATGAGGCAAAACGAGACGCATCCATTAATTTAGAACATATTATACGGCTCGTTCTATTATCCGCCTCTGTCGGTACATTGATTGCGATTATACTGTATCCAACTTTAACCAAACTATTTGGATATGTCATTCAAAACTTTGAAACAGACGGTTCTTTCATTCGAATGATGAGAACAAATAACATTCAAAAATTAAAGTACACAAAAAAATATGTACGCTTCCCAAAATTAGAAATGATTCATAGACTACGCATTGGTGGTATTCCAAAACGTATTATGCTTATTAACATGTTTGCTACTGCTATTTATACAGCTGGTGTTCTTTCAGCCCTATACGCTTCCTTTTTACTTCCAGATTACGCAACAAAAGCTACTACAGCTTCTGGCCTTATTAATGGGTTTGCTACTATTTTATTAACAGTGCTGCTTGATCCACGTATCGCTCTTTTAACAGAGCGAGCTCTTCAATCAGAAGAAGGTGCAGAAGCAATGAGTAAAATGTATGGTTGGCTAATGATTTCTAGACTTTTTGGTACGTTATTAGCACAACTATTATTCATACCAGGTGCTTACTGGATCACATGGATTATTAAACTGATGAATTAGTCCTCTATAAAAATAGTAGGTGGGATAACAAATGACTATACAAACAGAGCAAGATATAATTCGCTTAATAGAAAACGACGAATGGATGATGAACGTATTACAAATGGCAAAATCACTAGAGTTACCTGATTGGTGGATTTGCGCCGGATTTGTTCGCTCTAAAATTTGGGATACTTTACATAACTATGAAGCTAGAACAACTATGCCTGATGTTGATGTAATTTATTATAATAGTCTACATAAAGATGAGATATACGAACAATCATTAGAAACGAAATTAAAGAATATTGATGCTACTATCCCTTGGTCGGTAAAGAATCAAGCTCGTATGCATGTGGTGAATAATATGCCACCGTACTCTTCTTCTGTTGATGCTATTTCTAAATTTCCTGAAACAGCAACCGCTTTAGGGGTTACATTAGACGAAAAAAACAAAGTTATATTAACAGCCCCATGCGGTATTGAAGATGTTCTTTCCTTACAAGTGAGACCAACAGCTCCTTTTCTTGAAACAAAAGAACGATTACATATATACAACACTAGAGTTAATAAAAAGAACTGGCAAAACAAATGGCCTAATATTACAATCACTTATCCCAAAATGTAAGAAAAGGAGCTTCGCATTACACGAAGCTCCTTTTCTACTTTATTTCAAAAACTGAATGACTATTTCAGCAAATTGATCTGCTTCTTCATAATGCGGTGTATGACCACTCTCTTCAAATACAATATAATCCCCATTTTGAGCATCTTTATTAAATGTTTCAATTTGTTTTTCACACGTTACTACATCATGTTTTCCTACAATTAATAACATTGGATTTTGTATATCTTGTATCTTAGGTAATAATGAAGTGTGGAATACTCCTTCTAATTTCAATCTATCAAAATGAATTTTGGAACGATTTGAAAATACTTCCCACTCATCATCACTATATAAACTCTCATCTGTCACATCTTCCTTATAATTGTAAATCTCCATTCTTTTTTCTTTTAATTCATCGCTTAATCTTATATAGGCTTCTAGCAACTCTTCTGAAGTAGCATCGCTAGCTGAATAAGTAAGGGACTCCTCTGCTACTTCTTCTTTTTCATACTTTTGTAATAAATTCCCTGTCTTTTGTAACAAAGCTCTACTTTTTAACGCAAAATCGAAAGTTGGCCCTTCAAATATGATTTTCTCTATTGAACTTGGATATATCGACGCATATAACAATGCTACATATCCACCGAAAGAATGTCCAATGACAGACCATTTCTCAATTTGTAATACTTTTTTTAGTTCCTCACAGTCTTCAATCAAATCATTTAATCCAAAAGCTTCGTCCTCAGTAATTTCTTCTGAGCGACAAACACCTCTTTTATCTATCATTATTACATATAAAGAATCTTTTAAACGTTCCGCTTGATAAAATGAAAAATCATAGCAACTTTCTCCTGGTCCACCATGCAAGTATAAGACCGGTTTATTTTTAGGATTTCCATGCGTTTCAACGTATAGCTTTTTCCCTCTAATGTTCATGTGTTTCCCTACTTCTATCAAATTCGTCTTTATAATCATCACCTTCTTTTTTTACTGAATATTATAACATTTTCTGTTAAATAATCCCTATTACATTTAAAAAGACAACGATTATTGCAAGTGGTGCTACAAATCGAAGTAAAAACGCCCAACAAATAAATACTTTCTTTCCATAATTTCCACCTACAAAAAACTCTGCTTCTAGCACCTTCTTTTCCATTTTGAATGAAACGAAAATACTAATAAATAGTGCTCCAAGTGGCATTAATATATTACTAGATAAGAAGTCTACTGCATCAAAAATATTCTTTCCGAAAATCGTAATATCACCCCATACTCCAAATGATAATGCTGATGGTATACCTACTAAGAAAATGCCGAAACCGATCATCCATGATAATTTCGTTCTCTTTTCTTGTTCACCATTTGCTAATGCTGAAACAACTGTCTCTAGTAGAGAAAATGCCGATGTTAATGTCGCAAATGTAAATAGTGCAAGAAATACCGTTAAGAACAACCCACCGAATGGAATTTGACTAAATACAGATGGTAATACGATAAATAGTAACCCAGGCCCTTCTGTTGGTTCCATTCCTAATGAAAATACGGCCGGAAAAATAGCAAGACCCGCAAATAATGAAACAAATAAATTCAATCCAACAATTGTTATTGCTGATTTTGGTAAACTTTCTTTTTTATTTAAATAGGAACTATACGTGACCATAATCGAAATCCCGATACTAATCGCAAAAAATGATTGGCCCATTGCGAACAAAATACTTTCTGAAGTAATCTTTGAGAAATCTGGTTGTAAGAAAAACTTCACACCTTTCATTGCGTTATCAAGTGTTAGTGAGCGAACAATAAGAGCAACAAATAATACGAACAATGCTGGCAACATATATTTACTTGCTTTCTCAATTCCATTTTGTACACCTTTTGATACAACCCAAATCGTAATGAACATAAAAGCGAAATGTCCCATAATCGCCCAAGCGGGATTTCCAATTGTTTCAGTAAATAATGCTCCATAATTTTGTCCCGGAGTAATAAGTTGTCCCGTTACTCCTCTGAATAAATAAATTAACACCCATCCACCTACAACACTATAAAACGAAAGTAGTATAAAACATGTTCCAACGCCAAGGCGTCCAATCCAGTGCCATCCTGTATTAGGTGCGATACTTTTAAATGCTCCAACTGCTTGTTTCTGTGTACTGCGCCCAATCATAAATTCAGCTATAAGTAGTGGTAGTCCAATTAATACCGTAAATAATATAAAGATTAAAAAGAATGCTCCTCCCCCGCTCTTCCCAGCGATATAAGGAAACTTCCATATTGCGCCTAGTCCAATTGCTGATCCTGCTGCAGCCATTATAAAACCTAATTTCGAAGTCCATTGCTCCGTCTGTTTCATCTTATTTTCCTCCTAGTTAAATTACTTTATATAAATAATTAAATTTTTTAAACCAATCCGAATAAACCCTCCATTTCTATTTCCATAAAATAAAAAAATGGCTCAACGTCTCTATATAAAGAGACGCTAAGCCATTTACTTAACGCGGTACCACCCTTATTGATTCCATTATGAATCCACCTTAGTAGTAATCGTTTGATTACAAACCTAATATCGAAGGTTAACCGTTAAGATTTACTAAGAATGTGATTCCGTTCCACCTTACTGCTCCTAGGCGAGTTCAGGATGTCATTTGACTATGTCACACCAACCCATAGCTCTCTGTACAAATATACGACCTTACTACTCCTATTCAACACATTTTAATATTTAGAATATATTTTCTTTTGAAATTAATATGAAGTATATCGGTTATATTTATAACTGTCAAGGGCTATATTAAAATTTGATGAGAAACCCCTTTTATTTTTCATTATCCTTCATCATCATCACCGTGATCATCAGTACCTTCTTCTTGATCATCGTCATCTTGTTGTTGAGATGACTCCTTTTGCTGAATAGCATTATTTACCGCTGTAGTAGACATGACTTCACCTGTTATTGTATGTACTCTTACATCAACCGTTTCTGTTTGTTTTTTTATTATAATTTGGTAGGTAGACATACCATTTATATCGACTACACTTACCTTCTCGATAAAACCGCCTGGTACTTTTTGTAACGCAACTTCTTTCGCCTGCTCTTCTGTAACGACTTTTTGTATTTGTGAAGTACCAATAAAAGCACCCGTCGCTTCTTCAATTTCTACCATTACATTCTCATTTGCACTTTTCTCTATCTCTATTACATATACATTTTTTTCGTTCTTTTTCTCTAGTCTTATCCCTTTCACATTCCCTTGTACTTGCTGCACTGCAATCTCTTTTGCTTGCTGCTCTGTAACTTTTGTCGTTTGTTTCTGTAACAATTGAATTTTCCCGGTAGTTTTTTCAATCTCAACTATTGTACTTTGAGTAGCATTTGTTTCTACCGATATTACAAATACCTCTATCCCCTTTCTTTTTTCTAATATAGTTTGTTTAATGATCCCCTGTACTTTCTGAAGTGCCATTTCTTCCGCTTTTTCTTTCGTTATTGTATTACTTTTTAATGATATTTCTTTTGCACGTTTTATGTTACCACTTTGAGCATCTACTATTATTTCATATGAGCCTTTTTCATTTAAAAGATTTACCTTATATACATCTTGTTCCCCTTTTTTTACTAATTTCATATTTTTTATTTTTCCAGGATACTGCTCAGACACAATATTCTGAATTTGTTTTTCAGATAATATTTTTTCTCCTTGCTTAGAAACAATACGTTGTGATACAAAAGCTACACTTACAAGCACAAAACAAAGTAACAATGCAACCTTCCATTTCTTTTTCATTTTCAAACTCCTATCTCTTTATAAAAAACGAGGCAAATATACGGTAACTTTCGTCCATTCTCCCTCTTCACTTTCCAGTTGTATATTTCCTTCATGAGCATCAATAATCTGTTTCGCAATCGACAATCCTAGACCTGTTCCTCCTGTTTCCCTACTCCTCGCTTTATCAACTCGAAAATAGCGATCAAACACTTTCTGAATAACTTCCTTAGGAATTCCCATACCGTAATCTTGAATAGAAAAAAAGATTCTTTCCTTTTGTATTCCTACTATCAAATCGATTGAATCTTTACTGTATTTCATTGCGTTATCCAATAATACTACTAATACTTGTTTTATTTTTTGTTCATCAATATTTACAACAATCTTTTCTTCCTCTGTAATAACACGAAAATCCCGATTATATGTTTTTTCTAGTTGTTCCGCAGTCATCTTACATAACCGAACTAAATCTGATTCTTTCGTTTCCAACTTCCACTCTGCACTACTGTTGGCAAGCAGTAACATTTGATTTGTCATGCCTTTCATTCTTACTGCCTCGGAGTATATCGCTTCTACAGATTCTTCTAAAACATCTTGTTTTTTCATTCCCCATCTTTTTAATAATTTTGCATAACTTTCAATAACTGTTAACGGTGTTCTCAATTCATGTGAAGCATCTGAAACGAACTGCTGCTGCTTTTCAAAGTTTTGATGTAATAAATCTATCATTTTATTAAATGTTGTCCCCATTTTATGCAATTCATCTTTTGATTTTTTCTCAAGTGGTATTTTTTTGAATATCCCTCTATCTTGTATATGCTCCATTGTTTGTATTAAAGAATTTACAGGTTTTAAAATGAGTTTACTTAACATTCTCCCCGCAAAAAAAGACGGAATTAAAACGAAAAGCGATGCAATAACTAATACATTTTTTAACATATTTAAATTCTCTTGCAAACTATCTAAACGTTCTGTCATTTCTAATGAAACGATTTTCCCATCATTCCAAATAATTGGCATTTTTATATAAGCGAATTTCCCACCATTCTTCTCATAAATTCCCGCCGATTCTTTTCTTTCAAATTTCGCATTTACTGCTGGGATTGGTTTTGCACTATCCACTTCTTGTCTAATCATTACCTTTGAATTTTCATTAATAACTCTAATCATACCGTTTGAAGGTAAGTATGGCTGTAGTAGATTTACTGCGTCTATTTCTTTTGCTGATTCAGCATTCATTCCTTCTATAATATGTACTGCCTCACGTTTTAAACGTTCTAACTCTCCGTTCGTTGTAACTTTATAAAACAAAAAGTATATAGAACTATTAATAAGTAACAAAATAAGTAGTAACCATACTGTAGAGAATAAATATATTTTATTTTTAATTTTCATATACTATACCTTTAAGACATACCCAACACCTCTAACAGTGTGAATAAGTGGTACGTCCACATTACAATCTACTTTTTTACGTATATATCGAATATATACATCGACAACATTTGTATCACCATAATAATCAAATCCCCAAACATTCGTTACGATTTGTTCTCGATTTAACACTTGATTTTCATGCTTCATTAAAAATAGTAATAAATCAAACTCTCGTGGTGTTAATTCCACTAAATGATTCCCTCTTTTCACTTCTCGTGTTTTCTCGTCTAAATATAAATCTGCAATTTGATAACTACTATTTTCCTCTTCTTTTCTTACGTTTGAAATTCTTAAACATGCACGAATTCTCGCTAAAAGTTCTTCTATTTGAAATGGCTTTGTAATATAATCACTTGCTCCTTGATCTAAGCCACTTACTTTATCAACAACTGAGTCACGAGCGGTTAATAAAATAATAGGTATTACAGCATTTTTCAAACGTATCCTTCGAAGTACTTCTAATCCACTTATGTTTGGAAGCATTACATCAAGTAAAATTAAATCCCATTTACTATCGTGAAACTTTTCCATTGCCTCTGTTCCTGTTTTAGCAATTTCACTTTCATATCCTTCAAATTCTAGTTCTAACTGTACGACACGCGCAATTTTTTCTTCATCCTCAACAATTAAAATCCTTTCTCCCATAAAAGCCTCCCGCATTATATAATCTTTTCATACCATTCCAGTATAACAAGTAATACTTTCCTCAAAAAGAAATAATGCCCAGTATTCTGTCCGACTTAATGAAAAAAATGAGGAACGAAATATATTCCTGATTGTTAGAGAGACAATCCAACCCATTGCCAATATGCATAGTAAAATAAGACCATTAGAAGCATATATATAACACTTAAATAGCTACTTAACTTTAATAAATCTTGCGATTGAAAAGTTTCTCTATCACTTTCTTGAAATAAAAGTAAAGCTTTAGAACTGACTGGAAAGGTTAAACAATAATTCATGCCAACAATCCCTAAAAATAGTACAGCTACTTCATTAAGCTGTAGACTACTAGCAAAATATAGTAATGGCGGAATAAAAATTACCGCTCTCGTCGTGTGAGATGTAATATATAAATGTGATGTGACTGAAAGAATAACAATTACGAGTAACACGATAAAAATGGATTGCTTATTAATTAGTTCTGTTACTAAAAATAACTTTTGCATAATCCATTGCGCTGCACCACTCTCCATTAAAGATTTCCCTAATGCAATTGCTGCTCCAACAAATAGAATTAAGTTCCACGAGACACCTTTTAAACTTTCTTTCCACTGCATCACGCCGAGTTTTGGTAAAGTTAATAAAAATACTCCGATTATCGTAACAGTTGCAATTTCCAAACCATGTAGCGACTCTGTTAACCAAAAAGCGACCATCGCTATTAAAATACTAATTGTATACTTCTCATTTCGCGATAATTCAAACTTAATTTTTTTCTGTTTCAGTTTTGTTTTTACTTCCTCTTTGTCTAAAAATAAAAATAATATTACGCGACAACTTATACAGCTCATTATGACTCCAAATGGGAACCCCCATATTAACCACTCTACAAATGTAATGGTTTTATTATTAAATTCTTTTAACATATCTAGGGCGATTAAATGTGAGCCTGCCCCAATAATTGTAGAACTTGTTGATACTAAAATAACAGTAGGCATTAAAATTGCTAATGCTTTCGTAATTCTTCTACTCCCAATTTCTTTTGAGATAGCTTGAAAAACAGGTAATACAACCGCTGCGCGTCCAGATGTTGATGGAATAAAAAAGGCGAGTATTTGAATAATCATTGTCAAAATCCCGCACAAACCGGCTATATTCCGAGCACGATTTACAACAAAGTACGTCATTTTCTCAGCTAAACCGGTAACTTGAAGTGCCCTTCCTAAAATAAAGGAACCGATCATCAGCCAAATAACATCTGAAGCTAACGAATCGAATAAAAGATCTTGCTTTGCTGTTCCTGAAATAATTAGAAATAAGACAGACCCTAGTGCGATATAGGCCGAATTTATCGTTGTTGTTGTCCATAAAATAATTGCACAGCAAAATCCAAACAAACTCCATTTTGCTTCCATCGTTAATGACGATGGAAGCAAAAGAACTATTTCTACCATTACTATAAGTGCTACGGGCAAAACCCAAGATGGCTTAGTTTTCGGATTATCGGTACTATTCACATGTAATTCCACTACATTTTTTTCAATCATGATACGTACCCACTGTTATTCAACCGAGAAGCGATTTGATAACCGACTAAAACTGTACGCATCGTACTCTCTGTGCAATCACGAAGCCATTTCTCCGCATTAGAAAATGCATTTTCTAATGAAGATGGCATTGGCAATATACTTGTATATGCATCAATTCCATAATCGTAATTGATACGTGCACCTTTACCGACTGTCCCTACTAATGCGATTACTGGTAATCCATATTTTTTTGCACATTTAGCCACCTCAGCTGGAATTTTCCCACGTGGTGTTTGAAAATCTATACTTCCTTCCGCAGTAAATACAAGATCACACGCTAACAATAGTTTATTTAAATCCATATACTTCATAATAATATTGTATCTCGGATGAAGCGTTGCACCAATTAAAGCTTGTAATCCAGCACCAAGCCCACCAGATGCACCGCTTCCTGGTGTATGATGTACATCTATACCCATATCTTTTTTTATAACAGAAGCATAGCGCTCCAGTGCTTTTTCTAGTTCTATTACTTGTGCTTTGTTAGCACCTTTTTGCGGACCGAATACTCGCGCTACTCCTTGTTCGCCGCATAATTGATTAAACCAATTACAGGCAACATCGATTTGAACATGCCTTAATCTAGGATCTACTTGTGATGTATCTATTTTTGAAACTTGTAATAAAGAGGTTCCACCATGAATTTGTATTTCCTTTCCAGCTTCATTTAAAAACTTTACACCTAAAGCTTCAGCCATACCAGCTCCTCCATCAGATGTTCCTGAATCACCACATCCAATTAATATACGATCTACCCCTTTATTTAAGGCTAATTCTATTAACTCCCCAACACCATGAGTAGTCGTTTTTCTAGGATCACGTAAATCTCTCGGTACAAGTCGTAGCCCCGCAGCAGCAGCCATTTCAATAACAGCTGTACGCTCACCATGTCTCGTTTCAAAAACTCCAAAATAAGATTGTATCTTTTCTCCAACAGGTCCCGTTACTTGTACTTTATACATTTTTCCATCAGTAATATTTATAATTGCCTCTGTAAAACCTTCCCCGCCATCAACCATTGGTAAAGTCTCTACAGTAGCTAACGGCATGACTTTTAAAATCCCCTCTTTCATTATATCAGCAGCTTCCTTCGCCCCTAAACTTTCTTTAAATCCCGATGGTACAACTAAAATACGCATGTAATATTTCTCCCTTCACCTTGTATATCTCTTTCGTTTCTAAGGCTTATACTAAAGGTGAAAAAAGAGAGCACAATTAAGCTTACATTAAAATTTGGTGAGAAAGTGCTGAGTTTTGTGATTTAAAAAATCCGTTGTACTATGAAATAGCACAACGGATTTTTTCCTTTACTCTTTATTCAATTTTATTTCTCTATTACGGGACAATACTTGTATGATTTCGCGTTTCTTGTACTCAACAAGCAATTGTCTTCACATCTACTTCGTGTTTCTTTAGTTCTCATTGTATCAATACTTTCGCCATATCAGAGCGCCACAATCGTGATGTATTCAACACAACAACATAGCTTACTTGTTTATACGCCATATCAGACAATAGCTCTTGTAGCCCATCACGTTCAACTGTTAATCCATCTTCATCTACTGTCGCTCCGCTGATTCCTTTATCTTCATACACACGAAGTAGTTCTAAATTATTTTCGTTACAGTAACGTTCAATCTCTTCTACTTGATACGCTAAACTATACCAATTACGTACTTGTCCTTCCGTTGAAGCTCGTACGTAACCAACTACTTTCTCTCCCATTATAAATTCCCTCCCGTTACAGTAATTTTAGTCCCTGTAACGTTTACCTGTTCTTTGCGGATAACGTGTCCATAACTTAAATCCGTTAAAACGTACTTTACGATGACTTCAAAACATAATACAACCCTTTATTTTTTCTTCTACTATCGTCGTATACTGTACAAAGCCATTACAATCTATAAAATTTAACAATTAATGCACTTATAAAATTATAATCCTCTTTTAAACTTTCACGTTAAAACACAAAAAAGCACTCGTTGCCTTTAGTCGACAATCAAGTGCTTTAAGTAGCATTAATTTTGTAAGTTTTATTGTAACAGTATGACACCTTTTATATGTCGTGACAACTACTACGTTAAAACTTACGAGTTTGTACGAGTTCGTTAGTTTAATATACATTCCATGTGTTTATCATCATCGCCCAGTAAAATGTCATCTCGCCTAAGCTCGTACCTCGTTTTCTATTCTATCATTGCACATAACACTCTATGATGGTACAACCATCATGAAGTATGTACTTTTTAACAGCCTATTTTAAATTGCAACGTCTTGATAACCTACTTCAGTTACTTTTTCATTTAACAAACGAATCCCTAGCCCATTTTCTGTATCCCATGTACAATTAAATGTAATTCCAATATCCCGACCGTCAAAAATACCTGCATAGGGAACAACAATCCCATCTAAACTTATCATTTCTAATATTTCATTAGTTGTTTCAACTAATGGATAGTTTTCATTTACTTCAATATCATAACCTAGTTCCTGACGCTCTTGTTTGTAATAGTCTAATATTGATTGCAAAAAGCTTTGTTGTAATTGTTCCCAATTTTGCATAAGTGAAGTATATGCTACATATTGTTCTTCATCAAACTTACCATCCTCATCACCTTTTACTATTAGTGCTATCTCGACTTCATTTCCCAAAAAGTTAATGCTAGTATCCTTAGACCACACAAAATCATATTCAAGCTCACCAAAAACCGCATCATTTATTTTCATCTTACTTCTCCTTTTTATTTTTTAGCAAATCCTCCTGGCTCAAACGCCCCTGCGTTTATCTCACCTACTCCACCAAGATGCCCAAATCTTTTATTTATCTCTGTCGGTACAAGTTGCATTATTTTCACATCATTTACTTCATGCCATGTTAATTGATTTTTTGTTCGATATTTGTCTATGTCTTTCGCGGTAATCCCACCAGGTTCCATTCCAAATTGGCGAGCTAGTTCAACTGAGTCATTTAGCTTATCTGCTAACTTTTGGTCTGCTTGAGCAAAATTGTATGTCCTAGCCTTTGTACCATAATTTCCTTTTCCTCCAAGCATATAGTCAATTTCAATTTGAGCCTTTGATACTGGCGAAAAATCAGGAACTCCGTTTTTATATTGAATACCTTTAATGCCAGCTTCATCTAATATACGTTTCAATTTAGGGTCTGGTGGTGGTTTAAGCGTACTTAAAGATTCTCCTCTGATTCCTTCAAATTCAACCTTCGAATTAATTGGTGAAGGTGTCTGATTATACCTTGCTTCATAAGAACTAGCAAAATCAGTTTGTCTAAAAGCAGGTGGAACTTCAGCCTCTCTATTACCCGTACCCTTAACAACCTTACTCTCCATATACTGATAAGCCTCTTTCAGAGAATACTGTCCTCCCCCTGAGACATTTCCTACTCCAGCCATGGCGAAGCCTTTTCCCTCACCTGGGATCCATTTGTACTCCAGCAATGTTTTTACTGCGTGCTGGATCTTTTCATTCCCCTGCAAGAAGGTTGTTTTTACGATTGTGGCACCTTTATTCCATAGGCTTCCGATTTTATCGGCAAAGCCTTTTGCTGTCGAGGCTACAAAGTTTACACCTTCTGTTACTTTGTGGCTAGCTGTTTTTATACCATCGACGGCTGCTTTTTAGTAGATACTTTTTATTTTCTCAATCTAACAAAATATTAACTTTTTTATTATATCTTATTTCTATACTAAGACGAAAAAAGCACTTGTTGCCTTTCAGAGACAATCAAGCGCTTTAAGTTCATATGTTTTAAGTAGCATAAATTTGTAAGTTTTTTAGTAACAGTATGACACCTTTTACATGTCATGACAACTACTACGTTAAAACTTACGAGTTTGTACGAGTTCGTTAGTTTAATGTCCATTCCATGTGTTTATATTTATCGCCCGGTAAAATGTCATCTCGCCTAAGCTCGTACTTTGTTTTCTATTCTATCATTGCACACAGTACCCCATGATGGTCCAACCATCATGAAGTACGTACTTTCTAACAGCCTATTCTTTTTCTGTCCACTTCAAAAATAAGTGCTTTTTCGTTTGCTTGTCTTATGTGTCAGTGTATATTTAACTTTAGCACCACGAACTTCGTCATTCTCGTTTGTTTACTCATTACTGTAGACTTTTAATCTATACTAGAGTATTAATCAACCATATTCACAAAGTATTCAGTATCCTGATTAATTTTCCGTATAAATTCCTCCAATGAATCAGCTATTTGAGTCTCAAAAAAATATACAGGAGTTTGTTGAGGAGTATTCAAATCAAGTGTTAAATATACACCCTCGTTTACTTCATAAAAAACCAATTTATCTTCTTCCTCGTATATCCCCTCTAAATCTGGATCAAACTCGTAAATACCTTCTCTCAATGTAATATCTGCTATAGTATCTGGATCCATTATTCTATTTATTGCATCCACATTATTTCCTTTTATAAAACCATAGCCAACTTCTAAGTAAAAATTTCTAAGTTCATTAGGAAACGCAAATCCAAGTCTCTTTTCTGCCACTATAAGTTCATTTTCTTGTAATTTAAAAAACTTATGATGACTATTTTTTATAAAATCAAATGCAGCCATTAAAACTACCTCCCTGGAAATAATTTATTTGATGGTGACCCTTTACCATGAATTCCTGCCTGATGTTCATCAGGAAATTTAGCAGGATGTATATTCCACCATTCATGAGGCCCACCAAAATTATTCTCTATAATATGATGTGCATCATAGGGTTGCCCAATATCCCTTACTACTCTACCTTTTTTATCATAAACTTCCTCAGTATATCTTGGCCATGTTTGCCCTGTTTTTTCTTCCCATTCACTTATCAATTTGTTTTTCACACTGTTAAATTTATTTCTGTGTTTTAACGTTTCTAATGGCGTCATTTTTTCATACTTATGTTCCCTTAGAGCAGCCTTTAATTATTCTACTTGGTTTTTATGAAGCTTCAATCCTGTTTTTGACTCTACATCTCTAATATAATCTTTAGCTAAATCGTAATCAATTTTACCCGTACCCTATGTTGTAATCTTAAACCCTCACAATAAAAAAGCAAACCATGTAAACCCTTATTAAACTACTTCTTTTTCTTCCACTACTGGCAACTCATAAGCTGTTTTATATTTCATCATGCCATATACAATGTTTACAAGCCTTCTCATAATACATACCAATGCTTGTCCCTTTGTTTTTCCTTCTTTTAGTTTCTTCTGATAGTACGCATGAAACACTGGATTTCGTGGCATCTTACTGCCTTTTGCTACTTGCACTTGCTGTACTGCTAAATTATAAAATAAAGCGTGTAGCGCCTTGTTTGCTTTTGTGTGTCTTACCTTTCCCACCAGAACCAAAGTAAACAGGCGCAATCCCCGCAAATCGTGCTAATTTGTTGGCATTTGGAAATCGCCTTACATCCCCAATTTCTGCAATTAATGCTGATGCCGTCACAAGTTCTATTCCCGGCATCGTTTCTAATTGATAATCTAGTAGTTTTACTAGCTGTTTTAATTCTCTCTCGATGTATTTCATTTCTGTCTTTTTAAACTCAATATCCCGTACAATACTTCTTACTAAAAAGTCTCGTGTTTCTTGATATTCCTTCATTGTATGTCCATCTTCTTTTACAAGTTTTAATATTTCGCTTGCTTTCTTTACTGAACATGTATTGTTGCTAACATCTAATAAAAAAGCTGTTAATTGCTTTATATTTGCCCCCTCTAAACAAGAGGGTGACGGATATTGCTGCCAAAACGCTAATGCTGTTTTTCCATCTAACTCTGAGAAAAACTTTTTATAACTTGGATAATGGTGGTTTAATTGAATATGTAATTGGTTCTTTAATGCACTTTGTGCTTTTACTAATGCATTCCTTCTTGAAACCAATTGTTGTATCGACCAAAATAAATCGTTTGGCTTTGCATCTGGCAATTGATTAAATTTGTTTACCAATATGCGTGCCACACATTCCGCATCCCAACTATCATTTTTTTGTATCATCACTTGGCTCTTCCGTAACCACCAACATCTTCTAAACCAAATACAACAATTATCCCATCACACACATATGTCTCTACTTCTAATAAGAACTTTGAAAATGCAGATGGTTTATTATCAAATTGTATTTCTCCTAATTTCTCTTGCCAACAATTAATCATAACAGCCGTGTGATGCTCCTTATGTAAATCTACTCCTACATACAAATAGTTTTGTCTATTATGCATAACTCATCCCTCTATTCAATGATTTAGTCATATATAAAAATGTCGGCAACCTTAGTTCGAGCGTTCATCTTTCGATGCGCATAGGTACGCAAGCCTATCCATTTTCATCACTCTAGTAGTATGTATAGTAAAATGAGCTAATTTTTTAAGTGAGTTTATAAAATAATTGCTGGATGTTTCCCATTTGTTTGTATTTGCCCGTATGTATATACCCCTCGATAAAAGTTCTCTCGGTCTAACATGGGTTTAACTTGTACTTTCGTAAACCGCTTCCCTTTCTCTGTACAATAGCCTTCCATATTCAGTCTTTCTGCCAATTGAGTAAGTGACCAATGCTTACAAAAGTGTCGTAGCTCAAATAGTCTACGTACAACGATTGCTTTATTAGTATCCACTTCTAACACTTTTTGTCCTTTCTTTACTCTATAACCAAACATCACACCGCCACCTGCATATCCACCTTGTTCCGCTTTTTTCTTTCTACCTCGACTTAGCTTTAATACAATCTCAAGACGTTGGTATTGGTCTAATAGCTCTAACATACCATTTACTAAAAAATCATTTGGGTCATGTGTATATATACTATAATTCGGTTGTTCAATTGCTTTCACATCAACTGCATGTTTCTTTAGCCCTCGTTGTATTAACACTTTTGCCATATCAGAGCGCCATAACCGAGATGTATTTAGTACAATAACTTTGCTTACTTGATGACACGTCATATCTGACAGTAATTCTTGTAAGCCTTCACGTTCAACTGTTAATCCATCTTCATCTACTGTCGCTCCGCTAATTCCTTTATCTTCGTATATGTGAAGCAGCTGTAGTTTATTTTCAATGCAGTACCGTTCAATTTCTTCTACTTGATACGTTAGGCTATACCCTTCACGTACTTGTCCTTCTGTTGAAACTCGTACATAACCAACTACTTTTTCTTCCATATTAAGTCCCTTCCCGTTACAGCAATTAAAGTCCCTGTAACGTTTACCCGTTTTTTGCGGATAACATGTGCATAACGTCCATCCGTTAAAACGTACTTTACGATGACTTCAAAAAGTAACACAACCCTTTATTTTTTCCTCTACTATCGTCGTACACTGTTCACAGCCACTACAGTCTATAAAACAACAATAAAAATTTAACACTTAATGCACTTATAAAATTATAGTGCTCTTTTAAATTTCTACGCTAAAACGCAAAAAAGCACTTGTTGCCTTTAATTGACAATCAAGTGCTTTAAGTTCATATGTTTTTAAGTAGCGTAAATTTGTAACTTTTGTAGTAACAGTATGACGCCTTTTGTACATCATGACAAATACTATATTAAAACTTACGAGTTTGTACGAGCTTGTTAGTTTAATATACATTCCATGTGTTTATATTTATCGCTCGGTAAAATGTCATCTCGCCTAAGCTCGTACTTTATTTTCTATTCTATCATTGCACATAACACTCTATGATGGTACAACCATCATGGAGTATTTATTTTCAAACGCCCTATTATTTTTTCTGTCTTTCATTTAGTTAAATAGGATTATTCGGAAATTCACTATGATATTTATCGATTAACGCTTTATATTCTCTATCATTTGGTACTTCTCCTAAGTATTTATTTTTCCAAATAATCATTTGGTCACTAAAACCATATTCTGTATCGAACCAATTTGTATAATCATAATGCATCTTAAATTTCCCACTACTCTCAAGAGTCATTGTAAAGGAATACCAAAGTTCTTGCTGATTATCTTTAAAAACATTTCTTAGTTCGTCGCTCAACTCAAACAGCTTTCTTTTATTTTTTTTAAATTCTTCTTTATCAATAGCATAGTTAAATGGGATTTTCACACTATAATTAAAGCATTGTCTATTTTCAGGTGTATTATAAAAAAAGTACGTCCCCCCTCCAGTTTCCGATATCTGAGCATAAAAATAAAATTTCTCCCATTCTTCTGGAATCATTTCATTAACCGTTTCAGCTATTTCTCTATACAACTTGTTCATTTCTTTTTCCACTTTAATCAACCTCCTGCGCGATTTCTAATCGTTTTCTCAAATATCCCTTTTCCTTCTATTTCATAAACTATTTCAAAATAATTTGGTCTTAGTGACGTTCCTTGATAAACTGGTTCAATCTTTACTGTTACTTTTTTAGGAGGCTTTCCACCTAACGCATTAGCCCACTCTTGCTCCATATTATACCACTCTCCACCAGAGCGATTAATTTGTCTATTTTGAGCAATTAAATTATCTATATCTCCAGAACCATGGAATTGAGTTCCTATCAAGTGGCCACCATCATCATCAGGTAACCTATCTTCACGGCCTGCTGCCACTTGCATTCCTTTGTTTCGTTTTCCTTTTTGAAGTATTAATTCTCCTGCCTCAACATCTACTATTCTACCAAGCTCATCTGTTGTATATTTATAACCATCCTCGGTAACATAACGCACGTTTGGTGCCAGTTCTTTTCTTCCATTTTTCCCTTTAATAATGTGCTTCCCAAGGTCCCCCTCTTGTATTTCCGTTATCTTAGGAGGATTACCCGTACCCTTAACAACCTTACTCTCCATATACTGATAAGCCTCTTTCAGAGAATACTGTCCTCCTCCTGAGAAATTTCCTACTCCAGCCATGGCGAAGCCTTTTCCCTCACCTGGGATCCATTTGTACTCCAGCAATGTTTTTACTGCGTGCTGGATCTTTTCATTTCCCTGCAAGAAAGTTGTTTTTACGGTTGTGGCACCTTTGTTCCATAGGCTTCCGATTTTATCGGCAAAGCCTTTTGCTGTCGAGGCTACAAAGTTTACACCTTCTGTTACTTTGTGGCTGGCTGTTTTTATGCCATCAACAGCTGCTTTTCCAGCTTTTCCGGCTACCATTGTTACGCCTTCGCCTAGTCTTTTTCCTGCTTTTACAATTGTCTTCCCAAAGCTAGAAGCGACATACTTTATTCCTTTTCCAGCAAGACTTGCCACTTTTCCAACAGGAACAAAGTTTAGGAGCGTCCATCCTGCGGCGATGAGTCTTTCTTTTGATGATAATTCTTTTCCTGTAATAGGGTCTTTACCGGTAACTGCACGAATTGCATCATTTATTCCAATGAATTCAGCTGCTCCTTCTACTCCCTTTTCCCACCATGATTTTACATGTTTCTTTTCTGTTTTATGGGTTTCTTTCAATTTTTCATTTTGTTTCTTTTGATATTCTTCATCTGCTTGACGAAACTTTTGAGCGATACGCCGTAATTCTTTTTCTGTAACTTGTAAGTTACGTATGTAAGATTCCATGAGTCTCATTGATCTCATATATTCCCCATAAAAATGCTGACTCGTTGCTCCTTGCCATTGCATTTGAATACTAAACATAGATTGATTGAGATTTTGTTGTATGTTCTGGCTGTGTGTTTGCATCTCTGATATGTTTTTGGCAATTTGTTCGAGTTGTTCAGGTTTGACCTTGATCTCCAAACCCTCTCCCACCTTCCTCTATTTTATACCAAAAAGAAATAAAACTGCATCAATTTTTACTTGTTCCCTTTAGAAAAAACATCAAAAATACTGTTATCACAAATCGCTTCAATTTCTTCCTTCACAAATAATTTTTGAAATTTTGTTCCTGGGTTTAATATTACATTTGCTTCTAAATCTATCGTCTTTAATAATTCAATCGCATTCATAGAGACATATGGACATTCTTCTGGAATAACCATTTCTAAATGTTTCAAATCAGAATACAGTGGTAACATTAATCCTTCTTCCATTTCAAAATAATGAATTTGCAATTGTGTATTTTCAGTTGAAATCAAATTCCCTTCTTCATCTACATTTGTATCTCCCTCTACAGAAGCAACAACGTACAAATTTGATTTCTGTAATATCTCATAAAAACGAAATCTTTTTTCTTCATTCTGTAAAGCTTCCACTAGCGCCCCATCTAATGGACAAATTTCTAGTAAACTCATTGAACTTCACTCCTTATGTGAAATAATTTCGCCATCTTACGCAAAGTAAGATGGCGAATGTTAAATCTAATTATTTTTGAACGTTTATAGCTTTAATTTCGTTTAATTGTTTCATTGCTTTTTGGCGCAATTCTCCATCAATTGTAGCTGAATATATTGGTCGAGTTAAAAACTCGAAACATTTATATGCATTATTACTATCATTTTTCTTTAAATACTTTTCACCTGTCTCTAACATTTCTTCAGAAACAGCCTTCATAAATTTATTTACAGGCTCCTGCTGATACCCTAGCATGATTGATTGATGTGTTAATTCAATTACTGATGCTAAATCTTCAATAGTGCTTACATGATTAGCCCTTTTATTTGCAGCATCAAATGCACTTAAATATTCAATGGCAGCTTTGGCTTTATCTTTCATTCCAGTCAGTTCAATACCTGGCGTCTTATAAAGAATTTGATAAATTTCTAATGCTGATAAATAATTACTTTTTTCCGCTTGCTCCGCTGCATATAATACTTCATTTGCAACTTTAGTGAATCCTTTTTCATCGTCTACCCCGCGATTTGAAGCTTGTCCGAAGTAATGTAAAGCATCAAAAAGTTTTCCTGGCTCATTCGCTTTTGCACTCGCTATTTGTATTAGCTGAATTCCCTCCATCTTTCTTGATGCACTATCAATCATACCCATTCCGTTAATTTGGCCAATAGTCTTATCGATATCCTTTAATTGTGCCAGTAATGTGTATGATGGTAGCACTGTTTTTTCTACCTTATTTTGCCACCCTGTTGTTCCATTCATTTCATTCCATTCATTTTCTGTCTTTACCCATAATTTATTCGAATAATTAACCATTTCTTCTCTTGAACGTTCTAATGGGTGTTTTGTGCGAATTGCATTCGCAATATTCAATACAGCTGTATAATACTCTCCCATATTCGCAGCCTCAATTGCTTTTCTTTCAAACATAAGTGGCATTAATAATTTTTTAGCTTCATCTTGAACGGATTTTTCAACCTTTGCTGTATTTGCTAATAAATTTGCTTTATTTAGAGCAACTTCCACTGAAGTAGTAGGAGCGTTTATTTGTCCTTGAAGTCCCTCTACAGCCATACTAAATTGCTGATCTAATTTTTCTTTTTGTTGATTGTTTGCATCAGCAATCGATTCATTTACTAATATTAATGTCTTTTCATATTGTGGATTTTCAGAATTTAAATATGTTTCGATTTGCTCAATTGCTTGATCAATTCTTTTTTCTTTTTCTGATTTTTCCGGTTTCATTTGATCAACTGTATCTTTGCTATCTTTATTTTTATGCTCTATTTTTTCCTTGTTTTCTATATTGCTTTTTTCACTTTCAATTAATTGATCTTTTTTATCTTTTTCACTAGCTATTTCTGACGCCTCAATTTCAACCTTATTATCTTCTTTAACCGCTTTTTCTCCATTACTACTAGTTACAAGTGCTTCCTCTGTACCTACGTTTTCCTTGGTATCATTATTAGATGTCACTACCGGTTTGTCGATGTTAATATTCTTTAATTCTTCTTCTAATAGTTTGTAAAAAATCTTCTCTACACGTTGATTTGCAGATTCTACTATTTTGGGATCCACACTTTCGAGCACTGATGTGACTAAATAATATTTACTTAAAGCTTGTTCTAAATAGACTAGATTCTCCGGATTATACGGATCTTCCAACCAAATCCCTTCCTCATACACAGCTTTATCATATGTTAACTTTCCAACAAATTGAATATACTCTTTCTGGTTTTCATTTAAATACTTTTGTAACTCTTGTTGTGTTGTAACTTTTTCCTTAAGTGTATTCATTTGATTACGTAAATAGAATAATGCACTTTGATTGGAATGATTATCCTTATTAGCTAAAATTTCCCCCAAATTTTCCAATGTTAATCTATGATTAGCCAACGTTTTTGCATTTGACTCCTTATTTAATTGAGATATAAGTGTCAAATCTTTCAGTTCCTCGGAATATTCAGCTAACATATCTAATTTATTAGAGTCTTGCTCTTTCCCGTAATACTCATTAAAGAATACAGATGAATATTTCTCTCCATTTCCAGCATACCACTCAACTAAAATATCTCCCGTTATTGGTGATACTGTAATTTGATCGTGTGGCACTGGTGGTTTTGGTTTTTCTGGTTCTTTATCACCATCCGGTTTTGGTTTTTCCGGCTCTTTATCACCATCCGGTTTTGGTTTTTCTGGTTCTTTATCACCATCTGGTTTTGGTTTTTCCGGCTCTTTATCACCATCCGGTTTTGGTTTTTCTGGTTCTTTATCGCCATCCGGTTTTGGTTTTTCTGGTTCTTTATCGCCATCCGGTTTTGGTTTTTCTGGTTCTTTATCGCCATCCGGTTTTGGTTTTTCTAGTTCCTTATCACCACCTGATGTTTTCCCCGGGTCCACCAAACTATCCGGAAAATTTTTACTCGGTTCCACCACAGGCCCCCCCATATTCGTTGGCAAATCTAGTTTTTGTGGAGTTGGTGCATCCGATAATTTGATTTGTGGATCTTTCTTTTCCACCGATACTTCATCTGGTTTATATGTTACTGGCGTAATTGGTGATTTATTATTTCCAATTAAGTCTGCTAAATTAATAGTTGGTTTTTCGCCAGGTTTTTCATCTTTTTTTGCAGGATCAGCGACTAAATTTGGGAACATAGACTGTAAATCTCCCCCTGTAATACGATCATCTTTTTTCTCTTCTGTATTACTTGCTAGTTTTACTTGTTCTTTTCCTGCTGTCTTAAAGCCTTTGTCATACACAAGATATCCTGATGTTCCTAGTAATGCTACCGACATTACTGATATAGCGACTTTTTTCCCTAAGTTATTATTGTTTTCCTCCATGTCCTTTTCCCCTTTTCCTATCTTTATTGAATCCAACCGTTTGTTTTCATTTCTGTTAGTTTTTCTTGCGCAGCTCTTACTTCGGATTCATTTTCATTTGCTTGAACTGTTTTTCTTAAGAAACGACTTGCTTCCTCGTATTTTTTCTGTTTAATTTTAAACATCCCGAATGCAAAATTCACATGTGGATTTTCATCGTTTTGTGAGTATGCTTCTGTGAAAAGCTTCTCTGCTTCATTTCCTTGTCCCACTTTATCGTATAAAATCCCTATATTTACAAGCGTATTTATGTCGCGTGTTCCACTGCTGACAACTCTATTGTAAGCTTCTAACGCTTGCTGATATGCGGCAGTACTCTTTGCACCATCTCGCGTTTCATAAAATTGACCCGCTTCGTAATACACAATTCCTAGTTGATTTAACAACTCAATATTTTTCATATCTTTTTGAATCGCTACTTGTAAAATGTGAGATGCTTGTTGATAATTCATTTCTTTCTTCGCACTATCAATTAGGTTTGTTTTATTCCAAAGCACATATAGATTTGAAAGTTCAATTGTATATATGGCATTCTTTGAATCTTGCATAATAGCTTCTTTAAAGAAAGATTCTGCTTTTTCTAACTGTACCGTTGCGGTTGATAATTGACCTTTTAAATACGAAACAATTGCTTTATCTTCATTTGTCTTCGTACTCATTTTGACAATAACATCTTCCGCTTTTTCAAATTCTTTCATTTTCATATGACATACAGCTAAATCTCGCATTGCATCTTTTTTGTATGGTTCAATTCCTTTTGCATTATTCGCTAACGCTTGTTCAAAATTTTGCACTGCTTCTTGATATTTTCCAATGCGGAAATTTGCTGAAGCTAATAGATAAGCAGCTTCATTATTTTCTTTATCGATTTCTCTATCTTTTATTAGTTTTGTAATATAATCGATTGCAATTTTATTTTTTCCTTCAGCAACGTAAATCGTTGCTAATTGAAGATAAGCCTCGTCTTTACCCTTTACAGCAATTGCATGTTCAACAGCTTCTTCAGCTTTTGTATATTTTTTATCATGATAGGCTTGTCGTGCTTGTTCCATAAACTTTTGATATTTAGCGTTTGTTGTGTAGAAATAAAATAACGTTGAACCACCTATAACAACAACTACAGTTGAGCCAATAATCAAAATCCGTTTTTTATTCTTTTTCCACCATTTAAAAAAGGCCGACGGTTCACTTTGCTCATGCGTTATTGTAAGTGGTTGATTTGATGCTTTTGCATTTAAAATCTCATCATCTACATCATATTCCACTTGTTTTTTCGTTTGTTTCCGGCTCTGTAGAATGCTAGTTGGCACTGTAATTGTAGCTGCTACTTCTTGCTGCGACTGTGTTCCTTGCTCTTCTTTTATCTCTTCAATAATGCTTTCAATTTCCTGTTTTAACGCCTGGTCAATGTTTGGAAATTGTACGATTCGTGAATAGACGAAACAAGCAAATGCTGCATTGTTTTCTCGTTCCAATTCAGTAGCTAATTCCAAATAATGTTGTAGGACCATTTTATTATTTATTTCAGGCTCTTGACTCTCCATAGTTTGAATGATATATGCGAGTTCTTTTTGCAGAGCTGTTGATGGATTGAGTGAATTGAAAATTATTTTATATTCATATAATGCCGCTTGTTTAAATCCTCTCTCTTCTAATAATCTTGCAATTTCCAAACATTTTGATACAAAAAGAGAGTGTTCTTCTGCTGACTGCCTTTCCGCATCAATTTTCATTCTTTCTCTCGCGCTATTAAATACATCGTACCACTGCGCAAAGCTTGGGCATTCTGCGAAAGAGTTACTACTCCATGCCTGCCTAAATAATTTTGCAATCTCCCCGTTCCATTGATTATGTAATACTTGCTGAAGTAACGTATATCTTTCACATTCTTTCTGCATTTCTTCCGTTTTAAAGTAACTTGCATCCGTCCATTTTTTATTTCGAACTTCCTCACTACACCAACTTAATATTTCTCCTAATAAAATAGCACCTGCAAATCGATCGGCTTCTTTTTGCCATACTCCACTTTTTAAATACATCGGTGCGTAGCCCGCTGAACCTGCTGGCAATAATGAAGGTCTTTTCGTTTTCGGGCCATACATTTGCTCAACATCAACAAGTTCGATATTGTGTTGACCTTCAGTTGGATTTTCACTTAAGAAAGGTACGAGTACGTTGCTAGACGATAAATCATTATGAGCAACTTCATTTTCTTCCATCATTTTAAGTGTTGTAAGAAATGCTTCTGCAATAAAGAAACATTGTTCTTTTGATAACATTCTTTGTTCTTGTATTATATCAGCCCATGTTGGACCTTCAATCCAAGGCATTACAATACTATTAGCAAGATCTTCTGATTTTTCGATAGCAGATGTATGTTCTTCTTTAGTAACGATATAACGTGAACATACTTTCAGACCCACTAAGGAAGATAGTGGTTTCAAAAATGCTAGTTGATGTTTTTCTTCGCGATAGCGTTCCTTAAAAACTTTTAATGCAATTCGTTCAACACCATTTTCCTGTTGTAATTGATAAACTGTTCCTTGTCTTCCCTCTTGACCATAGGGCATCTCAATACCAATTACAGCTGGGTGTTTCTCAAAACGATAAACATCTTTATTAAGGCTAATTTTTTCTCCTACTTCTGGTCGGAATCCCATTTTATCCCCTTACTCTCGTATAACAATTTTTCAAAAAAAGACCAGGAACAATAGCTCCTGGTCTTTTGCAATTGTTCTATTCTTAGTATGCGTTATCTGTATTACGGAATTTATCAGCGATACGTTTTAAATCTGTTGAAATACCTTCTAAAATTGGAATGTATTGTTGCATTGCTTGTTTAGATTGCATAAATTCTCCACGGAATTTTGCTTGTGTTGCCCCAGCCCATTGTCCTTCTAAACTATTAATATCGCCTTCAAGTCTATTAATTTGACTTTGTGCTTCTCCTGCTGCGTTTTTAAAGTTTCCTGCGATTCTTTCAAGTTCTTCTGGTGTGATTTTAATTTCTGCCATCTTAATAATTTCCCCTTTCAAATCATAAATGATACAACAATTAGATTATAAACTATATTCATACAATTTTTAAAGGGTTTAATTACAAAAATATTCTATTTTCTAGTAATTTAACCCTATTTTAATATTATTTCACTTTTAATTCAGACCATTTCACACTAATTTTATCTGTCATCGTGCGAAGTAAATGTAATGGTGTATATGCACATTTTATTTTTATTGGCTTTCTACGTATGCAATACCCATCCCCACTTAATAATTCTTGATCCATTTCAGTATGTGGCAGTTTCATATTAAAGAAATACACATCATTATTTTGTGTCGTTCCCAATAAATATCCAATACTTCTCTTTCTAATTTCCGCAAACCATTTTTCATGAGAATAGCTATTTAAGCTAGACGTTGTAGCAGCTGTCATAAAGTGAATCCCTTTATTTTTACAGTTTTGGACAATTAGTTCCATTTTGTTTTTTGCTTCATAATCAGTAGATAATATAGTTAACATTTGATCGATATCATCAATCGCAATGATTATTCTCTTATATGGAATCTCCACTGTTGCGTTTGGATCTATAGAAGGCATTATTGGTTCTCTATTATTTATTAGCTCTAACAATTCATCTAACATTTCTTTTAATTGCATACCATCTGTAACTTTCTTCTTCACATGAGGTAAATCTCCAAGAGCTAATATGCCTGTAGGTCTTTCACCAAGGTCTACTAAGTATAGCTCAACCTTTTCAGGAGAGTATTGGTATGTAGTAGTGAACAGAAGTGTTTGTAAAAGCGATGTTTTTCCACCTTCTATTCTTCCCCCAACAAATATATGACTCATTTCATCTAAAGAAATACTTTGTAATTGAATATCCTCTGTTTCCATACCTGCTGAAATTTGGGCTGTTTCCAATTTTTCAACCATATGCTCTACAAATATTTCTTTAGGTACCATTGGAATGGCTTTTGCTTTTTCACCATCCCATTCTCCATTCATTTTTCGAATAATTGTTTTTAATTGTTGAGAGTACTCAAGTTCACTTTCACCAATAAACGGCAATGCTGCTTGGAATAATTCCGGTGGTTGTCCTTTCATTAACCCACGGCCAACAGGAACTTCAATTAATGGGAATTTAGGTCTGCCAACTAAGTTATGATATTCTGTTCCATCTTGTAATTCAAATGTAAGTGCCATCGGTATATTATTACGAACACGATCAAACATATCAATTGTTTGATTCAGAGAGAAATAGAAATATACACCGTATGTACTTGATTCACGCAATAATAATTCTAATACTTCATTTTCTTTCTCGAATTCATTTTTGAACCTTATATAACCATCTACCATTACTACTATAGCTGGTATTTTCTTTTCTACCATTCGGTTATACATAGAGAATGACTTTGCACCGATATTAGAAAAGCTCTCTTTTCTAAGCGTGATTTCCTTCTTTAAAAATCCGAATAGACGTTTCATTTTCTCATTTTCGCCTTCTTGTATAATCCCGCCAATATGAGGTAAATCTCTAAAATCTAAAAACATACGACCAAAATCAATAACATAGAAATTCACTTCTTCTGGTGTGTGAGATACAGCTAGAGACATAATAATAGTTTGCAACATCGTTGTTTTTCCTGTACCTGGCATACCATAAATATTTAAATGCCCTTCTTGTAAATCTAACTTCAGCGGAAATTGTGCTTGTTTTGCAACATCATCAATTAATCCAACTGTTACTTGTAAATATTCTTTCGGTTTATTCCACTCACCAATTGTCCAATCTTCCATAGCATAAAATTCTTTTAACAATAATTTTTCCGGTAATGGATCCAGCCAAGGTCCTGGTAATGCTTTAATATTTTCTTTTTCTGATACGCTCTGTACATATTGAATAAAAGCTTGTAATTGTTTCGGACTATTTGTCATTGGTTTTGGACGCTTTTTCACTTTTATTCTTTCACCCGAGAGCTTAACTTCTGTAAAATCAACAATATCAAGAACTTTCTCTTCATCTGGATTATAAGGTGCTCCACTCCATGCAGACTGGAATAATTCCAATACTTCATTGCTACCAACTTGGAGATACCCTCGTCCTGGTACATTAATTTTAGATGCATCTGGAATCTTTAACATTTCACGACTATCCGCATCATCTTGTACACGTAAACAAATTCGAAAACGCGAGTTACTCCAAATCTTGTCATTTACAACCCCTGAAGGTTTTTGAGTTGCTAATAATAAATGAACTCCTAACGTCCTTCCTATTGCAGCGACACTAATTAGCTCGTCCATAAAGTCTGGTTGTTCCTTTTTCATTTGAGCAAACTCATCAATAACAATAAATAAATGTGGTAAAGGTTCTTTTTCACGCCAGCTTGTTTCATAATATTCATCTAGATGCTGAACATTTCCAGCCTGAATGAATAATTTTTGTCTCCGCTCTAATTCTGCCTTTAATGAAATTCTGGCACGCTCAATTAAGTTTGGATCTTCTAAGTTCGTAATAGATGCAATAATATGCGGTAATCCCGCAAATGTGTTTGACATTCCACCACCTTTATAGTCGATAAGCATAAATGCCATCTCATGAGGATGATAGGTTGCCGCTAACGCGGCTATTATAGACTGAATCACTTCACTTTTTCCTGATCCAGTTGTACCAGCCATTAGACCGTGCGGACCATGCCCCTTTTTCTCTATTTTATCGTGAATATTTAGAAAAACAGGTTTACTTCCTTCTCTTACACCAATTGGAACCGGTAATGAAGTCGGATACCGATTTTCTTTCCATCTCTCTAGCACTTGTAACTCTTCCATGTTTTTAGCTTGAAACAAGTCTAAAAATGTTAATACTTTCGGAATGTTGGCTGCTGTAGAACTTTTCATTCGAATTGGAGCAATGTTTCGCGCTCCTAGCTCACATCGTTCGAATGAAAGTCGATCTACTTTAAAACTCGCACGCGTTGTTCCATTGTTTTCAGCTGAACTTGAAAACGTTTCTACTAACTCTCCATTTTCTCCATTTAAGCTTATTACAAGATCACATTCCATCGGTAACCTTTCCCTTTGTTCTGCAAAAATAAATGTAGAAGCTCCTACACTTTCACCTTCTCTAAGTAACATTGGAGTTAAAGGATCATCCTCTAAAAATTCTCTCGCTGATAAGAAAAAGACATACATCGGAATTAAAGGAACTTTTGCATCTGCTTGCGCAGAAGAATTATATATTCTGCGCATATTAAGTGGAGTAAATAATACTTCTGCTAGTTTCTGTGCATCTTGTTGATTTTCAGATAAAAAGCGCATACTTCTCTGTTCATCCCATACGTGAGGAAGCCACCTCATCCAATCCCATTGTTTTTTTTCCTTTTCATGATAAAATGCTGCTATTTTCACTTCATTTGGTGCATGATGCGTCATAATTTGTGTCGTTACAATTCGAATAAAGTTTAGTCTATCTTCTTTATTTCCAACTACACCAATTACATCGTTTTTTTTCAAAGAAATTGAAATGTGTCCATTTGGTATCGTATTGAAATCCCTTTTCACATTTTGCGCTTCTGTAACTAATGGATTTTCTTCATAACCTTTCTGCTCAGGCACCTTCAATTCTACAAGGAATGGTCTTTCTCCTGTACCAATACGAATATCTAAAAAGTCTGGACTTTCAGGTGTACGCTCCCATAAATTACTTTCCCGATTTTCAATTCTTTGTACACTTTTTAATGGGCTTGGGTTTTGTGTAATTAAATATTTTGCTTGTTCAACCTTTAACGTATCTAATTCCACTCGATGCTTTTGAATTTGCTCTAAGTACCTTGTTTGTAATTGTTCAACCATTTGACGATGTTCTTTCTTTTTACGGAAATGCCCCATCGTTGTAATTATATATGACCCCAACATCGGAATACTTGAAACCATCATTAATGGCATATAACTTGAATTCATCTTCATAAATTTCATCATTACAAAATATAATACCAATGTTAAAACCGTCATCATTGCAGGCAGTAACATTGTTTCAATTGAAAACTTCGGCTCCTCCGGTATATTCGGTGGATCATGAATAATAACATCCCCTGTCGGTATATCTACTTTCACACGCGGAGAGCGTTGAAAATACGGTGATTTTTGCACAAAACATTTCTCCTTCCCCATCCAAAAACTATTACTCAATGATTTTCCATACATAATCTTCTTCACTAGAAGACATACCTTGTTTAACAGGTTCATTATAAACTTCTTCTGCCGGCATCATTTCAAAAGAAGGGATAATTGTCCCTTTTTTATGTAGTATTACATATTGTCCATCCCACACATCATTATCGCGCAACGTTTCATCATTTCGAATAGAATGCCACTCTTCTTTATCTTTTGCCACTCTAATTTCATAGATCCCGCTTAATGCTTCATCTATTTTTTCATGATGTAAAATTGCTTCAATAATTTGTACCGCTTTCACGTCATTTGGAATTGCAATATCAATTTCTTCATTTGACTGTTTTATGTATGTCACAATAATCTCTTCCACGTTTATTCACCTTTTTTCCATCATGTTTGTTACCAAGAAACATCTAAAAATGAAATATCATCGCTTGTCGGAGAGTTCTGTGCCCTCTCAATTTCTTTTAACACTTCCTCAAAGTTATACTGCTTAAGCGGTACAAGTCCGTCTGAATGAATAACTATCCGATTAGCTTCTTGTCTTGATAATGTCTTTGAAAAAACCGCCAATTCCACACCAATAATGCCTCGCTGTGTAGACCATCTTTTCTCTATATTTCTCTTAAACTTCATTACATTCGAACAATTCTCCTTATCTTGAAACAACTGTACAAATGAATCGCCATGTGTAACTATCGTTATCTTTGCTTTATCTTGATTTGAAATAAGTTCTATTTTCCCTCCAATAAACATCGTTTCACTACCTTGTTTTCGCTTTTCTTCCAAAACATCGCGTAGTAACCACGGTGTTTCTTCTGGCAATCGAAATGCACTCACTTCCTCTGAAGCTTCTTCTATCCAATTTTTTAACTGTTCATTTAATAATTTAGCAATATCCAGTCCACTTTCTTGACATGTTTCAAACAAGTTTACTAACTTCATACCAAGAAATTTCGCAGCAATTTCACCATGAAAAGACAGCCCTACACCATCACATAACGCAAATATGAAACTAGTTCCATTATCTAGAAATACTAGAAAGTCTTCTCCACTCTCGTTTAAATCCTGCGTTTCTTTTGCTCTTACATAGCTATATCGATAAGTAAAATGTTTCGTTTCCTTTTCTTGCAATACCGTTTCTTTCTCTTGAGATAGAATATATTTCATCATACTTCTCTCCTATCGAACCGGCGTTGCAGCAGACATTTGAAATCCAAGTGATACTAAGTCCGCATTTGTCCCAGGAAACATCATCACAGCACCATCTGCAATATGAAACCCATGTTCCATCATCATCTCACGATAGCTTTGAGGGATAGGCGATGAAAGTCTTTGCAACTTTGCACCATATTCATCTGTAATCTCTGTATTTGGCATAATTCCTTCCCACTTCTTTATATTAGAAATTTGTTCTTGCATAATTTCATCTGAAATAAAAATATTTTCAATTAGTACGTTTCCATCAGGTACAGACATATTCATAATTCTTCGTACAATTAATTCTGGATCTTCACCAGTTGATGCCCCATCTGTCATATGACAGACAATAGGAGCTGGCCCGTCTTGTAAATTTGGTAGTTCCTTTTGCAATAACTTCTCCACTACAGAGAAAGCTTTTGCTGTATCAGTTAAACGATGCGTTTGGATTTTTTCTAGTGGGCGAAGTCTTGCTACCTCATCTATTGTTTTCACACCACCCAATAAATCAAAAACATGATCGCTATAGGCTAAAATAGATAACTTATATCTCGGAAGCAAGCGACTACCTTTTGTTGAACGAAATACCATTTGACGAATCGCTAAAGAAAGAGCATCCGTTACAATATCAATTCTTCTTTTTTCTTCTCCGCCTGCATCCATCATTTGGTTCATTGATGCGCTTACATCAAGAAGATAAATTATATAAGCTGGTGTTTGCTGTGTTGCTTGAGTTTGATATAACATGTTTCATACCCTTCCATACATTATTATATGAACTTTTTTTATATTCATATTTCATTATAACTTATGAATTTTCTTTTTCTCAATTCATTATAAAATGTTCTTAATGTAATTTACATATTTTCACACAAAAAATTTATTCCTTTTAACATATGTTGAAAGGAATAAACCCCTTCATACTATAGAAGGGGTTTATTATTACGGTATAAGACGCATACAATCTCTCGGAAAGGCACTCGCCTCTCGTACATTTGTTAATTCTAATAGTTTGTATACAACTCTCTCTAATCCAATTCCAAAACCACCATGCGGGGGACAACCGTATCGGAATGTATTTAAATAAGATTGAAATGTATCTGGATGTAATCCCTTTTCTTTAAAAGAAGCAAGTAACATTTCATATTCATGAATTCGTTGTGCCCCTGATGTTATTTCTAATCCTTTATATAGTAAGTCGAACGAATCAGTAATAGACGGATTCTCATTACTCGGCATCGTATACATCGGCCTAGCTTCTTTCGGATAATGTGTAATGAAAACTAACTCACTCTTATATGTTTCCTTCACATATTTCCCTAGTAGTTTTTCACCTTCTGTATCTAAATCCCCACTTGGCGACTCTTTCCGGTATTTATTTTTCAAAATTTCTTGTGCTTCTAACAATGTAATTTTCGGTATTTCTGTAATAGCAGGTACTTCTATTTGTAATAGTTGTAGTTCTTTTTCACAGTTTTTTGCTACTTGTCGAAACATATATCGTAAAACATCCGTTTCTAATTGCATCACTTCATAAAAATCATGAATAAATCCAAGTTCTACGTCTAACGATATATATTCATTCAAATGACGGGAAGAATTATGATGTTCCGCTCTGTAAACAGGTGCAACTTCAAAAACACGTTCTAACCCTCCAGCTACCATCATCTGTTTATAAAACTGTGGTGATTGTGCTAAATAAGCTTCTTTTTGAAAGTATGGAAGTTTAAAAACATTCGCTCCTCCTTCTGCCCCTTGTGAAACAATTTTCGGAGTAAATATACGTGTGAAATCGTTCTCTATAAGAAATTCACTAAAGCTCTGAACGAGTGTAGATTTCACTTTAAATATCGCCGCGGTTCGCTCATGCCTTAATGATAATACCCGCTCATTCAGTAGTTGATCTAAACCAATTTGTAACTTCTTTTTATTTATTTCAAACGGAAGTGGTTCTGCGCCATTTAATATTTTCACTTCGTGAGCAAGCACTTCAACCCCTAACTCTGTTTTCGAAGTCTCTACAATTTCACCAACGACTTGCACAACACTTTCCACATCTACTTTAAATCCAGCTAACTCATGTTCTAATACACATTGCATAACTCCCGATCGATCCCTTATTAATAAAAAACTAACATTACCTAGATGACGAATCTTTTTTACCCATCCTTGAAGTAATACAACCTTTCCACCTTGCTCCGTACAATCTTTTGTGAGTGCACGCTTCATTATTGACTCCATTATTTTTCCCTCCAGTAATTTTATATTTATTTACGTTATTGTTGTCATCGTCATCATCCACGGTCACTCACCTCCTTTCAAAGAATACAAAAATCCGCCCCTATAAATAGGGACGGATTTTTCCGCGGTACCACCCAAATTGTCATAATGACCATCTTAGCCCTGATAACGGTAGGTACCGTTTGCTTTTACTAATTATCACGTTCAAAGCAACACTCACAGGTGTCTTTCCATCATGCGGTATCGCAATCTTCTCAGCAACCGATTGCTCTCTGTAGACCTTTGCATCATGTACTTTTCCTGATCCTCACTTTTTATATTTACAGAGTATTCTATCTCTTTGTTTTATAAAACGCAAGCCTTTTTAAATATATTTTGATTTTTCATATCCAATTTTGTACAATCTCCTCTAAAGCCATTCCACGTGAGCCTTTCAATAATATAATGTCCTTTTTCGTTATAACTTTTAATACTTCCTCTGCTATCTTGGCTTTACTATTAAATGACTGTACTTTTCCTGTATCATATTTCTTTCTTGCTTCTTCCGCTACAATTTCAGCTAACTCTCCATAAGTGAATACATATTGAATGCTCTCTTCATTTAACATTTTACCAATTTCTCTATGATATGTTTCAGCATTCTTCCCTAACTCCAACATATCCCCAATTACTATCATTTTTTTCTTATAGGCATTTAATGTCTGTAACGTTTCAATTGCAGCCTTCATTGAAGAGGGACTGGCATTCCATGCATCGTTAATAATTGTAAACCCTGTTTTAGCAGTTAAAAATTGAAAGCGCATATGGGTAATATTTACTTGTCGTAATGCTTCCTGTATTTTTTCTGTAGGGACATTATAATATTGACCTACAGCGATTCCGACAATCGTATTTAAAATATTATGTTTTCCATGCAAGGGAACATCGTACTGTATTTTTGAATCATTTAATTTAAAATGAACACCATATTCATCTAATTGCACGTTTGTTGGAAACAAATCATTTGTATACTTTTCACCAAATGTCTTACAATTTATACTCGATAGATTTTTATTTTGCAAAGGCAATGGTTCATCACCGTTATATAAAAACAAACCATTTCCTTTTAACCCGTCAATAATTTCTAATTTAGCCTTCGCAATCTCTTCTTTTGATCCAAGCGTCTCTAAGTGAGAATGTCCAATCATTGTAATGATCACTACATCTGGCTGTGCTATTATTGATAAGTTTCGAATTTGTCCTTTTTCACTCATCCCCATTTCAAGAATTAAAAACTCTGTATCTCGTTTCATCTCTAAAATTGTTAATGGTAAACCGATTTGACTATTAAAATTGCCCTTTGTTTTATGCACACGATGAGTTGTACTTAAAATCGTGCTTATTATATCTTTTACCGTTGTCTTACCATTACTACCTGTAATTCCAATTACTTTTACATTTAGCTCTTTTCGATAAAATTGTGCCAATTGTTGCAAAGCAAACAAAGTGTCATCAACAAATATAATTGGCATCCCTTTTGGCGGAGTGCCGTAAGACTTTTTCCATAAGGAAGCGACAGCTCCATTATCGAATGCCTCTTTCACATAATCATGTCCATCTTTCACCCTAATGATTGGAACAAATAAATTTCCTTCTTTAATGCTTTTGGAATCTATGCAGACACCATGTATCTCTATGTGATGAAACGATTCTTGTAACCCTTCACCACCTACTACTTCTTCAAGTTTTTTCAAATTCATTTGAATCAAACTATCACCTTTTTTCTATTTTATTACATAATTTCCGTTTCATTTACGCATATTGATAAAGTGAAACTTTAATCAGTGGGGATTTTGTTCCTCCCCACTGATTATCAGCCCTCACCAATCGGGCTTTTACGGGCAGTTGATCCCCCACCTAACTTCTTTGCTTTCCCTGAATTTTGAGGTGGAGGGTCTTACTGCCCGTTAATGCGGGATAAAAATTTTATAGCGAGGTGTTTATATGAAAAAAGCGATTAGTTTCTTTCTTCTTTTGTTATGCCTAATTGCAGTGAATGAAACATACGCCTATTCACCAAAATCTTTACCAATCTCCCAAAACTCTGATCAATGGAAAGTGAATATTGATGAACCGAAGAACATAGATAAAAATATGCTTCAAGCTAAAGAAGATGAATTTAAAACATATCAATTTTCAGTAAAAAATGTTGGTAACAGTGAAGTATATAACGTACAAGTCGAAGTATTCCGCAACGAGCCAAAAACGAAAACGAAATATGAACTTTTCTCACGAAAGGAAAGTCGCTTAGCAAGTGGAAAAACTGGATTTGAACATACTAATTTTCCCGTTGCCACAAAATCAAATGAAGTTGATGTAATCATTACTTGGCAAGAACACCCTTTCCGCTCGATGCGAAACGGTCAAAAAGTTGAGTCTAGAAAATTTAAAGAGCATTTTGTTTTTAAAGATGAAAAAAATAAATAGAATGCGGATAAATTCACACTATCATTCCTATAGCTTACTTTACTAGTACCAGTGCTTAAGCAAATTAAAAAGTCGTGGCTTATAAACGCCACGACTTTTTATATTAATTCGTACTAATTCCTCTTGCTGTCCAAATACGATCGATATCAGCAGCATGTTGTCCGCCATATAAAAGAGCATCCGCTTGCTTAATCGCTTTTGCTCCATCACTGAATTTAGAGTTTGGTGTTAATGACCAGTGTGATTGTAAAATAATTTTCGTTGCTACATCACGTCCAAAAGCTTGTGCCATTTCGTATTGGCCTTGTGCCCAAATTTCCCCATCATCATGTACCTCATTTGTAACATCTTTCGGATACACTTTATTCGTATCTAAACGGCGTAAGCACGTTGGATCTGAACTAGAATAAGCAGTCGCATCCCATTCTCCAACACATGCTTTTCCGTAGCCTGTTGTCGATACTGCATCTTCATACGTAGCACCTAAGAAGTCACCAAATCCTTCTCCCATCGCTCCGCCTTCTGCTGAACTACCAAAGCCAGGAACTTGGTTATCTTGAATTGAATGTCCGTATTCATGTGCGATAATACCAGCATCTTCTGCATCATCTACTCCGCCAGTACCAAAAGTTAAAGCTTTCGTTGTCGGAGAATAAAATGAGTTATCATCTGTCGTTCCATTCACATTCACTTTAATAGAGCGATTATTAATATTTTTAAAACCCAACCCTTGAATGTAACGTTGTATTGTATCGATATGATAATACGACATAACATCTTCAAAGCTATCATTTGCACGTGTATAGTTAAATTGTAAATTTGTAGATTTTGTTTTTGCTTTTGAAGAAATCGTTACATACTCTCCAATTAAAAATCCTGTCCCATCTAAACCTTTTAACGTAACAGCCTTCAATTGATTCGTTAACGCTGTTGAATCTGCATCGTTATTATCTTTTAAGCCTACTTTGCTACCGCTAGATACGACTGGGTTAGGTAAAAATACTTTTCCTGTCCCTTCAGCTTTTCGGTTTATATCAACCTTTTTAATTAACTTCCCATTTTCTGCATCAATAAATGTTTCCCATGCACCAAATGGATTATTAGAATGGACTACAACTTTATATACTGGACGAGCAATTCCCTCTTCCACAATATATCCGAATTCTTTCTCTGTAGGAGCCCATAAGTTTTGCTCACTTGCTTCTCCAACATACGCCATTGATTTTTGTATTGCATCTTTTTCACTAATTTTTGTCGTTACTTCCTTCACACCTTTAACGGATTGATAATCAGATACAGCAAGTACTCCCTTTCCCTCTCCGTTAAGAGTAACTGTAATTTGTTTTGAAAATACAGGCGCACCATTAACAACTTGTTGGAATCTAACATATGAAGCTACTGACGTTTCTGTTGTAGAAATATATTGCAAGTCTGAAAGGTCTGTTTTCAATCCATACTGTGCAGCATTTTCTTTTAAATATTCAGTTGCTTTTTTCTGCGGCGAATAAGCTTCTAGCTTTACTTGCTGCTGTTTTTCCAATGCCGAAACCGTAGAAATCGTCCCCATTACTAACGGCACAGTCATTGCCATTGCCACCATTTTTTTATTAAACATAGAACCACTCCCCCTAATAAAGTAGCTCAACCTTATCCCATTACCACTAGGCAATCATTCCCCACAAAATGGGAGGATAAAAATTGAATCTACGAGTAATTCTCTATAAACAATTCTATTACCTTTCCATTTAGGGTGAGTGAAATTTTCTCAATATTTATGTATAAAATGAGAAAAATACTGTAGAAATATATTTCTACAGTATTTTATTTAGTATGCTATGAAGAAAGACCTTTGCTAGCGGTCCTATCGCATGAATTATGAGGAAATTCTAATCATACAAAAAGGAAGTTGGAATGATTCCAACTTCCTTTTTTCTTTAATGAGCCGCGCTTAATTTAATTCGAACTTTCGCTTCACCTAAAGATAGTTCATCGTCTTCATTCGTTAAGTTTCCAAATGTAAATTGCTTAACGAGTAAGTTTTCTTCCAACAACTCTTTATGATTCGTTAACGTTCGCTTTAGTTCTTCCTCTGTATCAAGAATAACATCGACTCGTAAATTAACTGGTAAATTCAACTGCTTACGATATTCTTGAACCGCTCGAATAAATTCACGCGCTACTCCTTCTTGTAACAACTCTTCCGTTACATTCGTATCTAACATAACTGTATATTGTCCGTTAGTCGTATTAGAAAATCCTGATTTTGCGACTTTCTCTACTAGTACATCTTCAGCTGTTACAACTACTTCTTCTCCTGATGCTGCTTCGTAAACTGCTCTTTCTGTAGATACAAAGTGTTGTACTTCTTCTTTTGATAATTGTTTTAACCATCCATTTAATGCATTCACATTTTTACCAAACTTCGGCCCAGCTGTTTTAAAATTCAGCTTTAATTGATAGGACGTATATTTCGTTTCATCGAGTTCAACATGAAATGCTTTGACATTTAGCTCATCCATGACGATATCACGATAAGATTCCCAATCCATATCATTTTCATTATGCGCTAGTAATACAAGTTCTGCTAACGGCTGTTTTACTTTTAAAGAATGTTGATTACGGTTACTTCTTCCAAGTTCAACAACTTGTAAAACAGCATCCATTTCCACTTCTAATTCCGGCTGAAGTAGTGATTCATTTACAACTGGATAATCCTCTAAATGAACGCTACTTCCAGTTAAATTCAAATGAATATCTTCAGCGACAAACGGTGTAAATGGTGCGATTAATTTACTAATTGTTACAAGTACTTCATGTAGTGTCTCATATGCAGCTGCTTTTTCAGCATTCATACCAGATTCCCAGAAACGATTACGTGATCGTCTTACATACCAGTTACTTACTTCATCTACAAGCGCCGCGATTTCACGAGCTGCATTCGTAAATTGATAATCATCAAGTGCTGTTCTCACTTTTTTCGTTGTGCTATGCAATCTTGATAATACCCATTCATCCAATTTCGTTCGCTTTACATCATACGTTTCATTCGGGTTATACTCATCTAAATTTGCATATAAGACGTAGAAGCTATACACATTGACTAATGTATCTACAAATTTAGATTTTGCTTCCAGTACTGTTCTTTCCGAGAAACGTTTCGCATTCCACGGAGCACTGTCCACGAGTAGCGCCCATCTTAATGCATCTGCACCAAACTGATTTACTAAATCAACTGGATCTAGTGCATTCCCTTTACTTTTAGACATTTTCTGTCCTTCTTCGTCTAATACATGCCCTAGTGATAACACTCGTTTATATGGAGCTTTTCCTGTATATAGTGCTGATACTGCTAATAAACTATAAAACCAGCCGCGTGTTTGATCAATGCCTTCTGCAATAACATCCGCTGGAAACTGTTCTTCAAATAACTCTTTATTTTCAAATGGATAATGATATTGCGCAAATGGCATGGAACCACTATCAAACCAAACATCAATTACTTCTGGTGTACGATTCATTGTACTTCCGCATTTTTCGCAGCAAACTTGCACTTCATCTACATACGGCTTATGCAATTCCAAATCTTCAGGTGTTTCTTTCGTACTATGCTCTCTTAAGTCAGCAATGCTTTTCGGCGCGAATTGATGATCGCAACTTTCACATTCCCATACGTTTAATGGTGTTCCCCAATATCTATTTCGGCTAATATTCCAGTCCACCATATTTTCTAAAAACTTACCAAATCGTCCATGTTTCATATGGTCTGGATACCAAGTAACAGAATCGTTATTTTGTAAAAATGTATCCTTAATTGCAGTTGTTCGGATTAACCAACTCTCTCCTGCGTAATAAAGAAGTGGTGAATCACAACGCCAACAATGTGGGTAGCTATGTTCATACTTTTCTTTATGGTATAGTAAGCCTTCCTTCGCTAAATAACGAACGATATCCACGTCACAATCTTTTACAAATTTCCCTTTCAAAAATGGTACTGCTTCTGTATATTCACCTTTCTCATCTACAACATGCAAGAATGACAATCCTTCACTTTGAACGACTCTATAATCGTCCTCCCCATATGCTGGAGCGATATGAACGAGTCCTGTACCACTATCTGCCGTGACAAAATCGGCTGCGATAACTCGATAGCCATTTGTAACTTCCTTCATTGGAAATGGCGGCATATAAGATGTGTTTACTAATTCTTCACCTTTATGAACAGATAATACTTCATAGTTTTCTTTTAATACATCTTCTACACGTTCTTTCGCAACAATGTATACATGACCTTCTTGTTTCACTTTCACGTATTCCATATTTGGATGTACAGCGAGCGCAACATTTGCTGGAAGTGTCCAAGGCGTTGTTGTCCAACCTAGGAAATATTCATTTTCACTATCTTTCACTTTAAACTTAACTGTTGCACTTAAATCTTTTACTGTTTTATACCCTTGTGCAACTTCATGTGAACTTAGTGAAGTTTGACAACTTGGGCAATATGGTGAAACTCTATGTCCCTTATACAATAATCCTTTTTCATGAATCGTTCCTAAAATATGCCATACACTTTCGATATATGGATTCTCTAACGTAACGTATGGATCATCCATATCTACCCAATAACCGATGCTTTCAGTGAATTCACGCCACTGCTTCTCATATGTGAATACACTTTCTTTACACTTCTGAATAAATGGCTCAATTCCATACTCTTCGATTTCATGTTTACCAGAAATACCGAGTTGCTTCTCAACACCTAATTCTACAGGTAAACCGTGTGTATCCCATCCCGCTTTTCGTAGCACTTTATAACCAGCCATCGTTTTATATCTTGCTACTACATCTTTAATTGTCCGTCCAAGCGCATGACCTACATGCGGTAATCCATTCGCCGTTGGTGGTCCTTCATAAAATACGAAAGACTGTGCGCCTTCTCGATTCTGAATTGATTGCTCGAAAATACTTTGCTCGTTCCACTGCTTACGAATACGTGTTTCTCTCCCTACAGCTGACTCTTTTACATCTACTTTCTTCATCTACAATCACTCCTTTGAATGTTTAAAAGCACACAAAAAACCCGTCCCTATGAAGTAGGGACGGGTTTAACCGCGTTACCACCCTAATTCTATTAGCTCTTCGCTAATAGCACTTAGCAACGTACTATCATACGTGTTCTTTGTAACGGTAGACATCCGTCCGGGCTTACTTATTTTCAGCCTCGGCTCCTCGGAGATGATTTTCAAATAATGTCTGCACACCGGCTTTCAGCTATACACCGGCTCTCTGGGGAACAATTCATTATTTTACTCGTTCTCGTCTTCAGATTTGTATACTTTATTAAAAGCTATTTTATGCCATTGGGCAATGAATTGTCAACTAATTCGAAATATATATTTATTTATATCCTTTTTTCACTATTCCTATACAATTATTTCTCAAATTCTTGTATTCCAGCTAAATCTTCATCTTCTTCAATAAGCTCAGCAAAGAATCCTGATTCATCCTCACGAAGAACAATTTCAAGCTCTTCCTTCGCCTCTTCAATTCTGTTTAACTGTGCTAAATAACAAGCGCGATCGTATCTTGCTAACAAATCACTCGCATCTATTGTTAATACATCATTTGTTATTTTTTCTGCCTTTAGTGTTTGGCCGGTATCATGATATGAAGATGCTAAAGAAAGAAGAATTGCTGCTTCATTTGGATGATGTATAGAAGCATTTTCTAGTATATGAATTGCCTCTTCAAACCTTTCTTGACTTTGATACATTTCTCCTAAAGCAAGAAACGCTCTACTTACAAACGGTGTTTGCTCCGTTAATTGTAAGGTAATCTTTTCTGCTTTTCTTTCTTCTCCTATTTTAAAGAATACTTGCGCTTGTAAAAGAAGCGTATCATAATCATCTGGTAACTCTCGAACCATTTGCTTCGTTATTTCTGAAGCATCCCGTAACATATCTTCTTCCTCACACACTATGAAAAGATTTACAAGTTGCTTCGCTACATCGTAATCCCATTTATTTTCTAACGATGTTTGCAATACATCTTTCGCCTCTTTATACATCGCCACATTCTCGTAAAATAGTGAAAATCGCTGCGCTGCCATACTATTTTTTTGATTTAATTTTAACGAAATTTCATACAAATCAATGATTGTAGTAATAATCGAAATTTCTTTCGCACGGTTTTTCATACGATAAAAAGCTCTCGTAATTATGGATTTCTTCGGCTGTTCATTTTGTTGACGTTCAATCCATCTTTCCGTCACCGCAGATGCAGCATACATAAATGCCATACTTCTTTCTGCCTTCTTCACCTTTAATGTATGAAGAAAATCTCGTATGTTAGACAATTTCTTATGTTGTTCTATCGCTTTTACATACACATCAAATATTCGTTCATTATTTGCATCTTTTTGTATAACTTTCATTGCAATTTCAATTGCTTTTTCATCTCTTTTTTTCACTAACACTTTGGCATAATGATATAGAACTTCTATATGCTCACTATCTAATTGAAGTGCCTCTTCAATCTGTGCTTGTTCTTTATCTATTTCATCCATCGCTCCATACACATATGCAATCGCATCTAATCGCCATATTTCAGGTGCTTCGTCCGCTAATTGTTCTAGTTCTGTCAGTAACTCTTCCTGAAGACTCATTTCTACTGAAAGCTGCGCCAAATATTCCATATTAATATGCATCGGCTCTTCTTTCATAGCCTGAACCATATGACTTTGTTCTTTAGAACGATTTTCTTCTTTTTCGTATATTTCTGCAAGCTGTAAATGTACACCTTCGAAATTCTCATCAAGCTCTAAACATGTTTCATACGCTTGTTTTGCTTCCGTCAATTGCCCTAATACCATAAGTGTTTCACCCATTCGGTAATAAGGTAATGCCGTTTCCTTTTGTTCTATCGCCTTATTATACCTTTTCATCGCTTGGCCGTACTGCCCAATAGATTCATATAAAATACCTGTATAACAACCGTATTCGCTTATTTCATTTCTTTCTTTGTGTAACGTTCTTAAGAATGCTATACCTCTTTGTACAAATACCGTTCCTTTAATTCGATTCACATATTCATCTAACGCACTTGCCACATTATATTCGCTCTGCTTTATACCACTCTCTAACTTAGACAAAGCTACTTTAAACCCTTCTTCATTTCCACCAAGTTCAACCTCAGCATCCCATAGAACCATTCCCGCATTCATAAGAAAATCTTGGCTCTTTTCAATTTGTTTTTCAATACCGAGAATATATTGTTTCGCTTCCTTGTATTGTTCTTTCGCCATATAAACTTGCGTAAGTCCAAAGTGAGAATAAACATCATCATGATTTTCTTCTAATGCACGATTATACAATGTTTCTGCTTCTTCCAGACTATCATTTTGAAAATGATAGTCACCGAGTTTTACATATAGAGGTGCCTTATCGTCACAATTCTCAATACCTTTTAATAAAATTTCTTTCGTACTTTCCTCATCCTTCAAATCAGACTCGTATATTTCCGAAAGTTTCGTATAGATGTAAGGTGCATTACTATCCAAATAAATCGCTACTTTAAGCCCTTTTATCGCTAAATGTAATTTCCCTAAATGATGCGCACATCTCGCGCGCTCATACCATACATGTGCCTCATTTTTATTCTCTCTTAATAGGTCATTAAAAATTTCATACGCTTCTTCATATCTTTCTAAATCTATTAATATTAATCCGTGATTCGTTAAAGTGAATCTTTCTGGACTACGTTCTAAAGCAACTTGAGAAAACTGCAACGCCTTTTCAGATTGATCGATATACATGTATGATAAAGCGAGAAAACTCCAAGTAATCGGCTGATCTGCGTCTAATTGTAATGATGAACGAAAACTTGAAATCGCTTCTATATAACTCTCCTGTTCAAAAGCATATCTTCCGTTTATTAAATGATATAAAGCACGATTATTTTTCTTCTCAACACTTGTCAGCATTTGCCCGGCTTTTTCTAATTCTTGAAGGCGAATAAAGCACTGCGCACCATGCAATTTAACAAAATCTGAGTTTGGAAACTTCTCCATTAACTTTTCAATACAACATATAATAAACTCATTATCTACTTCAACATCTAAATGCTTAACCGTATATAACCACGTATTCGGATTATCACTCGTCTCTTTTAAAAATTGTACTAAGTTATGAATCCCCTCTTTATCATGTTCATCTAAATGATCCGTAAGAGAAAAAACAGATTTAAAATAATGATTTTCTTCTTCATTTAAAAATGCTAATCGCTCCTTCTTTTCTTTCGGAACAAACGTAATCGCTAAACAACCTGTGTAACGATATTTTTCTTGTAACTTACTATATTCCACAATAACTGGTTCTATAAAGTTCGGATCTTGAACATAAAAAGCTTGTAACGTATCATCATATCCAGATAGTACTTGTACATGTGAAGCATGCTCAATATCTATACTTAATAAAACCGGAATCCCTTCATCCAGCAGTCTCTTATAATTTTCTTCATTACCTTTAAAATAACAATATTCATAACCTAATTGTTCTAAATAAGAAACAGTATCTGAAAACTTTGAGCCTGTCATATCAAAAATAAACTCTGCTATTTCATCTTGTGTACGTTTTTCTCCCCATAATTGCAACATCATTTCTAAACTTGTCGGAACACAATAATTATCCTTTTGTACAATCGGAATTATCGGTAAGTGCACCTTTTTTCCATCTGGATTTTTTTCTAAATTATGATATAAAGACTCTTTTAAACTTTTTTCTTCTTTTAATAACTGTTGTAAATCTACAAGTTTATTCATTTTGTAAAGCGCTTCTGCACGTAAATGTACAAAGTAAGCTTTATACGCATGATAAGGAAGTTGATTATTTATATTATCTATTACCGCTAACATTTCTTCATACTTCCTTAAATCTAATAAATATTTTACCTTTTCAAAATGAAAATATGGTACTTGCGGGAACTTTACAATCGCATCATCAATTAGCTGTAAAGCACGTTTTTGTTCTCCTTGATTCGCATATAACTGTGATAATAAATAGGTAGATAACTCTTCACAATCTTTATGCTGCATGCCAGCTATAAATTGTTCTTCTGCTTTCTCCCATTCACCTGTATGCATATAGACGTAGCCCCATTTATCAAATACGGCACGTGAACTGTACTCCTCTGCCTTTTGCATATAGATTAGTGCTTCTTCATTTCGTTTCATTTCCAACAAACATCGTACTAACGTAAAATATGTTTTCGCTAAAAGATCAGCTTCTATTTCTTCTTTATTTACCTCTTCTAATGAGTCTTTTAACAACTGTTCTACTTCAAGTATTTTCCGCTCATCAATTAACTCATCACAATATAAAGAGAGCGTTCTCATATTTGGGAATTTTTTGTAGGCGTAGCGAATGAGGAATGAACTGTATTGGTGCATAAGCCCTTCATCAGTAAGACGTATTAATATGTCAAACTCCTTATGCGAAGGAACACTAGCAAGCCAATTCTTCAAATAAGATAAAGTATTCTTTTCTTTTATATATGAAATTTCATTATTTATTTCCTGTAATCCATCTATAAATCTCTTGTCTTTCAAACAAGCATCTAACTGCTTAAAATCTAGCATGTATTCACCTCGAATATTTATTTATACTGCTACTTGCTTAGATTTTACACATCATATTGTAGGTATTCAACTAAAATCTCTTATAATGGATGGTATTAATTAATATTATTCAAATTTATAACAAAATATAGTAAAAATGATTGTTTTTCTCCATATTTTGTTTAATTAAATGGAATAACGTAACATGAGGATCTTATCTTTTGGAAGCCGAAATCCGTACATGGAATTATATCGGCGATAATTCAAATATATCAGCGATTATACGGTGCATATCGACTTACCGACAAAAAATGACAATCCTCAATAAATCGCTATCTTTCAACATTCTATTTCACCAAATGTAATTTTCATACTCGGAGCATATACTAAAGAAGAGTGCATTTGAAATGCTTTAAAAAATCGGAGTTCAGCTTCATATTGAGTTAGCGCATCATCATATGTTAATCCTCTAGTCATTAAACGTTCTATAACTTGCTGTTTATCACCTGGATGCCCTGCAACCCCCTCTTCTTTTAATGAATGATACAACCTTTTTTTATCATTACGGTGCATATTAGAATCTAAAAAGTTCACTTTATCACTTACTCTACATTCAATATTTTTTACGCCTAGTTCACTTAAAAACATCGGTATTTTCATACCAATATTTCCATCTTTTCCGCTTCTCTGCATGTCACTTTCAAATAACTTCTGCAAAGCACCTAGTCTAATAATTTCCGGTTGATTCTCTCCATCTAAAGAGTATGAAGACATATTTGATATCCAATGTGGTTCAAAACAGATTATTTTTCCGCCCCTTTTAATTGAATGTATCATTTTTTGTAGCATCGTTTTTGGCGAACTCATATGTAATAAGTAAGCATGACAAATTGCTATATCGTATGTATCGTTCAATTCAATTTCTGTAGCATCTCCCTCAAGAAATTCTGTCTCATACGGAAGTAAACGAAACAACTCTCTCGCTTCAGCTAGTAATGTTTCTCCACTATCAATGCCTGTATACTTTGATCCTTCTGGAAGTAAAGGCATTAATACTAAGCCTAAATAACCATATCCACAACCATAATCAACGATATGTAATGGCTTAGTAATCTTCCAAACTGTATTTACTAAAAAGCTGACATAATCGTCATTGTAATATAAATCTCTCGTGTTTTTTAAATATTTTAATTTACTGTTCCAATCGTATGTTTCCAAGTTTAACACCTCCTTTTTATATATGACATTACAATTCTCCATTTAATAAGGACATTCCTACACCTGAAACAATTCTAGAAAAATTTAGATTTAATAAAATAAAACTTCTGCTTTCATATTTTCTATAAAAATAAATAGGCATACATATCTACTATGATACGTATACCTATTTATTTTACATCTCCTCAGGAGCATCCACCCCAAGTAATCGTAACCCCTCTTTTAAGACAACTGTCACAGCATACACTAATGCAAGTCTGCTGTCTTTCTCTTTACTCTCTTCCAATATACGTACATTTCCGTAATATTTATTAAACGATTGTGCTAGATCTAATACGTATTTCGAAATGATTGATGGCTCATTTTTGTTGAAGGCTGCCTCAATTACTTGTGGGAATTTATTAAGTAATTTTACGACACTCCAGCTATGATCATCTTTTAATGCAAACGTACACGTTTCAAATTCTACACTTTCTTTTCTTAAAATAGAGCAAGCACGTGCATGTGTGTACTGTACATACGGTCCTGTTTCACCTTCAAATTTCAGCATATTTTCTAATGAGAATTCAATATTATGCATACGCTCATTTTTTAAATCATGAAAAATAACTGCCCCTACACCAACTTGCTTTGCTACTTCTTCTTTTTGTTTTAAGTTTGGATTTTTCTCTTCAATATTTTGTATTGCAAGGTCTATTGCATCTTCAAGTACTTCTTCAAGTAAAATAACTCTTCCTTTACGTGTCGACATTTTCTTACCGTCTTTTAAAATGAACCCAAACGGTACATGTTCCATGCCCTCAACCCAATTGTAACCAAGCTTTTTTAATACAGTGAAAAATTGATTAAAATGTAAACTTTGTTCTGGGCCAACTACATATAACGCTTTATCAAATGCATATGTGTTTTGACGGTATACAGCTGCCGTTAAGTCACGTGTTGCGTAAATCGTCGCACCATCTGATTTTCTAATTAAGCAAGGCGACATTCCCTCTTCTTCTAAATTAACGACTAACGCGCCTTCAGACTCTTCAAGCAAATCATGTTCTTCTAAAATTCCAATAAAATCTTCCATTAAGTTATTATAAAAAGCTTCTCCTTGAAAATTAGTAAATTCAACACCGAGAAGTTCATAAATACGAGAAAATTCTTTTAAGGATTCGTGACGGAACCAATTCCAAAGCTCAACCGCTTCTTCATCACCTTCTTCTAATTTCTTAAACCAAGCGCGTCCATCTTCTTCTAGTTCTTCGTCGTCTTTTACCTCTTCATGGAATTGAACATATAACTTAAATAGTTCACGGATTGGATCCTCTTTAACTACTGCTTCATTTCCCCATTTTTTATAAGCGGTAATTAACTTTCCAAACTGTGTGCCCCAGTCTCCAATATAATTAATTCCTACAACTTCGTAGCCACATTTTTCAGCGATATGTTTCAATGAATTCCCTATCATTGTAGAACGTAAATGCCCCATTGAAAAAGGTTTCGCGATATTCGGAGAGGAATAGTCGATAACTACAGTCTTTTCACATCCAAAGTGATTTTGACCGTACTTTTCTTTCTCCGCTAAAATCGTTTTTAACACTGCATCACTTACAGTTTCACGATTAAAAAATACATTTACGTAAGGACCAACAGCCTCTACTTTCGTAAAGAACGGATCATGTAATTTCTCCGCAACTTCCTTTGCGATAATAGCTGGTGATTTTTTATATTGCTTCGCAAGTGAAAAACATGGAAATGCCGCATCTCCGAATTCATCTTGTTTCGGCGTTTCGATTAAATCTAAAATTTGGTTTTGTGTTAATTCATTCGTGAAAATATTAGATAAACTTTCCGCAAACTGCGTTTTATAATCCATACTACAACCTCCTTAATTTTTAAAACACAAAAAACTCGTCTCTAAAAAGAGACGAGTTTTAACCCGTGGTACCACCCTTGTTGTTCATTACGAACCACTTTCCCGTTTATAACGAGGACAGGGGGCCTCGGCTTACTCTACTATTCGTTCAAGAAGCATCTCCGAAGTGCGCTTCATCTTTTTCTTCTGCACTAGGCTCACACCACCCCTAGCTCGCTTTCCTTCAAAAAAAGACTACTCTCTTCGTCACCGACAGTATATTTAATTAATTATTGCTTATTATACATCTTTTCAAACAATTAGCAAGGGTCAATTACACCAAAGTGAAACTTAGCACTTTTTCTTTTGTATACGTGAAAATTGTGTTTTTCAAATCTAGAACTACGGAAATGATCTTTCAAAACGACACGCTTTCTCGCCACACGCTTCGCTTCCGCAATTGTTTCATCAGTAATATCATGATACAAAGCGAAGTGTTTTAATCCTTTTATTCCATCTGATTCTATAACAGTTTCTTCAAACATTGGGTCAAGGTACACGACATCATAACTATTATCTTCACATTGTGTTAAAAATGCGTAATGCTCCGTTTGCTTCACATCGATTCGTTGCATTGCCTCATCAATTTCAGAAACAGATGAAGACCATGTTTTCAAACCATTTTCCATAATATAAGCCATATACTCATTGCCTTCAAGTCCCGTTACTTTTCCTCTTTCACCAACAATATAACTAGCTACAATACTATCTGATGCCATGCCAAGCGTACAATCTAACACTGTCATTCCGCTCTCTAATTGCGTGGCTTGTACAAACGGATCATGTTCTCCGCGCATTAACCTTTTCACACGAAACATCGCTGAGTTTGGATGAAAGAAAAACGACTCTTCCGTTCCTCTCGGATAAATAGCTAATCGGTTTTTCCCTACAACAAGTACATCTTGTTCATACTGCTCATGCAGTTTATGTACTGTTACGTCATTACGTTTAACGAAAGAACGATTTAATTCTGCTGCTACCTTGTTTGCATAATCTGTCATTTCTTTGTTCGTTCTTCCTGCTGTTGTTACGATCATTATTTCACCTCTATATAAAGAAAAGAGGGAGATTTACTCTCCCCCTTCTTTAGCAATTCTTTTCAAAAGCTTGTTCTAAGTTCGTAATAATTTCGTCCATAGTTGCACCTTCAATTTCATGACGGTGAATGAAGTGAACAACTTCTTTTCCTTTTAATAATGCCATAGATGGTGAAGATGGAGGAATTTCTCCGAAGTATTCACGCATTTTTGCAGTAGCATCTTTATCTTGGCCTGCGAATACAGTTACAAGATGATCAGGTTGTTTTTCAGCACGAACAACCGCTTGACCTGCTGATGGACGTGCTAAACCAGCTGCACAACCACAAACAGAGTTTACAACTACTAAAGTTGTACCTGCCGTGTTTTCCATAAATTCTGTTACAGCTTCTTCTGTAGTTAACTCTTCAAACCCAGAACGCACTAATTCTTGACGCATTGGGATTACCATTTGACGCATGTATTCTTCATAAGCATTTGACATCTTGTAATCTCTCCTTCAACTTTCATTCCAAATTCATCATATCACGCTCTATTACTAGGTGCAAAAGAAAGATTACGATGATTTCATTTTTTTGTAGGGATTTCACAAACCCCTTCACGGCAATGTCCAACTGGGACAAGTTTTCTATTGTTAGCGATATAATCGTATACTTTACTTCCAAATCCAAGTACAATAGATAGTTTGATAAAAGGCACGGCAAACCAGTAAGATGGAACAGCCTTTGCTAATACATGTATGCTATGAATCCCGTCATACCACTTATTATTTTTTAAAATATACAATCTTTGTTCCATCTTGCTTTGTAGTTCTTGAGAGAGTTCATACTTCTCAACTACATCTTCATCTCGAAATGAAACAAATTTCATCTTACCCTTTTTATCTAATTTTTTCGTACGTTCTGCAACCGCCGTACACATCGGGCACCAACTATCATAGAAAACAATCATACATTATTCTCCTTTACGAGACTCCGTCATTTGTTTCCATACAGAACCTTTTGCTTCTTCTCCGCCTTCAATACGCTCTAATGCTAGACGCGCTTGCATCGCTACTTCAAACTCTGGATCATCCTGCGCTGCTTTTAATGCCGGAATCGCACTTTCATCTCCAAGTTCAAATAAGAACATCGCTGCACGCCAGCGTACTAATTTACTTGAATCTTTCAGAGATTTAATCATAACGAACATCGCTGCTGGATCACCTACGTCAGATAAGCAATCGCCCGCTGTACGGCGAACACTTACTGAACGATCTAATAACGCTTTATATAATAACGGCAATACTCCATCACCTTTTACCATACCTAAATACGCTGTTGCTAAACGGCGGATCGAAACTTTTTCATCATCTAACGCCATCTGCAACACTAGCATATCTTCTTCAGTAGGATCCATTTGTTCTAATGCCGCAAAACGGTTTTTCCAGTCAGCATCTTTCATCATCTCTTCTGTTACTTTATATGGCTCACGCTTTTGAATCGTTACTTCAACAGCACCTGCCTGGTTTAATAATTCTTTAACTGTTTCATTTACACGTTCTTCTGAATAAGCAGCAACAATCTCTTCCACTACTTCTTTCCCGATTTCTTCAAAATTACCGTAACGTGTACTTTGTTCCACCCATTTACGTTCTTTTACAACGTTTGGTGCAGACATTTGAACTTTCATAATTGATTCTTTAAAACGATCTGGTAAGCCAACACGTTCTTCTGTTGTTCCATCTGTTAACTTTACTTGCATTGGAATTGTAAAGAACATTTGAACAAACACTTTCACTTCTCCAAAATGAGCAAGTTGTTGTCCTTCACTCTCTTCTACTACCTCTTCGCCGAAAACAGCACGAACTTGTTGTAATAAAACTTTCCAATCAAACTTTGCATTTCGCTCCACTGCTAAAAAGTCGGCTACATGATATACACCTTTAATGCCTTCAATTTTCAAAATTTCTTGCACTTGCATTGGTGCTTGTTCTTTATTTTCATTTGTATAATTATTACGCGCTCCTGATGGTAATACTTCATTCAAAATAACTTTCATTGTATTTGGACTTGGCGTCGGTTCAATTGCTTTAATCTTCACGTAAAAAACTCTCCTTTATTGCATGTTCTTAGCTGTATTGTAACATGTTCCACCTCTTTAAACCTACTCGGATGCTTTATCTTGCTGATTTCTTTCAATCATCATACTTTTCATTCTTTCTCTTTCCACCTAATTCCCCCAAACCCATTGTTTAAAATCCCATCTTATTGCGATGCACCCTCCCGCCTTCTCTCCAAAAATGTAATGCTCTCAATTACAACTTCCGTTTTATATATTCTCTTACCTTGATCATCCTCGTAATTACTCGTATGAATACGTCCGGTAATTCCAACAAGAGACGCCTTCGTACAATATTCAGTTACATTCTCAGCCGATCTGCGCCAAACGACACAATTAATAAAATCTACTTGTTGCTCACCTAAACTATTTCGAAAACCTCTATTCACCGCAACACATATTCGTGCATAAGCGACCCCTTGCTTTGTGTAGTATAATTCTGGCTCCTTTGTCAATCTACCGATTAATACAACTCGATTCATCATATGTTATACCACCTCACATATTTTTCTTTATTGTAAAGAAAAATGTATGAAGGGTAAAAAACGTAAAATAATATATTTTAAAGTAAAAAATATTATTTTATATGCTGTAAAAGAAAAAAAGAAACCTTACATATATTAAACATGTAAGGTTTCAAAATTTATACTTCACTACAGGAAATGTAATATCCACCGCGAGCCATCTTTATCTCAACACGATACATTACATTTTCTAAGTAAAAAGTAATCGGTTTAACTTTACTCTCAAAATTCAATTGTTCCTGACATTCAACCACATACCTTTCGATAGCGGAAATAATAACTTCTGATGATGGATACGTTAAAGCATCTTCTAGTTCTATGAAAAAACTTTTAGAAAATAGTTTTTTCATAATCCTTTTCTTCTCTTTCATCATATTCCATCCCCCTTCAATTTGAGTTACCAACAACCATATTATACCATTACCGAAATTAACTTGCATTAACAGGCAGTATAAGCCTCACTGATTAAAATTTCACTCTATCTTTGAAAATAAAAAAATCCTGCATTTTTCATGCAGGATTTTTTTATTAGTCATTTTTCGTAAAGTAAGAAACGAAACGAAGAATTTCTAAGTATAACCAAACTAATGTAAGCATTAGTCCCATCGCAGTGTACCACTCCATATATTTCGGAGCTTGACTACGTACACCATTTTCGATTAAATCGAAATCTAGTAATAAGTTTAATGCAGCAACTACGATAACAACTGCACTAATAATAATACCAATTGTACCGCCTTGGTGAATGTACGGAACAGTTACACCAAACATGTTTAGTAGAAATACGACTAAATACATAACCATAATTCCAAGTGTTGCTGCCATCACGCCTGTACGGAATTTATCCGTTACCTTTACTACACGCGTTGCATATAACACTAACATTGCAAATAGAATTGAGATTGTTAGTAATACAGCATTTAAAACGATAGAATCGCCAAACTTCATTGTATAAACCGCTGAAATACTACCTAATACAACCCCTTCTACTGCCGCATAGATTGGTGCACCAAAAGGTGAAATACGTGGGAAGAACATAGACGCAAATGCGATGATTGCCGCAACGATTAAAGCACCAATTAGTACTGGCATCTTCATCGTCCCCTGCATCATCTGTATGTATGAATAGACAGACGTTGCAAGTAGCAAGATAAGCATAATAAACGTTTTGCCTACTGTTCCGCCAATCGTCATCGCAGAAGCACTTGCTCCCTCTTTACGGAATGCCTCTTTTTTCAACATTGGATTAGATGTTCTCATTTTTTCCCTCCTAAAATAGGTTCTACCAATAGTGTAAAGTTTTTCTCTTTACTTTTCAATATATGCAGCTTGTTTTTATTTTAATCCTTCAACGATGTCTGATAGTTCACTCCATCTTTCCATCGTTTTTTCTAGCTCTTCTTCTGTTTTTTGCTGTGCTTCAGATAATTCTTGTGCCTTTGTGAAGTCAGATCCAACTTTCGCAAGTTCTTCTCCAATTGACTCAATTTTCTCTTCTAGTTCGGCAATTGTATCTTCAATTGTTTCCCATTCACGCTGCTCCTTGTATGAAAGTTTACGTTTACGTTGTTGTTTCGGAGCTTCTTCTACCACTTTTTTCTCTTTTTGAACTTCCGCCTTCTCAATAAGTTCTTTCGTCTTTTCCATTTCTAAAAAGTCCGTATAACTACCTAGGAATTCACGCACTTCGCCTCCACCACTAAAGATGAACAATTCATCTACTACTTTATCTAAGAAGTAACGGTCATGCGATACAGTTAAAACGACACCTGGGAAATCTTCTAAATAATCTTCCAGTACTGTTAATGTTTGTGTATCTAGATCATTCGTAGGTTCATCCAGTAATAGTACGTTTGGTTCTCCCATTAAAATACGTAATAAATATAAACGTCTTCTTTCCCCACCAGATAGTTTACCAAGCGGTGTACCATGTGAGTGCGTCGGGAATAAGAAACGTTCTAGCATTTGAGATGCACCAATTACTTTTCCATCTGTCGTATGAATAACTTCTGCAATCTCTTTAATGTATTCAATCATACGCTGATTTAAATTCATCTCTTCATTTTCTTGCGTATAATAAGCAACTTTTACAGTTTGTCCTACTTCAACTTCACCACTATCAGGAGCTAACTTGCCTGCAAGCATATTTAATAGAGAAGATTTTCCGCTTCCATTCGCTCCAATGATTCCGATACGATCTCCTGGTTTCACAATATGATTAAAGTTGTGTAATACCGTTTTATCACCGAATTTTTTCGTTACATCTTTTAACTCAAGTACTTTTTTACCGAGGCGACTGCCGCTAAGCGCAATATCAACTGACTGTTTTGCAGCTGGTCCTTCTTGACCTTTTAACTCATCAAATCGTTGAATACGTGCTTTTTGCTTTGTCGAACGAGCTTTTGCACCGCGGCGGATCCATGCTAGTTCGCGGCGATATAAGTTTTGACGTTTTGATTCTTGCGCAATTTCTTGTTCTTCACGAAGTGCTTTCGCTTCTAAAAATGTACTATAGTTTCCTTCGTAACTATATAGTTTACCATTGTCTAATTCAAAAATACGGTTTGTCACACGATCTAAGAAATAACGATCATGGGTTACAAGTAATACCGCACCATTATATCTTGCTAAATATTCTTCCAACCATTCAACTGTCTCATGGTCAAGATGGTTCGTAGGCTCATCCAAAATTAATAAATCAGGTGTTTCAATAAAACATTGCGCCATTGCAATACGCTTTTTTTGTCCACCAGATAGGTTTCCAACAGTTGCTGTAAAATCAGTAATTCCTAATTTCGTTAATAACGATTTTGCATTCGCATTTGCTTCCCATGCACTCATCGCATCCATACGTTGCTGCACTGCAAATAATTGTTCCTGTACTTTTTCATTACTTGGATCTTTTTCGATATTTAATAACGATTGTTCATAATCACGAAGAAGACGAATTAAAGGTGTATCACCATGGAACACTTGCTCTAATACTGTTAGTTTTTCATCAAACTCTGGTTGCTGTGATAAATAACTAATTGTATACCCACGGGAATGCGTCATATCACCTGTATCAGGAGTTTCTAACCCTGCAATAATTTTTAATAATGTCGATTTACCAGTACCGTTTACACCAATAATTCCGACACGTTGTCCTTCTGTAATACTACATGATAATCCATCAAATAACGGTTTTTCTCCGTATGATTTCGATAAGTTTTCCACAGTTAACATTTTCATATTTGTGCATTCCACTCTTTCATAAATTGTTCAATAAACTGTTCCATATAACGATGACGAACTTCAGCCTCTTGCTTTGCTGCGTTCGTGTTCATTAAGTCTTTTAGTTTCAAAAGTTTTTCATAAAAATGATTTAAAGATGGATCGTTATTTTTTCTATATTCATCTTTCGTCATCACTTCACGTGGAGGAATAGTTGGATCATACATTAATCTCCCTTTCGCTCCACCATACGCAAATGTGCGAGCTATTCCAATTGCTCCAAGAGCGTCTAAGCGATCCGCATCTTGAACAAGCTTCCCTTCAAGTGAATCCACTTTACCGCCATGACCACCTTTATAAGACATATTGGCAATGATATGAAGAACATGTTTACTTTCCTCTGCTTCAACATGTAACTCTTCTAACCAATCAGAAACTTTTTTCATTCCTGCTTCTTCACTTTCATTTAACTTCTCATCTGCCACATCGTGAAGTAATGCTGCCATTTCAATTATAAAACGATTTCCCCCTTCTTGCTCGGATAAAGAAATCGCCAGTTTATGTACGCGTTCAATATGATACCAATCATGCCCACTCGCATCTTTTTCTAAAATATGTTTTACAAAAGTAATTGTTTTTTGAATCTTTTCTTGTTTTGTCATTTTATCTTCACCCAGTTACTTATTGTAACACGCCCGCATTTTTTCATCACATATTTTCTTGTCCGCCCATACACTGGGTGGTAGGCATCATCATGAAGGAGGAATAAATATGTTCTATAATAACCAACCGCCTTATCCACAACAACCATTTTACCCTCAGCAACAGGACCAAAGATACACACAACAATATGAAAAACAAGAACAACAATATGAACAAAATCCATACGCAACACCACAAAATCAAGAAGCTAATTATCAACAAAACGCATACGACACACGTCCTAATTATGAATATCCTCAAAACCCATATGCAGCACCACAAGATCAAGAACAACAATTTCAACAAAATCCATACGCAACAACGCAAAATCATGAAACTGAATATCAACAAAACTTATACGACACACGTCCTAATTATGAATACCCGCAAAATCCATATGTAGCACCTCAAAATCAAGAACAACAATTTCAACAAAATCCATACACAACTCAGCCGCAAATGTATCAACCAAACTATGACGCGCGTGTTTCACCACCGGCACCTCAAACGATCGATCCAACACAACCACAAATTTTGCCACCAGGACCAACACTCGATATTACACAACCTCAAATCTTACCCCCTGGACCAATTACAGAACCAACACAACAACAAATCCAGCAAGTGGTCGGTACACAGTTTTTACCTTTAAAGAAACCTGTACTAGATTTCGTAAAACCTTGGGTAGATTACGGTTTAAATGAAGCAAAACATACATCACACAAACACGCTTTAACAGAAGTTGCTGCGATTATGTTTTTAGTTGGGAAAGGATTCAACCCGACGATTGCACATTATATTGTGGAATCTTGGGAAAAGAATGAGCAGTTTTAAGGGTGTTCATTTGATAAAACATAAAAAATATAAAAGTGCCAAATCCCTTATACCACAAGGGGTTTGGCGCTTTTTAGTATCCAAAATATAGTTTATTAGAATAATTATTTTTATGGATTTTCATACTTTTTTATATAATACGTGAACAAAATGTGAGCAAATATGTGAACATAAACGGCACACGAAACGCCTTTACTATTTTGAATTTCATATCAGGGCAAACCATTTACTTTAACTTTTAGATTCACAGTAAACCCTAATTCTTCATCATCCAAAGTATGTCTAAACTTGGGCATACTTTTTCACTTCATATATACGTAGACTTCACATGCAGTTACATAGTATATTTTCCCTTGGCTGTTGTGTACTTTATATTGCGGTGAGCCATTAACACTTATTTTGGCATCGATAATGAAACCAAGTCCTTCATCTACAGTTCCAGCTACATCTTTATCAGACCAAGAAGCAGAATCATAGAAGCGAAGGTTGTCCACTTTAGAAACAACGCGTTTTCCTACTTCAGAACTTGCAGCAGAAGTTTGTTCCCCTTGATATTTAATGTAGGATGGATTGTTATAAATCCATTGATTACCACCAAGATTTAACCAATTACCTTGCTTTCCCCACACTTGATAGGATTCATCTTTACTTAATTGACGGATAATACCGTAATTTGTTGATGGTCCATTTCTAAGGTTTACATTATATCCATCGATATAAGCAAGCCCTGTTGTCCATGTTACGTTTTGAGAAGGTTCTTGTGGTTTTGGTTTAACTGTAACTGTTTCGCCTTCATACGCCTTTTGTACATCCGCTCTGAATTGTGATTCTGATACACCATGACTACGAAGGTAATCAAGCGGATCTTCGTGGTCGGTTCCACCTAATTTGTAAGTAATATCTTTATGTGTCCATAATCCTTTGCTTGGATGAATTCCTCTATCTTTTAAAATTTTAGCTAATAGTTTTATATAACGTTCATAAGAAGCTTTAAATTTAGCTGGATTACTAGTTTCAGAAAGCTCTACGTGAACAAATCGTTTGTTAGCAGCTGGTCCAGCACCATAAGCGATATATTTTGTATCAGCAATTTGGATTGTTTCATCCCAATCTACTGCATAATGAACAAAGGCAGAGCGCCATGTATGAGACTCATACTTTTGAATATTAATTGCTGGTGCTTCTGGTGTTGCTGTACTATGTGCTACAACGCCCTCATACGCGCCTACACCGTTGCGATACGCTTGTTTCGGCAAGTCTTGGATAATATATGATGTGTTACATTAGATGGTATTTTAACTATCTTTCCATTAAATGGGTTGAGTTGAGTTTGTTTTGTTAGAACAAGGTAAATCTATCAATTCTATTAAATCCATCAATTTAACTATTACATATTCATATTCAATTCATATACTGTAGTAGTTTGCTAGAAAGGAGGCGTAACCATGGAAAGTTGCGTTGTGTTTGTAAATGGCCAACCTTTTTTAGTTCTTACAGTAGCAGGTATCGAGATTGCTAGATTAGAGATTTCTCTTCAAGTAGCATTAGCTCTAAGAGTGCTTGGAATACCGATTTGTGATTAATTAGCATATCAAAAGAAAAAGAGGGATTCAGCCCTCTTTTTTATTTTCTTATCTTTCATTTGCACCAATTTGATTCATCATTGACCCATTACGTTCATGGCATTTACAACCATCACGTATCGTATGAGAAGCCTCTTTAAATCCACAACTTTTATTCAAGCACCATTTTTTAAATGGTATTTTCAAAGTACAATCTCCTCCAAAATAAAAAGAACCTGAATGGATGCTCTGATATCAATTATTTATTTGTATTTTAATTACGGTAAATGAAGTTTTACCCTTCTTCCAATCACCTAATGTTGCTGCACAAATCTTTTTATGCATTATTAAGTAACTGGAAGAAGAGCTAAAGCCCTTCTCCGTTTATACAACGTAAATTGCAATTGAATGTAAAATTAAGAAACAACTGTTCATCCAATCTGCAACCATCGCCACCGGTTATGACGATCCATTTTCAGTTATCAGGAATTTTATAAGTGATGTTTTCCGCCACTACTCACAATACAAATATATCACGTTGATTCCTAAACAGCCGGCACATTTACTGCCAAAAAGCGGTCACGACTCTGCCACTTATTTTAATTCACTAGTAACCTTTATTTTTCTAGACAACTTCACTGCAACAGTCATAAAGAATAGATTGAATTTTATTTAGGTATTATGCTTGATCTGATTGTAGAACATGTAATGGAGGTGGAATAATCCAACCTTTTTTCTTATTTAGACGAAGTAATATAGCTCCAGCTTGTGCTTTTTTCATATGAAATTGACCAAACATCATTCCAACATCTTCTCGAAGAGATTGTCCCATAGCTTGACTACATGCTACTAACCCAGCAGCAAGATCCATAGAAACTTTAGCTGCAATTTCCGCATCATTAATACGAGCACCAGGAGGAATCGTTTCAATAGATGCAACTGGTCTTTCTGGAGGTGCTGGTGGTAATGCAACACCATTCAATTTTAATATATTTTTTAATTCTTCAACTTCTGATTGGATATCATTCTCTACAAGGTTTTCTAAAAATTTCTTTAAATCCTCGTCTCCTGTGTGGTTAATAAGAACTTGATATCCAGCAATTGCACCTTGTGCCGCCGCAAGGTAACTCCAAATCCCAAAGACTTCTCCATAGTGCATTGGTTCATTTTGTGGATTTCCACTTAAAATACCCATAAAAATATTCCTCCTTAAAGAAATTAGACTTTTAGCAACAATACTTACTATAGAAAAAATTTTCCTAACCATGTTCTGGATTAAAGAAAATAAGTTCTTATAACTCATAAGGAACACCTTACCCAAATATAGTAATTACCTCTCATAGAATGTACAGTTACCAAAAATTTATTCTTATAAATAATAAATACATTTCAATTCAAATGGTTTTATATATTTTCAAACGAATATTGCCTAAAAAACTGGAGACATTACTGAATATGAAAGGAGGGGGAAAACTATGAAGAAAAAACTTTCATCTATTTTAGGTGCCCTATTACTAACTATTACGGTTTTTGGTACAAGCGTCCATGCTGAATACGATGGATATAATACGAATAGAGTTAACAATAATAATACTACAACTCGAGTTAATGACTATAACACGAATAGAGTTAATGACTATAACATGAATAGAGTTAATAATGATGTGAGAACTCGAAATGTAAATACGACAAATGATTTAAATGATAATCGTGATAAAAATAATAATTGGGCTTGGCTTGGTTTATTGGGACTAGTAGGATTATTCGGTCTTAGAAAAAAAGACAAAGATCCAGAAACACGTTAATGTAGAACATTGCATTTAATTTTAAAAGATATTTATTTATCAAAAGAATACAAAATGAATCGCCTTTAATAAGGCGATTTTTTATTTTTTAAAATCAATAAGAATCACAATAAACAGATGCAATTAATCGGAAACAATGAATTTCTCAACTTAATAGTAATAGAACATTACATCTATTTGACGAACTACGCTCCTTTTTTATGCCTTTTCTTCACTTACCCATATCTTATATTGTGTGTAACTGACCCTAGCGTGAAATCCCTTGCTATCATTGATTTCATTTCACTTTCTCTTTTGAGTTACACAGTACAAAAATTATGAGTAACTGTATAGGGATACCACCAACATTTTGCAAAATAACCTACGCTGTGTAAAAAAATAAAATAAGCTGCCCATATGGACAGCTTGTTTACATATTTCTCGTTATTGGAAGTTAAATTTTATCAGTTTTTCCTTCTTTGAGTACCTGTATTAATTTTTATAACTTATTTTTTTAATTAAGAAAAACCCTTTAGGTTCCCATAAAGGCAATTATGTCCAAACTAACTAATTCCTTTTCTATATAGTATTAAAAAAGGAGGTGAGAAAATGAGTAATAATGAGCATAAATCTTTAAGTAAAAATAAAGTGAAAATAGAATCGGCACATCAAGAGTGTATTGACCGTGCTTATCGTATTCCCATATTTTTAAGTACGACAACTCATTTAAATGACAACCAACAACGGTTTCTAAACCGTCTAATTTTAGAAATTGAGTATGCTTTGCTTTTTCCACGTACATTGCCTTTAAGTGAAAGTTATCCGGAATCCATTTTAACTGATATTCGTCGTCTAGTTTCATCAAGCTATGGAATGTTGGCAGTAAACCTTCGTCGTTTTAAAATTCAAACAGTTGACGTCAATGTAGGACCTCTTCCACCATCAACTCCATTCTGGGTAGGATCAGTTTATTCACAAGTAGAACCTTCAATGGCTTTTCAATTTGGTCTACCCTTATTATTAGTAAGAGAAGAAGATACTGACGTAAATAATGGAATTTGGGCAGGCGGAATTGCCCCACTTAACCTATTTATAGTTTGGCATTCTGAAACTCAAACTGTAGACCAATTCTTTAACACTCCTGAATGGAGATCAGCTTTTGCAAATTGGAGTGCACAAGTAAGAAATGCTTTTTATATTCAGACAGAACCTAAGTTCAAGTACAGTTGTGAATGATAAACTGGCCCTTTAGTTTTCTAAGGAACACATGAATATTCTATACAAAACTAGTTAATATAACGTCCTATTATCGGTAGCAAGGAAAAAGTGGCCCCTTACTCTGACAAGGGGACCTACTCCTGGTGCGGGTTTTCGAGTTCTCGTTTGTTACTGGATTAGTCGAAAACTGTATAAAATTTTGTATGCTCTTAGCGTGGTTTTTTCAACAATGCTGGCAATACCCCTAGATTTAAAAAGAAAAAAGCAATGATTAGATTTTAAACCTAATCATTGCTTTATCCATTGCATCTTGATTTACACCTATATAACGTAACCTTCTCTGACGAATGATTAAATATTTCCATAAGTAATGCTATGTTTTTCGTTTACATGTACATATGATACCCATACGTCTTTCTTAACGTATGGGTTCCTATTTCATCTAACCCAAACTCTGCCGCTGCTCCACTTAATATCTTATATGCCATGCTACGACCAATTGGACGATTCTTCCCTTGTCTACTTTGTAATAAATACTCATTGTCTTCTCTTTCTTCCATAAACCATTTAAGTTCTCTTTTCAGTGCTGCAGTAATTTGTATTCGTTTTTGTTTCCCTGTTTTCTTTTCCCTCATAGATATATGACTGCCTTTGACATCCCCTACTTTTAGTTTCAAAATATCTGAGATTCTAAGACCTGTATTAATACCCATAATGAAGAGAATGTAATTACGTAAGCTTTTTTCCTTAAAGTACTCTTTTAGCTGTTGTATTTGCTCTGGATCACGTATCGGTTGAACAAAATTCATTATTTATTACCTCCCGTTTCTTCTGTCTCGTAAACTTCTAATCCAAGTGCAAAAGCAAGTTTATAAAACGCTTTGGACTTCCAACGTCGATAAGTACGCTCTGACATCCCTATTTCGTTATAAACCATGTAATCACATACGTCCTCTTCTTCTAAATAGCGTTTATAAATAATATCTCTTTGAATGCTTCCTGCACGTCCGTTCCCTAATCGATTTAAAAATTGATCTATACGTAATGATATTCTTTCAAGCCACTCTTCTCGTTTGCTTTGTTGAATGTTTGTTCTAATGGCTTACCAACTGCATGTGTAGGCCCGTGTTCACGCATTTCATAAGAAGGAGTGACTTTCATTTCTTTACGCATCATCCCAAATTGCCTATGTATACGTACACTTTCCAACACGCCTTCTAATTCCTCTTGTGTTGCCGTTCTATCGATTTTTGGTAAGAAAGATAATTGTTTAGTCATGTAAGACCACTCCTTTTTATTTTTTAATTACTTTTGTCTTAAAGCTCCACGTCTACGCTCATAACGCGGCCCATAAAATCCCATTAAATCTTCAATGTCACGATTGCTTAATTTCTCTTTTCGTTTTTTCTTATTTTTCTTCTTTGCTTGTTTTGATTGCTTTTCCCACTCACGTAACTGATCTCTTAGCACCTTCATTTCCCCATCCCCTTTTTTAAAATAAAAAGGACACCTATTCTTAAAACAGCTTTAATTACTGCTTTAATGAATTGGTGTCCTCTAGTTTTCTAGCCGGACTATATTCTGTTTGCTTTCACTTTAAAAGAATTACTGTTTTAACTGTTCTATTAAATTACTCTATTCATCGTTCCCTTCCAATTCCTCACTCTCTTCACGTATTTGTCCAATTAATGAAATTACAGAACCAACTGCTTGAACCCAACTTCCTATAATATCTATTAGCTTTCCTTCTTCATTTTCATTAGTTTCGTTGTTTACCTGAGTGTTTGTATCTTTCTCCACATCATTTACATTACCTTCTTTATTAGACTGGTCCTCATTTCTGATACTTTTTAATTCGTCAATACCCCCTATTGCCTGTAATGAATTCCCAATTGATTGTAATAAGTTTCCTATAATATTTAAGTGTTCATCTTTATCGGATGTATCCTCAAATTCATCTGCTAATGCTGTAAGTCCACCCAATGCTTGCGTCCAATTCCCGGCAATCACTAATTTAATTTGTGTTTCCTCTTTAAAATCAATAATTAATCCAGATATTACAGTGACGTTACCAATCGATTGGATTTCATTACCAATTTGTTCAAGAGAAACTTCTCCTTGACCATCAGCCTCTAAGGCATTTCCAACAGCCTGTAATACGTTTCCATAAACATTTAAATCCTTTCTTACATTACTGCTTATAAAATCAAAAGGCGTACTTCCAATAGCGGAAGTAATTGTTCCTATTGCTGCAACCCATGCACCAAATATCTCTTTAAATTGGTTCTCCATTTAAAACATATCCCAGCATTAAGTAATTAATATAATCCTATTCAATTACTCATCTCACTGGTAATAATTTCAAATGTCTCTTTACCATCTCCTTTTTTATAATAATGTCTTATAAAAGTACCTTTTTAGGAATTATACGTATTTATTAAACGTAATTCTATATTGCTTTTATACATATTACTTAGCATTGATTGGATTGCATTATTCGGAATATGGTGGTCTGCATTCTTTCATTAAATGCATCTATCCACTGAATAAAACTCAATATTCCATCCATACTATAGATAACCCATCTTTAATGTGCTGTAACCAGTTAGATCTTATTTAAGACTTAGCAGTTAGCTTTTGCTAGCTGCTCTTTTATATTGATTTAATAATAAAATTTAGGTCTTATTTCTTTTTTTACACCATATGCTTCTAACCTAGCCCCAGCTCAAAGTGTTACCTCCTATCTTAAAGAGCACTTATGCATGGTGCTCTTTTTTAGTTTCTATATTTCTACAAAATGAAATTTTTGTTTAGTTTTCTTTCCTGCATAATATTTCGATATCCGTTTATACTATAGTTGTATCCTATGCTACTTCTAAAAGCGTACAATGGAGCAGTTAGCTACTTCAGCTAGCTGCTTTGTTGTGCCAAATAATTTTTTATTTCTCAACAACCATTATTAGAATTAAAATCCCAATAATGGTAATATGAAAGTAACTTTCAGTCATAATTATTAACATGTCAAGTGTTGTTCCCTTTTAAAAGGTCCTGTGTCAACCAGGGCCTTTTAAACTTGTTCCCTACTAAAATAGCTTTTTCTTCAAATACTTCACGCACATGAAAAAATTACATTTGGTATCACGTACTCTTTTACACTAAGAGATTTGATCCGAAGAGCACTTATATATAGTGCTCTTTTTGGTATGGAATGTGAAATAAAGGCTTGCTCTTAAAACCTTTTATGTAATTATTATATTTTTCCTTACACCCGTGTGGTTGTTTACTCATAAGTTGTTAAAGTATAAATATAAATTGGTAGTTAATTTATAAGGGAGGTGAAAAAATGAGTAAATTTAAAAAGAATTGTCACATACCCTTTCCATGTGCCTTTCCTTTACCTCAAATAGGGCCTACCGGCATAACCGGAGCGACTGGACCTTCTGGTGGACCTCCGGGGCCTACTGGACCTACTGGAATAACTGGAGTAACCGGACCTTCTGGTGGACCTCCGGGGCCTACTGGGCCTACCGGAATAACTGGAGTAACCGGACCTTCTGGTGGACCTCCGGGGCCTACTGGACCTACCGGAATAACTGGAGTAACCGGACCTTCTGGTGGACCTCCAGGGCCTACTGGACCTACCGGATTGCCAGGAACTGCTGGACCTCCGGGGCCTACTGGGCCTACCGGAATAACTGGAGTAACCGGACCTTCTGGTGGACCTCCAGGGCCTACTGGACCTACCGGATTGCCAGGAACTGCTGGACCTCCGGGGCCTACCGGAATAACTGGAGCAACTGGGCCTTCTGATGGACCTCCAGGGCCTACTGGACCTACCGGATTGCCAGGAACTGTTGGAGCTACTGGCCCTACTGGGCCTACCGGACTTACAGTATCTGGGTTATCTCATTATGCTTATGTTTTCAATACAGCAGCTCAAGTTGTTGCCTTAGAAGCACCTATTCTTTTTAATTCACATGGTAGAATGACATCTGGTTTTACTCATACACTGGGAACTTCTCAATTAATGGTTCTTAATGCAGGAGATTATAAAATTTCTTTTTCTGTATCAGGAGTTGAGCCTAATCAATTCACACTTTTTTTAAATGGTGCTCCGGTTACCAGCGCAGTTTATGGATCAGGTGCAGGAACTCAACCAAACAACGGCCAAACAATCCTCGCTTTAGCTGCAGGTGATATTATTACCCTTAATAATCATACTTCCGCTGCTGCAGTTACTTTGCAGACTTTGGCAGGTGGAACACAAACGAATATAAATGCTTCGATTGTAATTGAAAGATTAATTTAATTTAATGATTTATTTCTTGAAACTCTAGCAGTTAATAACCTAGAGTGGATTCTTTTTTTAACAAGCAGTTAGCTTTTGCTAGCTGCTCTTTTAATTAAAATAACGCTTTTGTTTAAAACTTTTCACATTTAAACCAGACAAGCATATGTTATTTTATGGAAGCTTCCCATTCATAGCATTCTACCTTTCTTATTTAAGAGCACGCTTATATGTGTGCTCTTTTGTATTTGCTATGAAATAAGAATTTTATTTAGTTGCCATTAACCTTTTTATCCACTTTGAATATAGTATTATCATCCAAGTGAATACACAGGTCGCCCTGGACCAGCCTCCTTGTATTCCTTGTATTCCTTGTACACAGAACCCGTTATAACTAGCGGGTTCTGTATATTTTTATCTATACAATAACTATTTTATTTAATTTATAAAATACAAGCGCTTGTCCATTTCATTTTGTTCTACCCCTACATTTACTATTAGTAATAAGAACTGACCTTTTCAGAGGTGAAAATATAATGGACGAGTTTTTATCTTCTACTTCAATAAACCCTAATTTAGTTGGACCTACTTTACCACCCGTTCCACCATTCACACTACCGACTGGGCCGACTGGACCGACTGGATCACTATCAGTAGCTTACGGAACTTTTTGGCAAACGGAAATCATTACAGTCCCTTTCGAATCCCCTTTTTCTTTTAATCAGGCTGACCCTATGGTGGGGGGAATTTCTCTGTTAAATCCAACCACAATTAATATCAAACAAGCTGGGGATTATCGAATTTCTTTCATTTCCTCGATTAACTTGACTGTAGCCCTTTCATTTCCTTATTCGCCTACCATTTCTATACTATTAAATAACAGTCTGATTCCAAATTTCAAAGCTACTTTCGGTCTTTCAATACTAGATCCAGAGGATGTAGATTGCGCTCAACTCATTGGAGACACTATTTTATCAGTCCCAGCCAACTCAACACTTCAACTTATAAATAATAGCTTTGTAGGCGAAACAGCCATTCGTACATGCGATAATGGAATAAATGCTTTAGAATTAAACATTATCAAATTAAACTAGTACAAGTACGCCTTTAAAACTAGGTGTTATTATGGCATCTAGTTTGCAATTTCCAATGAAATTTTTGTACAAAGAATACACACAAAATCAAAAATAAATTCATAAAATATTTTATATTCTTTTCTTTTAGAATGAATAGTCTTTACAGAGCACTTCCCGAAGTGCTCTTACATTTACATATCAAATAACGTTTTTAATTAATTACGAGAGCGGATTTTATTATTTTGTACAATCACTCTATTCTTCTTTTAATAAAATATATAGATATCTCAAAGAAAGGAGAGCGACATAAGTATGGCTGATTATTTTTATAAAGATGGTAAAAAATATTACAAAAAACAATCGTATTCTCACCACCAAAAAGACAACTGTTTTATTGAAACCCATACATTATCTGGTTCTAATACAACTTTAAATTTCAGCGTACCAGCTAACACTACAAGAACTGCTTTTGAAGATTTCACCAATAACCACAATAAAACATTACTTGATCTTCGCATTCCCGGTACTTCCCAACCAATTGAAGTAACTATCCGAACAAGAAGTTCTCGTCTGCCGATTACTGTAACAATAGTTGCAGGTGAAACCAAGGTATTCCAAGTAGAGGATTTCCATAGTCTCACTCTCACAAATGATACTAATATCAATAGCAATATTGGTATATTCATTCAAAAAACATTTTGTATCTGTTGCAATAATCAAAATGATTCTCGTAACAAGTATTATAAAGAACAATCAAATTCTCACTATCAAAAAGATAACTGTTTCATCGAAACTCATACCGTAGCTGGTTCAGAAACTACCCCAACCGAAAATGCACCTTTAACTATTATCGTACCCCCTGACACTTCAAGAAGAGTTTTTGAAGATTTCACTAATAATCACAACAAAACATTACTTCAAATATCTGTTCCCGAAGATGTCTCCCCCATCGAAGTCACTATTCAAACAAGAAAATCTCCTACACCAATTATCGTGACTCTTGCTACAAATGAAACAAGAGTATTTCAAGTAGAAGATTTTCAAAGCCTTACTCTCACAAATAATACCGAATTCCTTAATTTCATTGAAGTGTTGATTAAAAAGACATTTTGTATCTGCTGCAATGATAGAAATGATTCGTGCGATGAATATTACCGTGATTACGAATGTGAATGTTAGATTGACTCCCCAAAAGAATCCTTATAAAGGGTTCTTTTTCTTTTACCTTAGTATCATCTAATCATTTACATTTGTTCAACATTTCATCTCTTAACAAAATTCCAATTTAATTAATATCCTACAAAATAATACTTTCATTAAAAAATCATTCATATTTCACTTTACGAATAATCTTTTTTATATCGTACATACTATCTGCAAGCCGATTTCCCACGGCTGTACTCTTTCCAAACGGAGCTCTCTCCTCCGTACCACTTGAGGACAGGCGGGTAACTTAATTAGTTGCCTGCCGTTTTTACGTATAATCGTAAAACTTCTTGTCCATACTTTTTAGAGAAAACATCTTATGCCATTTGGAGCGACCTCCAGCACATGATATTTGTACGGCCGTCCCTATAAAAGGAGCGGTCTTATTTTATCTTTGCTTGCCCCTTTTCTATTCAAATAACGTTTTTTTTTAATCCCATTGCCTAATTCCTCGTTTGTCCATTTCACTTTACTCTATCTTCACATTTACTATTAGTAATACGAATTTTTCAGAGGTGAAAATATAATGGACGATTTTTTATCTTCTGCTTCAATATATCCTAACTTAGTCGGACCTACTTTACCACCAATTCCTCCATTCACACTGCCGACTGGGACTACTGGACCTGCTGGACCCATCGGTGACACTGGACCGACTGGATTTAATCGGGTTACAGTGGGGACTAATGTTACACCTCTTCCCACATTATCAACTCTAGATTTGCTTGTTCCGCTTTCACAATTAACAATTACCATAGATGTCCCTGGTAATACCGTCAGGTTTATAGTAACAATAAATTCGGGGACTACGTTTTCAAGCGTAAGTAGCAACCCACTCGATGGGACTTTAGTATCATATCGAATTGATCGTGTTGCACCACCTATAGCTGTTTCCGGCGCTGCTAATACAGATTTTGACTTTACAACTACTACTTTTACAGCTTTTGATAACCCTGGAGTAGGAACTTTTACTTATGTACTAAGTGCAAGTTTAATACGTGTAACTACTCCTCCAGGTACGAATAACGAACGCATAACCAATGTTGTCTTCACTGCCGAAGAAATTACTCCTAATTAAATACCAATAATACTGATTTTCCGAACGAAAATTCCCTTTAGATCCCCTGAAGGGAATTTATTAAATTTCTCCAGATACATTTGATAACACTATGTTAACTTATAGCTGAAATTTCCGGAGGAATTATGCATAATTTACATATCAAATACCGCTTTTATTTAATTTTTAATTTTAAACATTACTATTTATTTTCCTTCTCTAATTTCATATTTCACTTACAAGTTTCATTTACTAATAGTGATTTAATTTTTGGAGGTGAAATATGTCAAAAGAAAATCAAGTTAATTCGTATGAAATCTTACAAGGAGCTACATTAGATCCAAGTTCTATCAGCCCTACATTACCACCTACTCCAACTTTTACAATACCTACAGGGCCCACCGGCAATACTGGATCTACCGGCGACACTGGGCCTACTGGTAACACTGGACCTACCGGCAATACGATACACTCGCCCTTACATATAGATGCTCCTCATCGCTTTTTGAACGATCACTATAAAAAAGCTGGTGTTCCTCGAATTCGTATACACGACTTGCGACATACTCACGCTACACTCATGCTTCAGGCTGGAGAACACCCTAAAATCGTACAAGACCACTTAGGGCATTCATCTATTCAAATGACTTTAGACAAGTATAGTCACATCACACAGAACATGCAGCAACAAGCGGCGGAAAACTTCGAGAGCATAATAAAATCTAATGAAAACACCTGATAACAAATGAAAAGATTTAATGTGAGCAAAATGTGAGCATCGAGGTAAATCACCACTTACAAACCTTGATATAATAAGGTTTCTCATGCTATATTGTGGAATCTTGGGAGAAGAATGAGCAGTTTTAGGGGTTTTTATTCTCACAAAACTATAAAAGTGTCACAAATGCCTATTTCATAAGCATTTGTGACACTTTTTGTTTGTTATGTTAAATATCATTTCAATACTGAATTACTGCAGTTACCTTTTCCTTCTAGGACCTACAATTAATTTAATTGCCGTTCTTTCTTGATCATTAATAGTAACCTCTTGAAATGCTGGAACAAAGGCCAAATCAATACCACTTGGAGCAACAAATCCTCTTGCGATTGCAATTGCTTTAATCGCTTGATTTATAGAACCCGCCCCAATCGCCTGAATTTCCACATTGCCACTTGTTCTTAGTACACCAGCTATTGCACCTGCTACTGAATTTGGTTTTGATTTTGAAGATACTTTTAATATATTTTCCATGTAAGTTGCTCCCTCTATTATTTAATCGCTCTTTTGTTACGGTTTAAAATATTTCAACGTATCTTTTACTACTATTCACACCAAAAGCAAACAATGCTACATATGTACATTCATTCGATACTTTTCGTCTTCTTCCTGCCCCACTACGTAAATAAAAGAAAACAACCATAAACTCTAATATGCAAACATTTCAAAAATAGACATTCACTTAAACGATCACATCATTGCAACTGAGGCTACTGGTTTTATTTTTACATGTGAAATTAAAATAAGCATTCCCACTATACTTTAACATTTCAAGATATTCCACTGATATTTTTACCAAATCATTAACCTTTTCTTCTTCAAAAATTGTTACAACTACTATTCTATTACTATATTTCATCGTATTAGCACTTTATACTCCAAATCTATCACCTTTTATATAAGACAAGCATAAAATACTATGAGTATACACTTCATTCATAATAGGGGGTAATATATTGGGTTCATACTATCATTCTTCAAACTCCAATAAAAAATGTTCATGCAACTCTTCTTCCAGCTCATATAAAAAATGTTCATGTAACTCTTCTTCCAGTTCCTATAAAAAATGTTCATGCGACCATTCACATAAAAAAAGCTGTCCAGCATACGGCACTTTTTGGCAAACTGAGTTTATAACTGTTCCTTTTGGAGATCCTTTTCCATTTAATCACGTTGGCCCTATAGCAGGAGGAGTTTCCTTACTAAATCCTACTACTATACAAATTAGTCAAACTGGTGATTATAGAGTTTCTTTCATTTCAACTATTAACACTAATTCAAATCCTGTCTTTCCACATATTCCAGTCATGACTATATTTTTAAATAATAATCCACTTGCTAATAGTCAAGGTGATTTCGCTTTCCAAATGAATACTTCATCAAATAACGAATGTCTTCAACTAGCAGGCGAAACAATTGTTACAGTGACAGCTAATTCCACTCTTCAACTGAAAAATAATAGTGGTTTTAATCGTCAAAGTATTACAACTTGTGATAATGGTATTAATTCCGTTGAATTAACAGTTATAAAACTAAGTTAATAATCCTCTTCACATTCAGATGCTATTTCAGCATCTTTTTTATTGAATAATGTTCTTTTGATTCCTATAATCAAACATAAATTCCATAGTACGTTTCTGTTAATCTAATAAACATGAAAAAAGTACCGAACTCTTCTACTACAAAAGTTCGGTACTTTTTATATTAAAAACTTCTCATTCTTTCTTACTTCTCCACATAAACCGACTTAACAATTGTACGATTATACGGTTGTCCTTCTTTATTCATCCCTTTTATATCCATCGTAATGTTGTATACTCCTGGTTGCTTTATGTCCTTCAAAGCACCAGTAAATGTAGTATTATTAACATTTTGTAATTCATTATATTCAGAGACTAGTTTCCCTTCTTTATTAACTACTCTTACTGTTATGGAAAGATCCCCTTTCATTTCAGGTGCTACAGGTGATTTTTTCAATTTATACTCAGATTTATTCACTTTAACTTTTGTAGGCATTTGGAGAACAAATGGTGCGCCACTATTGTAATCGCTTACAATTAAAAATGCATCTTTCGACTGCTTCGCCATCATTTTAACTTTCCATTCTCCTACATCCATTTTATCAAATTTAAATGTTCTAATTGTCGCACCACCAAAGAAAGATTCACCTTCACCAGTAGTAATAACGCTATCCTTATTTGTATACATTTTTCCTTTTGGAGATATCATTTGTACTTCTACATCAGAAGACGCTGTTAAGATAGAAACTATTCCTTCAGCTTTTTTATCAACCGTAACGGTTTGCTCTATCCACTGATTTTGTGGCAATTCTCCTCCTAAAATGTTTTGATTTGAAGTTGTATTTAGTTGTTCTATATTTTCATTTGAACTAGTGCTGGATGCTACTAAAGCTGGTACAGCTACATTTGATGTACGTAAATATGGTTCAATTCGAGAGAAAACAGCAGATCCTTTTCTTATATTATCATGATCAAATCTGGAATCTGTAAATAAATGCGTTCCATACGGTAACTTAGCACTCCACTCATTTACTAGTCCATCATTTGAACCGTATGATGACAAATAGAACCCGCCCATAGATAACGCAGAAAATACTGGTCCCCAGCTAGTACCGGTAACCGTATAGTAACGGTTTAATTTAGCTGCTGGATTATTATCAATCGTTGAACGAAATTTTGCCATTTCCCCCATTTGTAATGAGTACGTACCATCATCTTTTTGACCTAATATAGAAGCAAGCCATCCTGCCCACCAACTATATGATAAATCCGCCAAGTTTGATCCATGATGTGGCGTCGCAAGCGTTATAACATTTCCAACAAATCGATTTGCACCATATCCTACTAATGCAGCCTGTGTATCGATACCGCCTTTACTATGTGCTACAATATTAACTTTTTTACCGAAGTGATTATATATTTCTTCTAATTTTTGTGCTAACAATTTTCCGTTATCCCACTGACTAGCTGACCCTTTCCCAGCAGCATCATATAATTGGATAAATACTGTTTGATAACCTGCTTTTAAAGCATAGTCATACATATCATTTATATCGTGATACACTGTCTTTCCATACCAACTATCAGCATTCCCATTCCTTCCTTGTACAAAAAGAATTGGAGGCTTATTCTCATCGTAATTAGCAGGTTTTTGACCTAAAAACCATTCTCCAGGTGTAAATACTTCTGTATCAGGAAATCCCTTTCCAAGCTCTTTTACAACTTCTGCTCGCACATTTGTGCTAATCATTGGAACCATGATAAAAAATACAATTAGTAAGGCAACACATCTTCTCATCAATCGCATGTTACTCCCCCCACTTTTTTTGAAAGAAGGTGCTCTTTGTAATTTTTTTTATCTTCTCTCTTAATACTAGATAATCTTTTTACTTAAACAAGATCTTGTCCCTATTCTCAAGAGATTACTAGTACCCCTTCTTCCTTAACACACGTTATTCTCTTTGATTCAATCTCTTCCTTTTGAGAGAGCGCTACAAAAAAGTTTCTCAACAATTGTTAACTTTACTGAATCCAAATATCCTCCAATTATTATTGTTTATATAAAGCATACAAATCTTGAAAAAACTTTAGTAAAAAAACACTTTATTACCAGCTAATTATAAAAAAGTTAATGAAGATATGTACTTTTATTTAATTAAATACAAACTAAACAAAATAGAGGCTTATACTATAAGACTTTCCTAACATTAAAAATTAAACTGAAATTTCAGAATAGAAAATAACATTTCCAGAAACATATATTATGATAATTTCTGCAGACTTGAATTAAACTTTTAGAAGTACTAACCTAGCGATGAGCAGAAGAAAATTCTGTAACAAGAAAGGAGAATGCTTTATGATGACCAAGTTACAAAAGGAGTTTTTTAAACGATTAAAAATTCCTGCAGAAGAAGTAACATTTGATGATTTAGATGAAATCCTCTTAAAAATGGGATTGATTCTGCCCTATGAAAATCTTGATATTATGGCTGGTACTTTTAAAGACATCTCAAAAAAGAACTTAGTAGAAAAGTTACTTATTCAAAAACGAGGCGGTCTTTGTTATGAATTAAACTCCTTATTGTATTACTTTTTAATTGATTGTGGATTTCAAGTATATAAAGTAGCTGGTACTGTTTATGACCTTTATGATAATAAATGGAAACCCGATGATGGTCATGTCATTATCATATTAAATCATAATAATAAAGATTATGTTATAGATGCCGGTTTTGCCTCTCATCTACCTTTACATCCAGTCCCTTTTAACGGAGAAGTCATCTCTTCTCAAACGGGTGAATATCGAATTCGCAAACGAACTACCCGAAAAGGTACACACATTTTAGAAATGAGAAAAGGAGCTAACGGGGAATCTACAAATTTCTTGCAATCTGAACCTTCACATGAATGGAAAATAGGCTATGCCTTTACTTTAGATCCAATAGATGAGAAAAAGGTGAATAACATTCAAAAAGTGATTGTAGAACATAAAGAATCTCCTTTTAATAAAGGAGCTATCACTTGTAAATTAACTGATTATGGTCACGTATCATTAACAAATAAAAATTATACAGAAACCTTTAAAGGCATCAAAAATAAACGTCCAATAGAATCAAAAGATTATGCTCGCATTCTTCATGAATCTTTTGGAATAACGCAAGTGAAATATGTAGGAAAAACACTAGAAAGAGGCTAGTTGACTAGAAGTATTTCATAATAAAGCAGATTCCATATTTAGAATCTGCTTTATTTTATATTTTGTTATAAAGAAATTTGTTTTGCTCTTATCCTTTAATTTTCAATCATATACTCATCATCATATTTATCGTATTGGAGCCCTGATCCTATTTTTGATTCCGTTACTTGATCTCTTAAAAACGGTGCAGCTTCCATTTTGCTAGTTGCAATTTCAATTCCATATTTTTTCGTTAAATGAGCTAATTCTATTAAAAACCACTCTCTTCGCAATGTAACTGGAATATCAAATGTTCTTCTTTTCATATATAATAGCACCTCTTTAATTTCATAACTTAATGAACATCATTACATGCACGTGTGAAAACTACCTTTCATCACTAACATCCAATGAAACATTATAGTATATGCATGTCCATTTTAAACGTGCTATTACAAAATAATATTTTAGTTTACATAATCATATTATGTAATAGTAGAAGAGAAAGGTATATCCCTTCCCTTCTACTCTAGAAATTTAAATTAAGAACATCTTGGTACACCTAAAGCTAAGAATAAACCTGCTACTCCCGCAGTAATCGGTACTTTTAACGTAATAACATCGTCTACTTTCGTTACTAAAAAGAAAGCATTACCTTCTTGTAATATGCAAGTTACCAATAATTGAAATTCCATTTAAACCCCCTCCTTTCAATCGATATATTATACTTTATGAATTCTCTTTAAAAACGTAATAGGAAATATATCTATTTTTCTTTATATATAAAATAAATGTTTATAAGTCTATTAAAAATACTAATTTTCTAAATTTATATAAATCGTGTAATATCCAATAAGTTCCTATATAATCAATAGTGAAAATCTTACAAATAGAGGTATAAAAATGGCGATTTTGAGTAATATTGGTGCAGCTTTATTTTTTATTGCTTTTATTCTTTTAATTTTATGTATCATTTCAATCTTTAAGAAAAATGGAAAAGCAAAACAATATGGTCGTCCTGCCGTTATTCTTTTTATGATTTCGATTGTATTCATAATAACTAGTGCTGAGACTTCTAATAACCCCATTGTTGAATTCTTTTCTATTTTAAGTTTTGTTTTATTTGTTTTCTTCCTTGTGTTAGCAATCTTATCCGTAATTAAAAAGACAGGTGTAGCAAAAAAACAATTTATTATCACTGCTATTTTATTTGTCATTTTTGTTGCATTATCAAGTATTTCAGCTCCTTCTTCTGAAAAGACGACAGCAACAAATAAACAAGTCGCTTCTAATAATGCAGAGAAAAAAGATGATAAAAAGAAAGAAGCGGACGAGAAAACTCAAAAGCAAGAAGATGAGAAGCGTCTAGCCGATGAACAAGCTCGTAAGCAAGAGGATGAAAAACGCCAAGCCGAAGAGCAAGCTCGCAAACAACAAGAAGAACAAAAACGTCTAGCTGATGAACAAGCTCGTAAACAACAAGAAGAACAAAAACGTCTAGCTGATGAACAAGCTCGTAAACAACAAGAAGAGCAAAAACGCCAAGCTGATGAACAAGCTCGTAAACAACAAGAAGAACAAAAACGTCAGGCTGATGAGCAAGCTCGTAAACAACAAGAGGAACAAAAACGCCAAGCTGATGAGCAAGCTCGCAAACAACAAGAGGAACAAAAAAAAGCACAGCAAGCTCAAACACAACCAGCTGCAAGTAACAATAGTAATGTAACTTACAAAAATTGTACTGAAGTTAAAAATGCTGGAAAAGCTCCATTATATAAAGACCAACCAGGTTATAGCTCTAAACTTGATCGTGATGGTGATGGAGTTGCATGTGAAAAATAGTAATAAAAAAGAAGCTTCTAGTAAGCTTCTTTTTTTATCAAATAGTATTGCGACTAATTACCTCCTCTCTCTTCCGTTTATAACACTCCTATTATTCTCAAAACTGACACATTATAAGTGATTTCAATCACCACATTGTTTTTCATTTATCGCTATTCTTAATTTAGATATTACATTTAAACTTTATGGAGGCATTCATATGGAACATACATTTACTGAAACTTCAATTGTTGGTGAGATTGTTACACAATTTCCGAAAGCTAGTGATCTTTTTAAATCGTATAGAATAGATTTTTGTTGCGGTGGTAATAAGCCACTTATTGATGCAATTCATGAAAGAAATTTATCAGCTTCTGAAGTAATTACAGAGTTAAATACGCTTTATCATAATACGAAACTATTAAATGAATCTGAAATTGATTGGAAAAATGCTTCTTATCGCGAATTGATTGATTATGTAATTAATAAGCATCATCGTTATTTAAATGAAGAGTTACCGCAGTTAAGTCCATATGTGACGAAAGTATTACGCGTTCATGGAGCAAATCAGCCTCATTTAGCTCAAATTCATAAGCTGTTTCATGAACTTAAAATGGAATTAGAACAGCATTTAATTAAAGAAGAAACAGAAGATTTTCCATTAATTTTAGAATTTGAACAAAATCCAACTGATGAAAACTATGCAAAATTACGTAAAGTAGTAGATGAACTAGAAAATGAGCACAATCATGCCGGAAATATTATAAAAGAACTTCGTAAAGTGACAAATGACTTTACTCCTCCAGAAGGAGCTTGCGGCACTTATCGACTTGTTTATCAACGTCTTGAAGCGCTAGAGTCTGATTTATTTGAGCATATTCATTTAGAAAATAATATTTTATTTCCACGTGCAATTACGAGAGCATAAATAAAAGCAGGACATGAGTATTTCTACTCATGTCCTGCTTTTTCATTACGTGAATAACATCCACACTTCTCCCCTTCACATTAACCCGAATTTTAATAATTTGTGAATCATTATAGAAATGTGATAAATATCACATCTCCCGCTTTTTTGATTTTCTATAATAGAAATATAATCCTTTGTTCAACATTTCACATAAAAAGGGGAAACGAAAATGAAAAAACGTTTAGTTATGATCGGAAATGGTATGGCTGGCATACGCTGTATGGAAGAAATATTAAAACATGATAGTGATTCATATGAGATTACTATTTTTGGAGATGAACCGCATCCAAACTACAACCGTATTATGCTCTCTCATGTTTTACAAGGCAAAACAAATATGCAAGATATCATTATGAATGAATATAGTTGGTACGAAGAAAACGAAATAACTTTATACACAAACGAAAGAGTTCAAAGTATTAACCGAGAAGAAAAAATTATCATTACAGAAAAGAATCGTACTCTTACATATGACAAGCTCATTATTGCAACAGGTTCTAGTGCTTTTATTTTACCTGTTGAAGGTTCCACTCTTCCTGGTGTAACAGGATTTCGAACTATTGAAGATACACAATTTATGATAGATACCGCTAAAGAAAAGAAAAAGGCCGTTGTCATTGGTGGCGGGTTACTCGGTTTAGAAGCCGCAAGAGGTCTAATTGACTTAGGAATGGACGTGCATGTTGTTCATTTAATGCCAAACTTAATGGAGCAACAACTAGATACGAAAGCAGCTTCTTTATTGCGTGAAGATTTAGAAGCGCAAGGCATGAAGTTTTTAATGGAAAAGAAAACTGTAAAAATTCTTGGTACAGACTATGTTGCTGGCATTCAATTTGAAGATGGTGAAGTTGTAGATTGTGATTTAATCGTAATGGCTGTCGGAATACGACCAAATACGAAAATAGCCAGAGATGCTGGTCTCATTGTCAATCGCGGCATTGTAGTCAATGACTATATGCTAACAAATGATGAAGCCATTTATGCAGTTGGCGAATGCGCAGAACATGATGGTATCGCATATGGACTTGTTGCCCCTCTTTATGAACAAGGCACAATATTAGCAAAACATATAACGAATTTACAAACGAATGGATATATGGGCAGTATCGTTGGTACGCAATTAAAAGTTGCTGGTTGTGATTTATTCTCTGCTGGCCAAATTTATGAAGATGATCAAACGAAAGCAATTTCAATCTTTGATGAATGTAAACGTTCCTATAAAAAAGTATTAATTCGTGATAATAAAGTCGTCGGTATCGTTTTATATGGTGACACAGCTGACGGTACACGCCTCTTTAGCATGTTAAAGAAAGAAGAAGATATACAAGAATATACAGCCGCTTCCCTTCTTCACAAAGCTGGTGAAGAAAGTGAACTTGACGTTGCTACAATGAGTGCAGATGACACGATTTGTGGATGTAATGGTGTTACGAAAGGTACAATCGTTCATGCCATTTTAGAGCAAGAGTTAACTACTTTTGAAGAAGTAAAAGGATGCACGAAAGCCGCAGGATCTTGTGGTAAATGTCGTCCGCTTGTGGAGCAAGTTTTATCTCATACACTCGGAGATGCTTTTGATGCTTCCGCGCAGTCTGCTGGTATGTGCGGATGTACAACTTTATCACGTGATGAAGTCGTAGCCGCCATTCACGAGAAAGGTTTAAAATCTCCAAAAGAAGTACGAAATGTTCTTCGTTTTGTACATGAAGATGGCTGTTCAAAATGTCGCCCTGCTTTAAATTACTACTTACGGATGGCGATTCCAGAAGAATATGAAGATGATAAAGCGTCCCGTTTCGTTAATGAAAGAATGAACGGGAACATTCAGCACGATGGTACATTCTCTGTTATTCCACGTATGTACGGTGGTGTTACAACAGCAGATGATTTAATGAAAATTGCTGAAGTTGCGAAAAAGTACGATGTTCCTCTTGTGAAAATTACAGGTGCGAGCCGAATCGGCTTATATGGTGTTAAAAAACAAGATTTACCTAACGTATGGGCTGACTTACATATGACTTCGGGATATGCGTATTCAAAATCGCTTCGTAATGTAAAATCATGTGTTGGTTCTCGCTTCTGCCGTTTCGGCACGAAAGATTCATTAGGACTTGGTATGTTACTTGAACAATCATTAGAAATGGTAGATACACCCCATAAAATGAAGATGGGAGTAACGGGCTGTCCACGTAACTGTGCGGAAGTACTGACGAAAGATTTTGGCGTTGTATGTGTCGAAAATGGATACCAACTTTATATTGGTGGAAATGGTGGTACAGAAGTACGCGAAGCTGATTTTGTAATGATCGTGCCTACTGAAGATGATGTCCTTCGCATCGCTACAGCTTACATGCAATATTATCGTGAAACTGGTATTTACGGAGAGCGTACTGCTTACTGGACAGAACGTTTAGGCTTCGATCACATAAAAGAAATACTGCAAGATACAAGTATGGTTACTACGCTAAATGAACGCTTCCAAACAGCTCGTAGCACATATACGGAAGCGTGGGGACAAGCACTAGAAATTAAGTCATTAAAAGCGATGTATGAAGTAGAAACTGTGAAATAAGGAGCTGTGATTTAAATGATACAAACGAAAGAAAAAATAAAAGTTATGTGTGCAGAAGACCTTCCTATACAAATCGGTAAAGAGGTGCAAATGAAAGGTATGTCTATCGCCCTATTCCGTCTTTCAAATGGCGATATTCGAGCTGTAGAAAATCGTTGTCCTCATAAAAACGGACCGTTAGCAGAAGGAATTGTATCTGGTGAATTCGTCTTTTGTCCACTGCATGATTGGAAAATTTCATTACTAACAGGTGAAGTTCAAAAACCTGATGACGGTTGTATTCAAACTTATGAAGTAGAAGTTATTAAGGGTGACATTTATATATACATGTAATTTTTAAAAAAGGAAGCCTCCCCCTGGCTTCCTTTTACATAAAAATAGAAGAGGTGCGATTATGAACGGATATGTATATTTAGTTGGTGCAGGACCAGGTGATGAAGGGCTTATTACAAAGAAAGCGATAGATTGTTTAAAGCGTGCAGATATCGTTTTATATGACCGTTTATTAAACCCTTTCTTTCTTAGTTATACAAAAGAAACATGTGAACTTATTTATTGCGGAAAAATGCCAAAGAATCATACTATGCGACAAGAAATGATTAACGCCCACCTCCTTCAATTTGCGAAAGAAGGAAAAATCGTTGTCCGCTTAAAGGGCGGAGATCCATCTATTTTTGGCCGCGTTGGTGAAGAAGCAGAAACTTTAGCAGCAGTGAACGTTCCATATGAAATTGTACCAGGTATTACATCTAGCATCGCCGCTAGTAGCTATGCAGGTATCCCCCTCACCCACCGTAACTACAGTAATAGCGTCACTTTATTAACTGGGCATGCAAAAGGTCCTTTAACCGATCATGGAAAATATAATTCATCTCACAATAGCGACACTATCGCCTACTACATGGGTATAAAAAACTTACCTACAATTTGTGAAACCTTACTACAAGCAGGAAAGAAAGACAATACGCCAGTAGCAGTCATTGAATGGGGTACAACTGGTAAACAACGCGTCGTCACAGGTACACTTTCAAGCATTGTTTCTATCGTCAAAAACGAAAATATTTCTAATCCATCCATGACAATTGTTGGTGATGTCGTTTCCTTACGGGATCAAATCGCTTGGAAAGAACGTAAACCATTGCATGGTAAAAAAGTTTTATTTGCATCCGCAACAAATAAAACAAGTTCAATGGTGCAAAAGTTACAAGAAGCCGGTGCAGAAATATATCAAATTCCAACTTTCAAAAAGGAAGAATACACATTAACATTTGAACAAATCAATGAAATTTTTAACGTTGATCGCCTTGTTTTTTGTTCAGCTGAAAGTGTAGAAATATTGATGCGATCATGTAGTAAACATCAGAAAGATATTCGTTCCTTACAGGCGCAACTGCAATATTTGAACGTTGCCACTCAAGAAAAACTGATGCAATATGGGCTACTAAGTAAACAAGCAGAGTTCTCTTCCGATACTACTATTTATTTAGGACGAAATATTAATCGGATTGCTTTTATTCAAGAGAAAATTGGTGCCGGGTCATATATGATGACTCATGCGTATACAATTGATCATCGTTTCGATGAAGTCCATTCTCGTATGCTTTCTGAATTCTCATGGGATAGCATTGTGTTTGACGGCCGTGCTTCAATTGATACGTTTCTATCAGAAGTAAAGCGCCTTGGCTTTATCGATATTCTTACTCTCCCCTTCTCGTATACCGACATTCCAACTTTACACTATGCGAATAAAGTCGGATTTCATAATGTAGATGAGCAATTACAAGACATGATTATGAAGAAAGATTTGGTGGTACGATGAAAGGAATTGTATATGTTGGACACGGGAGTCGCTTACAAGAAGGGAACGAACAATTCATTCACTTTATTCAATCTGTTATGAAAGAACGTAACGAAAGAATTCAAAAAATAGCTTTTCTAGAGCTAACGACACCTACCATTTCTGATGCAGTTACAGAAGCGATACTGGAGGGATCAACTGAAATAATGATTGTACCTGTTTTATTATTTGCAGCAGCTCACTATAAACGTGATATTCCTTTTGAAATAGAGCAACTACAAAAGAAATATCCACAAATAACATTTTCAGTTGTACCACCTTTTAGTACGCATCCACATATGGTGGAACTTGTAGTGAAAAGAATACGTGAAACTATGCCAATGCAAGATAGTAGTATTTTACTCGTAGGACGAGGTAGCAGTGATCCACAGCCGATACATGAGTTACAACAAATCGGAGCAGCTGTCGAACGAAAACTCGGTATGCAAGTATCGTGCTCCTTTTTAACGAAAGGAGAGCCCTCTTTTACTGCTGATCTCAAGGCTATAACATCGACTGCGCCCCATGTATATGTCATGCCGTACCTTCTCTTTACCGGATTGTTGCTTCAAAAAATTAAATTGCATACAAAAAAATATGATCACGTTACGACTTGTAACTGCCTTCAGTTTGATACATATATGAAGTTAACATTATTAGAACGAATGGAGGAATGTGTGTATGTATAACATGTACCCTCTTATGTTTAATCTAAATAAAAAAGTGGTCGTTATCATTGGTGGAGGTAAAATCGCATATCGAAAAGCGTCTGGATTAAAAGATACAGGCGCTTTTGTCACCATTATCAGCCCAGAAATTTGCGAGGAATTGAAAGAACTGCCTTATATTACTTGGAAGCAAAAAACTTTTAGTGATGATGATATTAAAGATGCTCATCTTATTTATGCAGCTACAAATCAACATGATATAAATATGATGGTCAAACAAGCCGCACTTGATTTTCAATGGGTTAACGTTGTAAGTGACGGTACAGAATCATCGTTTCACACACCGGGTATCATTCGATATGATGAATATGTTGTAACGATTTCAACCTCAGGTAAAGATCCATCGTTTACAAAGCGTATGAAGCAAGAACTAACATCTATGTTTCCTAAACTTATAAAAAAGCTTTCTCGTACACATAAATCGTAATTTAATTTGGACAAACGTTTTTTAAAGACGTTTGTTCTTTTTATTATTAAACAAATAATTGCCACTCCTACAGCTATGACTCACGTCAGTGGAAGTTCTTTTCTCATATCCTAGTCGTATAAGAGGCGGAATGCCTTTATCTACTTGTTCTGTTAAAGGTCCCATTATTTGAGTTCATACATTTATCTCTTAATTTCTTTATCTGTAGGCAAAACAATTGCAGCTATTATATAAAGTAACACTGTAAATCCGCTAGTAAAAAAGGCTGATAATGCAGTTACTATACGAAGGATACTTACATCAATTCCATACTTATCGCTTAAGCCACCTAATACACCTGATACTTGTTTATCTTGAGTAGACTTATATAACTTTTTCATCTAAACACCCCCGATCCGATTAAATATTTGTATGCTAAAAATTAGTTCGATCTTTGGAAGAGATTTAAAATTTCTTTAACTAACCCTTTAATTGAATAACATCTGATATCTATATTTTAACATAAAATTCCATAAAACTTCTGTTTTTCATTTTTAAACCACATTATTTTAGAATACAAGTGTTTGTTAAGCTAGCAATAAAAAACATATCGAAGCCTATTACTAAAAGAACCCTCCTAGATTACTTTAGGAGGGTTCTTTTTCTTTATTAATGATTCTTTAACATCACTAACAGCTTTTCTTGACTATACATCCATACTGTAATGATTAAACAAGCAAGTGCGACTTCTGATAATGCCATAAATCCAATTGCATAATGACCTGTTAGTTGGAATAGTAAAGTTAAAATTAGGGGTGGGAAGAACCCTCCTAGTCCGCCTAAAGCTGAAACGAGTCCATTTACAATACCAGCTTGTTCTGAGAAATACATTGGAACGAGTTTGAAGATTGTACCATTACCAATACCTGCGCAAAATGCGACTAGTAGGCAACCAAATGTATACACGTTCATACTAGGCATAAATGATAAAATAATACCTGAAAGTGTTAAACCGATAAATACGAAGATTAATATTTTAAACGGGTTAAACTTATCACCAAGCCAACCACCAATCGGACGCATCATTGTTGCTAATACGATGAATCCGGCTGTCCGCATACCTGCATCTACTTTTTCTAATCCGAAGTGAGATACTAAAAAGTTTGGTAAGTATACTGTAAATGCGACAAATGATCCGAATGTTAAAAAGTAAAAGATACATAAAAACCAAAGTTTTTCATTTTTATATACACCTTTTATTTGTTCCATTAATGGTGTATTCACCTTTTTCTCCTTACGATCACCTAATAAAAAGTTCATAAGTGCAAATGCTGCAAGTAAAACTAAATAACACTGTACTGTCGTTCTCCAGCCAACTGAAGTTGCAATGACAGGTGCTAAAAACGAAGTAATTGCTGTTCCGGCGTTACCGACACCGTAAATACCATTTACAAAACCGTGACTCTCTTTCGGAAAGTATTTCGGTAAAGAAGTTACCCCTACGGAGAATACGGCCCCACCGATTCCGACGAATAAGCCACCAATAATTAAATCCATCATTGAATTGGCAACACTAATATAAAAGACAGGAAATAATAATAGAATAAAACTAATAAAGAATAATTTTCTTGCTCCGAAACGATTTGTCCAATAACCAATTGGAATGCGAAGAACAGAACCTAAAATAACCGGTACTGCTGTTACCATAGAAATTTGTCCCGCAGTTAATGGAATATCCGCTTTAATATAAGGCATTAATGATGATAAAATAACCCATACCATAAAACCGATAACTAGATTAGAAGTTTGTAAACTTAATTGAAAATTAGGACCTTTCATCCTGTTCCCTCCTATGTATGCATAGTTATATTCATTCCCTCCAGCCTAATCACGTCCTAACATGATTAGGCTGAAAAGAATCAACCACCACTTACTGGCGGAATCATTGCTATGACATCGCCAGTTTGAATGATATCATCCTCATTTGCATACTCTTCATTGATAGCGACCATTATCTCACTTGAAATTGCTACGTTGTATTTCGTAATAAGGACTTCCTTTAGTTCAGCAACCGTAATATTTTCACAATCTATGTGTAATGCTGACTTACTTACTTCTTCTTGTAAATGTGCAAATAATAGTACTTCAATCATATTCTCATCTCCTTTCTAGGCTCACCATTTGCATACGCTACCTTCTCTAACTGATCACCTATCCATGACTCACCATCTTCCCAAAACTCTTTCTTCCATATTGGAACCATTTGTTTTATACGCTCCATAATATATTCGTTCGCCTCATAGGCAGCTTTCCGGTGTGGTGTAGAAACAGCGACGACAACAGCAAGATCAGAAATTTGTAATGTACCAATGCGATGTGTAATGGCGACATTTGTCCCAGGCCACTTCTCTCCTACTTCGGTGCCAATTCTCTTAAGCTGTTTCTCCGCCATTGACTTATATGCTACATACTCTAAATATAGCGTACGACGGCCTTTCGTAAATTCTCTAACAGTACCAATGAAAGTCGCAACTGCGCCACATTCACGACGAATTACTTTGTTTGTAACTTCTTCAATTGAAATAGGTGTATCAATTACTTCATAATACGTATGTGTCATCTTGCACCTCTTATCTTTGTATAAGTTAGCAATCTATTTTTCTATTATTTGTATGATCGAAACTGTCCTTCCCACGTCCACTCACTTCCGGCGCTTGATTCTAATAACAGTACCGAGACAGTTATTCCTGCTTTAAATCCTCTCGTTCCTCCCGGCAGGACGATACATGCATTCGCCTCTGCAAGTGAAGAAATTGCACTAGATTTGTCTAAACCAACTGGTGTAGCTTGCAATGTTCCATCTACAATTTCCACTTTCCCTCGTACAAAACGAGTAAATGGGTTTGCTTTCAGAAAGTCTTTCTGTAATATTGCCTCTGCACGATATACGTGCGAATCTTTTCTATGCAAATATGTTCCAATGACTGGCCGAACATATAATTCACAACCGACATAACAAGCTGAAGGATTACCAGATAGACCAAATAATAGTTTTCCTTCTAGCTCAGCTACAGTTGTCACACTTCCTGGTCGCATCGCTATTTTGTTGAAAAGTACATTAGCTCGTAATCTCTCATAAATAGCAGGTAAATAGTCATAGTCTCCTACCGAAACGCCACCAGTTGTAATTAAAATATCGACTTCTTTTATCGCTTTTTTCACAGTGTTATAACACGTCTCAAAATCGTCAGCGAATTGTCCATAATACTGTACAACTCCGCCCGCTCGTTCAACTTGAGCAGCTATCATATAGGAGTTACTATTTCGAATCTTCCCTGGCTTTAATTGTTCATGTACTTCAAGCAGTTCACTTCCTGTCGTTACAATTCCGATAACCGGCTGTTTTACAACGTAAACGGTACTATAACCAAACGTAGAAAGAAGCGCCACTACTCCAGGGTTAATAACAGTCCCTTTTTTCACAAGGATGGTATTTTGTTTTACATCTTCACCTTTAAAAGAAATGTTATCACCGGCGGCGAAGGAGCGTTTTAATTTCATATACGTCTTTTCTTTTTCTTCAAATCCTTCCGTTAGCTCTAACATAACAACCGCATTACACCCTTTTGGAATTGCGGCTCCTGTCATAATACGGACAGCTTGAAATGCTTTCACTTCTTCTGTAAAAACAAAACCGGCTCCAATTTCACCAATCACTTCAAACAGAATGGGATTACTGCTACTTGCTTCTTTTGTATCTTCTGCTCGAATCGCAAACCCGTCGTATGGAGAGCGATCAAAATGAGGGACATCATGATCTGCAATAACATCTTCTCCAAGAATTCTTCCGTAACTTTCTATAAGAGAAACCTCTTCTATTTCACCTTGATGAGCGTATTTCATTACACGTGCCACTGCTTCTGCCACCGGAATTGGTATACGCTTTGCTAACATTCTTTTTCACCTCGTTTTAATAAGGGGCAACGTTCTTTCTGTTCATCCTATATATTTTGCGTATAATCGTTTTGCTATTTTCACATCATTTGTTCCATGAATAAATGCCCTACCGTCTGTAAATAAAACGAAACGATATTCATCAATTAGAAATGATAGTAAGTAAGGCGTTTTTTGGACATGTACACTTTTTTGTAATCGTTTTTGAATTTCGTTTAAATTAAGATTTCTCTTTATTCCTGAACGGATTTGAACTGTATTCCGTCCGCATAACACTTCCGTTTTCATTTGTGCTTCAAATGTTAAACTTGGATACGTTCGTGATTTCCCACAAGATGGACATGTACTTTTTTTCTGTCTATTTACTTTTAATGAGAGATATTGATTGTTCCAAATATCAAATGATAACATCGTTCCTCTTAGCGACTCATAATCATCCACCAATATTTTCATCGCCTCTGTCACTTGGTGCGCAACAACCATCTGTACAGCTGGCTGAATAATTCCGGCTGTATCGCATGTTGCACCGCCCATAGGATGATCCATTAGACAGCGAAAACATGGTGTTTTCCCAGGAAGAATTGTATACGTTACACCGTAACTTCCAATGCATCCTCCGTATATCCAAGGTATATTTTCTTTTTGTGAGATGTCATTTATAAGTAGGCGCGTATCAAAATTGTCAGTCGCATCTAATATGAGATCTACTTCTTTTGTTAACTCTTCTATTTCTTGCATTGTGACATCCGTTACAACTGGTACAATTTCCACTTCAGAATTAATCTTTCTTACATGTTCTGCCGCTGCAATTGCTTTCGGTTTAGACTGCTTTGCATCTTCTTCTGTATATAACTGTTGCCGCTGTAAATTACTCCATTCGACGTAGTCACGATCGGCAATTGTCAATTTCCCAATTCCCATCCTAACGAGCGCTTCCGCATTTGCAGCTCCTAGTGCACCCGCACCGATTAGGAGCACTTGCTTTTCTCTTATTTTTCTTTGTCCCATTTCACCAATTCCAGAAAACAATACTTGCCTTGAATATCGCTCTTGCATAGAGAATCCTCCTTTCACTATCCGCCAATGTAAGACATTTCAACTTTTGGACGTTTATTTGTACTTTCCACCGTTCTTTCATCTGAATATCGATCTGTTCTATATCGCCATGTATGTTGTAAAATTTTTAATAGTGAGGCATCCGAAATATTTTCTCGAAGAAGCGTTCGCAAATCCGTTCCTTTTTCTCCAAATAAGCACGTATAAAACTTGCCGTCTGCCGAAATACGAGCTCTCGTACAAGAAGAACAAAATGACTCAGATACTGAAGTAATAAATCCAACTTCGGCATCGCTCCCTACATATCGATACAATTTCGCAACTTCGCCAAAGTAACGAGGTTGAACAGGCTCAATCGGATATACGCGATTAATCTTCTCTATTAATTGTTCCTTCGTAATAACTTGTTCAAAATTCCATCCGTTCGTACTGCCTACATCCATAAACTCAATAAAGCGGAGCTGAATTTCTTGTTCTTTAAAATAACGAGCCATATAAAGGATTTGACTATCATTCATTCCCTTTTTTACGACCATATTTACTTTCACTTCTAATCCTGCAGCCTTTGCTGCTTCAATTCCTTTTAATACAGGTTTTGTACTTACATTTCTTCCATTGATTTTTTGGAAGACGTGATCCTCTATCGCATCTAAACTAATATTTACACGTTTTAATCCCGCGTCTTTTAACTCCTTAGCTTGTTTTGCTAAATGAATACCGTTTGTTGTGAGCCCAATATCTTTTAAACCTTCTATCTTTGCAAGTCTTGCGATTAACTGCGGTAAGTCTTTACGCAATAACGGTTCACCGCCAGTAAGCCTAATTTTATTGACTCCCATACTTATAAATAATCGTGCTAATCTTTCTATTTCATCGAACGTTAATAAAAACTCTTCCTGTAAAAAAGCGTAATCAGGTCCGAACACTTCAGCGGGCATACAATATGTGCACCTAAAATTACAACGATCAATAACTGAAATACGTAAATCTTGAAGTGGCCGCTTTAAAGAATCTTTCATTTTCTCGTGCATCTATATCCCTTCTTTTCTACTGCAATCCTTAGTAAGTTTTCAATTTTTTATTTGCCTTTATTATAAAAAAGAAGCTACATATTCAATGTGACATTTCTCACATCACTTTCCCCATTCAAAAAATTTTCACAAATCCGTTCGAATTTTGTTCACATCTTCAGTCTCTCCTCCTTACGGTCATTGAAATTTCACTTTATTTTTAAAATAGCTCTTGCATTTCCAGCATATTTACACTCAAAATAGGAAATGTATTGCTTATAAGAAGAAAGGTGATTGCTGTGGCAAACAGTATGACATTATCTCAAGATTTAAAGGAATTACTTGCATCTGTTGAATATAAAATGCAGATTAAAAAGGGGAGTTTTATTTTTCAAGAAGGTATGGAAGCAACAGAACTCTATATCATCCACTCAGGAAAAGTACAAATTAGTAAACTAAGTGCTGACGGGCAAGAATTAACACTCCGTATTTGTTCGGCATACGACATTATTGGAGAATTAACATTATTCACGGACAATGCGAAGTATTTATTAAATTCAAAATGCCTTGAAGATGTTGAAGTAGGAGTAATAAAGCGTGAAACCTTAGAAAAAGCATTACTCCAAAAACCCGCACTTGTATTTGAATTTATGAAATGGATTAGTGAACATTTAAGAAGAATGCAAACGAAGTTCCGAGATTTAGTATTACACGGCAAAAAAGGTGCCCTGTATTCTACTCTCATACGAATGACAAATAGTTATGGTGTGTTAAAGGAAAATGGTATTCTCATCGATTTACCATTAACGAATCAAGAACTTGCTAATTTCTGTGCAACTTCACGTGAAAGTGTAAATCGAATGTTAAATGAATTAAAAAAGCAAGGCACAATTTCTATTCATAAAGGAAAGATTACAATCCACGATTTACAATTTTTAAAATGTGAAATTGCATGTGAAGATTGCTCTGCCTCTGTTTGTAGTATTGATTAGCATCTTATTTAGATACTTATACCTATAAGGAAAGCCGAGGTCTCCAATTAGATCTCGGCTTTCCTTATAAATTACTAAACATATAAAACTAAATCATTTTTTCAATTCATTTGGAATACGTCTTCTGTAAATCACATAACTACGGCTTAAATATTTAATTGGGGCACTAAAAACATGTACTAGTCTTGTAAATGGCCATACTGCGAAAAGCCCCATCCCTGCGAGAATATGAATTTTAAACCATACAGGCACTTCCATCATATATTCAACTTTCGGTTGGAAAATAAAGAGACTTCGGAACCACGGACCGATCGTTGTACGATAATCAAACCCTTTTGAGTCGATGTTTAAAAAAGTTGAAGAAAGTCCTGCTAGCATTACGATAAGTAATAAAATAAGCGCAATATAATCTCCCTTTGTACTCGTTGCAATGATGCGTTTTACTGTTACACGGCGGTACGTTAATATAATTAAACCGATGATAGAAGCAATACCTGCCGGAAGTCCGAAACTAATTGCTATTATGTGATACATATGCTCCGAAATACCTATTGAACGATAAACAGCCTCTGGAATTAAAATCCCCATAACATGACCGCCAATTACGAACATGATCCCAAAGTGGAATAATAGACTTCCAATTCGTAGCATTTTCTTTTCTAATAGTTCACTAGATTTTGATGTCCATCCAAATTGATCATAGTTGTATCTGAAAATATGTCCACCGATAAAGATCGCAAAAATGATATAGGGAAACAATACCCATAGAAATTGATCCATCATTTTGACAACTCTCCTTTCTAATTTGTCTGTACACCCCATGTATCGATAGCGAGTAGAACAGCCGCAAGAATCGGTTCATACATACTACCTGCTTCTTTTAACTGAACGTGTAATGCTTGTATGTTCTCCTTGTATTTACTCATAATTGGTTCACTGTCTTGCTCATTTGCATTTGCAAAAAACTCGAGTAATAACGGTAAATAATCAGGTAGTTCTTTATCTGTTACTTCAAAACCAGATTTTTTATAATGCTGCTTTAACTCTAGTAATTCAATACCTCTTTCTCTTTGTTCGCCGGTGTTCATATAAGTTAAATACATATTTGTCTTTTTACCAAAATCAAATGTATATACGTAACAGTCAATTAATTGATCATCCATTTTATCCAGCGCTTGCTTTATAAATGCTGTAAGTGATGCTTTAACGTCTTCCTGTTCAATCGCTTCAATCTCTTCTTGCAATTCAGTTAAAGCTTCTCTCCACCCGAGTTCCGGATAGGAAAGAAGGAATGAAGAACATGAAAAAGCAGTTTGTAAACTTTGTTTCATATTTTTCCGCCCCCATTATTTAAGAAATTGTCGTGCAAGAGCCTGGGCCACCTGCGAAAGATAAACCACAGCTTCCTTGTTCGTTATATAAATCTGCAACTTGCTCGCGGTGAGATGTCGGGATGACGAAGCGATCTTTATATTTCGCGATAGCAAGAAGACGATACATATCTTCTACATCTTGTTTCGTTAAGCCAAGTTCTTTTAATACCGATTCATTTGGTTCTTTATTAATTTGCAATGCTCTCATATGTGTTCGCATAACAGCCATTTTTTTCAATGTAAGACGAATATGTGATTCATCTCCTGCAGTGAGTAAATTCGCTAAATATTGAATTGGAATACGCATATTATCAATAGCAGGGAAAATCTCTTCTGCTTGCCAGTTACTACCTTTCCCCTCCACCATGTTCATAATTGGGCTAAGCGGCGGGATATACCAAACCATCGGCATTGTACGATACTCTGGATGAAGAGGTAGAGCGATTTTCCAATCAATAATCATTTTATAGATTGGTGACTGTTGTGCCGCTTTAATCCATTCTTCAGGAATCCCTTGTTTTTTCGCTTCAGCTGCTACTTCTGGATCATTTGGATCTAGGAAAACAGTAAGCTGAGATTCATATAAATCTTTTTCATCTTCAACAGACGCCGCTTCTTTTACTTTGTCAGCGTCATATAGCATTACCCCAATATATCGAATACGTCCTACACATGTTTCCGAACAAATTGTTGGCATACCCGCTTCAATACGCGGGAAGCACATTGTGCATTTTTCAGCTTTATTTGTTTGCCAGTTAAAATACACTTTTTTATACGGACAAGAAGATACGCAAAATCTCCAAGCACGACATGCATTTTGATCTACAAGGACAATCCCATCTTCTTCACGTTTATACATCGCACCCGATGGACACGAAGATACACAAGATGGATTCATACAGTGTTCGCATATGCGCGGTAAATACATCATAAAGACATTTTCAAAATCCGTTTTAATTTCTTCTTCCATTTTCTTTACGTTCGGGTCTTGCAATCCTGTTATATGTCCGCCAGCTAAATCATCTTCCCAGTTTGGACCCCATTCAATTTTGTCGATAAATTCACCTGTAATTGCTGATTTCGGACGAGCAACTGGCTGATGCTTACGCTGCGGACTATTTGTTAACGTTTCATAATCATAGTTCCAAGGTTCAAAGTAATCATCAATTGTTGGTTGATCTGGATTGTGGAAAATATTCATAAGGCGCTTCATTTTTGAACCGGATTTCAGTTGAATTTCACCATTTTTCAATTCCCAGCCGCCTTTATATTTCTCCTGATCTTCCCATTGCTTCGGATAACCAATTCCCGGTTTCGTTTCTACGTTATTGAAGTACATATATTCAGCACCTGGACGATTTGTCCAGGTGTTTTTGCACGTTACACTACAAGTATGGCAGCCGATGCATTTATCTAGGTTCATTACCATTCCGACTTGTGCTTTAATCTTCAAGCCAATCTACCTCCTTCAGTTTGCGAATTACAACGTTTAAGTCACGCTGGTTCCCTGTTGGACCATAATAGTTAAATCCGTAGCTTAATTGGCCATATCCACCAATCATATGTGTCGGTTTCACATGAATACGGGTTGGACTATTATGCGTTCCTCCGCGGGTGCTTGTTAATTTCGTACCAGGCACGTTAATGTGACGATCTTGTGCATGGTGCATAAATGCCATTCCCCTTGGTATACGGTGCGTTACAACAGCACGTGCTACAACAACTCCGTTACGGTTAAAGCACTCAATCCAATCATTATCTGCAACGCCAGCTTCTGCAGCGTCCTCTTTATTCATCCAAACAGTTGGACCACCTCTAAATAGCGTTAACATCGGTAATGAATCGAAATACATACTATGAATTGACCACTTATTATGTGGTGTTAAATAGTTTAAAGTAATTTCTTTCCCTTCTACTTCAGGCCGTGATTTACGGAACGGCTTATGTTGCAGAATTGGTTTAAATGTTGCCATCGTTTCACCAAATTCTTTCATCATGTCATGATCTAAATAGAAAGATTGTCGACCAGTTATCGTTCTCCAAGGAATGAGACGTTCTACATTTGTAGTAAATGGTGAATAACGGCGTCCACCTTTTTCTGAACCTGTAAATGCTGGAGAAGTAATTACTGTTTTCGGCTGCGCTGTAATTTGTTCGAATGTGAAGCATTCTTCTTCACGTTCTTCTGCTAAATCACGTAGTTTTAAATCCGTTTGTTTTTCAAGTGCTTCCCATGCTTTTACAGCCATATGACCGTTTGTTGTAGAAGAAAGTGTTAATACCGCTTCAGCAGCATTAATTGCTTCTTTTATGTCTGGGCAACCTTTCGCAATAGAATCCGTTCGAACGACTCCTAATCGGCTCTTTAATTGCTCATATTCTTTTTCCGCAGACCAAGAAATCCCTTTCGTACCAATTGGCTGTTTTCCGGTATTTGGTCCTAGCGCAGTCATTTTGTCATAAATCGTTTTATAATCCCTTTCGACAACATGAATTTGTGGCATCGTTTTACCTGGGATCGGTTCACACTCACCTTTGCTCCAATCTTTAATCTTGCCAAGTGGTTGCGCTAATTCTTGTGGTGTATCGTGAAGAAGTGGTGTTGCAACAACTTCTTTCATTGGTTCAAGATCTATTTTCTTCGCTAAATCAGACACAGCTTTAGAAAGAGAAGTGAAAATGTCCCAGTCAGAGCGTGCTTCCCACGGTGAACCGATTGCTGGATTAAATGGATGTACAAATGGATGCATATCTGTACTACTTAAATCATGCTTTTCATACCAAGTTGAAGCAGGTAAGACGATATCAGAATAAAGCGCTGTTCCAGCCATACGGAAATCTAAATTAATGAGTAAATCTAACTTCCCTTCTGGTGCTTCTTCATGCCACTTTATTTCTTCTGGTCGTAACGAATCACTATCGTCATTCATTAATCCGTTCGTTGTACCTAACAAATGTTTCAAGAAATATTCATGCCCTTTACCAGAACTTGAAATTAAATTTGCACGCCATACGAATAAGTTGCGCGGGAAGTTATTTTTATTATCAGGATCTTCAATCGCAAATTTCAGTTCTTTATCTTTTAATTTTTGTGCAACGTATTTTCCGATTTCTTCTTGCGTTGTTGCACCAGAAGCAACAGCTTCTTTATATAATTCAATCCCATTTTTCTCGAATGTCGGATACGAAGGTAACCAGCCAAGTCGCGCTGCTAATACGTTGTAATCACCGTGATGTTGATAACGAGAGTTGCCTTCCACTGGTGATGCTAAATGTCCAACTGGTGTATCTTCATAGCGCCATTGATCTGTTACGAAATAGAAGAAAGATGTACCGTTTTGTAATTTTGGTGGCCCTTGCCAATCTTTTGCCATCGCGATTGTTTGCCATCCTTCTGCTGGACGTAATTTCTCTTGACCAACGTAATGCGCCCAACCACCGCCGTTTACACCTTGTGCCCCAACGAGAAGAACAAGATTTAAAACGGCGCGATAAATCGTATCAGAGTTAAACCAATGGTTAATACCAGCTCCGACAATAATCATTGAGCGACCATTTGTATCAACAGCATTTTGTGCGAACTCACGAGCGATTTGAGTAACAAGCTCTCGTTTCACTCCTGTCATTTTCTCTTGCCAAGCAGGAGTAAACGGTACATCATCATTGAAGTCTTTCGGCTCTTGTCCGCCAAGCCCTCGGTTCACACCGTAATTTGCTAACGTTAAGTCGTATACAGTTGTAACGAACACTTCGCCTTCTTCTGTCATAACCTTTTTCACTGGAATTGTACGTTCTAATATTGTATTTCCGTCATCAGAGAAGTATGGAATTTGCACCGTTTCAACACTATCTTCCATTCCAAGTAAAGATAGACGTGGTTCAATCTTTTCACCTGTTTCTTCATCTTCTAAACGTAAGTTCCATTTCTTTTCGTTATCCCAACGTGACCCCATTGTGCCGTGAGGTGTTGCAAAATCATTCGTGTTCTCGTTCCAAAGTACAGGTTTCCATTCTCCTAACTTCGTTTCGCGTCCAATATCAGAAGCGTTTAAGAAACGATCTGCAACGAATTGATTCCCTTTTTGTTTCAATGTGACGAAGAAAGGAAAATCAGTATATTGCTTCGCATACTTTGTGAAGTATTCCACTTGATTATCTACGTAAAATTCTTGTAAGATTACGTGCCCCATTGCCATCGCCAGTGCACCGTCTGTACCTTGTTTCACACTAATCCAATCATCCGCAAACTTTGTAGACTCAGCGAAATCAGGACTTACAGAAACAACTTTCGTTCCTTTATATCGAACCTCTGCTAAAAAGTGAGCATCTGGTGTTCTCGTCATCGGTACATTTGAACCCCATGTCATAATGTAACCAGAGTTATACCAATCACTACTTTCTGGTACATCTGTTTGATCACCCCAAATTTGCGGAGAAGCTGGTGGTAAATCTGCGTACCAATCATAGAAGCTAAGCATCGGTCCCCCCATAAGTTGCATAAAGCGACTACCAGCTGCATGACTTAACATCGACATAGCTGGAATTGGTGAGAAACCAACATTTCGGTCTGGACCGTATTTCATTACTGTGTATAGTAAAGAAGCTGAAACGAGTTGTAATACTTCATCCCAATTCGCACGAATGAATCCCCCTTTACCACGCGCCTGCTTATACGTACGTGCCTTTTCAGGGTTTTCCACAATGCTTTTCCAAGCGTCTAATGGTGACTCGTTATTTTGCAGTTCTTCTTGCCACATATTCCAAAGAACACCACGTACATATGGATATTTCACACGAAGCGGGCTATAAATGTACCAAGAAAAACTTGCTCCACGTGGACATCCTCGCGGTTCAAAATCAGGCATATCAGGACCTGTAGTCGGATAGTTAAGCTCTTGTCCTTCCCAAGTTACAATTCCATCTTTCACATATATATTCCAGCTACATGAACCAGTACAGTTCACGCCGTGTGTAGAACGAATTACTTTATCGTGCTGCCAACGCTTTCTGTACACATTCTCCCATTCGCGATCTTCATATGTTTCTTGTGTATGATTATCGTTATAACGATCTATTGGTGAAAAATATTTTAAACGTCTCATTAGTGCTGAAGGTTTCTTCTTCATACTGTTCACTCCTTTAATACGTCTCTCTTACATACCCTTACTATAAGAGAGGTTGTAAAATTCAGATGTGACATTTCGCACAGTTCAAGAGATTGTCAAAAATTCCGGAAAAAATATAAAAAAGTGAAAATCTAATCATTGTGGAGGGCTCACATCCTTCACTGACTGTTAAATTACTTCCTTGCTTCTAGCAAAGTTTAAGATGAAGTACAGATAATAATGAGCTTGCAAAAAATTTCTTATATAATAGAGGAAGTAATTTGGGAGTAGTTAAATTTGGTATACCTAAATCGTTAGATGAGTTAATAAATAAAAATACAATACTTTAAATCCACCATATCAAGGGCAACTATCCTGAAAATAGTTGAACAAAAAACGCAAGGAAATCCATATGAATTGTCAGCAACTTGGATTGAATCAATAGAAGAATAAACCAAGAATGGCAGGATTTTAAGATAATAATACAAGGAGTATATTATGAAATTAGAACCGCTTTATGCAGAAAACATTATAGTAGCCGTCATATATAAAAATGAGTTTAGATGGTATGTAACAGATAAAGAACTATGGTTTTTAGATTATAATAAATTAGATAATGCATATAAAAATTTAGGTATAAGCATTGAAGATAATGACGAAACGGAAGAAAGAAATGGAATAAAAGTATTAGATCATGAAAATGTAGAAGTATTTTTAGTAAGGATTAATCAATATAAAACAACTAAAGAAGAATTAAATTATTTACTACTTGAAAATATTAAAAGGAAAAATGCAGGAGAAGATCTATTAGATTTTAGTCCAATCTTATTAATTAACTTTGATAATAAAATACTATATTCAATGTTTCCAGAACCGGCATCATACGAAAACTATGTACCAAAAGATTGGAGTGGTACATATGAAGATTTCACTGAATTCATACCTACATCAGAGAAATATTGGATAGATAAGTTTAATAATAATCTACTTTTACTATAATTTAAGTAGGAAATAGTGATGATAGTATAAGAATTTATTACCTTAATAGAGCTTATGAGATTAATAGAGAAGTAAATAGAGTCACTAAAGCCAGAAATAAAGGAGTAAAATAGTCATGAAATATCCATATAGTTTTGAAGTGCTTAACAGTAGTGATTTAGTTATGAGACTTCCTCAAGAAATTAAACTTGTTGAAACTTTTTTAGGAATTGAAGTTACATCTTTTGGAGATTGGATTTTAGAAGAAATACATAATGTTTTAAACGGAGAAAAAAATTATATAGTAGTAAATGGCAACATTTGCAGTTTAGAAATTCGGAACGACACAACTACTGTGTTAGACAATTTAGCCGAAGATGGTAAAGGAGAATATTGTGAGATTGAAACAATGGAATTGGTAGAATTAATTCATATTTGGTTAAATAAACGAAAAGAATATAAGAAAGATAAAAAATAAAGGAGTGTAATAATTTAAATAGCTGGCCTCTTCATGAGAAGTCGACTTTATTTTTTATTCATATACATTTTATTCACAAGGCGTATTAATATATGTTCCAAACTTTACGCGTAGGGTTTCCTACGCTATTTATTTTGCTCATTGAGGTCAATCTTTCCTTCTCCTCTTCTACTTTTACCGACGATACTATTCTATATCAAGACATATTTCACATAAAAAGAGAAATCATTATTTACCATATTGCCCTTAGTTACTGAAACAATTATACTAGATGTAACCAGAATAAATAATCTGAATATTCTTAGAATTAAAGGTAATAGTTTTATACTCGCACATAGAGAGGTACGTTCTATTTTTCACCAAATAGATTAGAAAACGATAATAACACATTAGGAGGATTACGATGCACCAGCTTGATTCATTACATCCCATTATAGAAAAAATAATCAACAATATTGAAAAATTAATGGTTGGAAAACGAAAAGAAACGATCTTAGCTTTGACAGCTCTCTTAGCTGAAGGTCATGTACTATTAGAAGATGTTCCTGGCGTTGGGAAAACAATGTTAGTACGTGCTCTTTCTAAATCTATTGATGCTGATTACAAGCGCATTCAATTCACACCTGATTTACTGCCGTCAGATGTAACAGGTGTTTCTATTTATAATCCGAAAGAGCTCCAATTTGAGTTCAAACCTGGACCAATCATGGGGAATTTTATACTTGCTGATGAAATTAATCGTACATCTCCAAAAACACAATCTGCCTTACTTGAAAGTATGGAAGAAGGCAATATTACAATAGATGGCAGGACAAGACCGTTACCAAAACCGTTCTTTGTAATGGCTACACAGAATCCGGTCGAATATGAGGGAACATACCCTTTACCAGAAGCACAGCTCGATCGTTTCTTATTAAAACTAAAAATGGGGTATCCTACACCAGAAGAAGAATTTGAAATTTTAAACCGGATGGAAAAAACAAATCCCATCTCCCATTTACAAGCTATTACAACAATAGAAGAATTACTTTATTTACAACAAAGCGTACGGGAAATAAGCATGGACAAAGCAATCAAGCATTACATTGTAAAGCTTGTTAGTCAGACTCGTTCTTATAGTTCTATACAACTAGGTGCAAGTCCACGTGGCTCGATTGCTTTAATGAAAGCTTCACAAGCTTATGCATTCATCCATGGCAGAAATTATGTTATTCCAGACGATGTTAAATTTTTAGCTCCTTACGTATTGGCTCACAGACTCATTCTAAAAATGGAGGCAAAATTTGAAGGGATAATAGGAGAACAAGTTATTGCAAAAATCGTTGCACGAACTACCGTTCCGACTCAAAGGAAGATGAACCTTTGATGAAACGGATACTACGAGCACTCTATCATTTTACTAAGTTATCACTTATTCCGTTATGCCTAGTCTTAACATTTGTATACGCTATGCTTCAAGGAGGATTTGTAAGTTGGTTTTTGTTTTACAGTATGATTCCTATTGGACTTTATTCACTACTGCTTCCCTTCTATGCTTTACGGAACGCCGAGGTAAAACGAATAACAAATCAAGACGAATATGTAGCAGGAGAACCATTTTTAAGTACGATTACAATAAAAAGAAGTTTTCCTTTTCCCTTACTTTATTTAATTATAGAAGATGTACTGCCATCACAATTTACAAATTGTAAACAAACAAAGATGAATAAAGTAATACTCTTTCCAGGATTGAAACGAAATATTTCGTTTCAATATGCAATTGATACAATCCCTAGAGGAGAGCACTCTTTTTCAAGCGTACGTGTCAAAACTGGTGATTTATTCGGTATGATGGAGAAAGAAATAACTTTTTCAGTTCCAGATACATTTTTAGTCTATCCCCAGTATGTAGATATAACATATCGACAAATGGAAAATCATTTCGAACAAGGAGCACTTTCAGCAAATATAAATTTAGTAAAAGACTCTACCATTTCTGTCGGTGTGAGAGACTATAAACCTGGTGACCGCTTTTCATGGATTGATTGGAAAGCAACTGCCCGAACAAACAACATTATGACGAAAGAGTTTGAACAACAGCGCAGCCATAATATTATGATATTCATGGACAGAACCCCATCCCCTCTATTCGAATCAGTCGTCACATTTACTGCCTCTATTGTCAGGTCTGTCTTGAAGCAAAATTCACCTGCGTCATTCGTATCTGTCGGAAAAGAACGAACTTTTTTCCCTTTAGACAATGGAGATAGTCAGTTGCATCAAATCTTTTGTCATTTAGCGAAAGTACAAGCAGATAGTGTATTCCCGCTCTCCCGAAGTGTAGAAATGGAATTAAGAAAAATTTATGAGCCCGTCACGATTATACTCGTGACAAGCGATCTATCTCCCGATATTCAAAAGGCGGCTGACTATGCTGCTGTTAAAAATAGAAAATTAATGGTGTTTGTCGTAAAAGAAAAAGCAAATCAACTCTCACATCGAGAACTCAGTATTCTAGAAACTCTACAAAAACGAAAAATATTTGTAAAAGCGGTTTATGGAAACCAGTATACAAACGTGTTTTTTGAGGTGAACAAATGATAACATTCCAGGCAAAAAAACAATTGGATATGAATAGATTCTTTATGCATGCGTGTGCATTTTTACTTTTATTAGAATGGCTAAGGCCTCTTATAGGTATTACAAACGTAGGTAGATTAGATATTTTTGTAATATTTATAGGAATTTGCCTCACTCTCTCTTTTTTTCAAACAAGATGGCAGATTCCAATAAAGATCATCACGATTTTATTCATCATTCATTTCCTGTATTATAAAAATGCTTTTATAAATCCATCTTGGCTAACGAAATTTTTTACTGATATTTCTCGAAATTTCTCCCTGTTATTTCAGGGGAATTTACTAGATATCTCTCCAGTTTTTCCAACACTTTTATTTTTTTTATCATTTTGGTTTTTGAGTGCTTTCATCTCTTTTTGGATGATTCATAAAAAACGCGGTTTGTTATTTCTTATATTGACTATTATTTATATCACCGTTTTTCATAACTTACATTTATACAATGCAAACTACGCTATTATTCGTACTGTTGTCATCGGCTTTATTATGCTTAGTCTTCTTCGCATAGAACGAATAAAAGAGCTGGAACACTTACAAAATTATGCTAGAGAAATCTCAAAATTACTTAGACCTCTTACAGTATTTATTGTATTGTCAGCAACCATCGCATACTTCGCTCCAAAATTTGGTCCTCAATGGCCAAACCCAATGGATTTTTTAAAATTCAACACATCCGAAGCAAGTAAAAAACAAGAAGTTTCTAAAATTGGGTATGGTTTAGATGACTCGAGATTAGGCGGTCCTTTTAAGGCTGACCCTACAATTGTTTTCACAGCACAAACGCAAAATAAACAATATTGGAGAGTTGAAACGAAAGATTTTTATACCGGAAAAGGCTGGGAAATTTCTGAAAATCAAAAAAAGATTTCTTTTAAAAATAAAAACGACGTCGTGAGCTGGTACGAACAACATACAAAAACGGAAACAACTAAGGCAACAATCAACATGCAAAAAAGTTATCCTCACCTTACCTATCCAGCAGGGTTAATATCTGTTGAGGCTTCTTCTAATGTAGAATACAGCATTGACCCATTTACAGAAAAAATCTATACGATGGACGGAGACTCCTCTACTACTTTACATTCATATAAAGTAACGTATGAGATTCCCGAGTTTTCCATAGAAAAATTGAAAGCTGTAAAGACAAATGAAGGCCAAGAAACAAATCCTTATTTCATGACAAAGTACACGCAACTTCCCGAATCATTACCGCAGCGAGTAAAAGACTTAGCTGCTAATCTAACAAATGATACAGACAACCGATATGATAAAGTATTAGCTATTGAAAACTACTTTACCGACCATTCTTTTGTATATGAAACAATGAATGTCTCGTTCCCTGCCAAAAACCAAGATTATGTTGATCAATTTCTTTTCGATACAAAAAGTGGCTACTGTAATAATTTTTCGACGTCTATGATCGTGTTACTTCGTTCTGCCGGTATTCCTGCTCGCTGGGTAAAAGGTTATACTGAAGGAACTCTTGATAATACGCTTGCCTCTGCAGAAGGTGAGGATGTTTATAAAATCGCGAACGATAACGCACACTCTTGGGTCGAAGTATATTTCCCTGGATACGGATGGATTCCATTCGAACCAACAAAAGGATTTACGAATCCCTATAATTTTACAAATAATACGCCTGCTCCTACTACACAAAATAGCGAAGAAACTAATTCTCAAAACGCGCAAATGCACAAAAGAAACAATGAAGCAAAGCTCAAAAGTTTAATAGAAGATACAGAAGAAACTCCTACTAAAAAGATTACAACTGCTAAAAATAGATTTTCTTGGTGGTACATATTCCTCTCTTCGATACTAATTAGTATTATAGGATACACTCTCTTCGCTACTAGAATGAAATGGATTACATTTTTTATCATTCTTTTCTATAAATACCGAAAAGATGATGCTGTTTATAACAAAGCTTATGGCGCACTTTTAAAACAATTTGCGCGAACCGGTATACCACGTGGGGAAAGTCAAACGTTCCGAGAATACGCTCTCCACATCGATACACTTTACAACTCGGCCGATATGCAACAACTTACTTTCAGTTATGAGAACGCTATGTATCAAAAAGGACAGGCTGCAGTAGAATGGAAAAAATCCGTACACTTATGGGAAATTCTTATGAAAAAGGCAGCTTCTCCGCCTAAATCAAATGACTTCCATTCAGCGATTTAATCTTGATAATGTGAGTTAAAAGAAAAAGCCTCAAAGAACAACATTGTTCTTTGAGGCTTTTTTTAATAAAGTGAAACTCCTAGTTATTCTCCAAGTACCTTCTCAATCTCAACCTCTAAATCCACCGGTTTCGTTTGTGGCGCAAAACGCCCTACTACTTTCCCGTCTTTTCCGATTAAAAACTTAGTAAAGTTCCATTTCACTGCTTTCATACCTAGTAAACCTGGTGCTTGTTCTGTCATGTATGTATAAAGCGGATGTGCCTTATCACCTTTCACATCAACCTTTGCAAACATCGGGAAATTTACACCGTAGTTTAATTCACAAAAACTAGTAATATCCGCTTCTGTACCTGGTTCTTGTCCTCCGAATTGGTTACAAGGGAAACCGAGTATTTCTAGTCCTTGGTCTTTATATTTATCATATACTTCTTGTAATCCTTTATATTGCGGTGTAAAACCACATTTGCTAGCTACATTTACAATAAGAAGTGCTTTTCCTTCGTAATCTTTTAACGATTTATCTTCTCCTGTTATCGTTTTAGCTGAAAAATCATAAATTGTCATTGTCCTTGCTCCTCTCTTCACTATCATTCTATGTTTATACTATACTACATTCATGAATATACAGCTCTTTTTACGTACTTACACCCTCAAATGATAGCGCTTTATTTCCGTTCGAAAATTCGACACAAACTACTAGACTTTTATGATGGAAAGTTTTACAATTAAATTGTGAACAAAATGTGACAGTTTATATTCCATTATAAAAGAAAAGGATGGTGTTCATTATGAAAACTGCACAACATGAAATGATTTCAAATCGCGAGTTTTATTTCGTACTATATATGATGTTATTGTATGTGATTGGCTGGGTAATCGATGTAAATGGTTTATTTTTAAGCTCCTACTTTAATTTAGCAGGAGAAATTATGCTTCCAATCGTTGGTGGCATAGTTGGACTGTTCGTTATGTCTATCAATAAAGAACAAACGAAATAACAACACTTTAAAAAGGCAGAAGACGAGCTTTCGTTTTCTGCCTTTTTCTATTTTAGCGTATAATAGAAACATGCAGTAACTAAGGAGTGGTAATGATGAAAAAAGTAGAGCAATTATCTTCTCACCTATATCTTATTGATGATTTCGATTTACAACATAACGAACGAACTGGTACGTACGTTTTATTAGGTGACGATATTACTTTAATTGAAACTTGTGCAGCCCCTTCTCTTCCGTATATTTTAGACGGCTTACAACAATTACATATTGATTTAAGCGATGTAAAAAACATTGTTGTTACACATGTTCATTTAGATCACGCCGGGGCTGCTGGTTTAATGATGGAAAAGTGTCCACATGCTACTTTATATGTGCATTCTCGCGGTGCTCGTCATATGATTGACCCAACAAAACTCATTTTAGGCGCAAAAGCTGTATACAAAGAAGATTTCGATAAACTATTTGATCCAATTCTTCCTATAGAAGAAAAACGTGTTCGTATTGTACAAAATGGTGATACGTTAAAAATTGCCGAAGACCGTACACTTACATTTTACGATACACCGGGACATGCTAAGCACCATATTAGCATTCACGATTCATTAACAAATGGCATTTTTACTGGCGATACAATAGGAATTTACTATAGAGAACTCGCAGACCTTGGTGTAGAACTATATTTACCATCAACGTCCCCTTCACAATTCCAACCAGATGCGATGATTGCTTCTAAAAATCATATTCAAAGTATGAATGTAGATACTATTTATTTCGGCCATTACGGTGCATCATCCAATGTTACAGAAGTATATAACCAACTGGAACATTGGTTACCTATTTTCGTTCATACTGGTAAAGAGGTCTTTGAACAGTATAATGATTTCGATGAGGCTACTAAAGCATTACAAACTGTATTAATGGATAAGATCTCTTCTCACCTTACAAAATTAAAGGTTCCATCAGATCATTCCGTTTATAACATTTTACATCTAGATATAGAAATTAGCGCGATGGGCATTATAGATTATTTCACGAAGCAAGAAAAAGTAAATTCCACTATTAAATAACCGTAAAAGAAGAGATATACAACGGTAGTTATTGTATATCTCTTCTTTTTTTGAATATATTTTGAGTAAAGGATGGTGGAATGTAATGCAAAAAGTGATGCTATATCTCTGCTTCACCTTATTTATCATCTTATTATTATTTGTCGGAGTGAAAATTCAATTTTATTTAGATACAGACGCGCAGGTGAACTTTAACGTGTATCCAAGGTTATTCTACTTTACACTCTTCCCTCTTATAGTTGGCATTTTATTACGATTCCTTCAATCCATTAATCGCGAAACGAGTAAACAAAACTGGAGCTTTCAACCGGATAAATTTATCGCGCTTACGTTGCCTACGCTATTCATTTCCTTTTCTCCAGCTCTACTCTTTTCACCCGTTGGTGCATACCTACCTTATTTAGCTAATATTATTCTTATAAATACAACTTTTGTTACGATAATTAGTTTAATAGCTGGTTATTCCCTTTTAGATTGTTTTATACAAAAAGACAAGGAGAATAGTAAGGAATATAACTAAGTGATTTCCCACTTTTACTTTATTAAGCAAATCAAGATAATTATGCCCTGACTTGTATGCAAAAGAACTTAATGTTCAATTTTTAAGTGTCGTTGGTTATGGTAGTTTATTTATAAGTGCAATACTCCTTGTAAGAGTTGCTATATATGTGGTAAGGAAATTTATGTAATAACAAAACGAGTATGAAATCGCATAGATTTTATACTCGTTTTTTATTGTTCATATATTTAATTGACAATAGGAAATTTATGTTAAAATTAAGAAAGTCGTGCACTAAGTCAAAATATATTTCAAACAAGGGAGACTTATTATGAAATTAGGGACTTTCTCGTTTCTAACGTTTCTCGCAAGTATATGTTCTTTCTTTATTTTAAGAGGACCTCATGCAAATTTAACTTTAATTATTACGATTTTAGGCATACTTTCATTACTCGGAATTATTTTTGCGATCGCATCAAAAAATTGGTTATTCGGAATAGTTGGTACAGCATTAAATGCAGTAATATTAGTATTTGTATATTTCTTATTGCTAGCAAAAGGAATAGGTGGTTAATATATTTACGTTTCAATAAGAAAAGCTCACAGCTTAGGCTATGAGCTTTTTTATTTATCGCACCTTTTCATCTACATACTCCATAAACTGCTCTGCTTTCATAAACCTTTCTTTGTACGCCTCAGGTATATCTTCTACTTTTATTCCACCAGTCGATTTAGTCTTCACTCGTACTATTTCATGTGTCATTAAAGCTTCCATATAGCGATCAAACTCTTCTTTCGTTAATATTTCTTTACTAGATTTATGACCATTTAATTTATCAAAGTATGGTTGAAGGCCCATACTTACCTTTTTCATTTCTTCTCTTTTTTCTGGTGATAATTGATCATAATCAATATTACCGTTCGAATCCCCGTACGCAAGCTTTGCATTTGTTAATTTTTTTAGTTCTTTTGTAAATTCTTCATATTCCTTCGCACCCATTTCATCTTTCGCTTCTGATAATTTTGCATTAAAACGCATATATGTTTCTAACGTCATTGCTCCAGCATGTTTTTTTAAATTCTCAAACGATCCGTATATACCATCCGCCATAATAGATTGATACGCAAAACCAGTCGTTGGGAGTAAAAATGCTGCCGCAAGCACCCCTGCGATAAGGCGCTTCTTCCTTTTACTTCCCCCGCTCTTCATTTTTATTTGGACAATTACTTTTTCCTTTAACTCCGGCGGAGCAATAATCCCCTTCGCTTCTTCTTGTATAGATTCTCTAACTCTACAATCTAAGCTCATTTCACATTCCCTACCTCTCCTAAAAAGATTTCTTCTACTTGCTCTTTTTGACGTAGTTTCTTTAATGCCGCATGAATTCTAGACTTCACTGTACCGATTGGAATATGTAATATGTGTGCTACTTCTTCTTGAGTGTAATCGTGTAAGTATCTTAAGATAATAACTTGTTTCAATTTATACGGTAATTTATGAATGAGTTTGATTAGTTTTTGATTTGATATTTTACTTACAACATCATTAGAAAAATCAATTTGCACTGGTTTTCTTTGTTCTTCTGCTTTTTTTATAATGCGTAGTCGCATCCACCTCTTTCTTCTATAAGAGTGAATTTGTTTAATCGCAAGTCCAATTAGCCAAGGACGAAATGGCTTCTCACCATCATACTTACGAAGCGATTCATATAGTTGTATGTATATTTCTTGAACGACATCATCTACATCCGTTTTATCACCTATTAAAAAATGTGCTGTTTTATATACTTCTTGAATCGTTTTATCATACAATTCGCTATACGCTTCTTTATTGCCTGATAAAGTTAATTGGATTAAATCTGAATACACTGTTTCCCCCTTCATGTACCATCCCTCCTTTGTCCTACACTATATATTGGCAAGAAAACGATATTTCGTTCGATTTCTTTCAAAGTTTTTTCAAATAAATTAATATAATGATGCAATGACTTCATAAGCTTCACTTATAACCCTGCATAACAATTATATAATTTTCCAATTTCTAATAAAGATTTAAAATAATATATATATTCAAATTTAGGAGGATGTATATGAAAGCTATCATTGTAACGTCGTTCGGTGGTCCTGAAGTGATGAAATATACAGATGTGGATATGCCGACTATTTCAGAAGATCAAGTTTTGATTCGCGTTGTTGCTACTAGTATAAATTTCGCCGATATTAAATCCCGTTATGGTAAAAAAGGAAATACAGCACTACCTTTTATACCAGGGATAGATGCCGCTGGTATTGTAGAACGTGTCGGTTCTCAAGTGAAAAATATTTATCCTGGACAACGTGTCATTGCTTTTCCTCAAAATGGATCTTACGCAGAATACGTTTTCGCAAACGAAAACCTTACTTTCGTTTTACCTGATAACGTCGATTTTCAAACTGCAGCTGCTTGTCCGATTGTATCTTTTACAAGCTATAATTTACTCGCAAATGTTGCAAGGCTTCAACAAGGTGAGTCTGTACTCATTCATGCAGCGGCTGGTGGAATTGGTACGACAGCAATTCAACTTGCAAAACGATTAGGGGCTGGAACAATTATCGGTACTGTTGGAAATGAAGCGAAAGGTAAAATCGCTTTAGATGCTGGAGCTGATTATGTTATTTGTCATCAAGATGAGGGTTTTGTAGAGAAAATCAATGCGCTGACAAATGGCGAAGGGGTCGATGTAATTTTAGATTCTATTTCTGGAACGGTTTCGGAAAGAAGTTTAAAATGTCTTGCTTATTACGGTCGCCTCGTTCATTTCGGTAATGCAAGCGGTGAAATTGGTAACTTTCAAACGAAAGATTTACACGCAAGTTGCCGCTCTATACTCGGTTTTAGCTTCGGCACTACACGAAAAAAACGTCCTGAACTCCTCCAAGAAACTGCAAATGAAGTTTTCCGCTATTTGCGTGACGGAAGTTTACAAATTAAAGCCACGAAATCTTTTCCACTTCAAGATGCAGGGAAAGCACATGAATGGGTCGAAAGTAGAAAAAGTACAGGGAAAGTAATACTAACTGTTCAGTCCTCTTCCTGAAATGAATACTTGAAACCGAGGTGTCATTCATGGGATCACGAATTATGCATGCTATTATCGCTAACAGGATTGCCGAGAAATTATCTATTCAAGATAAAACTTCTTTCATACTTGGAGGTGTGGCCCCTGATGCGGTTCATTCAGCAGAAGAAAAAGGAACTTCACACTTTTACGCTGGCACAACGAAAAACTATACGAGAAGGATAGATTTCAATTCTTTTTTTCAAAAATATAAAGCTCATATGGATTCCCCTTTTCTTCTTGGCTATTACACCCATCTCATTGCCGATGACAATTGGCTAAGTGGCTTTTTTCTACCATGGCTAAAAAATAGAATAGAAAATGACGAAACGATCGCACCTATGTACTATAACGATTTTAAATTGTTAAATGCAAAGTTGCTTCATCATTATGATACAGAACAGCAGCTCTTCTCTCTTCTCAACCAAGAGGCTCACATTGTGGATATTGAAGAAGTTTCTAAAGAAAACATATTAGCTTTTCGGAAGTATCTTTTTGAAGATATGTTGTATCCGGAGCAACATTTGCATGAAGACTTACAAGTATTTACGTTTAATCAAATCATTGGTTATATTGAGACAGCTATTGAAAAAGGCGTATTTTATATTAATCAACTCTCTAATGAAAAATCCACTTCAAACATGTAATCCCCCTCAATATATTTGAGGGGGATTTTCACATAGCAATATTATTATTTGTTCTTTTCCATAACCGCAAAATAATTGCCTTCACTATCAGCAAAGTTAAATACTTTACCAGAAGGCATAGTTACCATTTCACCAACAGTAACATTTTTATTTTTTAAATCTGTATATAATTGATCAAGATTTTCTGAGAAGAACATTAAAGATGGTGTACCAAGATTTAATTCTGGGCTCATCTTAGAAATAACTTCTTTGTTATGTAGTATGATACTCGTTTCTGCACCGTTAGTCGGAGCGATTTCAATCCATCTCATTCCTTGCTTGTTATCTTCCTCTGCAACTACATGAAACCCTACCTTTTCCGTCCAAAAATTTACTGCCTCATCTTGATTATTTACATACAACATAATTTGTCCAACTTTATGGATCATTTCATTTCCCCCTAATGGTTTTTATATTCTATGTAGGTTTCTACAGGTGCTACCGTTATTCCTTTTGAATTTATATGTACTTCTTTGCAAAATTTATCGACTGACTCATCCCATCCAATTCGTCAAAGTAATCATTTCTTTCAATCATGTTATATCCGTCGAATCTAATTTCATCTAATACCTTGAAGAATATATCGAAATCGACTTCACCATTTCCTGCTGCTACTTCTATATACTTACTCGAACTATCACTTTTTACTTCTTTACAATCTTTAATATGAGTTTGTACTATATAATCTTTTAATAGTAATAAACCTTCTACCGGATTTTCATTTACATTACTTATTAAATTTGCTGGGTCAAAGTTAACCGCTAGTCCTTTTAAATTTATATTTTCTAAAAATCTTTTTAACACTATCGCTTTTTCAGAACCAGTCTCAATTGCGAAAATCCCTCCAAATTTGAGTGCTAATTCCCCTATCTCATAACAAACTCGTTCCATTTTATTATAATACTCACTTTTTTCATCATCTGGAATTCCCCCGATATGAGCTGTTATTATCTTTGCTCCTAGATCCAAACCTCTGTCAGTAATGTATTTAAACTGATCTATTTCACTGTCAACTTCCGTTCCCACAATTCCATTTTCTCCAAAGCTAATTGCTAATGATGGAACCTTTATTCCATTAAAAGATAAGCTTTTCTTTAAAGTATTCCATTCTACCCTTGGAATATTAGCTATGTTGAAGTTCTTATTCATAGCATATAATTGAATACATTCTACATTCCATTCTCTCGCCTTATTTATTCCTTCATTTACTTCAATATGTTTCGTATTTAAAAACATTCCTAATTTCCTATCCATATATGTACCTTCTTTTTATTATTTCGCATCAGTTTAATATTCGACTCTCTTTATATTACTTCCTTGTACAAAACTAAATGAGAAATAATTTACCTTTATCGATATTTCTTATAATATAGGTACATTTAAATTCCCTTTGTTATTGAATTACAAACAAAAAAGACGTAACTACAAATAGTTACGTCTCCCTAATTATTTATCTAGGTTTTTTCTTCCCAGTAAATGCTGGTTTCTTTTTCTTTGGTGCTTTCGGTTTCGTTTCTACAAATGATCCGTTGAACATTTCTTGCTTCGTAAACACGATACCTAATTTTTTTGCAAATTGAAGTAATTTACGCTCTTCTTGTTGTGTTACAAGAGAAACGACAGTTCCTTCTTTACCCATACGTCCTGTACGTCCTGAGCGGTGAATATATTGGTCTACTGTGTCTGGTAACTCCAAGTGGATTACATGTGTTAAATCATCGATATCTATTCCACGTGCTGCAATATCAGTAGCAAGTAGAATTTCTAATTTCCCGCTGCGGAAAGCACGCATCGTTGCTTCACGCTCTTGCTTACTTGCCTCTGAATGAAGAGCTGCTGCTTTCATTTTACGGAATTGCAATTTCTGAGTAATTTCATCTAAACGGAATGGGTCATTTAAGAAAGCAACAGCTTTTACATCGCCCATATGCATAATTCTTCTTACGTAATCATTTTTTTCGCGTCGCTCACAAATGATATACGTATGCTCAACTAGGCTTTTTGACTCTGCACGTGTTATACGTACTAATTGTGGTTCAACTGCTAAATCACGTGCAGCATCTTCTGCCGCTTTTGTAATTGTCGCCGAGAAGAATACTAATTGACGATCTCGCATTGTAGATTTAATTACATCTTGTACTGCGCCCATCATCTTTTGTTTTACAATTTGATCAAACTCATCAAATACAATCGTTTTTACTTCATGCATCTTTAGCTTTTTCATTCGAATTAATTCTAAAATACGTCCTGGTGAACCGACAATTACTCTCGGGTGTTTCTTTAATTTTTCAACTTGGCGCTTAATATCTGCACCACCAATTAAAGATGCCCCTGAAATTTCAGTCCCTGCTGTAAACTTTTGAACCTCTTCGTGAATTTGCATGACAAGCTCACGTGTTGGCGCTAAAACAACAACTTGTGGTTGTTTTACTTCAGGATTGATTTTATGTAAAAGGGGTAATAAGTACGCTAATGTTTTTCCTGTTCCAGTTGGAGATTCAGCTATAACGTCTTGTCCTTCTAAAATAGTTGGAATCGCTTGTTTTTGAATTTCAGTTAATTCTTTAAAACCAGCCTTCTCCCAAGCTTGTTGTAAAAATGGTTGCATATCTTTTATCATTTGTTTTTCTCCTTTATCTCTATTTTTGAAGAAAATGTTGTATTGTTCGCACCGTTTCTATCATGTGTGAAATAACAGCTATTAAATCATCAACATGGTCTTCTGTAATCGCTTTTTGAAATAGAACCTCTACCTTATTATGATATGAAATCGCTTGCTTATTATATTCGTATGAAATTTTCTGCGTAATCATTCTTTCTTTTCCCCATATAGAATGCATGAAAGTTTCAATTTCTTCACACACTACCTCTGGCTTTTCTATCGGGAATGAAAATGCTAACTTCATTTCACAACCTGGTGTAAATTGTGGTACTTCCAATATTTCACCAGACAAGTTCTTTGCATCTACAGATAGTGAAAATGTTGCTTTTACTACCGGTTCGAACGGTTCTGTTAATTGAAATGAAATATGGTATATACGACTTAATGAGGCAAGGTCCATCATATCTTTTCGATCTGTTACAAGAATATCTCCATGTAAATCAAAATCATAAACAGCACCTTCTACGATTACTTTTAAATTATCAAAAGCAGTTGGATCAAACATAATTTCCTCCAAAAAACAGGCGCCTTTCGATGGAAAGGCGCCACTTGATGTATATATAGTTTACAGATAAACGAGATGAATTACAACCTTTTAGAATAAACCTACTGCTTTTCCATCTTCATTTACATCCATTTGTAGTGCTGCTGGCTGTTTTGGAAGGCCTGGCATTGTTAACATTGTTCCTGTTAACGCAACGATAAACCCTGCACCAATAGATGGTTTTAGCTCACGAATTGTAACGATAAAGTCAGATGGACGACCTAATTTTGTTGCATCGTCAGAAAGAGAGTATTGTGTTTTAGCCATACAAATTGGTAGGTTACTCCATCCTTCTCCTTCATATTGAGCTAATTGCTTACGTGCTTTCGGAGCAAACTCAATATCTTTTGCACCGTACACCTTTTGAGCAATTGTACGAATTTTTTCTTCTAATGGTAATTCTAATTCATAAAGTGGTGCGTAGTTGTTCTCACCTTTTTCGATTTCTTTTAATACTTTTTCAGCAAGGTCAACTCCGCCTTGGCCACCTTTCTCCCAAACTTCCGTTAAGGATACTGCATAACCACGCTCATTGCACCACTCTTGTAAGTATGCAACTTCTGCATCTGTATCTGTAATAAATTTATTAATTGCAATTACGAAAGGTACACCGAAGCTTTGAATTGTTTCAACATGCTTCTGTAAGTTTTCCATACCTTTTGCTAATGCGTCTACATTTTCTTCTTTTAATTGATCTTTTGCTACGCCGCCATGCATTTTAAGCGCACGGATCGTCGCAACAATAACAACTGCTTCTGGTTTAATGCCAGCAGCACGAGCTTTAATATCTAAAAACTTCTCTGCACCTAAATCAGCACCAAATCCAGCTTCTGTAATAACATAATCACCTAATTTTGCGGCCATTGTTGTAGCGATAACACTGTTACAACCGTGAGCGATATTCGCAAATGGTCCACCGTGAATGATAGCTGGTGTATTTTCTAACGTTTGCACTAAGTTTGGTTTTAATGCGTCTTTTAATAATAATGTTAACGCACCTTCTACACCTAAATCTTTAACCGTTACAGGTTGATTTGCAAAGTTATAAGCAACTACGATGCGAGATAGACGCGCTTTTAAATCTTGAATATCTGTTGCAAGGCAGAATACGGCCATAATTTCAGATGCCACTGTAATATCGAAACCGTCTTCACGTGGTACACCTTGAACTGGTCCACCAAGACCAATTACTACGTTACGTAGGGCACGATCATTTAAGTCAACACAGCGTTTCCAAACGATTTTACGCGTATCAATCCCAAGTGTGTTTCCTTGTTGGATATGATTATCAATAAACGCCGCTAACGCGTTATTAGCAGTTGTGATCGCATGAATATCTCCAGTAAAGTGAAGGTTAATGTCTTCCATAGGTACAACCTGTGAAAAACCACCACCTGCTGCTCCGCCTTTTAGTCCCATCGTTGGTCCAAGAGATGGTTCGCGAAGTGCAATTACTGTTTTCTTACCAATTTTATTAAAAGCTTGACCTAAACCAACTGTTACTGTTGATTTACCTTCTCCAGCTGGAGTTGGGTTAATCGCTGTTACTAAAACAACTTTACCGTCTTTCTCATCCTGTAAGCGCTTAAAAATGTCAAGAGATAACTTACCTTTATAATGTCCGTATGGCTCTAATTCATCTTCTAAAATATTTAATTCAGCTGCAATTTCTTGAATCTTCTTCATACTCGCTTCTTGTGCGATTTCAATGTCGGATTTAACTGTTGTAGTAGTTGTCATATACCCTAGTCCCCCTTTAATTGGTTCTGATGATATTGTATCAGTTTTTTGTATTTTCTGCACTTATTTACCTCCTAAAAATTCTTTCATTTCTTTATACGTTTTTTAACATAAATACCCATAAGAATGTTAACGATTGTTGTAACTCGATAGGTAGTTGACCTAGCATCTTCTCATTTACTCCGCGCTTATATACACCGATGCCATCTACAACTTCAAAACCTTGTTCTTTCGCTAACTGTTCAAACTCCCAAGGCATCATCGTATTACAAACAACGTCTTTGCCATATAAACGAGGATAACTGTTCTCTCGAGGCTTTGCTGTCGGTCCTAAAATTGCAATACATGCATACCCATCTCTTTTTAAAACGCGCTTTATCTCATTTAATGCCCGTAATGGCTCCTCGGTCCATTCTAAAGAATTAATTGCCATAATTGATTCAAATTGCTCATTTTCAAATGGTAAGTAAGAAAGATCCCCTTTTATAAAAGATAAATTCGGTCCTTCTCCACGCTCCTTCCCTTTTTGAATCATCACTTCTGATAAATCTACTCCAACTGCTTTATAGCCCGCGCGACTTAATTTATATGTACCGTATCCATCACCACAACCAACATCGAGCACTTGAGCTTCTTTTTTCACGTATTTTTCAAAAAATGGAATAATTGTACTCCTACTCCCGCTGTCCCACATCTCTTGACTATTTTGAGTCCAAAATTCTGCACTACTATCCCATTTTTTCTCTGCTGATTCATGCCAATTAAATTTCGTCATACATTCCCCTGCCTTCACGTTTTATCACTCATTTCATTCTACATCATTTTCCAAAATTCCTGTTTATCTTCACTAGGAGATGTACAAGCTAATAATGGAATCTTTATTCTCCAATTTTTGCTTTACTTGGGTTTAACTCATACTCATGTTCTTCTCTTTATGTAAGATACTATAGGTACACCCAATTGAAAGAGAGGGATGTACATGCGAAGAAAGAGAAATCATCATTTTAAAAGTGGTGAAAAAAACGAAGAGTATGCAGCTGAAATATCACCAGCTGGCATACCAATTAGACATAAGCGTACAGAAATTGCAAATGAAATAGAAGGTACAAATACCGGTGCAATGGTAGGCTATGTCGCTTTATTTCTTTCGCTTTTCTCAATTGCATTTTATCCGGTTACACTCGGCTCTCTTGCGATTTTAGTCGGCTTATTAGCTGTCAATTTCGGCGCAAGAACACTTGGATATACAGCAATCGGTTTTGGTAGTTTTTCTGTTTTATTTACTTTACTCTATCCGCTTGCTTTGTCAGCGTTTTAAAAAAAACACACCAAGTTATACTTGGTGTGTTCATTCGTGGTACAACATAATATGACCGCATCCACAACAATGTTTCGCTGTAATTTCTTGAAACACTGGATAATTCTCTTCATCCCGATGCTCAATAAACACCTTTTCAAATCGATACATATTTGGTGCATATGCCCAATCTTGTTTCGTCCGTGCATACAAAGTTGAGGAAAAAAACTCCTCACCACCGCAAACGATACATGTATTCTTCATCACTACCCCTCCTATGCTTGTCTTACTTCATCTATATGAACATAAGCATAAAAAAAAGACCTTCTATTACTAGAAAGTCTTCTCTGAAACAAAAAGAAATGTACCAAACATTCCTACTCCGCTATATTCTTTCGTAACACCAGCTTCTGTTTTAAATGTTTGCTTTGCAGTCATAAAGAATACACCATTTCGTGCATCTGTACTTTCAAATTGTAATTTTTCTTTTTTACCATCTACATTTTGTGTGCATTCAAAACTACTCTCATCACATTTCAATGCATACTTATCCTCTACATATACTTTAAAATCCGATTCTTTCGGACAAGTAATAAGTAAAATCGCTACGAGAATAATACTTACAATACCCACAATTGTATAATATTTCTTCATTTGTACTCCTTTCAAATGACAAGAAAACTTGACTTCATGCGCCAAGTTTTCTTAGTCCACAACCCATTGCCATTCTTGTTCTTTCTTATCAAAAATGAGCCAACCTGTCTCTGTTGCTTCTGCTTTCAATTCATCAATATTATCTAGTACCTCATCCGTGCTTTCATACGAACCAACTACATATACCGGAATTTCAAGACCTCTTCTTGACTCAATTTTCCCTGCTAGATCAATATAAAGACCATCCTCCATTAATGGAAGAAGCCCCATGATCACTTCTTTCGAAATTGCTGGGAAAATTTTTGATTTTTGGAACAAAGAAAAACGTTTCTTACCGAAAGCACCGAGTTTATAAGGAATGACTTTACTTAACATCCCTACAAAGTCAGCAATTCTACGATAATACACTTTGTTGTACCATCCATCATCATGTGAAAAATAAACAAATCTATTTTTCAATAGCGGAAAGAATGTTCTTGCAAGTGGTTCTTTTTTGTGAGCCAAATATAAAAGCTCTGCAATTTCTTTTGGCTCTAATTCATCTAAATCGCTTGCATCATCAAAATCTACCCAACAAAATTCATCAAATTCATCAATCTCTGCTTGAATTAGCTTATGTATATTTTCTTCCTCAACATATTCAAATAAAGTATGATAATGAAAATCTGTCCATTCAAAGTTATGCTTCAAAAGCAACACTTGATGAAGCGGTGAAGGGATGTTACTTGCAAACTCTTTAAACGTAATTCCTGATGTAATAAAACAATGACCCCGACGATTACCATTAATATATATCATATTCTTTACTTGGTCAGATCCTCCAGACAAAGCACCTAGCCACCTTCGTTTTATATGTTTCAATTCTATAGCATATTTTAACATGAAAAATTTTAGAAACATAGAAAAAAATTCAAAAACTATTTACAATTTCATGTGTTTTATTACATAGTGATTACAAGAAAAAACACCTGCTCGTGAGCAGGCGTTTTTAAAGGATTTCATCTGGGTTTTGAGGGTGATGATTTCCCTCTTTCTTTTCATCTTTTTGGAACATCGATTGAATTTTATCAATTGTTTGTGGAGCTAATTCAATCATTTTTTCTGCTAAATGTGTCGCATTTTGTAGATGCAGAATATTTACTCCATCTTTATTCACTACAAGAAATGCTACTGGTGTAATAGAAACACCACCCGCGCTACCGCCACCAAATGCAGGGTTACCGTTCGCTCTTTGTCCATCATTCGTTTGGAAATCAGAACCTCCTGCTCCAAACCCGAACGCTACTTTAGAAACCGTTAACACCACACCACCGTCAGCCGTTTGAACAGGCTCTCCAACAATCGTATTTACATCGACCATTTCTTTTAAATTTTCCATTGCCGCTTTCATTAACCCTTGAATTGGATGATCCACCGTTCATAACCTCCTTTGTCATATCTTTCCTAGTTTTTCCGAAAGTTTGTGAACTAAACATAAAATTTTATATTGATTTCAAAAATATTTTTATAATCTCAGCAAAAACAAAAAAATGCCCTTGAATTGTATGGATGTCTCTAACAATTCAAGGGCACTTCACATTAAATAACCTTTTTTATTTATTCTCCTACTTAATGTTCTCACTTCAAAGTCATAATTACCTGTCTTTCAACAAAACCAAACTCTTCGTACATCTCTTTCGCAAAATTCCCAGCAAATACATTCAAACGAATTTCTGAAAACGTCTCCTTCAACTCCTTAATACCAGCTTCCATCAGTTCTCTCGACAGTCCTTTCCCGCGATATTCTGGAAAAACGTATAGCTCATATATAAATCCAAGTTTTTCACGAGAAAAATAGTCTGCATTTTCCCCTATTAATATCCACCCCATTACATTGTTTTCTTGTTTAACGACTAAATAATATGCTCCCTTTTCTACAATCGGCCTTGTAATTTCAATTGCTTTCTCTGTACTTAACTGACAATTTCCCCTCGTTCCTTCAAAAAGCGATTGAGCTGCATATTGTATTATTTCGTCCGTTTCTTCCCGATTCGCCTTTTCTATCATTTTTCACAACTCTCCTCTTTAATAGGCATTAATATTGCTCGTTCAAGTTCCTCCGACTCAATCACAATTGCCATCAATCCCTGTTCCGTACTCGTTTCATGAGATTCGTCCTTCTCCCAAAACACAGCTTGTCCCGCTTCCACCTTCACTTTTTCTTTATCTGCTCCGCATACATATCCTTCTCCGTCCACAATAAGAAGCAGCTGTGATACAACTGCTTCATGATATCCAATTATTCCATTCTCTCGTAAATGCATAGCACCAATATGTACATTTCCTTTATGGTTTAATATTTTTGACATTATGAAATTAGATTAAAATGCTGAGATTTTCTTTCCCACTTTTTCACTAAAATCAAAAATTTTCATTACTAGTCCTCCCTATACGTATAAAACCATCCTTACTGTCTGCATCATATGTCCTTCAAAATCTTCTTCAAATTCCTCTAATTGAGCAAAACCTTTCGCTTCATAAAAACGTTTTCCTTTTTCATTCGCTGCTTCTACATGAATGTATAGTTTCCGAATTCCTTTTAATTCCGTTAACCCTTTTTGTAATAAAGCACTTCCTACCCCTTTCCCTTGCTGATCTGGTAACAAATAAATCGCTCCTAATTCTGCTTCGTTTTGCAATCTAACGGGTGAAAAATTCGCAAAGCCAATTACTTCTCCCTCTTCTTCCGCAACGAATAAATGTGTATTTTCAAGACGATATTTCATTTTTTCATCAGAATAAGCCTCATCTAAGAAACTGTCTTGAATCTTTCTCGGAATAATGTCTTCGTATGTATCATGCCAAGCTATTTTCGCTACTGATTGTACAGCGTGAATGTCTTCTTGCTTCATTTCTCTAATTACATATGTCATCTCGTTGTCTCCATTCTCTTAAAATTATATTCTGCTAATATACTAGAAGAAATGGCAGAACCATTTTCATAATTTACTTTAATTAATTTTAATTTCTCAATGGAAGCTGTTGCATGATCAAATTTTTCATAAATATATTCCATTGCAATTAAAAACTGATTTACATGTAACTTATTTGCAATTGTACAATGTGGAACCCATTTTCCTGGCACATAATATGAATTTAAATTATCATGAAAAATTTTAAAATTATCATGATAAGAATGATGAAGTTTTAACAATTCATCTGTAATGGTCGGTGCTAAAAAGACCGTTCCGTTAGTAGGAAAAATTCCAACAGAAGGAAAAGTTACCTCAGCCATATTCTCTTGAACAGCTACAAACACCTCTAATTTCTCCTTATATAAATGAACGTCTAACTCATGGTAATCAGCTAATGTAATATGAGGTTCTACTCCTGCTAATTGATTCGTGCCAATGATATTTGTTATTTCATTTTGCAATTCTATAATTTTATTAGTAAACACACGATCAAATGTAGCAATAATAGCGTACATACTTCCTCACCCCTTCGTTACATATAGCGCTTCCCATTCTTCACGAATCATACCCATTCTAATAGAATCATAGTATGTTCCGTTATAATAACGGCATTTGCGCATTCTACCTTCTAATGTCATTCCTATTTTCTCCGCTACTTTCATCATTCGTTTATTACCAGACCAAGTCGTGATTCCTACCCTACCAATTTCCATCTTTTCAAATATTAAATCTCGATATAACGTTAACGCTTCTGTACCGTAGCCACCATTCCAGTAATTTGGATTATAAATAACAAGCCCCATCTCCAACCAACGCGTCAGTTTATGCTCCCAATAAAACCCGATTGTCCCTATAATTTGGCCGTTATTTTCTATAATTAATTTAGATAGAGGTTCTTCTTTTAAACGAGTTTGCATCTTTTCTTTATAAGACGGGTATTCTTGCATTGAAAACGGAAAATACGGTGCATCCCATTTTTTCCATTCTGGATTTTCTTCTTTAAATACGAGACTCCATAATGTTTTTATATCTGATTCTTCAATTGTACGAATTGTAACTTTATCCCCTTTTACTCTTACGTTTTGCATAATTTCCTCCTACACTCCTCTTTATTTCATATATAATTATAATATTTTTTCAGAAAAATCAAAACAAATATCCTTTATTATATTGTATAATTTTGTTATAAGATACCAATTATTCATGTGGAAAGCTGGTGATTCAATGAATAATCGATTTAGTATTACTTTATTTCTCACTATTATTACAACAAATATTATTCTCTATTTCTTCTTACCATTACGTATTGTTACAAAATGGGACTTCAATGGAACGCCTACATCAACAATGGATAAAAGCACTTTTGTTATCGTAAATATAATTATTTGTTCCTTCTTATTCTTTTTATTTTTAGCTTTATTTAAAGCAGCGAGTAACCAGAAATCTCCCCTTTGGATCGGCAACACAATTTTACTATTTTTATTTTTTGTCGATATTGTCATCGCTCTCATTGCTCTTGGCTTCGCACTCCCTCTTGATCATTTAATATTTTTAGCATTAGGGCTTTTATTTATATTAATAGGCTATTTCAGTTCAAAAATTGATACGACTAAATCAACAATTTCATTGGAATGGAATGATAAGCATCTTGAAAAAAGAGCTTCAAATATTTGTAGTATTTCAATGATGATAGCAGGTATTTTCCTAGCCGGGCTTCCATTTATCATTCCTGCTCCGTATAGAGGTTATGCTATACTCACAATTTTTTTAGGAATGACGCTTGTCATTTTACCGAGTACGATTTACTTACTTCTGAAAGACAGTAAACAATCTACTCATTTAAAAAGATAATAAAAAAATAGGAGGCTCCATACCTCCTATTTCATCTTTTCTATCTCAACTAAAATACCTTTCTCTATCCAGCCTTCTACTCCATCTCTTTTAATTAAATCATATCCTGAGCAGCTGCCATCAATGAGAGAAACAATGTCCCCTTTTCTTACGCTTATTTGTGCACAAGAAATATCGGTTTTCACTGTGTATTCACCTGTCTCAAGTTGCCTAATATATTCATTTTTCACAGAGAGTAATTTATTCGTTTCCTTTTGCTTACATATTGTATAATCTTTCATCTTCTCCATAGGCTCTATGTAATAGTACGGATAGGTCACCCCGCCCTGCATTGATGTGTTCGCATTAAAATCAGCTATTACTTCATACTCTGGAAAATAGTCTACATATGTATAAAAAAACGTATCCCTTCCACTTTCCCTCTGAATGATAAATGCGTTTAATTGTCCTGCTTCTTTAATCGCATTTCCCCCATCAATCGCAATAATCTTTTTCTCCTCATCAATAACTGGATTGTTAGACGGTGCCTTGTCTGAATAGTTTACAACAGGCCAATGACCGACAACTACATACTTATTTGCTCTATGTGATTTATTGAAAAACTCTGGCATTGCTATCGCATTTTTGCGCTCTGTTTCTTTCCAATCTTCTTTATCATCAAGGCCAGCATGTACAAAAATATAATCTTCTGTTTCAATCGCTGTTGGTAATTCTGTTAACCACTTTATTTCTTTTGAAAAATGACCCATCAATATGTTTTTCACTTCACAAATATCACTTTCTTCATTAACGGTAACACTCAATTCCGCTAGCCACTCATTAAAAATTGTATTCTTTCGCGTACATAAATAATGTATTAGCGCGGGATTTTCATTTACAAGTGCTTCAACTACAACTTCACAATTCCCTTCAATTACATAAACGTTTGGCTTGCTAACTACTAGATCCATCACATAGTTTACGACGCCAATGCTATTTCTTCCTTTCTCACAAAGATCACCATTAATAATTAAATAATCCTCATCTTTAAAATTAATTTTATGTAGTAGTTCATTAAAAAGATTTAATTCTCCATGAATATCAGAAATAATGATGACTCTTCCATCATTTGGTATAGATAATTTCTTTATTTTTTCCAAGTATAAACGCTCCTAACATTCTCCAAATTCAATATTCCCTTGTTATTTTCTAATATTCGACAAATTATATTACTGGACCTGTTGCTAGCTCAAATCCAGAAAAGAAAATAGGTTCCATATATTTTTAAACATGGAACCTATTTAATATTATAGCTCTTTATAAAAAGAATAGCTTACCTTATCATAGCCCTCTCTTTCATAAAAACGATGTGCATCCATTCTTTGAAACGCAGATGTAAGAACGATAGAGCTGCACCCTTTTTCTTTCCCCCATTTTTCTACATATGACAGCAGAACTTTACCATATCCTTTTGATCTGTGTGCTTCCGCAGTTACAAGATCATATACGAAAACATGTTTCTCATTATAAAAATTCGTACAAATCGCTACACCAGCTAGACTAACTGCTTCATCCTCTTCATTACGTAGCGAAAATAGTTTATAATTCTCTTCTTTCATTTTTTGAAACAAAGAACTTGCTTCTTCTCTTGAAAGTTTCGTTCGTAACTGCTGTAATACGGGAAATACATCATGTAAATCCGCTTCTGTTACTACTTCTCTAATATTCATTTTGATTCTCCCCTTACTATTTATAAAATTTTCTAAATGTTATATCATCATTATAGAAAGCCACTGCCCTTAGCTTAAGTGACAGTTTTATTCTTTTTTATAAGGCCAGTATGAAAAGGAGCGTCCACGAATGGATCTGACTATCCCATTAGTATTACAAAGTAAAACACCCCTTTACTTACAAATTTATGAATATATGAAACGAGAAATCTCTCATGGGTCACTATGTGCCGGTACACGCCTTCCTTCTCACAGAAATTTAGCTATGCAACTTAATGTGAGCCGTATTACAGTGGAATCCGCTTATCAACAATTACTAGCTGAAGGGTATGTAGAAAGCAAACCGAAACGTGGGATTTTTGTTGCAGAAGTTGATATTGATGTCATTCAAAAGAAACAGCAAATTGCGTCAAACAGTGCTAACAATAAAAAAGACGAACAATATGATTATGATTGTAGTCAAGGACTTATTGATCAAAAAGCTTTTCCAATAACAAACTGGAAAAGAGCAATACACGAAACTTTATTTCAGTATGAAAATGAATTATTTGCTAAGGAAGATCCACAAGGTGAGCTCGTTCTACGAGAACATATTTCAAAGTATTTATATCATGCTCGCGGGGTACATTCTTCACCTGATCAAATTATTATTGGAGCAGGTACGCAGCCTCTTCTTTGGCTACTACTTCAACTACTTGGTTCAAAAAAGGAATTCGGAATCGAAAACCCTGGATTTCACCGTATTCCTGCTATGATTCAAAGTTCTGGTCTTACCGTTCACCCCATCCCTTTAGATAATAAAGGGATTCATATTTCCGCTTTACGTGAATCGGGTTGCAATGTAGCGTATGTCACTCCATCTCACCAATTTCCACTTGGAATCATTATGCCGTTATCTAGAAGACTCGAGTTATTAAAATGGGCGAATGATTGTAAGGGCTATATTATTGAAGATGATTACGACGGGGAATTCCGTTATATAGGAAAACCTATTCCTTCTTTACAAGGACTAGATGCAAATGAACGCGTTATTTATATGGGAACTTTCTCGAAATCTTTTTTACCTTCTTTACGAATGGGATATATTGTTTTACCACCTCATCTGTTAAGAGCCTATGAAGAGCTTGGTGGTATGTTTAAACAAACAGTTTCTACGCTGCAACAACTTACCTTTGCCACCTTTATTCAAAATGGTGATTGGGAACGTCATATTAACCGCAGTCGGACGTTATATAAAAGAAAACATATTTCTTTAATTAAATCTATTACAAACGAGATGGGAAATAACGTTCATATACTCGGTGAACAATCCGGACTTCATATTGTACTTCACGTTCATAACGGAATGAATGAACAAGAACTTATTCATGCAGCCGCAAAAGAACGTATTAAGTTATACCCTCTCTCCACATACGATTCTGTTCATAATGTAATGGATGAGTCGTATGTATTGCTCGGTTTTGGCAGTATTCCAGAGAATTGTATCGAAACTGTAGTTCAATTACTGAAAAAGGCCTGGTTCCCTAAATAAGAATAGCTCCACGCAAGTTATACTTACGTGGAGCTATTTTCATTCACTATTTTTCTGATCTCGCTGCCCTTCCCGGACGTTTGACACCAGTTGTTTCTGTTGAATAGGAAGCTTCAATGATAGCAGTTGGATCTACAGAGAGAACGAGATCTTTCATTTTTGGATAAATGAAACGGTTTGTAATACAATAAATGATTCTCTTATGTTCTCCTAAAAAACCACCTTCTCCATGTAGATACGTAACGGATAATTGCAATTCTTTCATAAGCAGATCGCCTATTTCTTTATTTTTACCAGAAATAATCATGACGCTCTTTCCTTGATTAATACCATCTAATATGAAATCAATCATCTTCGTAACAATATAGAAAATTGCTAATGAGAACATCGCTTGTTCGATTGAAAATAAAATCGCTACAAATGTGAAAATAACTGCATTTACAGCAAGTAAAAATGTACTAATCGGTACTTTAAAGTGTTTGTTCATCCAAACCGCTAACATTTCTGATCCATCTATTGCTCCACCCATTTTAACAACAATCCCAACGCCTATTCCAAACAGTACGCCACCATAAAGTACAATTAATAGTTCAGAAGTCGTAATCGCTGGAAATGGTTTTAAATAGATTAATCCGAGTGTTGTAACTACATTTGCATAAGATGTACGGATGAAGAACTTCTTCCCCATTACTTTTGCGGTAAATAGCAGGATAGGAATATTAAGTCCTAAAAACACTCCGTAAAGCGGTAATCCAGCAACTTTATTTGCCATAATAGCAATGGCCGTTACCCCGCCATCTACTAATCCATTAGGTGCTAAAATAAGCTCTAATGAACCCGCTACAATAATCGATCCAATTGTTAATAATACGTATTCAAATACTCTTTTCATTCATTACCCCCAAAACTTATGTATTTTCTTAGTATTATTTTAACGTAATTTTACTACTGATTCAAAGATATGAGTTTATATACACAAAAGTTTCACCTTTACAGTGATTTTTTATGTAATTTATTTATAGAAACACACTTACATATTACAGTAAGTGTGCTCCAAACATTTATTTAAGTTTTGAGTATGAATTCATTTTCATTTTTAATATTTCATCAACTGCCCTATTATACCCACCAGCATTTCGAAGTGACTCTCCAACTTTACGACTATTTTCTTTAAACGTTACATCATCCATTACTTTCTCTACAGTCTCACGTAACAATTCAGAACTTAATTCTTTACGATTAATCCTTATTCCAGCCCCTACTTCAGTCACTCGTTGCGCAACTAAAGGCTGATCTCCTGTTACAGGAATTACAACTAACGGGACACCGTAATATAGTGCTTCACTCGAACTATTCATACCACCATGTGTCACGAATACATCAGCATGCTGTAATATTTCTAATTGCGGTACGTAATTATACAACTTAAAGTTATTCGGAATGTTTTCAAATTGATTTATATTTATCCTCTTACCAACTACTAATACGACTGTCGCTTCTACATCTTTAAACGCTTCAAAACATTTTTCATATAGTTCAGGTTGTTCATTAAAAACTGTTCCCATAGAAATGAAAATCAATTTTTCATCTTTTAAATCTTCCATAGAAAAGCTGTCTACTTCTTTTCGAGTAGCAATTGATGGGCCGACAAACTTATACGATTCATCGAATACATCTGAACGCGGCTGGTATTCTTTTGAAGTATATACGATAGTAATATCACCAGGATGATTCATAATATCATACATACTATTACATTTCATTCCATACTGCCTATTCCATTTTTCCATTCCCGCTAAACAAGATTGATATAATGGATTCGTTTCATCTACTTGTCTTGATTCTTGTTCATCATTAAAAGTAATGTACTGATTAAAAGCAAATGTTGTACAAGAAGAAACGCTAGGTAATTTTAAAACATTGGCTATAATACTTCCTACGGGAAAATGATTATCGTATATCAAGTAATCGTACTTTTCTCCTTTTGTTTCTTCTACAATTTGAGTCACAATACGCTCTGATGCCTCAATCATATGAGATAGCATCGTCAAAGGACTCCCACCTTCATTTACTCGTTCCATAATATTAATTTGAGAGAGGAAATTCTCAAACACTCGGAATTCTGCACCTGTTGCTTCAATCTTCTTTCTATAATCTTCAATACAATACGAAACAACTGTCTCCCCTCGCCGAATTAACTCACTTACAATAGCTAAAGTCGGATTTATATGACCTTCTCCAGGGAAATTTATTACGAGTACATTTGCCATCATATTCTCTCCTATCTAATATTATTAATAATTAATTATATTAATTAATTTAAAACTATTATAAAGGAATCTATTCTATTTCTTCACATTTTTCTCTTCATTTTATTATTGAGAAATATTTTTCATAACCAACATTATAATTCTTATAAAAGAGCGCTTAACTCTTCATTTACTGAAAATAAGAGATTTACATTCGGGTGTTTTTACAGATTTATCATCAGAAATATTATTTTGATAATTCATACAAAAGTAGAAAAATATAATTTCCACACTGATTTCTCACTATAAATTTATTTAAGTTCTATGTTGTCCCTATCATTATCCACTTGGAACATATTCTGTTATATAATGAATTTATAGAATTTACAGAAAAAGGAGCGTTTTTATGCTACAACAACTATTCACTTCACCTATTTTATCTGTCCAAACTTTACACCCAGGTTATGAAGACCATGCAAGCGATGTGTTTCTTGTTAAAACAGCAGCTGAAGAAGTTATTGTTCGTTCCTCAAAAATAACGGAAGAGCCAAACAATGATTTTTGGTGGGGATGTAAAAACCTATTTGGAATTGACCCAAGGAACGTACATCATTTAGAAGCTGTACATACATTGTTGCTAGCACATACTAATCTTCCTATCCCCGCAATATTAGAAAAACATATTTTAAATGGTCGTGAGTTCGTTGTAGCCGAAAAGTTAGTAGGTAACACAGTTCAATCTTTTATCGGGCAACCAGATTCTATTTTATTCAATCTAGGAAAAGGGCTTGCAGAAATACATAAATTTAAAACCGATTACATAGGAAATGTACCAGGCTCATTTCAAGTTACACTAGATGAATTCCAATCACACATTTTGAATGTGAGTAAAGAGATTGTGAATATGTTTTATTCCGATAATGAAAGCATACAAAATGCATTTCCTACTTTTGAATCACAACTTTCTTCCTTACCAGCACCAAAGGAATCAACGCTCGTTTTAATTGATATGGACCCTACTCAGTTTTTATCAGATGGTACAACTATTACGGGATTAGTAGATACAGAAGCCTACGCAGTTGCTCCCCGGGAGTTTGATTTTATCGGCTTAGAATATATATTTACTGAAAAAGAGGCTCATGCTTTTAAACAAGGTTACGAAACCATTATGCCCATTCCCCGTCTTGAAGAATGTAGACATCCCTATCGATATTTGTACCGATTATTATCTGTTCAGGGCAGCGTGGAGTTAGAAAAGTGGCTAAGTCATCCAGTCTATTTTTAAATACGAATGAGAGGGATTATGAAATGAATATTGAACAAAAGAAATCTTTAACAGCAAATGCAATTCAGCAAATGAAAGATTTAGCTCATATTTGCGGGGAATACGATCAAATTGATTATTCGTCACATTTACATATAAACTTTTTAACTGCTCGTACTAATGAAGAGATAAATGATTTTCTACTTTATGACGATACTCAATTAATCGGTTCATTAAGTATGTATGATTTTGAAAGACCGACAAAACTGGAGTTAATAGGGTTTGTTCATCCGAACTATAGGAAACAACATATAGGCACTACTCTTTTACAAGCTGCAATAAAAGAAATACGAATAAGAGAGGCAGATGAAGCTCTTCTTATTACGAATGGAGATTCTATTTCCGGGAAAGAATTTGCAAAACATATGAAGTTACCTTATTTATATAGTGAATATAGTATGGAGTTCAAAACAAAAGAAGTACAAAAAACACCAAAGCATACTATACAGCTTACTCTTGCCTCTTCAGAATCACTTCTTGATCTTATTGAAATTTCCAGTAAAGCTTTTGGAGATTCAGCAGAAAATACCGCTATATGGTTACAAAAAATGATGAATTTACCTTCCCATCAAGTTTACAGTGCCCTTATCGACGAAAAAGTGATAGGAACGATTACGGTTTCTGAGCAAGAACAATCTACTACACTATCAGGATTCGCCGTTCATCCTTCTTATCAAGGTAAAGGATATGGTAAAGATATTCTTAGTTATATGGTACATACCCTTATTACAAAAGGAGTTTCAACAATTGAATTAGACGTCGAAACGAAAAATAACAATGCTTTAAAACTATATACACAATGTGGTTTTGAAATGAAAACGAAGCATGACTATTATAATGTAATGAATCTTGAGGTGAATACATATGTGTAAAAAACTAATTTATTCTGATTATGATATTTTCGCATCCATTTATAATAAACATTGGGGGCATTATGCTGAACACTCCTATCTACTTTTGGAAAAAATCGTTTTACAATATGCACCACCACATTCTCATATTTTAGATCTTTGCTGCGGGACTGGTCACCTTACTAAGAAATTAATTGATAATACTTTTGTAGTAACTGGTATAGATGGTTCTGCTCAAATGATTGAATACGCACGTCAAAACGCGCCGGATGCAACCTTTATCGTCGATGATGCTCGTTATTTCAATATAAATGAGCAATTTCACTATGTTATCTCTACTGGCGATAGCTTAAACCATATTTTAAAATTAGATGAATTAATAAATGTTTTTCGTAATGTTTACTCCGTATTACATAGCAAAGGTACATTTGTATTTGATATGAATATGGAGAAAGGTTTTCTTGAAAATTGGATTGCTTCATTTCATATTTCAGTGGAAGAATATGTATGTACGATTGATTCTACCTATGATAACGAAAATAAAAAAGCAGAAATGAACTTTATACTATTTCAACATGACATAGATAATACTTGGACAAGAAGTGACTTTTCTTTTGAGGAAGCTTGTTATTCCGATGAAGAAATAATTTCTTCGTTGGAATCTGTAGGTTTTAAGAACATTCAATTACACGGTACAAATAGAGCATTTTTCATTTGTCAAAAATAAAAAAACTGAATCATAACGATTCAGTTTTTTCTTAGTATATTTACGACAGCAGCCGTTTCATTATTTTCTTTATAAACACGCGGGATTCTTCTGTCTAACATACATGTAACTTCATAGTTAATTGTACCTAACATATCCGCTACTTCTTCTACCGCAATTTCTTCTTCACCTTGTTTACCGTAGAATACTACTTCGTCCCCAACTTGTACTGGCATTGCTTTTGAAACGTCTAACATGAGCTGATCCATACAAACACGGCCAATAACAGGTAATCGAACTCCATTTATTAATGCATGCCCTTTATTAGATAACTGACGATTATAGCCATCAGCATAACCAATCGGTACAGTTGCAATCCATTCTTCACCAGTCGTTACATACGTATTCCCATAACTTACACCGCGATTCTTCTTCGCATGTTTAATATGAGCTACTTTTGATTTTAACGACAACGCAGGCTGTAAAGAAACGACTGCATGATCTACCTCTTTTGAAGGATACATTCCATATATTCCAATACCTACACGAACCATATTTTGAAATGTATTGCTAAGCTCCATTGAACCTGCACTATTTGAACTATGAATATATGGAATATGAATTCCTAATTCTTTTGCTGCATTGACAGCTTTCTCAAATAAACTTGTTTGCATATTCGTATATGATTTATCAATTTCATCTGCCGTAGAGTAATGTGTAAACATTCCTACTACCTCTACATACTCCATACGGTTTAATTCTTCTAAAAATGGTTTAACCTCTTCTTCTTGTAAACCGATACGACTCATTCCTGTATCAATTTTCACCTGAATTTGCGCTTTCTTTTGAAGACGGTTTGCGATTTCATTTATACCTTGTAAATCTTCACTTCTATAAACAGTCATCATAACGTCATATTGAATTGCCTCTTCCGCCGCTGCTACTGATGTATAACCTAAAATTAAAATCGGCACGTTAATTCCTGCTTCTCTTAACTCTATCGCTTCATCTACAAATGCAACTGCAAGCTGATTTATTCCTACTTCAATAGCAGCTTTCGCAACTTCAACCGCCCCGTGGCCATACCCATTTGCTTTTACAGCAGCCATCATTGCAATATTTTCATCATTCACACGCTTTTTAAATTCTTTTACATTATGTTTTACTGCATTTAAGTCAATTTCAATAATTGTATCTCTTCCATATTTCAAACTCATTGGTCTAACTCCTAACTCAATAATTGCATTCCATTCTATTTCACGTTTCATATGACCTTTTACAATATAATACTTTTCAATATGCTAGTCAAACTACTAGAATTTTCGGAATTTTGAGTATGATATAATACTCTTAAGAAACTATTATATACGGAGAAGAGGAGAATTACAATGTTTGTACAATCTGCCTTGCATCAACTACAAGTTGCTGTTGATACTTCTATTCAAATGCTTAACCAATATAATGAAGATAGTTTAAAAATACAACCCATTCACGCAAAGCGATCTGTATTTGAAATGTGTGCACATCTTTCTCTTATTTGCCATGCAGATTTACTCATTTTAAATGGTATTACAGAAAAACAACTACATACTTTCTATAAAGAACAAACACCCGAAACAATTACGCAAATGCAACAAACGATGATACAGGGCTACGATTTACTTTCTAAAACTTTTTTATCCTATTCCCAAGAAGAATTAGCAGAAGTTATGACTGCCTATTGGGGTGTTTCTTATTCTCGGTTTGAATGGTTACTTGAAATTCTCTCACATTTTTATCATCATCGTGGGCAAGTTCATATTTTATTGTGCGAGCATATGAAAGATCCTCGCATTCCTTTATTTGAGTGATTTTCCACTCATTCATTATCCAATTTACATATCATCAAATACACGTTCATTATTAATAAATAGAGAAGCAATAAATCCAATAAAAAGTAACATTCCTAATAAAATAAACGTTTGAGTATAACTTCCTATTTTCATAAGATAAATAGAAATGAGGGGTCCTATACTAGTACCTAAAAATAAAACAAAGGTATAGATAGAAACTGCTATTCCCCTTGCTTTCCCTCCTAATTGGCCGACAAGAGCAACTAAAGACGGAACGGATATAGCAATACCAATTACAAAACAAACACTCATTATGACTAGAAGAGGCAGATACGAAACAAAGCCCATTGCACTTAGACTAAAAATAGCGACCAGCAATCCACCTTGAAGAACTTTCCTTACTTCGAACCTCTTCGTTAAACGACCCGCAATTGGTGATAGAATCATACCAAATAACCCCGCTAAGCGAAAATAAAGGATTTGTTCTGTAGTTAAATTGTAAGTAGAAGAGCTCAAATAATTTCCTAAAACAGTGTACATATTAACAAAAGCCATCAATAAAACAAACGCAATCATATAACTCAATACTAAGCTTTTATGTGTAAAGACTTTGCCCATCTGTTTAAACGGTCCCAAAATATCAGTATAGGATTGAGATATCTCCCCTTTCGGAAGTGAAAAATGAACCCATACAGCAGTAATCATGTAGAGAACGCTAAGAAGAAAGAACACCATATGCCATCCAAAATGTTGACTAACAACCGTACTTATTACCTGACCTACAATTCCAGCTACTAAAAAACCGGTACTAACAAATCCTATTGTTGTAACCTTTTTTTCTACTGGAAATATTTCTACAACGTAAGCTAACGCTACCGGAGAAAATGTAGATGCTGCAATACCCTGTAAGCCCCTAAAAATAACAAGCCACAATATACTATCCACAAACCCTAAGGAAAACGAAATAATCGACAGAGCAAGTAATCCAATGAAGATCACTTTTTTTCGCCCATATTTATCAGAGATTGCCCCAAATAACAAGCAACCTATAGCAAAGCCAACAGAAAATATACTGCCTGTAGCTGCAGATTGCGCTAGTGAAACATTAAAAAGGTCTGAAAATAGTGCAATTAAAGGGATTGTTACATATAAGCTAGACATAACTACCATACCCGACCAACATAATACAACGGTCATTATTGTGTAATTCTTTTCACTATTTATTTTCTTTCCTATTGCCATCATAATATCACTCCCTTATTACGATTTTTTCTATTTAAAACCTCTAAAGTACGCTTACTTATTTTAATTACATCGTAAAAAGTATGATTGCCTCTAAAGTTAGCTAAACATATAATAAGGTATGCTAATTATATTCCCAAATAAATAAGTTGACCCTTATAATCAACTTATTTACCTACCTTCACCTAATTTCACCTGCATATTTACTTGCATTTTATTTAATAGCTTCTCTAAAACTTGACGCTCTTCTTGATTAAAGTCATCAACTAACGAAGCGCAAGATAACCAAAAGGTTGGTAAAGAGTGCGTAACTAGCTCTTTTCCTTTCGGAGTAATTTTCACTTTTAGTCTTCTTCGATCTTCAGAATGATGGAATCTTACGATTAACTCTCGTTTCTCCATCCAATCTAATAAGCCAGTGACAGAAGCACGTGTTATCCCTAATCGACTCGCAATATCAGAAGGACTCATATTCACTTCTTCCCCATTTGATTCCATTTCACGCAAAATAAACAACAGTAAAAAATCTAATTTACTTTCCGATATACCAAGCGGAGCTAAATCTACATCAACAGCATCAAGAACATTATCAGACGTCCATAACATTAACAAACCAAGTTTTGCTGCGATTGGATCCGTATCCGCTGATGCTGTCTTTTTTATTAACTCTGTATACGGCCCAATCCCTAAAGGAAGAGAATCATTTTTTGAACCCATTTATCTTCACTCTCCTTTCCCTTAAATTAATTAGCTTACCTAACTACTTTTTCATTATACTCACATTTTTACTTTTATTGCAAGAATATTGTTAAACAAAAAATCCTGTCATGAAAACAGGATTTTTCAAACTGACTAGCTATTATTTTTCAATAATACGAAACTCCTTTAAGGCAAAGGAAATACCACCTTCACTCGCCTTCTTTGTAACGAAATCAGCTTTTGTTTTTAGTACTTCTCCGCCATTCCCCATCGCAATTCCTAATCCTACATATTGCAACATCTCAATATCGTTTCCACCATCACCAAAAGCAATTGCTTCTGATTTACAAATGTTTAAGTGATCCAATACTTTTTGAATTGCGGTGAGCTTCGATACTTTATTATCTTCCAATACATTTATGACATAACCATGAAAACGGTCGAATGTAAGCATTGGGTATTTTTCAATAAATTTTTGAGATTCTATTTCATCCGCATACAGACATAAACAATAGATCTCTTCAGACAAATCCTTGCTTTTTTCAGGGTACTCCCCTAAATTTAACGTCTCGCTAAGCGCTTGCATTACACGCTCATTATCTGAGGCTATTCCGTTCATTGTAAAACCCTCAGTAAAATAAGAAACGCCGTGACCATTTAATTCTGCAAACTCTGAGATATCATGAACGATTTCACTGGAAAGTACTGATTTATGTATAACTGTTTCCTCACACTTAATATGTGCACCATTTGCAGAAATAAATGTATGTATGCCTAGTTCCTTAAATTGCGAACATAAGCCATATGGTCTCCCTGTTGTAACAACTACGTGAATTCCTTTATCTATTAATCTTTGTATTGCTTCTTTTGTACTTTCGTGCATACTTCTATCAATCTCACTTAAAAGCGTACCGTCAACATCAAAAAACACTACTTTGTACATAGGTCTTTATATCCCGTCCAAATGATTCGTATCATTAATAAAATGCACCGTTTTTTGTTCACCATCAATTTCAATTAAGCTTATTCCCGTATCTCCCATTTTAAAATAATAATCCATTGAAATTGGCATTTTGAAAAACGCACGTAATAGACTATTTATTACACCACCGTGTGCAACGATTGCAATTCGGTCATATGTATTCTCTGTCACGATTTTAGAAAAGATTCCTTCTATTCTCATTCTAAATTCAATAAATGATTCCCCATTTTCAAAACGGTCATGAAGAAACTTTGGCTCTGGATATTTCTTTGCTTCTTCAAAAGATAAGCCTGCTTGCACTCCGTTATTAAACTCCATTAATTCCTCTTCTAGTTGAATTGGGCATCCAATTCCTTCAGCTAACGTTTCACCAGTTTCACGAGCACGCTTTAATGTACTTGCCCAAATGAAATCTGGTGGAAAATCTGCTTTCACTTTCTTTACAAGCCTTTGCACTTGCTGTCTTCCGATACGATAAACTTAACTAAATCTATACAATTCAATCAAATTTACACGAGTTAGTGCTTCATCGTGTTCTCGCAACCCCGAAGAGACGAGGGGTATAACACTCCACACGAGGCAGTATCGTTACCTCCTATTATCAAGCATTTATTTTACCCATCTTGATAAATTTATCGAAGCATTTAAATCTCTATCGTGGTGGCTATTGCACCCAGCACAACACCACTCACGTATTTTTAAACTCCACTGTCCTTCTGGTTGAACTGAATGGTCGTATTTTACTCCGCAACATGAACAAATCTTGCTTGAGGCGAACCATTTATCAGCTTTTACATACTCAATGCCATACTTCTCGCACTTGTATGACAAACATTGAAAGAAGAAGTTTAATTTTTGAAATGAAAATGCTTTCGATAGTTTTTTGTTTTTTAACAGGTTTGAGATAGGTAAGTCTTCCACAACAATCCTCATTGGTTTGGTTTTCACCAATTTTGCTGTTGCTTGATGGATATGGTTATTTCGGATATTCGTAATTTTCCTAGATAACCGCAGGTGCTCAGCTTTCGCTTTTTCATATCCGGCAGATTGAATTTTTACACCTTTTTTAAATCTCCTAGACATATCTCTTTGTGCTAACTTTTTCCTTTTCAAAAGTTTTTTAACCTTAGCATCTTTATTTATATTTCGTTCTTTCGTACCATTAGAAGCTACACACAGCTCTTTTAAACCAACATCCACACCAATCGACTCATCGGTTAGTTCTTGTAATTCAAAGTCTTCTTGGAATCCTACACTAATCCACCAGTGACGACCATCAAAGGTAACTCTTGGATTGGATGGTTTTTTGTTTCTTGGTAGTTGTTGGCTTGTTTTCACTTTTCCAATAGACTGAATATGAACTACTTTCTTTCCTATAACCAGTCTTTCATAATTGGCATAAAATCCTTGGATTAAATCTTTTTTAGATTTATAAGAAGTGTGAGAACCATTTTTGTACTTTTTGAACGAATTTTTTCTCGCCGTATCAAAATCTTTTGAAGCCTGTTTAGGAACTTGTGCATTGATGTCTTTTAACCACTCATATCTCTTTCGCTTCTTGATCCTTGTAAATCGTTTCTGTAAAGCTAACTGTGAAACAGATTTTCCAAATAGCTTATAATATCTATCACTCATTCTTTTACAATAGTTATAAGCGAATCTTGCAGCACCAGCATGGTTTCTAAGCACTTTTTCTTGTTCAGGCGTTTGAATTAGTCTGACTTTCTTCGCCAATATCATCAGAATTTAACTCCTTTAATGAAAGATTTGTTCTTCTGAATAGTAGCGTGTTCCACCAGCATTCTCCTTAGACTACTCGGATGCAAACCTGTTAATTCTGATACTTGACTAACTCGTGAAAATTTCATTATTATTCTCACCTCATTGAACCTAACATAGCGCGTATGTTCGGTGTTTTCAATAAAGTTTGATAGATTCAATAAAATTTATCTTGTTCAACTAAGGGCGCAATTCCTTAGCCAGTTCTCTTATGAACTTCTCATGTTTTCACATGAGCGCAGACTATATGTTTATCTACTTAAAGATAGAGGATTTTTCCATCACCATAGGCTTGTGATGTACTCTCGTCAGTTATACGAGATAGTCGTTGAACGTTCATCTTATCCATTTTGACTTAGATGATTCGAGGCGGAAGACCCATTGTTCTAGTGTTTAGGATTTAACCTTGCACGATCTGATTGATTTTTTCTGCTTTCGCGACATTCACGCTCGCTATTTCTAGCCACGTTGTAGTTCAATCAGCTTTAGGGATTGCCCGCAGTTAACCCTCACTACTAGCCAATCACTTGACTAGCAGGGCTTACTGATATATTTAATTAACTTTCGTTATAATTGGTTAAATAAATCGTAACAGTTAGTTACCCTTTTCTGTTAATTCAAAGTCAGCTCGTCCTTCATGTACATGTAAAATATCTGCTTCGGATTCACCGTGACGTATTAATAATATTTGCACTTGTTTCCCACTCCCTTGTTTAATATCCACAAAATCCCATTATATCATATTTTAAATTTTCTTTAACAAAAATATATTACTTTGACAGTTTTTTAACCGTCTAGTAAACGTGTTATTCCACTTAACAATTCCAAACACTCTAAACTTATAATTCTTTGAAAAGTGACAAACAAAAAAGCCCTATCCATAATGGCAAAGGACTAATATTTTTTATCCTACTCAAAAATAAAAAGAGAAATGGCATCCCATTTCTCTTTTTCACTCTTATTGTTCTTTTGGTGTATCGGAAGAAGGCAATTTCTTCGCTTGTTTTTCTTTAAAGATTTCTCCAATTGCCCCGAGAGTACCAAGTGTTTCAATTGCATTAGACGGAATAAAGACTTTATTTGCTGGACCTTTTGCAACCTCAATCAATGATTCAAATGATTTATAGGCAAGTACGCGTTCATCTAAATCTGCTGCACGAAGTAATTCAATTCGATTTTGTTCTGCTTTTGCAATTTCCTCAATCGCTCTTGCTTCCCCTTGCGCTTCTAGTTCTTTTGCTTCCTTTATACCTTCAGCTTCTCGAATACGTGCTTCTTTATCCCCTTCAGCCATTAAGATTTTACTTTGCTTTTCACCTTCAGCACGAAGGACTTTATCTTGTTTTGCAGCTTCAGCTTCTAAAATGATCGCACGTTTATTACGTTCTGCTTTCATTTGTTTTTCCATCGATGCTTGCACATCTTTTGGCGGATTAATATCAACAACTTCAACACGCTCAATGCGAACGCCCCATTTTTCTGTTGCTTCATCAAGTGCTAAGCGAATTTCTGTTGAAATTTTTTCACGACCAGATAACGTTTCATCCAGTTCCATTTTACCAATGATTTGACGCATCGTTGCAGAAGTAATATTACGAACACCATATTCATAATTCGAAATACCATATGTCGCAAGTTCTGGTTCCACAATTTGATAGAAAATGATTGTATCAATTTCTACTTGTACATTATCTTTCGTAATTACCTTCTGTGGTGGTACATTCGTTTGTTGAATACGTAAGTCATGATATACACGAACACGGTCTACAATTGGTATTAATAAATTTAATCCCGGCTCCATAATACGCTGAAACTTACCAAATCTTTCAACGACTCCAACTTTTTGCTGTGGAATAATTTTAATTGTTAATGCAATAAATGTAACAACAATTAGTGCGAAAATAATCGTTAATGTTAATGCTACTGCCATATTTATTCACTCTCCTTCTTTACTTGTAATATAGTACTATGCCTCTTTATAACAATAACTTTTTCTCCAGCATCAATTGGATCATCTGCAATAGCTGTCCAAATATCTCCATCCACCTTCACAATACCATTCGCTTCTTTTGTAATCGCTTGCATAACAATGCCTTTTTTACCGACAAGCATATCTACTGTATCAGTAAAACCTTTTGCTTCTCGAAAGTTTTTTGAAATTCTTTTCGTAAAGAAAGTCAATGTTAAACTTACAATCGCACCAGCAACAACTTGTAACAGTAGTGCTTCAGGAGCAAACAAGGCAATTAGACCTCCGATAACAGCTCCAATTCCAAGCCAAAGCATGTAAAACGTAATCGACAACATTTCCGCAATAAATAAAATACCAGCTATTACAAACCAAATTACCCAAGCAGCCATATGCAACCCTCACTTTCTTTCTCATTTTCTATATGTATATGAAGAAAAGAATGGTTTATCCGCCCTTTCTTATACCGGGGCATTTACTACAAGCTATTGTACATATTCACTGTTATAAAAAGCATCAATAAAATACTATATTAATATATTCTTCATTATATATGAAAATCCCTTTCAAAAAGCGACAAAAAAATGAAATTCTTTCGAAAATTTAATTTTCAATTTATAATTATTTTAACTACTAAAATATTATTTTTTAGGAAAGTGGTGTGCTTGTTGCAAAGTCGTTCATTAACTTACTATTTAGGCTCTAAAATATGCATTACTCTCGCTGACATCGTATACATCATGATTATTACAACTCATATGTATATCACAACGAAATCAGCTACATTAACCGCTCTTTTTCCATTAGCACAAGTCATAACTAATCTTATAGCAAATACATCTGCACCACTTATAATGAATCGTTTTTCATCTTATTCATTACTTTTCACACTACAATGGACAAAAACTGTTCTATTATTTTTATTAATGATATTATTCCCGGCCCTTTCCTCAAACGTTGTAACACTATTCATTTTCATTTTTTTCATTTCTTTATGTAGCGGCTGGAGCGCACCGTTATTATACGGTATCCTTCCTCGCCTTACACGAAAAGAACAATTAGTAAAAGTAAATAGTATTTTTTCCTTTTCCACACAAATTGCGCAAGCCGCTGCTTATTCATTTACAAGTGTTATAGTTCTTCTTATCGATGCTACTTCTACACTCATGATGAATAACATTTTGATGATTTTTGGGTGTGTTGCACTACACCTTTCATTACGTTCCATACATACTGAACGAGTAATAGAGCCTTCTTCTTCAAAAGGCGCTGCTTTATTGGAAGGTTGGAGACTCTTATTTCAAAACCCGTCTCTCCGTATCGTTACATGTATGGACTTAATTGAAACTTTCGCAGGGACAATCTGGATCGGTGCTATTACAATGGCTTATGTAACGACTGTTCTTCATAAAGGAGAAGAATGGTGGGGATATATTAATACAAGTTATTATGTAGGGACGTTAATTGGCGGGATATTAGCATGGAAAATGAGTACATACATTCAAAACAATTTAATACGCTCCATGGCGATAGGCTCTCTTATGTTTAGTATTCTTACATTTTTATATGGTATGACAAGTAGCGGGTTTATTGCGCTTTTTCTATGCGTTCTAATGGGGCCATGTTATCAAATTAGAGATATTTCTCAAACGACAGTACTACAATCTAGTGTAGCCCCTACTTTATTATCAAAAATGTATACAGCTCATGGTGCAATCCTCTCGACAGCTTCTGGTCTTTCTATGCTTAGCGTTGGAATTATTACCGACCTGTTCGGTGTTCGTACTATTTATATTCTCGCTTCTTTCCTTATATTGTGCTCTGCTTGTTTATCATTTAACTTATTAAAATATGATAAAACAGAGAAAAAAGATATTTCACTTTAATGAACAAAATAAATAGGACAGGAATTCCTGTCCTATTTATTTTATTCATGATAAGTTAGGGATTTTCCGATGCTTTGTCGCTTGTTCAAAAGCGTATGCTAGTTTAATCAAGGTCCCCTCAGAAAAAGCATTGCTTGCAAGAGTAATTCCAAACGGTCTCCCATTATCCATATATCCCGCAGGTATTGCTATAGACGGATAACCTGCTTTCGCACATATAGTGGAGCCTATATAAGAAGGGAACAGAATCGCATCCAGATTATATTTTTCCAGTGCAAAATCAATGCCTTGTTCTTGAGAAAAATATATATCTTCTAATCTTGCATTTAAATATTCTGGATTTCTTAACGTATTAGGAACATCTTTTCTTCTCTCCAACTTAGTTTGTCCATATTTCAAAGCTCTTTCTGCTATATTTTCATTAAACTCCATTAACTCTGAAATAGAATGCACTGGAATAGTAGAAGGTAATTTTGAAAGATAGTTATCTAAACTATGCTTTAATTCATAGAGCGATACACCCCAGCTCCATTCTCTATGAAAAGACGGAATATTAATATCCTCTACTACTGTCGCACCCCCACTACGCAACACTTCAATCGTTTCCTTAAACAATTTTTCATCATACTCACCAGTTTCATAATAACCTTTAGGTGCATTGCTAAATACACCAATCTTTGCGCCATGTAAGCCATTAACATCAAGATATTTTGTATAATCCTGCTCTGCCATACCTTCACTTTTATGAGTAGCTACATCCTTCTCATCTACCCCAGTTAAACTCCCTAGCAAAATAGAAGCATCTGTTACCGTTCTAGCAAATGGTCCCGCTGTATCCTGTGAATAAGTAAGCGGAATAATTCCCCTACGACTAATTAGACCAACAGTCGGTTTAATACCGACTACAGAGTTTTGAACAGCTGGACTCAATATAGAACCATCTGTTTCCATTCCAACAGATACTACTGTAAAATTAGCAGCAACTGCTATCGCAGATCCTGTACTTGAGCCTCCAACAAACATATCATCCTCACCTGTACCGTAAGGGTTTATTGTTTGTCCACCTCTTGCACTATATCCAGCCCACATGTCAAAAGACATTCCATTTGCTAATTCTGTCATATTTGTTTTTCCTATTATCACTGCTCCTGCTTCTCGTAGTTTCGTAACAAGAAATGCATCTTCACTACTAATATTTTGTTCCAGGGCAATCGTACCTGCACTGGTATGCATAGAGTCATTCGTTTCAATATTGTCCTTAAGTAAAACAGGTATACCATGTAATGGTCCCCGTCCACCTTTTGTCTTTCTTTCATAATCTAACGCTTCTGCAATAAAGATAGCGTCTGGATTGATTTCTAAAATAGAATTGATTTTTGGTCCTTCTTGATCATATTTCGCGATTCTATGAAGATAATACATAACTAATTCTTTTGAAGTTAATTGCCCAGCTTTCATCGCTACTTGTATATCATGAATTGTTAATTCTTTTTGTAATCGTGCATTGAACTGAATCTCCATCTTCATTCTCCTTCTTTAAAAGCTTTTATTGATAACGTGTATCTATTACTTTTTCATTTTCTCCGCTCCTCGCATATACAACTACAATCCCTTTCAAAGAATTCAACTTACCAATGTAAAAACCTTTTATTTCCTGAAAAATAAAAAGAGTCTGAAACGATTGGATTTCCGCTTCAGACTCTTTTATTACTTTACATATACCTCATCTAACAAATGTAAAAACTCACCTTGTTTCCCAGCTAATGCAGGGCATTTTGCAATATCAATCCATTCGTAGCAAAATGCTAATCCTTGATCTTCCTCACCGGCACTTACAATATGTTCCCAATCATCTTTTACATCTGTTAGTAACGTTACGTGGAAAAAATGCCGCTTTTGATATTCCTTTTTCTCTTTCACAAGTATGATGTAATCGGCTAGGAATCTTTCTATGCATAAATGACGTAATCCAGACTCTTCTTGTACTTCACGTAAAATTGCTGCTTCTAACGTTTCCCCTTCGTCAACTGTTCCCCCTGGTACTTGTATACCAGCTTCAGGTATATCACGATGTTTAAAAACAAGCAGTTGCATTACTCCTTCTTTTTCTCTTGTCACATATGCGTGTACTTTTTTCTTATATAGCACCGTCATAATCCTTCTCTCCCCTCAATTGTTCACTGCGTTACTTCTTCAAGTGTCAGTTGATTTTCATATAAATATGTAGCTTGTGGGTTCCCCACATACCTTACGTGCCATGGTTCATATCGATAGCCCGTAAGCGATTCTTTCTCTTTTGAATATCGAATTACAAAGCCAAATTTATGGGCATTTTCAGACAGCCACTGCCCTTCTTTCGTTTCACCAAAAATTGTCTCTAACTGAAACTTAGCAGCTTGAGATGTAATATCCATAGCAAGCCCTGTTTGATGTTCACTCGTACCAGGAACCGCGCTAGACATCGCTGTTTTTGCTTCTCCATCTTGCTTTTTATACATCGTATTTAATGCTTTTTGTCGATCAAAAGATCTAAATCCAGAGACTGCAAACAAGAAAATGCGCTCCTGATCAGCTTGCTGAAACATTTCCTCTAACGCACTCGCTGCCTCTTTTCTCATTTTTTTCTTTTCTTGATCACCTTCACTAGAATAGCGCACTTTCGGAATAACTAAATCTGGCGGTCTATATCCATCTGGTAAGCGTCTACTTTTATTCACAAGTACAAGCATCGAATTCGGATTACTAATTACCGCAATATCACCATCCATATTCGCAATCGTTTCTTTCGCTTTCGGAAATATGTTATTCACATTTACCTCTCGAGCCTGCTTATCCTTATACATTTTATAATTGATTCCTGCTACTCCAACAATGAGTATCATCGCTACGATACCAAGTAGTGTCCATCTTTTTTTCATATAACGACCTCTTATTTTAATAATTTGGCCATTTCATACTCATCGATGTTCTCTCCATCGATAATAAGAGCAGCTCTTTTGACACCTTCTTTCTCAAATCCAGCTTTTTTATATAGTGCCTGAGCTCTTGTATTGTGGGCCATTACCGTTAATTCTAAACGCCATACATCATGTAATCTTGCCCACTTCTCAGCATCTTTAAACAATCTCGTCCCAATACCTCGCCCGCTATACTCTTGCAAAATACCAATTACAATACTTGCTACATGTCTCTTTCTTTGAATATGATTTCCATTCACTAAAATAAACCCTACTACACGTTCTTCTTCAACTGCTACGAATATTGTTGCATATTCATTTTCTATAAAGCGATGAATCATTTGTTCTTGTTGCTCGACTGTAAATTTTCTTTCTCCTGGTTCATATAACATAAATTTCGTTTCTTCATCTAGTTGCTTACTTAATTGCAAAAATGGTGCTGCATCTTCTATTTTGATCTCCCTAATCACTTCTATCACCCTACCAGTTTTATAATAAAAAGTTTTCCTTGTAAAAAGATTTTCTCTAATTTTCCGAAAATCCCTTTGTAAATCTCCCAGTATTATTTGACAAATTTCGATATTACCATAACAACGGCAAATTTTGTCTATTCTGTGACACCTCATCATTACAAAGAAAAAACGCAAGATTTACACTCACGTTTTTTCAGACTCTCCCACTAATTTATGTTTCATTTTATCCATTCACCTTTTCTGCCTGCCAGAAATATTCACCAAACGCTTTAGCAAGTACATCAATTGATCGATTTAGTTCTTCCTCTGTATTATCTACGCCACCAACTTCAATTAATATCGCTTGCCCTGATAAGTCTTGATTGTAGACACCATTTCCTGTTTGGAATCCTTTTTGAATGACACCACGACTCATTCCTGGATATTTCTTATTAATTTCCTCATGAAGAGCTGTTGCTAATTGTAAGTTCTTTTCATAATTTTTATTGCCTTTCCCTATTACGAAAGCAAGCTTTGCATATGATTTATCTCCAATTGCTTTTGTCGTGACATTTTTCCGAGCACTATCACGATGCAAGTCAAAGAAGTACTGCAGTTCTTTATTGCCTGTCATTGCTTCTTGTACAATTTCCCGTGACACTTTGTAAGAACTATTACTATTTAACCCTTTACTAATCAACTTTTGGCCGACATCAGTCTTGTCATTAGTAGCTCCTATCCCTTCACTTTCTAATTGTTCACGAAATCGATCGCCGACTATTGAAATATTCGTAACGGAACTTGTTGCTTTATTCGGATTTGGATCGTTTGCTAAATTTAGTAACGGCAAATAAGATTCCCAACTATGCGAATGATAAATAAGCGCAACTTGTCTTTTTCCTGTCGTTTGAGCCGGTTGCTTTTTCTCTTTGTTTGTATCCGGCTTTTGAGCCTGTCCACCTTCACCAGTCCGTTCTTTTACCACTTCTTCAAGCGGAACGCTCGACTCTATCGGTAAGTTAGAATAATTTGTCCCTTCACCCGCAATAACAATTTCTGTATCGTACTTTCCAAAACCAGGTAACTCTTTGCCGACAAAACTGCGTACATCGTTAAAACGAATATTCGTAGCCATAGAAAAGAGAAACGAAGAAATTGAAAAATCTTGATTTAAATTTCGATACTCCTGTGTAAAATAATGATTCTCTTTCCCAAGAACGTACATGTAACCATTCATCGATAACTCATTTAACCAATTATATAAATACGTTGACTTTGTCTCTTTCATAGAGGTTACCATCATACTAATAAGAAAAAAAGTCGCTAGTACTGTAGTAATAATAAATAAAACTAACTTACGTACACTTGTGAACTTCACATAAAAGAAGCCTCGATTCATACTATCACCCTCTCTATTTCAAGTTATGTACAAGCTCTAGAGAATAGACCGTCTAAATTCCGGCTATATTGTTAATGAGGTGAAATGAATTGAAGCTACTAATAGGAACATTACCCATTGTACTATCATTTATTTTTTATTGGCTTACTAAGCATCCTACAATCCGTGTTGCGTTACATATTTCAGCTTATGTAGCACTTTATGTACTCGGTACAATTATTTCTATTAATATATATGACGTTTTAATACAAGATTTAGTTTTTATGACAAGCATTCATGGAATTTTACTAAACCCATTTTTTCTTATATCAGGAGCGTATATAGGAATATACTCCTTGCACTTAATCTTGTCTTACATTATTACGAAAATAAAAAATGGAGCGTAATGAAATGCAACCACCATTCATCTGTCATACATGCAAAAAAAGAATTGCGCGAAAGAAAGATCTTATTACTGCCACATCGTACTTCCGCTTTTATTTATTTCACAGTGATTGCTTTAAACGACAGCAAGTATTCATCTCACGATTTATCCCCGTAAATACGCTTTTTAATTTCTTTCTTATTATATATGGACTTATTTTTGGCAGCATGCTTATGATTACAGAACCATCTATTATTTGGGTGGTTTTCTTATTTCCCATTTTATATCGTTTTCTTTCCTATTATTATGTTGAACGTTTTTTCTCTACATAACGTGCAGACTGTCCTCTAGGAATACTTAAACATTCCCACTCGTTTTCTTTTAACATTTTACCAATGTAAATAATTTGTCCTATATGCAAAGCATAATGAGAAATTTGTCTTTCAATTGCTTGCATGACCGTATGTGCTTCACCACGAATATATACCGTCTGTAATAAATCTTCTGGCGTTAGCACATGCATCGTTTTCAAAACATATTCCCATCCGCCATTCCATGCTGCTAGAACCTCTTCCTTAGAATGATAACCACCTTCAAATTCAGCATCTCGGTTACGATCTATTTTTTCACCATCAGATGTTAAAAAATCCGTCCATCTAGAACGCATATTACCTTGCAGATGCTTTATAATAACCGATATACTATTTGTTGCTTCATGAGAAGACCATTCGATCTGTTCATATGATAATTGAGAAAGCACCCGTTCCCCTTGTTTCTTTGTTGCTTCAAAATTCGATATGGCACATTGTAAATATTCTCGTCGAATATCCATGTTACCCCCGCCTTTACACTAACTAATTTTTGTTCCATTTGGTAATTCCATATTAGGCTGAAGTAATACGACATCACCAGCTTCAGGTACTCCGCCTAAAACAAGTACTTCTGATTTAAATCCAGCCACGCGCTTCGGTGGAAAGTTTACAATCGCAACGATTTGCTGACCAATTAAATCTTCTGGATTATATCTCTTCGTAATTTGAGCACTTGACTGCTTAATTCCAAGCTCTCCAAAATCAATTTCAAGTTTAATTGCCGGAACTCTCGCTTCTTTAAATTCCTCTGCATGTGTTACAGTTCCAATTCGTAAATCCAAAGCTAAAAAATCTTCAAAATTAGCCATTTTATCATTCCTCCCAATTATTACTTAGACAAAACACAAAAATTCCCTTTTAAAAAAAGAAAGGCGCCTAAGCACCTTTCTTTTGTAATTCACTTGATTCATTTGATTTATAGAAGAAGAAACCGAGAATCCCGCCAATACATGATGGGATTAACCATCCTATTCCTTCTTTATATAATGGTAGCATTTGTAATACGTTAGAAATCGCGTCAATTTGAATGTTCGCACTTTCTAAACCGTTAAAGAAACTAATTAACAATGCACCTAAAATAGCTCCAATATAAATGGTATTACGCTTCCCTATCCATTTATGGAAGTAAGAAAGTACGATTAATACGATTGCAACTGGATAAATGATCATTAACACTGGTAAAGTGACTGCAATTAATTGTGTTAAACCTAGGTTAGATACAATTAAACTAAACACACATACCATCGTAACAATCATTTTATGCGAAAGTTTTGGGAATATGTTTGTAAAGAAGCCAGCACAAGCTGATGTTAATCCAACAGAAGTTGTTAAACAAGCAAGTATAATAACAAGTCCTAATAAAATTTTACCACTTGTTCCATATAACTCATTTACAACATTCGTTAAAATAAGTCCACCATTCTCGGAAACACCAAGTGATGTACTTGTTGAACCAAGATAAGCAAGTGATAAATAGATTAACGTTAAACCAAGTACAGCAATAATACCTGATACTACTGTTATTTTTGCAACTTCACTACTCTCTTGTATCCCTTTAGAGCGGATAACTTGTACAACGACAATTCCAAATACAAGCGCACTAATTGCATCCATCGTTAAATATCCTTGTATAAATCCACCAAAGAAAGCATTTTCTTGATATGCCGCTAGCGGCGCAGCTGGTTCTCCAATTGGATCAATAATTGCCTTTCCGACAATAACAGCAACAATCAATACTAACAATGGTGTAAGGAATTTTCCGAACCAATCCACTAATTTAGATGGATTTAATGATAAATACCACGTTATTCCGAAGAAAACTATTGTGAATAGAAACAGCATATACCACTCTGAAACCATTGCCTCTGATAAAAACGGCTTCATACCCATTTCAAATGAAACGGCTCCCGTACGCGGAATCGCGAAAAATGGTCCAATCGCTAAATAACTAATCAATGGGAAAATAAACGCAAATATAGGGTGAACTCTAGAAGATAGCGCTTTCAAGTCCCCCTCTACAAACGCGACAGCTGTTACAGCTAATAGGGGTAATCCGACTCCCGTCACTAGGAATCCAATTGTAGCAATCCAAACATTCTCTCCAGCTTGTTGCCCTAAAACTGGCGGAAAAATTAAATTTCCTGCTCCTAAAAATAGTGCAAATAACATTAAACCAATTGCTATCGTATCACCTGGCCTTAAACGTCCCTTCATACTTTTCATTTGCATAGCACTTTTTCATTGTTTATCTTTATTTTCACAATATGCTATGCATCCTCCTCTCTGCTCAAGATGATAAAATATGCCCCTTACAAAGCAGTGTCTTTCTCCATAATTTCTCCATTCCCCTTATTCTTACTCCAACTATTAATTTTTGATTTTTTTGAATTTTTAACTCATTAGAGTGGTATTGCGTGGAGTATAGTTGTCAGACCTCTTTGTTTTTATCACACATATAGTAACATATTTAGTTGAAAAATAAAAACATATTTTCAAATTGATTTTTTTGAAAATCAAAATTATCTACATTTTTCATTCTTTCACACAAATATTGTTACAATCTCAACTTTTATCCTATCGTTATTTTCAAATAATTTTATACACGAACATAGCAAAAGCCATCCAACATTATTAGATGGCTTTTGTATGTTATTCTATTGTTTCAACTTCACGTGGATTTTTCATCTCTTCCACATACACAACTCTAAATCCATGGTCTTCTAAATCTTTCAATAACGTATCTAATTCACCGTCGTTAAATTCTTCTCCTAATGTAAACATAATTCTACGAACTAATAAGGCATCATTATCAAAAGTCATTAAACTTTGGATACCTGTATATTTTTTTAATACTGTCGATAATTTTTGAATGGCTCCATTATAATCTTGTGTCCCAATCATGACAGAATATTTACTAGAATGAACGCCCCAAGCATCTTCTAATAACTCGAAAACCTTTTTATGCGTTAAAATTCCAAGAAAGACTCCATTTTCATCAACTACTGATAAATAAGGTAATTTTTTTATTGTAAAAAATACTTTAAAGAACGAAGAATCTTCTCTAACATAACCTTCTTTATCGTTTAATAATTGTACTACACTCTCTTCCAGCGAACCTTTATATTCTAAAATATCTACTTTGTATACATTTCCTAAATATTTCTCTTTTTTTTCATCTAAAACTGGTACACAACGATACCCAGTTTTATTTAAATGCTCCAGTGCTTCCCCTATCGTAATTGAACTTGAGCAAAATAAAACTTCCCTTTTCGGCACATAATTCCCTTTAATCCTCATAAACAGCCTCCTTATGTTAAAATACTTTCTGTGCCATAACTATATTATATTTTCAGAAAAAAAATAAATAATTTATTTCACTTTTCTGAAAATTATTCATTTTCTTGTCATAATTTATTCACGTTTCATTCACTTTTATCCCCTACAATACGAAACATTCTCTCTAAACTTCTTTAAGAAAATATATTGTAACTTACGCCAAAAAAAGCTAAAATAAGAATAAGAATTTTCTGAATATTCTAAGAGTAGGTGATTACATGTCTTTATTGCGCTCACATATATGTAAATTTATAGTTGGTGTTCTCATTATATTTATCATTAGTCCTATTCCTGCATTATTCATTACACATAAATACTCATACATAACTGGCTTTATAAGTATTTTTCATAACTTCGCACAACTTTCTTCTATGACAATTCCAAAGATTGATTGGATGCACGAATCTATCTTTTTCTCAGCAAATCAAATGGTTCATACTTCTAATCATTCAACACCGTTATTCCCTTACATATGGGAAATATATTTTTTATCGGCTGTTCGTTTTACCTTTACTCTTGCAATCGGATTCTTTATCAGCTTAGGGATCGGCCATTTATTTTTTAAAGCACCTCAATCGGTTAAGAAGTTCACTTCTTTATTAAAATGGATACCGTACTCTTTTTGTACTGTATTATTACAATGCTCAGTCTTATTACTACTCCTATACATCACAAAATTGATAAAGCTTCCTTACTACTCATCTTTTATCATCGTTTGTAGTACTTCCATGATTATCGTTATGCAAACAATTAAAAAGTGGGTTCCTTTCTTAAGTAACACAAATGAATATGAAATAAAACAATCTTCTTTCCTTGTAGATACATTGTTTTTAGCGCTTACTTCGAATCACAAATCTATTCTAGGTTCCATTATTCTTTCATTCGTTATTATGGAATGCGTTTTTCATGCAAGCGGACTATTGCAATTTATCGTTCAATTCGGCGGAAATGCACCTGTTATTGTTACAATTAGCTTATTACTTTTGTATATCCCATATTGCATACTCTCTTTCCTTCAAACACTATGGACGACAAATCACGTTAAACAACAATCATACGCTTTAACGAGAAGTATTCCAAAACCTTAATTTGAAATAACCCTCTATAATCTGAAAGTAGGGGGTTATTCCTTTTGTATAGCGGACAAAATAACAGCAAATTCAAAAACAATTGCAGAAACATACCAATATTTACCCTTTTTCTTTGACTATTCTTTTCGTTTGGATTTATTATAAAAGTATAACATAAACGCAGGAGGTGACATCTTTATTCCAAACTACGGAATAGGGAACACACTTGGACATATTAAATATTTTTCTCATCTTTGTACTCATCCTTATTTCCGGCTTTTTCGTTGCATCAGAATTCGCTGTTGTAAAAGTACGAAAAAGTCGAATTGACCAACTTGCAAACGAAGGCAATAAACAAGCTTTAGCTGCAAGAAGTGTCCTATCTAATTTAGATGTTTATTTATCAGCTTGTCAGCTCGGGATTACGATTACTTCTTTAGGCCTCGGTTGGCTCGGTGAACCGACTGTGGAACATTTACTACGACCGCTCTTTGAAAAGATTAATATTACTGGAACAATGGCGAATACTTTATCCTTTATTATAGCTTTTAGTGTTATTACATTTTTCCATGTTGTATTAGGTGAACTAGTTCCAAAGTCTTTCGCCATTCAAAAAGCAGAAGCAATAACACTTAAATTTGCACGACCACTTATTTTATTTGATAAAATTATGTATCCATTCATTTGGCTACTTAATAGTACGGCAATCTTTTTCACAAAACTACTCGGTTTAGAGCCTGCGAAAGAAAATGAACTTGCCCATTCTGAAGAGGAACTACGACTCATTTTAGGTGAAAGTTTCAAAAGCGGAGAAATAAACCAAACCGAATATAAATATGTAAATAATATTTTTGAATTTGACGACCGGGTCGCGAAAGAAATTATGGTCCCTCGTACAGAAATGATTTGCTTATCTACTGAAAATACGTTAGAAGAGAATATGGATATCGTCGCAACTGAAAAGTATACACGCTATCCGATCATCGAAAAAGATAAAGATGATATTATCGGTATGATCAATACGAAAGAAGTCTTTCACGATCAAACGAAAGGCATTCATAAACCACTTGAATCTTACATACATCCAGTACTAACTGTATTTGAAACTGTTCCAATTCGCAAAACATTAGTACATCTACAAAAGAATCGCGTTCAGATGGCAATCGTTATGGATGAATATGGTGGTACTGCTGGACTTTTAACAATGGAAGATATTCTTGAAGAAATTATTGGAGAAATTCAAGATGAGTTTGATGCGGATGAATCACCTATGATTGAAAAACGTACGCCGAAGCTTACTGTTTTAGATGGGAAGGTGCTCATTTCTGAAGTAAATGATATGTTTGGCCTGCATATTGATGATAGCGATTTAGATACAATCGGAGGCTGGCTTCTCTCTCAAGCAGTTGATTTAAATATTGAAGCTGGTTATTCCATTGAATTTGCCGGTTTTCAATTTAAAGCTCTAGAACTTGATGGACATCAAGTGAAAAAAATTGCGGTACATAAATTAGACACGAAGAAGGAGTTATAAAGTGACAGTATTATTAACAATCTGTATCATTGCCTGTTTCATTGTTTCATTTCTCGCCTTTATTTATCCTATCATTCCAGGCATCCTTGCTGTCTGGGCTGGATATTTAATTTACCATTTTGGTATAAATGGCGGAGAACTAACAACTTCCTTTTGGATTATTCAAGTCATTTTCACACTATTTATTTTCATAGCTGATTTTATTGCAAATGGATATTTCTTAAAGAAATACGGGAGTTCTAAATGGGGAGAGCGTGTCGGTATGATTTCTATCATTGTCGGATCTTTCTTCTTCCCACCATTCGGTTTAATTATCATACCGTTCTTATCGGTATTTATTACAGAACTCATGCATAAAAAAGCGCCAAAAGACGCCTTTCTAGTAGGAGTTGCTACTGTAGTTGGTTTTTTAAGCAGTACAGTAGCGAAAGCTATTCTCCAAATCATTATGATTCTCATATTTGTATGTTATATCATCTTTTAACCATCCCAATTTCGGGATGGTTTTTTTAATATGAAATACCTACTCGACTATTCTCATATTTGTTTTCACTACATAGATTCCACGTGAATTGCGCTGTATCACCAACTGTTATTTTCGCTCCCCCTTCTGGTAATACATCTTTTTCAGTTCGATACACTCCTGTCACATCACCGTCTATTAAATGCGTCGGACAAACGACCGTCCAACATAAATTACTACTACTAAGTATCTTATATGCAGCTAAATGATCTTCTGCTGCTGTTGTCATTTTCCTTTTTGACTCAGCTGATTGAAAACGATATAAATTTAGATTTGTTCTTGCTTGTAAAATACCAGCTGTTCCTATTGTAATGATCTTATGAACCCCTACTTCTTCCATTTTCTTTATAATATGTGGCATACTCTTCGCCAATGTCCCATTTTGATCCGTTCCAAGTGCACTAATTACTATATCGCTTCCTTCTATCACTTTCTTTATATCATTTTCATTCCATACATTACCTTCTATAACTCGTAACCTTTCATGATTTATTTCTATTCTATTTAAATCACGCGCTAATGCAGTCACTTCAGCTGCATCCTTTAATGCTAATTTTATTATGTTTGAACCTACTCGACCAGTTGCTCCCAATATACATACTTTCATTTGTTTTCCCCCTTTTTCATTCTTTCTCTATTTTTCAATAATTTTAATCAATTTTCAACAAAAAAGCTTCCTCATATATAAGAGGAAGCTCTATTATTATTTTATTTCTTTTCTTTAGAATCTGTAGATTTCTCAGTTCCACTTGTTTCTTTATCCTTTTTGTCCTCTTGTTGTGTTGTTGTATCGTCTTCTTTCTTCTTGTCCTCACCTTTACTACAACCTACCATTAATAAAGAACTTGCAAGTGCCATAGCAGTTAATGATTTAACCCATTTGTTCATTTGCGTTTCCTCCTTTAGATAGAATATGTACAACCCCCATATTACTCTCTATTTTTAAAGGAAAGATTGAAAAATAGTAAATAAACGGTAAATATTTGTAAATTTTCTGATAATAAATACAGACACCTATTCTTTTTTTCTCCATGAAAAGTAAAAAAACTAAGGCGCCTATCTTTCCGCCTTAGTTTCTTATGCAAACTCCTCATTTTCATATACATGTTTAATCTTATACTCTTTCTTCACAACATATTGCCATACACTATAGGCATAACGATTCATTTTCAGGAAGCAATTTTCTAAAAACGAGCGGAATTCTGGATTCGCAACTTCAACTGCTACTTGAGCGAACTTTAGTGCTAACCGTTTTAAATGCGAAATATAACAAGTTGCAATATGGACATCCCCTGTATATTTACTATCAGTCTCCTTTTCCATTTCATGAAAATGAGATGAAATTGGTTCACAAGTTATATGCTGTACATTCTCTCCTTCTTGAAAATTCACTTGTTCATTATACGCTTGCAACATATATGGTAAATGATGCTGTAATAGCTCCTTTAATTCTTCGTCTCTTACCTTTCCTGTATACTCCCCAACCTTATAAATAAGCATATAACTATACCTCATTAATTCTTTCATACAATCCATGAAAATGCCTCCCTTCTCTTTTGTCTATATGTTATAAATATGATGCTATAACATTTGCTATTCTTGCTAAAAACCAATTCCACTTACTAATTTTCTCAAAGTCTTCTTCTGAAAATCTTTTTGATTTATGAAAGTCTTCTTTTAATCGGCTCCATACGTCAGCAACAACTCTTGTATCATATACGATACAGTTTGATTCACAATTTAAATAAAAACTTCTATTATCAAAATTCGCTGTACCTATATCAACAATTTCTCCATCAATGATTGTTACTTTCCCGTGAAAAAAACCATTCCGATATTGATAGATCTCCGCTCCAGCATGGTTCATCTCTCTCAAATACGGATAGGCGGCTTGTTTTAACAATACTGCGTCGCTTTTAAATGGTACGAGAATTTTCACATTGACACCTCGGTTTAATGCACCTTTTAATTCTTTTATCATTTCTTTACTTGGTACAAAATATGGCGTAGCAATAATTAAAGACTTTTTAGCTTGCTTTAAAAGCGCTCCATATTTTTGCCATAACCCTTTTCCATCTGAAAATAAATATTGATATTTTACATTCCCTATCTCAGGTAAACTTTCATGTACAGGCATTTTTTCTCCCGTATCTTCTTTCCAGTCAGCAGCAAATTTTCTTTCCATATCCGTAGCACCATTCCCATTGACTCTTACATGATAATCACGCCACGGGCCAAATTTCGGATCTTGTCCAAGGTACTCCTTTCCAATGTTAAAGCCGCCGATATATGATACTTTTCCGTCAATCGTAACAATGCGTCTATGGTTTCGTTGATGCAACGAATAGAATAAATGTTTCAATTTAGGTTTTTTACTAAACGTAAACTGGACACCATTGTTTTTTAGTTGACGAATTACCTTTTTCTTCAGCTTATATCCACCTATTCGATCAACTGACAATTTTACTTCTACTCCACTCGATGCCTTTTTCTCAAGCAACTGCAAAAACTCTTGGCTTATTTCATCTTTACCTACAATGTAAAAATGGACATATATGTACTTTTCTGCATTACGTATATCCTCAAATAATTTCTTATATAACTCTTCACCGTTCGTATAAAGTTGAAATTCACCTAATCGAACTTGTCCTAATTCATATTCACTAGCCATTTTTTTCCCCATTTCCACATCGATGTTCATCCATATGAATACACCTATTAAACAAAGGATTACAACGAAAAAGTGTTTCATGGATATTTTCCTTCCTCCACTTACTGTTATTTCTATATCTTCCCTTTTTTAATACAATATCATTCAAGAAAATATGTCATTACATGATATATGTCCATATCAAACGATAGCTCATTTGCATATTGTATGTTGTATCTTAAAATAAAAGGAGGAAATAACAATGGGCTTCGCACATGGTAATGGATTCGCGCTATTAGTCGTATTATTTATCCTCTTAATCATCGTCGGTGCTGCTTGCTTCTGCTAAGTAGTTATCGTCATATGATATGTGGATGAAAAAACTATAAAAGCGGACACCTATTTTTAGGTGTCCGCTTTTCATATGAAAAACATTTCCGTTTGTTATTGTGCCTTTAACGACTACATATTCAACTCAAAAAGTTAATAATGTAGCTACTTTCTTACTCTCCGTCTTACGTATATGGCGTTGTTCTGCACGTAACACAGCAATGCGATGTAATTCTTTCTCTTCTTCTGTTTCAGGGATTACTCGCGGCACTGGAACTGGATTATTTTCCTTACTAAGCGCAACAAAAGTAACAAATGACGTTGCTGCTATACGCTTCTCACCTGAAATTAAATCTTCTGCTACTACCTTCACAAATACTTCCATCGAAGTTCTACCCGTCCAAATTACAAAGGATTCATAACTAACACAATCTGAAGAGCGAACAGGATGTAAGAAATCTACCCAATCCATAGATGCTGTGACACATTCTTTTCTTGCGTGCCTCGTTGCTGAAATAGAAGCAACCATATCCATCTCGGCTAATATCTTCCCACCAAATAGCGTATTATGATCGTTTAAATCTGTTGGAAATACTCGGCTCGTTTTAAACACTCTAGACTCATTCGCTGTTTTCCCTTTCACTTCAGTCATTGTTATCACCTCTTTGATTATTTAACCCGCTATTTGCAGACATTAAGACTCCCACCACAAAATTCAGCTGGAGCAAAGAAGTTCGGTAAGAGTTCTATTTCCAATTAACACTAGAACGGTATGAGCTTACTATCACTACACATTTAATATTAACAACATTCAGAACTCTTAGTCCACAAAAAAGAACCGATGTTATCAATCGGCTCCTCTAAATACATATTGCTCTTTTGGCGGTTCAACCTTATTCCATTTCGTTACTTCTAATACAGGGATATTTGCATGGAACGGCTGATAAAATTCCGTTGATATTTCTCCTTCAACTTGAATCCAATCATCATTTTTCCATTCTACACCTTCTGGTTTTTTTACTAACATACCATATACACCAGAATCCGCTACACAATGTATAATCCCGAAACGGAATAAGAAATATTGTTCTTTTTGAGAAGAGTCATCTTTGAAAACAAACCCTTTAAAAGATAATTTTTTCCCAGTAAACTCGCCAGGATAATTATAAATTGTTTCCATCCCTTTTAGAAAATCTTCATCTTTTAAAGTAATACTATCTTTCGTAACAAACTCTTTTTTCCCCTTTTCCATTACACCACGGTATCCTTCTTTCCCGTAATAAATGCTCGTATCAGGTTTTAGAAATTGCCTTGTCATAAATGGATCTGTACTTTCTGCTTGCGCAACAGGAAAATGAAATCCTTTCGCCTTAACGATATCTGAATCTAACGTTGCAATCGGGAAAAACAATCCTGAGACTATCGGAAAACAAAACAATGTGTACGAAAATGCTTTTTTCCACCATGTATTCTCATCTTTTGAATGATCATGCCCACAATGGCTATGATCGCAACCACAATTGTGCTGTTCTTTTTCTTTTTCTTTTTGATGTTCTTTCTGGAAAACGATAATAATTTGAACAATCGTTAAAAATCCTAAAATAATAGCTGCTGTTTTTGATAAATAGGCATACTTCATATTGATATACTTCGTAATATTACCTGAAATATGAAGCTGCGCAATTAAGATTGTAAAACCTAATAATATATATGCTCGAAACATAACCTACCACCCCATCGCATAAATGAGTAGTGAGCTTGCATAAACAACAAGTGTAACTGTAACTGTAACGACAATTACAAATTTCGTTTTAAATGTCGCAAGCATCATAAACATATTTTTAATATCCACCATCGGTCCATATACGAGGAACGCGACAAGTGACGCTGTTGAAAATGTACTTTGGAATGACGAAGCAATAAATGCATCCGCTTCTGAACAAAGTGATAAAATGTAAGCTAGTCCCATCATAACAGCTGGTGAAGAGAACGGCCCTTGTCCTATAGCAAGAAGTGTTGAAGTTTGTACGAACGTTTGAACTGCCGCTGCAATTAACGCACCTAATACTAAATATTTTCCCATCGAGAAAAATTCCTCAACAGCATGCGTACATACATCCCACATTTTTTTACGTAATGGACGCTTATGATTCACTTCTGGGAAGTGATCATCTCGTAATTGATGTTCTTTAAACATAAATGATAATATAATTCCAACGATTATTGCTACAATAATCGCTACAATAGAACGATACCATACCATGTGCATACTACTTCCAAAGGCAACGTATGTTGCAAATAATACGACTGGATTAATGATTGGTCCAGTTAACATAAATGCAATCCCGGCATATGGCGGAACCCCTTTTCCGATTAATCGCCTAACAATCGGAACGATTCCACATTCACAGCCCGGAAACATCATCCCTAAAAAAGTAGCCATTAAAACAGACAGAAATCGATTTTTCGGCATCCATTTTGCTACCATATCTTCTGTTACAAACATTTGAATGAATCCTGAAATAAATACACCAATGAGCACAAAAGGAAGTGCTTCGATCAATATGGAGATAAAAATTGTATTCATTTGCAGGAATGCTTTCGGTAATTGAAACAATTCCATGATGTATTTCCTCCAACTTTTCATTAACAATATGTAATTTTAACCCCATTTTATGAATTGGACAAGACTTATACGGAATTCACCCCTTTCATATACATTACATTTTATAAGTTATATTCTATTCAAAACTTTGGATTTCATAGCAAAAAAGCTGCTCTAGCGCAGTTACACAACTATGCTAGAGCAGCTTTCTTCTCGTTAAAAGTAACGTTTCTTCCAAAAAACAAATGCTAATGTGAAAGATAGTGTTACACATATTATGAGTACAATTACAAAACCATGTGCTTCCCCTTCAAACGGAACCTTTACGTTCATTCCAAAGAAACTAGAAACCATCGTTGGTAACGATAAAATGATTGTAATAGACGTTAACAGTTTCATAACACTATTTAAATTATTTGATATAACAGAGCTAAAAGTATTCATCATTCCACTTAAAATGTGACTATATATTTCCGCCATTTCAATAGCCTGTTTATTTTCAATTAATACATCTTCTAATAAATCTTGATCGTCTTCATACATTTTTAAAAATGTACTGTTACGCATTAATTTTTGAATTACAATTTTATTCGCCTTTAATGATGTTGTAAAGTAAACTAAACTTTTTTCAAGGCCTAGCAATGTGAAAATCTCTTTATTTTTCATCGACTTATTTAATTGGTGCTCTAAATCGATTGTTTTTCTGTTAATTTGCTTTAAGTATCTTAAATAATAAGTAGAAATCGTATATAAGAGCTGAAGTGCAAAGCGTGTCTTTTTAAACGTATAAAATTCTTTAATACGTTGATTAATAAAACGTTCAAAAATTGGGTTTTCTTCTAAACAAATTGTCACAAAGCAATCTGGCATTACAATCATACCTATTGGAATCGTGTCATAAATCGAATTTCCTTCTTCATCATGTCTAACTGTTGGGATATCCACGATTATTAAAGTATTATTGTCTTCCTTTTCAATACGAGAGCGTTCTTCATCATCTAAAGGGTCTTTAATGAAATCTAAGTCTACATTTAAAGTTTGTACTAGATATTGAATTTCTTCTTCCGTTGGATGAAGTACATTAATCCAGCAACCCTTTTGCATTTCCTCAACCTCTTGTAGTTTTCCGTTTCGGTCTGTTAAATAAATATTTAACATACTATCACCCCGATTCTTTTTACATGTAGGAATCTACCTCTCTTACATAACAGTTTTTGAACCGCCATTCTCAGCATATGAAACATACGTTTAAATTTCAATAGAAAAATTATTTTGAAAACGTTTTTATAAGAAAAATATTCTAAACAAAGAAAAAGACAGAGTGCTCTCTGCCTTAAAAAGCTTATGTTGCCTTTATAACATATTTAGAAAGCATCCACAAGTTAAAGCCAACTGAAATCGTATAACCAGCGTATGTTGAAATAATAAAACTTACATAATCGAAATAAGGAAGCAATACGATATTTAAAACTATCTTCACAATAATACCAATTACTAATCCTAGCACTGTTTTCTGTTGTTGATTAATTCCTTGTAACATCGCAGCTGTAACTGTAAAAAGCGAAAATAGTATACAGGCAGGAGCATAATACTGTAAAATAACTCTCCCCATCTCCGGATCATTTCCGGCACCAAATAAAAGAGTATATACTGGTTTTGCTAACAACATCATTCCAATTGCCGCTGGTACCGTAATTGCTACTACTAATACATTCGTCCTCGTAAAATGTTTGTACAGTAACTTCACATTCCCTGCTGTATAGGCTTTTGTCATCTCAGGTACGAGAGACATACTAAAAGCAGTCGCAACGGAAACCGGGATAAGTACAACCATCTGGACAAGACCAATTATTGCATTAATCTTCTCCGCTTCTCCTTGCATATACCCTATTTGTATAAGTAGTTTATTAATTGTAAATGTATCAATCGTCTGATACAACGGAATTGCTAAACCAACCACAACAAACGGTATTGAATATGTAAAGAGCTCCTTATACAGCGAGAAGAAAGATTTCGTTGTTTGCGGTATACTTGCCATCTCTTTTTTCTTTAAGTGCTTTCTCCTCCTTATGTAATACGCACTTAAAACTGTTAATCCACCTATCGCTCCCATAAAAGCACCGAACGTTGAAATACCAACCGCTAGCGAGATAGAAGCTTTTAAAATATATAAAACGACAAAGCTTCCTATTAATATGGTTAAGACCCGAAAAAATTGCTCAACAACTACACTTAAAGCAGAAGGCCCCATCGATTGAAACCCTTGAAAGAAGCCCCTTAATAAACTCATTACTGGTACAAGTATTAACGCAAAACTTACAATTTGAATATTATTAGTAACCGCTGTTATACTATTCCCCGTTTGATCATTTCCATCGATTACAAGTTTAGCTAAATGTGGAGCTAATATATATAGCGCTAAACATGAGATGACTCCCATTATTAACATAAAAAAGATACCACTCTTAAGTACTCTCTTAACTGTATGATAATCATTCAGTTGATCATATTTTGATACCATTTTTGAAACGGCAAGTGGTAGTCCCATCGTCGCAATGCTGAGCATAATCGTATATGGGCGATAAGCATACGTGTATAAAACGTACCCACTCGTACCGACCATTGCTGTAAACGGTATAACATATATAAACCCTAACATTTTAGATATCATCGTTGCCATCGTTAAAAATATCGTTCCACGTATAAACGGTGACCCTTTCATCACATTCCTCCGCTACGCTTTATTATTACACATTATGGACAACTCCTTTTTTTTAGAACCGAAACAAATAAAAAAAGCCAATGAACAATCATTGACTTTAACGCGCTGCTTTTTTCTTTTTGAAATACTTTAAACCGAAGTATAAAGCAACAAAGAGAACAGCTCCTATAATTATGTAATGTGTGTAATCAGATGCATACTCTTTAATGTGTCTCCAATTTCCACCAAGCTTTTCACCTAAGTAGATAAATAGTATTGACCATGGAATAATCGCAACCACAGTATACAGTGTAAATAGTTTTAATGGCATCTTAGCTAATCCTGCTGGAATAGAGATTGCATGACGTACTACTGGGATAAAGCGTGCAGAAAAGATTACTCCTGCTCCGTAACGCTTAAACCAACCTTCCGCTATGTCTAAATGGTGTTTATTAATAAGTAGATATTTCCCATATTTCTCTACAACCGGACGCCCTCCGTAATATCCAAGCCAGTATAAAAAGATTTGGGCTAAAGTACCACCAATAGTTCCGGCGATAACTGCACCAACAAAACTAATTTTACCATCCGCTACTAAAAATCCAGCATACGAAAGTACAATTTCACTCGGGATAATTTCAATCATTAAAGCTAGCGCTACTCCAAAGTAACCTAAGCTTGCAAAAAATTGCAATAACTGATCTATTATGCTTGCTAACATTTTATTTTCTATCTCCTTTTTTCTTCACATACCATCCCATTATTACATAAAGGTCGCATTCTGCCAATATCTTCATTTCAACAATATTATCGGCATAAGCATGATTAATCTATTAAAGTGTCTTTTTGAGGTTCTTTCATGTAGGCAAACATTTCTTTAATTTGCTCTTCTGTATTTCTAGCAATCGATAAATTAGGCAATTCATTCTCACCAAAAAACTCCACATCTTCTGTTTCAATACTAGTTTTCTTTTCGCCACCAATAATCTTACAGCTAATAAAAATTTTATATACGTGTGTTGCTGAAGGCGATGGTTGATGTTTTTCTTTATCAAATATAGCGAATAGCTTAAAATCATCTACTTCATAACCAGTCTCCTCTAAAACTTCTTTTGCTGCTACTTCTGTTGGCGTATAACCGATATCGGCCCATCCACCTGGCAATGCCCATTTCCCATCACTTTTTTCTTTCACAAATAATAACTTTTCATTTTGAAAAACGACTGCTCTTATATCAACTTTTGGTGTTTGATAGCCTGTCTCACTTGCAAATAATTTCTCTACTATTTCCCAATCTGTCTTTGTGTAATGTGACATCATCGAAATGGAAATATCCCGTAATTGTTGGAAACGCTCTATATCATACACATCTTTAGAATACGTTAAACCCGCTTGGGCTATAGCTTGTATTTGTTTTACCCAATCAATCCATTTTACCGTCATGTTTCCACATCCCCCATACTCTTTTAAGTGAATAGTAAGTCAGTTTTGTTGATACATCTTTATTATACAAAAAAAGAGATTGATAATGTTCCAATCTCTTTCAAAATTAATCTAATTCATGTAAGTGGTCTTGTATATACTTTCTTCTTTTATTTATATATTCATCGATCATATCAGCTTCTTGATCAAATGTTTCTAATTTTTCTTTCATATATGGATCTTGTAGTAAATATGGACGAATCGATTCACACAAACTTTCAACTTTCGGCATCATAAACGAAACGGTAAATTGTTCTTCTAGTATTTCTTCCAAAATACTTCGGTATTGCTTTCTAAATACAGGTATATCTAACAATCTTGCACTTAACGTGTTATAGCCTTGAATGCGAATATACTCATGATTAAGTGGTCTCCCTTGTACATCTCGCCCCCAAGTTGCATCATAATCCCACGGTATCACTTCAAATAAATTTGTTTCATCATTATGATATAGTGCATAGTTATGAACGAAACCATCAAAGTTTTGTGTGAAAATAACGCCAGCTAACCACCTTAAATATTTATCAACATGTAGAAACTTTCCAATTTCTTTTTCATAAGCTTCCCTCGACAAAGCATTCGCTTGAAATACAAATTCACTCAGTTGTTCTTCACTATTTTTATTCGAATATTTAAATTCATAACCCGCAAAGAGCTCGGTCTTAACATCTTTATCTCTCTCACTCATTAAAGAAAAATTCGCATCATCATCTATTGCATAATAAATAGAACCACTTGGTAATCCTCTATTTTTCAAAAAGTTTTCATCAACTGATTCTAACTGTAAATATACACCTTGAATTTGACCATTAATTTTTATAAATACATGTTGTGATTTTGGTGAAAGTACACCAATATCATGAAAAAAGTCTAAAGATAATTTGTTTCGTATGAGAGACGGATCCATAAACTCAGAATTTAAATGAATTTCTTTCGCACCTTGAAATTTTTTCGGTTTATAAAACATAACATGATAAGACTTTTTCTCAAACTCACGAATATGAGCCCCCCGGTATACGATATCAATATCATACTTCTTTTTTCCATAAGTTAATTTTGCTGGCACTGGACTATCTGACCAAATGTCTTTTTTTAATTCCACTAAGTACATTGGATGAATAAAAAAATCATATGAAGGTAGCATGTTTTCTCATCCCTTCTCAGTTCTCTTCATTCAATGTATGCGCCTTGTCTTGTCCATACATCCGCTATCATCCATTTATATAAAATTACACTCTTGTCTTGTTCAGAAAGACGTCATATCTCATATCATGTTAAGGAAAAAGAATACCTTTTCACCTGAATACATGATAAGGAGGATTTCTATGAAACGTGATATTAGAAAAGCTGTTGAAGAAATCAAAAGTGCTGGGATGGAGGATTTCTTACACCAAGATCCAAGTACTTTTGAGTGCGATGATGATAAATTCTCTCATCATCGATGTACAACAGGTTGTAAATGTACAACTGGGGGTAAATGTCCAAGAACAAGATGTACTCGCGTGAAACATTGTACTTTTATTACAAAATGTACGCACGTAAAAAAATGGACATTTGTTACAAAATGTACTCGTGTGCGCGTTCAAAAATGGACATTCGTTACGAAAGTGACTCGTAGAAAAGAATGCGTTTTAGTTACAAAACGTACTCGTAGAAAACATTGTACTTTCGTTACAAAATGCATACGCTTTGAAAAGAAATTTTTCTGGACAAAACGAAGTTTCTGTAAAAAATGCGAATTCTTCCCGCATAGAGACGGTCACTCGTGCGATGATTCATGTGATCATGGCAGAGACTGTCACGATAATGGACACAAATGGAATGATTGCAAAGGCGGACATAAATTCCCATCTTGCAAAAACAAGAAATTCGATCACTTCTGGTATAAAAAACGTAATTGCTAGTTTTTATGCCTACAAAAAAAGGCCGTTTTGCGGCCTTTTTTACGTTCATTGAAAATGACTTATATCTGCAAATTGCTTCACTTCACCTTTATCTTCTTCAAATTCTATTATACTTAGACTAGCACTATGCATAAATGGATCATCCCACACATTTTCTATTTCAATACCTGCAAAATGTCCTACAAGTAGTTTTGCCGCTGCCGCATGGGAAACAATTAATATACTTTCTCCTTTATGCTTTTCTAAAAGAAGTTGTATCCCCTCAATTACCCTTTTATAAACAGACTCAAAATTTTCTCCTGATGTTGACTGAAAAAGATGTGGCTCATACCAAAACAATTGTATTTCATCTGGGTATTCCCTTTCTATATCAGCGACTGTCTGTCCTTCCCATATACCCATGTTAATTTCATAGAAATGCTCATCCGCTATTATCGGTATATCACGATCGCCCTTTATTAACTCTGCAGTATGAAGGGTTCTTTCACTCGGACTACTGTAGATCGCATGGATAGATAAATCTTTCATTCGGTCTCCTAATTGCTTTGCTTGTAACATACCATTTTCAGTTAAAGCAGAATTTTTCCGGCCTTGCATTCGTTTCGATACATTCCATTCCGTCTCACCGTGCCTTGTTACATATACAGTTGTCTTCATTTCACATTCCCCCTTATCATTTTGGCCGCAATTCCCACGGTTCTACTCGTCCTACAATCCATTCATCACATTTATTCTCAATTCCTTTTATTACCCCATCCGATATTTCTTCATGGGTAAGCCATCTCCCGTATGTATCTTCTAATATAAAACCTAATATTATTCTATGGTAGCTACATCGCGTACCACCTATTTTTTGTGCGGGTATACGCGACGCTTTACTACCTAAAATATGAAAAACGTTGTATGTTTCAGACAACAAATCCACTTCTCTACAAATGAATGACAACGTATCCTTCGCACTTGCGTGTACCCATGCGACAACTAATGTCATGGGGCCATTCCGCTCAATTGTACTTTTAATAGCTAGCTTTACATCGTCATCATTATGATAATCTAACGGAAGACATGTGATACTTTCTGGCGCAGCACTCTCTCGCTTAACATTTTCTAATTTCACTTTATCTCGTCCAATAATAGAAACATGAAATCCTTGCTCACAAAGCCACATAGAAACTCTCTTTAGCATTCCTGTTCCACCAATTACTAGCGCATGCAACTTCTTCCACCCTTAGTAAAATGTCATATGAGACTTATCTTCCCTATAATAGTTCAGTCGGTCTTGCAATGTCCCTGAATGAAATTCAAACTTATGGCCGTCAGGATCAACAAAATATATAGACTTACAATCCCTTACATCCCGTTCTCTTCCTTGTAAAATATGAACATCGTTTTCTTCTAATCGTTGCAGTAGACGTTCAAAGTCTTTCTGTTCAACTGAAAACGCAATATGCGTATAAGATTGATGAATCTCATTTCTCGGAATATGTGTTTCTTCATTAAGTGCTACCCATACCCCACATATATTAAAATACGCAAGTTTTCTCCCTTTAACTAATAATTCTCCTTCTAGTACTTTTTCGTAAAATATAATAGATTTTTCTAAATTAGACACTGAAAAACAAAGATGATTGATTCCCTTTAACAACTCTAATTCCTCCTATACAAATAAAAGATGAGCGAAAATTCACTCATCTTTTATTATACTATTTCTTTGTAATATATGCCCATTTATAACTGAAGTCCCCACCAAACGTATGATTCGCAATACCTTTTACGTATGGCTTCTCTAAGTAAGCCGTACTTTGTTGGTACGTAGGAGAAATGGCAGCATCTTGACCAATTAAGATTTTTTCAGCTTCTGCAAGGGCATTCCAGCGTGCTTTATCATCTTTTAATAGCTCTCCTTTTGATTTCGCTACTAAATCATCATACTTCGGATTAGAATAATCCATTTCATTAAATGAGCTTCCAGTAACAAACATATCAATATAAGTCATTGGATCTGGATAGTCCGGACTCCATGCAGATAATGAGAATTCATATTCAAATTTCTTTTCTAACTCTAGCTTTTGCTTATATGGTTGTTGTTTCAAATTCACTTTAATACCAGGTAAATTTTTCTCTAACTCTTCTTTAATAAAGTCACCCACTTTTTTACGGCTACCGTTATCATCATTTAGAAATTCTACTGTAATTGTATCTTGGCCAAGCTCTTTCTTCGCTTCTTCCCATAATTTTTTTGCTTTTTCAGCATTATCTTTGCTGTCACGGAAATTTTTATTTACAGTACGGAAATCTTTCCCATCTGGTCCTGTCGTAAATTTCTCAGGTACTAAGAAATATGCTGGTAATGATCCGTCATTTAAAATAACATTTGCAATTCCTTTTTTATCGTATGCCAGATCAATCGCTTCACGAACTTTTTGGTTTTTAAACGTTGCATTTTTCTGGTTAAAACGTAAGAAATACATACGTGGATCTAACTTCGTTTTAAATTCATCCGGCTTATTCTTTTTATACTTATCAACAAATTCAGAACTTAAAATAACACGGTCCGCTTGATCACTATCATATAAGTTTACTCCCGTGCTCGTTTCCTTCACAATATTTACATTAATTTCTTCTAACTTCACAGTATCTTTATCCCAATAATTAGGGTTTTTCTTTAACTGATAACTTCGTTCATGTTTCCATTCACTCATCGTAAATGGTCCATTATATAATAGTTTATCTGCTTCTAATGCATATTTATCCCCTTGTTCTTTCACATATTTTTCATTTAAAGGGAAAAATGTAGGGAATGAAGTAAGCTCAAGGAAATATGGTGCTGGCTGTTCTAATTCTACTACTAACGTTTTATCATCCTTCGCTTTCACTCCTAATTGATCTAGCGGTAATTCTCCTTTATTTACTTTCTGTGCATTTTTCACATCAAATAAAATAAATGCATATTCTGCCGCTATTGCTTTATCTAATGTACGTTGCCATGCATATACAAAATCTTGTGCTCGAACTGGATCACCATTTGACCATTTCGCATCACGTAATTCAAATGTATATGTCTTTTTATCTTCACTAATCTTCACATCTTTTGCCATGCCTGGTGTTGGTTTATTATCCTTATCTAAACGATATAACCCTTCCATTGCATTTACAAAGGCACGGAATGATACAGAGTCTGTTGATTTTGACGTATCCATTGAAGGGATTTCTGCTGTTTCTAGTAAGTTTAATACTTGCTTATCTGCTGCTCCCTTATTCGATTCTTTCTTCGTTGTCGAAGCCTTCTCACCATTCCCACATCCTGCAACCAATACACTCGTCGTTAACGCAAGTGCAGCAATTGTTGTTGTCTTTCTCTTCATTCTTCCTTCCCCCAATCTATATGTATAAATGAAAGCCAGTATAATATATATTATTATACAAAAGATTCAGATTATTTCAAATATTATTTTTGTACAGTAAAAAAAGAAGCTGATAGAAAACTCTTCTATCCACTTCTTTTTCTATTTCTTTTACTTGTAATCCATCCTCTATATCAAATGGGTTTTGAACTTTAAATATTTCGTCCATTATCTTCAAAAATTCTTCCTCATTTTTAGATTCGCCGTTAATCGTAAGTGAGTACGGCTCAATCTCACCCAATTTATAATCAACAATAAATTGGATTTTCACCTTTTTCCTTGGCATATCAGGACTAGTCCCTTGAAATTCTACTAATTCTAACCCTTCCGTTCCACGATAATATACCCAACCTGGATTTCTAAAGTAACTTTCAAACGATTCACCAATGGAAAAGAACGGATATTCATAAAGCGAGCTTGTACGAACTTTTTGAATAATATCTCGATCCGTCGGGAAAAAGAAATGGCTGAAAAAAATACTAGCAACCGCTAAAATCGTAACGATCGTTGCTCCCATTTTACTCGTTCCACCACTATCACGGATGAGATAATTTTCAACCGATTCATCTTGAATTTCTCGTGCTTTTATTCGATATATACGCCTTTCTGCAAATTGATAATATAATCCATTCGCAAAAATCGCCATTCCAAATAAAATAAAAACGAGTAATAGAAACGTAAGAGGCACCATATTAATGATTGGTAACGCTACGTTGAAGCCCATATAATAAGAAAACGCATCACATGCTACTAATAACAGTAAAAATAATGCTGCTGGTACATAATACTTACGATATCCAAGCCAACCCACATTGAAAATAGCAGCCCAACCATTCCAGCTCCACCTAGCAATCCGCTTATCCTCAAGTTCCCATTTCTTTTTGTAATACCGATATTGTCTACCTACATATACTTCTAATTCCTTGTCTATTAGCGAGCATCCTTCACCTTGTTCAGAATGCAAAGTCCACTGGCAACTTTCACAATTCAACTGATCTCCCTCACAAAGTTGCCCACAATTTATACATTTCAAAACAATCCCTCTTCCCATCCATACGTCATTTCAAAATACCTTCGTGATTTAATAACCACTCTTTCCTCCATAAACCGCCCGCATACCCAACAAGCTTCCCACTCTTTCCTATTACACGATGACACGGAACGATAATTGAAATTGGATTACGACTATTTGCTCCTCCTATCGCTCGTACAGCTTTCGTATTTCCGACCTTCTCTGCAATATCTAAATATGAAGCACTTACGCCATAAGGGATAGTATAGAGCGCATCCCATACATTTTTTTGAAATGCTGTTCCCTCAGCAGACAGCGGGACCGTAAACTCTTTTCTTTTCCCCTTAAAATATTCATCTAGCTCATTTATACATTGATCTATTATTTCATTTTTATGTTCTTCTTGTCTCTCATCAACAAATATAACAGACGTAATTCCTTTATCGTTCGCTGTAATTTCCAGCAAGCCTAATTCACTTTCATAATAAGCCTGGTACATATGTCATCCTCCAATTCAATTCATATTAATTATTGTAACACGAATAGACAAAATTTTTCGTATAAGCGTTTTATTAGGGAAACAAAAACAAGAATGATACAATGTAAGAAAATTCGATCTAGGAGGCTATGATGAATTCTGAACTTTTTTCACCTTATACAATTAAGGACGTTACATTAAAAAACCGTATCGTTATGTCACCTATGTGCATGTATTCATCAGAAAACGAGGATGGCCAAGTAACTAATTTCCATCACGTTCATTACGGAACAAGAGCTGCTGGTCAAGTTGGTTTAGTTATGATCGAAGCAACAGCCGTGTTACCTGAAGGAAGAATTTCTAATAAAGACCTAGGTATATGGGATGATAGCCTAATTGAAGGCTTACATAAAACGACAACTTTTATACATGATAACGGCGCAAAAGCCGCCATTCAACTTGCTCACGCCGGAAGAAAAGCTGAATTAGAAACGGATGCTCTCGCTCCATCCGCAATTCCGTTTAATGAAACTATGAAAATCCCGGTAGAAATGAGTATACAGCAAATAAAAAAGACCATATTAGCTTTTCAAGAGGCTGCAATACGATCCAAACAAGCTGGATTTGACGTTATTGAAATACACGGCGCTCACGGTTATCTTATTAATGAATTTCTTTCTCCACTTTCTAATAAACGGACTGATGAATATGGAGGTTCACCTGAAAATCGCTATCGTTTCTTACGTGAAATCATTGACTCAATAAATAAAGTTTGGAACGGACCGTTATTTATTCGTATTTCAGCAAACGATTATCATCCTGACGGTTTAACGGTTCAAGATTACGTTCCATATACAAACTGGATGAAAGAACAAGGAGTAGATTTAATTGATTGTAGTTCTGGAGCTGTTGTTCCGGCACACATCGATGTATATCCCGGGTATCAAGTGCAATATGCTAAACATATTAAAGAACATGCTAACATTGCAACTGGGGCTGTTGGTTTGATTACGACTGGAGTACAGGCAGAACAAATTTTAAATAATAACGAAGCAGATTTAATTTTTATCGGACGTGAGTTACTTCGCAATCCTTACTTCCCAAGAATAGCCGCCAATGAACTTAGCTTTGAGTTAGAAGAACCGTATCAATACAAACGAGCACCGGGGAAAATCCATACGAATAAATAAAACCGAGAATAATATGTACTACTGAATCTAGAAGAATAAAAAGTATACTATAAGATAACGTATGTTATTTCATAATATCGTTTTAAGGTGAATCAACATTTTGCTTGATACACCTATTTTTTTATGTATTTATCTCCCGTTCTGAATATGTGACAGAGTTAAAAATCGAATTCCACAATCGTGATTACGAAAAAAACAATTTCTCAGATTAAGTGAGAAATTGTTTTTTGATATAGTAGTATTCTACATATTAATTCGTGTGTTTAGTTTGAAACTCCAACAATTTTAATTATCATTTACAAATAAGAACGATGCACTGGCCATGAACAAGGTGGATACCATTCTTCTTCGTAAAACACTTGCTTAATTCCATTTTGCACCATTTCTTTTTTACTCATTCGTATATCCTCCTTTTGCAAATCTCCCCAAAATACGGAATAGTACATATAGGACTTTTATATCTTCGGAACCCAGTTCCCTTCAGGTTTTACTCAAACAGATATAAAAACAGATTATTTCCAAATAGAAAGTATATTCTATTTGATTTATTGGCATTACAAACAATGGATATATAATAGTAGTATATTTTCAAATGAGGTGAAACATTCTTATAACACGAAATCATCCGTTTGTATAATACGACTCTAAAAATAGCATTGCAATAAACGAGGTCACTTGTCGTATAAGATCAAGAGTGTTGGAGGCGTATAAAGTGAAACTTTAATCCGCGGGGGTTTGCTGTCGACAAATAGCGGGATAAAAATGCGATTTGCATAATAAATTATCGTAAAAAAGGAGTGGGCTTCCCACTCCTTTTTTACTTTCTTATAATTGTTAAACTACATGTATTTACTATTCATTCAAGATTCAAACTTTTTTTAAATACATGCCATTTTTTCGTTTTTTATTCTATCGTTGTAATTTCATTTGAGTTATAAATATAAATACCCGTTTCTTCTCGCAATGCAGTGATATACATCCCTTTCGCCACATCTTTCGCTGAAATTGGTTTATACTTTTTGAAAGCCCCTTTAAATATAAAAGGAATGATACGAGACAGCTTTTCAGCCATTCGTTCACCGAAACGAAATTCTTGTCGATTTCCTACTAATAAAGATGGCCTAAAAATGTGAATACCACCAATGACTAACTTTTGTAATTCCTCTTCCATTCTCCCTTTAACTTGCGAATAAAAGAAGAACGATTTAGGTTTTGCTCCCATTGAGGACACAACAAGGAAATTTTGTACCCCTTGTTTTTCAGCTAAACAAGCAGCTCGTAACGTATATTCATAATCTACCTTTTTGAAATTTGCCTTTGTTTTTGCTTTTTTGATTGTTGTTCCTAGACAACTAAATACGTCATCTACAGCAAAAAACTCTTTATATTCCTCTAACATCGAAAAATCTATTTGCTTTTGCTGTAACTTTTCATGTTGCCATTGCATTGGTTCCCTTACAAAAATAGTAACCGAATCGTAGTAATCTGATTCAAGTAATAGACGCGTTATCTCTTGTCCAACTAAACCACTTGCACCAAGTACTAACGCTGTTCGCTTATTCATATATGCATATACCTCTTATTTTACTTTTCTCTCCTTCAGTAAAATACAACTTTTAGGAGTTTCCTTCTCTCATTTTACCACAAGTAAAGCACTATGCGTACGCATAGTGCTTTACTCACTCTTTTTTCTCATCTTTCTCTCGCAATTTTGTTACTGTTGATGCATCTCCTAAATTACTTATTAATCTTCTTAAAAAAATTAAGACTAAGACTAATGGTAATACTACCGCTAATATCAATAAAATAGCTTCCATTAAGTAACCCAAACACTCATCCCCCTCTACACCCTCCTTTCAAATATATGAACGTAGCGTTGTCACATATGCATGCATTCCTAAAAATAATACATCCAAATTTGACAACTTTATAACAAAAACAAATCGGAATGATTATTATTTATTGCAACTTTATAAAAGATGTATTATACTAAGTTCGCAAACTAAAACGTAATTATTCCGTTTTGTATTAAAATGATATTTTTCTTCTATAATTGGGGAAAATATATCCGTAAAAAAAGAAAAGAGGAGAACTTCATGCCTAAAAGATTGACTATATTTTCATTCTTACTTATTTTCACTTTAATTTTTACTGGCTGCTCAAATAAAAAAGAAGGTAATGCCAAGAAAGACGGAAAGCTAACTGTTTATACTACTATTTTTCCTCTTGCAGATTTTGCAAAAAAAATTGGTGGCGACTATGTAACTGTTGAAGCGATTTACCCACCTGGTGCAGATTCACATACATTTGAACCAAGTCAAAAACAAACAGTACAAGTTGCAAAAGCCGATTTATTCGTTTATAACGGCGCTGAATTAGAACCATTTGCTGAAAAAATGGAAAAAGCATTACAAAAAGAGAATGTTAAAATTGTAAATGCATCAAAAGGTATTGAACTGCGTACTTCTACTGAAGAAGAGCATCATGATCACGGAGACGGCCATAAAGAGGATGAACATCATCACGATAAAGACCCACATATTTGGTTAGACCCTACTCTAGCAATGAAACAGGCAGAAAAAATAAAAAATGCACTTGTAGAATTACAGCCTGATCATAAACAAGAGTTCGAAAAAAATTTCGCAGCACTGCAAACAAAATTTACTGATTTAGATGATCAATTTAAAGCAGCTGTTTCGAATGCAAAAACGAAAGATATTTTAGTTTCTCATGCGGCTTATGGATACTGGGAACAACGCTATGGCCTGAAACAAATTGCTATCGCTGGTATTTCAGCTTCTAATGAACCATCTCAAAAACAGCTTGCTGACATTACAAAAACAGTAAAAGAACATAATCTACAATATATTTTATTTGAAACATTCTCTACACCAAAGGTAGCATCCGTAATTCAGAAAGAGACAGGTACAAAAATTTTACGCTTAAATCATCTTGCTACTATTTCTGAAGATGATGCGAAGAACAATAAAGATTACTTCACTTTAATGGAAGAAAACGTAAATACATTAAAAGAAGCTACTAACTAATCAAATTTTTAAAAGAAGCTGAATATTTCATTCAGCTTCTTTTTTATTTGTTCTTACTTGACTTGACTAAAATAACAAGTAAAATTATCCATATTAGCTTTTAAGCTTTATTAATTTAGAAGGTGAGTTGGAATTATGACTCTTCACATTCGTGAAGTAACAGAAAAAAATTGGCGTTCAGTAGCTGCTTTAAACGTTGCAAAAGACCAGCAGCAATTTATTGAAAGCAATGCGTTTTCTCTAGCAGAATCATTATTTGAAGGAAACGGAACGTCAGTAGGTTTATATGATGGAGAAACACTTGTAGGGTATGCAATGTATGGATGGTATTTGGAAAAACGCAAAAGCGTATGGTTAGATCGATTTATGATTGACCAACAATATCAAGGAAAAGGATATGCAAAACGTTTCCTTCGCATACTCATTCAATTCTTACAAGATAAATATGAATGTAAAATAATTTATTTAAGTTTACATCCAGACAACAAACTCGCAATGGGGTTATACGAGTCATTTGGTTTCCGTTTAAATGGTGATATTGATGACGATGGTCCAGTTGTAGGTGTTGTAATGGAGTTACTATTAGATGAACATACAAGCCTGTGAAAACAGGCTTTTTATTATCCTTCGTTTTTTGCAATCTAGCATTTTTCTACAAAATACTTAGTTAAGTCAAAAAAATAAGCCTGCAATATATGCAGACTTATTTCACACACTCCCCGAAATGTTCTTGGAACCATTCCTTATTAATATCTTTTCCGATAAACACAACTTCACTTACTCGTTCTTCGCCCTCTTGCCACTCTCTATCATATGATGCAGCAAACAGTGTATGCACACCTTGGAAAACGATACGTTTATCTACTCCATCAATCGATAAAATTCCTTTGTAGCGATATAAATACTCCCCTAGCTCTTGAACGACAGCTGACATCCACTCATTTAGTTTTTGTAAATCTAACGGTCGCTCTTCGCGTAGTACAAACGACTTTACCCCTTCTAGATGATTATGCTCTTTATGAGGATAAATTTGTAACGTATCTTTCGTTTTAAACGTTTGAATTTGTAGTAACGATGGAATATCTACATCACAGTTAGTCGCCTCGATTAACTCTGCAGTTGGGTTAATACCTTGCAGTTCCTGCAATAGATTTTCCTTTTCACTTTCATCCACTAAATCTAATTTATTTACTAAAACGACATCAGCAAATGCAATTTGTTCCTTTGCTTCTAGTCCTTTTTCAAAATGTTTATGTATATGGTAACTATCTACTACTGTTACAACGCCGTTAATTTGGTATGCAGATTGAATCACAGGATCTAAAAAGAATGTTTGAATAATCGGACCTGGATTTGCAAGACCAGTCGTTTCAATTACTAATCCATCAAATTCCATTTTACCTTCTGCTTTTACGTCCAGTAATTGTTTTAAAGCGACTAGTAAATCTTCACGTACAGTACAACATAAACATCCATTCGTCATCTCCATAATCTCTTCTTCGACATTCATAATTAACTGATTATCAATACCAATTTGCCCTATTTCATTTACTATCACTGCTAATTTATGACCGTGATTTTCTGATAAAATGCGATTTAATAATGTCGTTTTCCCTGATCCAAGAAAACCAGTTAATATCGTTACTGGAATCATTTCGTACATCTCCTTATAGCTATATGTTTTTACATTATAGCATATAGGGAAAATCGTTTTTGTAGCAAAACATATTTATTGTATGTACGACACTGTAACTATATAATAATATGTAGCAAGAAAGCCTTTTCAAAAAATGATTCATTCATCAAGGAGGTACTTATAATGGAACGAGTTCAAATGGCCGAAACACTAGAATTTTCTCGTATTATTCAAGGTTTTTGGCGTTTAGGAGAATGGAATATGACAAAGCAAGAGTTACTCTCTTTTATGGAAGCTTGTATGGATATGGGAATTACTACTTTCGATCATGCTGATATTTATGGCGGATATACGTGTGAAGGATTATTTGGAGAAGCATTACAACTCAAGCCTTCCTTACGCGAAGACATGCAAATTATCACAAAATGTGGAATCGCTCCCCCATCACCAAAATTTCCAGAGCGATATGTTGCGCACTACAATACGAGTACTGAACATATAATAAAAAGCGCGGAAGACTCATTACGAAACTTACATACTGATTATATTGATGTACTGCTCATTCATCGCCCTGATCCATTTATGGATCCAAATGAAGTAGCAGAAGCGTTCTCACGCTTAAAGCAAGAAGGAAAAGTCCGTCACTTCGGTGTATCTAACTTTTTACCTTCACAGTTTAATATGTTAAGTTCTTATTTAGATTTCCCGCTCATTACAAATCAAATTGAAGTATCTGCGATGCAGCTTGAACATTTCGAAAAAGGGACAATTGATTTATGCCAAGAAAAGCGAATCAATCCTATGATTTGGTCGCCTCTTGCTGGCGGAGAAATCTTTACTGGTCAATCAGAACGTGCCGTACGTTTACGTGAAACGTTACAAAAGGTTGCTACTGAACTAGATGTTACTAGCATCGATACAGTTATGTATGCATGGCTGCTTGCTCATCCAGCTAACATGATGCCAATCGTTGGATCTGGTAAATTAGACCGTGTTAAAACAGCCGCTCTTGCTACAAAAGTTAATTTAGATCGTCAACAATGGTTTACAATTTTCGAAAGCTCTAATGGACATCCTGTACCATAATACACAAAAAGAAGAGCTGTTTCTTTACAGCTCTTCTTTTTCATATGTATTTCTAGTCATGGCAAATACACACATATCCCTTAATCCATTTCCATCTACCGCTACACTCGCACTTTCCAATGTGCCTTCTAACTTAAAGCCTAATTTCTCAGGTATCGCTCTACTCTTCTTATTTAAAGAATCGCATCGAATTTCTACGCGGTTTGCTTTCAATTCAGTGAAAGCAAACTCCATTATACCTTTTGCAGCCTCTAGCATATAACCCTTTCCACTAAACCTTGAATCAATCCAATACCCAATTTCAAATTGAGGTATATCCCAATTAATGCGATGCAATCCAGCTGATGCAATAAATTCACCTGTTTCTTTCGAAAAAACTAGTAATCTTAAATCCTCACGTTGCAAAAATTGAATATGCGATTTTCTAATACTCATCTCTACTTCTTCCTCTGTTTGCTCTTTCTGTGCAAAAACCATCCATGGTTTTAATTCTTTCATAGAAGCTTGAATTGCATCGTATACAGCTTTACCGTCACCCGGTTTCGGCATTCGAATAAATAGCCTATCAGTATAAAATTCAGAAGGAAAATCGAATAATAACGGATTCACTTTCAACACTCCTTTTAATGCTTTTATATATAATAATATCCATCTCAAACCATACAGTAAAGAAATTTCTGAATTTTACACATTTTAACCATTTACCTCTACCGCTACACGAACTCCAGATTCAATTGCACCTTGTATCCATCCGTGATATAACGTTGTATGATCACCTGCAAAGTATAATCTCCCCTCTGGTTTTATAATCGCTGGTTGTAGCTCAGATTCTTGCCCTGCCTGAAATAGCGCAAACCCTCCAAGTGCATATGGATCCAATGTCCAACTTTTTGATATGCCAGACATGAACTCATCATATACTTGACCGCCTAATATTGTCGCTAAATTTTGTAATGTGTAATAAATACGATCACCTTTTGATAACCCATCCCATAACAACGCATCATAAGACCATGTATAGCTGCCTAACATCATAGCAGGTCCTTTTTCTCCAATTCCGTGACTTGGATAATAGGCGTAACGAATTGGTAAATCCGTTATAATCCTGCCACCTAACTGTCCTTGTTCTTCCCAAAATCGACTTTTAAATTGAATTCCTATTTTTGTCGCTGGCATATAATGCAATTCACGAATTGCTTTCCATTTTTCATGAGATATAGAATCAAATGGATCTACTTCCACAAAGCGCATTGTCGAAAATGGAATTGTAATAATAACTAAATCCCCTGTAATACTACTATACTCAAAAGTTTCCTCGTTTCGATAGAAAGCTGTCACACCGTTATTGTGTTGATGTAGCTTCATTAATTTTTGATTATATATAATATTTTCTTCTAATTGTGGTAAGAAAGACTTTGGTAATCTATCATTCCCGCCTACTATTTCACAAAATCCACTCTCCTCCTGCATAATGTATAAAAAGCGTAGTGTCTCAACAAATGACCTTTCCAAAAAACCTTCTAAATCTAATAGAACACCGATCATCTCAATTGTTACTGGCGAGAAATACGTATTATATTGATAAGGATGATACTTTAAAAATTGTCCTGTAGAGTATCTCCCAAAATCCTTTACTACAACATCCCAATTTTTCTCTGGGTTCTTTTTTATAAAATTTATAATGGGCTGTACCGCTAGCAATAATAGCTCCTCAGACGTTTTTCCGACCTCATTCATTTCTACAGGATACTTTAATATACTTGGATCTTTTTCGTATTGTTTTAATGTCGTTTTCCGGCCATTTACGAAAATGATATCCGTCTCATTCCTATTAATAAACGGGCTCACCTGTAGCCCAAATTTTCTTATATATGCCATCGTTAATGTGTGCGAATACGGAATTCTCATTGCCCCAACATCTAAATATAATCCGGTATCTTCCATTCTAACCGTCTCTATGCGGCCACCTACCCGGTTGTTTGCTTCAAAAATCTTCACATCATGTCCTGCAGCCTTTAATAAAGATGCCGAAACCAACCCAGCCATACCGGCCCCTACTACTATAATTTGTTTCGAACGTGTCGTCTTCTTTAACCCTTGATTTATCACTTTCAACACTTCATCCATCTCAATGTTATACATTATATCTTTCTGCACAATTCCACCCCTTACTTCATAAAATGGGCATTAGTGGTTTAGTGCATTTTATTCATAAATTCCTATAAACATAACAACATAGCAAGTGGAATATTCACTAAAAGTACATAAGAGGTAGCTTTCACATCTCTTCACGCTTCGTATAATATAGCAACAGCAAAGAAGGAGTGGTTGAAAATGAAACAAACTTACGACTACCACGCTACAAAGAAATATTTAGAAGGAAAGAAACACCAACTATGCAACAAACTTAGTTGTAAGCATCTATCTAAAAAAGAGCGTGAACAACTAAAACTTGAGATTGATAACTACGAATATATTTTAAATTTAGTTGAAATGAATCATTATGAACGAGGATTTTCTCGTTAAAAGTAAATATAGAATTTATCCACTTTATATTTTGAGCATTTTATTACGCATTTTTCGTAAGTAAATATATAATAGGATGTACATTAAGATTGAGAGGTATATTCTATGATCAAATTAAGTGTATTAGACCAATCACCTATTTCAGATGGAAGTACAGCAGCCCAAGCTTTTTCACATACAGTTACGCTTGCACAAGAAGTTGAAAAACTCGGATATACACGCTTTTGGGTATCGGAGCATCACAACTCTGTCAGCCTTGCTGGTTCAAGTCCTGAAATACTTATTTCTCATATTGCAGCAAAAACAGATCGTATGAGAGTGGGTTCAGGTGGTGTTATGTTGCCGCACTATAGCCCATATAAAGTTGCTGAGAATTTCCGCGTTTTAGAAGCGCTTTATCCAAATCGTATTGACCTTGGTGTCGGCAGAGCACCTGGTGGTATGCCAATTGCAACTCGCGCACTTCAAGAAGGGAAAATGGTCTCACTTGATCAATATCCAGAACAAATTGCCGATGTGGCAATGTACTTACATGATCAAGTACCAGAAAACCATCATTATGCAAATTTAAAGGCTACTCCTGTAATTACAACATCTCCTGAGATGTGGATGCTCGGTTCTAGCGGAGAGAGTGCAATGATTGCTGCAAAACAAGGTGCTTCTTTTGTATTCGCACAGTTCATTAACGGATACGGTGGCCCTGAAGTAATGGAAGCTTATCAGGAACAATTCCAACCTTCCTATTTAGGAGATAAACCAAAATCAATCGTCGCTATTTTTGTTATTTGCGGAGAAACAAATGAAGAGGCTGAAAAAATCGCTTCTAGTTTAGATTTATCAATCTTATTACTAGAACAAGGAAAGCGTACAACTGGTACTCCTTCTATTGAAACTGCACAAAATTATTCATACAGCGCTTATGATTTATTCCGTATAAAAGAAAATCGTCAACGTATGATCGTCGGTGATCCATCTTCTGTGAAAGAAAAAATCGTAAACTTAAGCAAAGCGTACAATACTGAAGAATTTATGATTGTCACAATTACCCATCGATTTGAAGATAAATTGAATTCCTATCGCTTACTAGCAAATGCTTTTCATTTATAATGATAAAAGGGAGATACATCAATTACGATGCATCTCCCTTTCTTACTACTTCTTGTTTTCATTTTCTATATATTCAATAGCCTCTTTTAATAACTCATCAAAATGATTAGGGTAATCATGATTTAAGTTAGGTACAACTTTATACTTATGTTCAATGTTCCTATCTTTTAATAATTGTACAAATTGCTGCGTACATTCGAAACAATCTTCATCTTGTTCCCCACACACTATATATCCCTTTATATTTTTATCTTGTAGCACTCCTAACAACTCATTCCATTCTTCAATCTCTGGAAGCCACGGCGCCACAAAAATAAAACCATCTACATCTATATCTTTTTGTAAAATCGTATACAAAGCTACTCTTGCACCAGCAGAAAAACCACCAATTATTACACTTTCTACTGTATGATTTTCTTTAAAATTAACGTAATGCTCTTTTAATTCTTCTTTCCCTCTATGTATATCATCCCAAACAAACCCATCTGAAAACTGAATTTGCGAAGACTGTGGTAAAGCTAACGTATAGTCTTGTGTCAAAACAGTTTTCCAATATGGTTCTATTATTTCTATATTTTCTTGATCTCCGTGCATTGCAATAAATAGTTTTTCTTTTTTCTTACCATCTATAAATTTCACGTCTGCTCGTTCTGTTTTCTTTGCTAATTCTTCTCTCTCTTTACATAATTGAACCATTTTATGAAACTCTTCAAATTTATGTAGTGATTTTAAATCGTCGTCGGTAATTAAATATTCATTTCCGTACCAAAATCCATTGTCTATAATAGCTTCCTTCATTAACTGTAACGCTTCTTCTTCAAGCCCCGCTGCACTCGCTAGTGCATATTTGAAATTATATATTTGCGCCTCATTCCCCACTATGCCTTTCGCATGCTCCATTATATAAGTGTATGCTTCCAAACTTCCTTTATTTGCGTAACAATGTAACGTTTCATTTAATAATTGAATGTAAGTCATACTATTTTTCATACACCCATTCCCCCGTAATCTTTTATAATATTTAGTTCTCAAACCTTTATACCATTCTGTAATCACTGTATATAACTCAAGCTAACAATACTTAATCATTACTCCCCTTCGTCCAATAAGTTTAGTATAAAATTGAATAGACTGAAAAATCAATATTTTTATAAACAAAAAAAGACAACAATATATTTATTGTTGTTTTCAATACATCTACCCACTCTTTTGTTTTTTTCTGTCTGGTTTACTTGAAACTAAATAATGTTTTTCTGAAATATATAAATCTCTTTTTAATATACGATTTAAATACGGTCCTAATTTCATCCCGCATATAAGACGCTCTTCACTACCTTCAACAATTGGAAACATTTCTTTTTCTGTTACGTACTGATCTACTGCTTTTTGTACGATATCAATTTCTTTAACTAGGTTTAGGTTTTCTTCTGTATGTTCAAATACCTCAAGCGTTTCCTTCGTAATAAGAAAACTATTTGTTGGAAATGCAAGTAAATACGGCTTTAACAAATCATAATTTACTGTATAATTATCATTTACTAATACTGTATAAACAATATTAGCATTCTTTTCTAGAAACTTAGCCATCGCTTGTTCTAATTCATCTTTCGTAATTTCACGCTCTTCTTTTCCAGTTCTGAAAAAGCGAAACATCGCATCGCCTCCTTTTTACTATATTATAGCATAAAAGAAAACTGAAAAATTACAAAAAAAGCCATTGAAAGAATTTTTCAATGCCTTTTTTCTTTATATACTTATATTTATTTTAAGAACGCACTTAGCATCCATACATGTTGTTCTAATGTTGTATGAATCGCTAACAACATGTCCGCTGATGTTTCATCGCCAGCTTCACCAGCAACTTCCATACCTTCTTTTAATTCTTGAATAAGTGCAGAATAATCATTCACTAATGTTTGCACCATTTCTTCTGCAGATTCCTTGCTTGTCCCTTCATTCACACTAGATGTTACAAGATATTCTTTCATTGTCGCTAGCGGTTTACCTTCCAACGCTAAAATACGTTCTGCTAATTCATCAATATTTGTTCCAGCTTCATTGTAAAACTCTTCAAATTTTTCATGTAACGTAAAGAAGTGTGGTCCTGTCACATACCAGTGATAATTATGTAGTTTCACATATAACACATTCCAGTTTGCTACCTGCTTGTTTAATACTTCAACAACATTTGTTTTCGTACTCATACAATCCACTCCTCTTATCATTTCATAATGTTTATCTTTTAATAACCTAGTTACATGTTACCATACATTTCCTATCCTTTCGAACGATTGGCTCATATGTAACAAAGTTTTAACACCTTTAATACTTCCCTAATATCTTTTAATTCATGTATGTTTTCAAACACTTCATACGTCTAATTGTCCAAGCTCATACATATGCATAATAGTAAATCAAGCTCATCGTAGTAGAAAGAGGGATAACATGGACAATCAACAATGGCAAGTGGCAAAGAAAGTCGCTGCTACTTATATTGGAACAGTCGTTGGAGCTGGATTTGCTACTGGACGAGAAATTGTTGAATTTTTCACAGTGAACGGATTATATGGAACAATTGGCATATGTGTAAGTGGATTTTTTTTTATTTGGCTTGGCACAAAGATGATGTTACTTTCATCACAAATTGGTGCATTTTCAGCGCAAGAATTTAACAAATATTTATTTGGGGATGTATTTGGCAATGTTGTAAACACACTATTATTACTCGTATTATTTGGTGTAACGAGCGTTATGTTATCAGGAGCGGGGGCGGTATTTGAAGAGCAACTTCGTTTACCAAGACAACTTGGTATTTTCATTATATTGATCGCCTGTCTCATTATAGGTAGTCGCGGGTTACAAGGGGTTTTTGAAGTTAATACACTTGTCGTACCTATTATGATGATTTTTATTATCGGACTTGCTATTACAACTTTTTTTCACGGTACAACTTCTATTAGTGACACTATTCCTGCAGAAAGCTGGAATATGAAGTGGATTACTAGTCCTATTACATATGTCGCCTTAAATCTTTCTCTCGCCCAAAGCGTTCTCGTCCCGTTAGCCAGTGAAGTAAAAGATCGAAAGGCCATTTTATGGGGCGGTATTTTAGGCGGTGCAGGACTTTCTTTAATTTTATTATGTAGCCATTTAGCTATCTTATCAGTCGATCAATTTTATCAATATAATATCCCAATGGCTGAAGTCATAAGAAAATTCAATGCAACTTTTCACTTTTTCTTTGTTCTTATCATTTTCGGTGAAGTGTTCACAACTTTAGTTGGTAATGTGTTCGGAATGACAAAACAAATGCAATCCATCACCGGATGGAAAAGTAACAATATTATTTTCTTCATTTTACTAATTAGTTATTGCTTTAGTTACATTGGTTACAGTGAATTACTCCACATTCTATACCCTATAATCGGGTGGGTCAGCATCATTTTACTGCCAATTATTGCTTTTAAACAACTTCAAAAAACATAAAAGAAGCATCCATGTTATTGGATGCTTCTTTTATGTTCATTCACAATCATCGCATACTTCCCAGTACGGCCCCATTTCGAGTGCTAAATATGGCTTTAATTGCAAGCGAATCATCCGACTAGGCATACGTTCTAAAACGAATTGAATCCCTTCTTCATCTTCGTCTAATTCAACTTTTGCAATCGCAATTCTTTGCATAATAGAAATAGGCATTCCATCTTTATATAAAGTGATTTTCACCTCATCATATTCATTAAAATACACTTCAACACTCATTTGATTTTTCAACATTTCATCAACAATTTCATATTTATCATTTCGTTCCTGGATTATATATTTCCAGCCGCCTCTACCTTCTTCTTTCGGAGCTGCTTGAAATAATGTCATCAAATCCTCGTATAGCATAAGATAACCCCTCTCTTACTAAAAAACGATGAGTATTTTATATACCCTTTATCTCTATCACTTTCCATATGTATTGTACCATATATCGCCGTTTTTACCGTATTCATTTGCTTCATAGATGCATATAAAATACCTGATTCTCTTCATTGCGGTGTGAGTTATCTCCTATTTCATTTCTTAATACTCTTCTATAGCTTTCAAATAATATCACACTTAAGCAAATCCACTTTTTGTCCATCCTCCACTTATTATTTGCTTGCAACAACAAAAAAGAAGAGTGACTTATATCACTCTCCTTAAAAGAATTTCCCAGTAGCTGCTAACGCTAATACTAGTATTAAAATTGTAAATAATAATGATACAATGAAACTAAAAATAGGTAATGCTTTCTTTTCATTCTTCTTAAAGAGTAATTTTAAACTAAGAAAGATGTTTACTGGTACAAATATAAAATAAAAATATTTAACAATTTGCACCGAACTATTCGAAAGTGTTTTTAAAATAAACACTTCAATTAGAAAAACAATAAAAAATGAAATACTTAACCAAAATGAGACATAACTAAGCCAAGAATGTCTTTTGGTCCCCCAGTACACTCCCATATTAATAATCTCCTTTATTTGCATTCTATATGATTATAATTATACATAAAGTTAACAAATACCTCTATTTTTCGACAAATATTATACATGATATACCTTTAAACATCATAAAAATACTCTCTATCCCATTTCATGTTACATAATAAAAACAGACTACTCCAAAATCGCATACTGCTATTTTGGAGTAGTCTGTCCTCTGTTACACTTTAAATCTTTCAATTAATCCTTGTAACTCTTCAGCCATTTGAGATAATGTACCCGCCGCAGAACTAATCTCCTCAATGGACGCTAGTTGTTCTTCTGCTGATGCTGCAACGTTTTGGGTACTCGTCGCATTATGCTGTGCTGTCATTGCAATTTGACCTACTGAAATAGACACTTCATTTGCACCTTTCGACATCCCATTAGCCGTTTCAACCATCGTTTTAATTTGATCTGCAATTTCATTTGTAGATTGTAAAATCTCAGTAAAGTTTTGCTTCGTTTCATTCGCAATAACAAGTCCAGATTGAACTTCTTCATTTACATGACCCATAGATTTTACCGTCTTACTCATGTCATCTTGTATTTCACATATTAATTTACTAATCTCACTAGAAGATTCGCTAGACTTCTCCGCCAATTTACGTACTTCATCTGCAACAATTGCAAATCCTCTTCCATGCTCTCCTGCTCTTGCAGCTTCAATTGCCGCATTCAAAGCTAGAAGATTTGTTTGATCTGCAATATTTTGAATGACTTCTAGTATGTCACCAATTTGTTTTGATTTATTATTTAGCAACTGTATAACTTCATCTGATTGTGAAACAGATTCTGCAATAGACTGCATTTGATTTACTGTTTTTCCGACTAGTTTTCCACCATCTTCTGCTTTTTCACGAGTATGAGCAGAAGCCGTACTAATTGATGATGAACTATTTGCTACATGCTGAATTCCTTCTGTTACATCAAATAGTAACATTGCACCATTTTCTACACTTGTCGTTTGCGTAGTTGCCCCACTCGATATTTCATCCATTGCCATTGTAATTTGCTCAGTCGCTTCACTCGCTTGTCTTACACTTGCCGTTAGCTCTTCTGATGCTGCTGCAACATGCCCGGCCGAAGTATTAATTCTTCCAATTAACGTTCGCAATGCATCTGTCATCTCATTAAATCCTTTTGCAAGTTGGCCAATTTCATCATTAGAATAAATTTCGATTGTTTGCGTTAAATCTCCCTCACTTATTTCTTTAGAAGTAATAACTAATCTCTTTAATGGCTTCGTTATAGAAAGTGTCACAAAATAAATAAGTGACCCACCTATAACTAATGAAATGAACATAACGATTAACATATTGTAAAATACAGGCTGCGCAGCTTCAATTACTTCATTTGAGTACATCGTCCCACCGATTTTCCAACCTGTTTTTACATTTGTAGCAAATACCATTTGTTTTTCGCTGCCATCATACATATATGAAAAAGCGCCATGATTATCTTCATAAATTTTCTTCGCCCAAGAATCAGCTGCTTTTCCCCCTGATTTTTCTTGAGGATGTGCAATTATTTTTTGTTGCCCATCTAAAATGAAAGCATATCCCTTTTTACCAATATTGATTAACTTTGTTGTTTTTAATAAATTATCTAAACTTAAATCTACCGCTACAACACCGTTTTTATCTTCTACTTGTTTTGCAATCGTTACGACAATATGTCCATTCCCCTTCGCTTTGTAGGGCTCAGTAATTACAATACCACCTTGTTTTGCCACTGCATCTTTATACCAAGAACGTTCTGTTGGATCATAGTCTGCTGCCATTTGTATATTTGGTTCTTGCACAAATTTCTTATCATTCCCAGCAACGTATACTTGTTCAACATCTTTATTCAAATTGATATATTGAGATAACATCTTTCTTAATTCTTCTTGATTATCCCCTTGATACATATTACCTTGAATCACCCGTGCAAAGTTATTCACATCATTAAATTTCGCCTCAATCATTTGATTGATTAAATTATCTAATATTTTTATATTGTCGTGAGCACTGCTCGTAATTTGTGATTCAAAATTCTTTTTAGCTGTTTGATAAGACATACCTCCAATAATAGAGACAGCCGCAATTAAAATGATAAAAAACGAAATTAGTAGTTTTTTTGCTACTTTCATATCACGAAACCAATTTAATAGTCTACCCATTACAAACCTCCTGCTTTTCAATTTCAAAAGTTAAATCTAGCGAGTTCTAAACATTTCCCATCCCTAAATTATTATTTTCATAATCTATTACGATGAATACTTTGTAAAGTTTAAACAATTAAATTCCCTTTGTCTATATATTTGAATAATATTATTATAAAATTTACAAATACAAAAAAAAGCCAAAGGGAACCACCCTTTGGCTTTTTACATTTTTTTATGCTGTTTAGAAATCTTTTTCCACTTATCACGCTCTGCTCTTGCAAGAACAGCATCTTGTTTTCTCATAAAATACGCCAGTTCTTTTTGTAATTTTTTATAGCTTTGCAAACGATTTATCGTAACAATTCCGTTATCAATTGCATGATGCACTGCGCATCCTGGCTCATTTTCATGCTTACAGTCCCTAAAACGGCACGTTTTTGCTAATTCTTCAATATCAGAAAATGTTGTTTGAATTGCATCGCTACCTTCCCAAAGCTGCAGTTCCCTCATACCCGGAGTATCAATAACTAAACTACCACTCGGTAATCGGAACAATTCACGATGAGTTGTCGTATGCCTTCCTTTACTATCTTCCTCACGAATATCTCCCGTTTTTGCTACTTCAATTCCTATAAGTGCATTTAGCAAAGTCGATTTTCCAACCCCGGATGATCCGACTAGAGCAATTGTTTTCCCAGATGAAACAAATTGCTGCAACGATTCAATACCAGTATGCTCTAAACTATCCACGATGAAGATCGGAACACCAATTGCCACAGCTTCCGTTTCAACAATTTTCTGTTCCACATCTTCACATAAGCTACTCTTTGTTAAAACAATAACAGGCATTGCACCACTTTCATACGCTAATAGTAAATAACGTTCTATTCTTCTTACGTTAAAATCATGGTTAAGTGCATTTACTAAAAATAGATAATCTACATTTGCTGCTATTACTTGTTCTTCCGTTCGATTACCAGCCTCTTGTCTAGAAAAAGAGCTTCTTCTTTGAAAAATACGATGAATAATTGCTTTCTTTTCATTCTCTATTTTCTTTATATACACCCAATCACCAACCGCTGGATAATCTCCCTTCGTTACTGCTTCATGCCGAAACTTTCCAGACAGCTCTGCCATATATTCACCATCATTACAAATAATTCGATATATATGTTTATGCTCAAGTAAAATACGCCCTACTTCAAAGTTCTCTACAGCTTGTTCCTCAAAAAAAGAATCCCAGCCGAACGATTCTAAAATATTTTGATTCAAATTGATATCCTCCCTAGTTTAAGCTAAGCGGAAGGATCGTGCGCTCACTTATACAGTCTCGCCCTTTCCATCCACCTTTGTATTTGGTTTATTATTCATATACGTTATTTTCGCCATAATACATCACCCCGTTCTCATTTTAATTACTCTCATTATATGGAATATTTTTTCAAAAAGCTACCTTATTTAACGCAATTTTCAAATATTTTATTTTTCATCATTCTAATTTGTCCACGGTGACTAACCTCATCTTCTAGCACATGAAACCACAGATAGTGCTGGTTATACGCTACACCGTTGGGCCACTTTCTTTCTGACATAAGCCATTCATCATTTTGTTCATTCAAATACTTCAGAGATTCTTCTCGAACACTTTGTAGAAGTTGTACATAATACTGTATTTCATGACCACGGATTGTTCTCCCCGCTTCCCCTAAATATAGTGCGTCTTCCCATATTTCTAATTCTTCTTTTGTAAAGTCGCGCTCTTGAAATGAAATAAGTTGATGGGCTTTTTCTATAGCTGCTATATGCTTTAGTAACGCTCCGATGGAATTCCCTCCACTCGTCATAATGAAATCTAATTGCTCAACAGATAGATCGTTTATTTCCTGTAATGTTACAGCCCTCGTATGCTCCAGCATGCTTACTAATTCCCCTATATTTTTTGTATAACCATCTACACTTCTTATTCGATAATCTATATTCATATCACGCACCCCTTTCTACATTCATATTAAGGAATAACCGCTTCATATAATAGACTGAAAAATATCAGATTTTTCTGTTATAATTAAATTGAATACGTAATAAACCCAAACAAACTTTCTCAATATGTTTATATGAAATATTAAAAGGAATCAATATAAAAGAATCGAATCTTATTCACTAAAAGGAGTGGATTCGATGGAAATGTATCAATGGCTAACTGCTGTTCTCGTTGGTGGCATTACTGGTTTCGTTTCCCATCTTATCAATAACCAAGGCAAGTTATTGCTTCCACGCCGTTTGAAAACTTTTTTTCACTTTGGGTTTTTGACTGATATTTTCACTGGTAGTCTAGCTGCACTACTTGGACTCGTTCTATTCGATGTCACCTTAATAAAAGAAATTATAAAAGTATCCATTGTGACTGCTATTTCCGGTCAGACTTTCTTACTGCACCAAGCGCTTGGTGGTGAACAGGCTAAAAATACACAAATTGGGAAAGCTGATGAGAAGATTCAAGAAATTGACAAATTATTACGACGTTAGTCTATACTTTCTTTAAAAATTATTGCTATAATAAACAATAAATATTTTCTATTGCGTCGTTTGTCAGAAGAAAGGGTGTTTCGTATGACAAAAAAGAAAATAGAAGATTTCTTAACAAACACTGAAAAAGAGGAACTGCTAGAAAACTATAAATGTTTACGAGAAGCCCGCACAAAAAGCGAAGCTAATTATTTTGGTGAAGCAGTAGACCATCTATTAAATAAAGCAAAACAACGAATTATTAAAGATGCAGGCATACATGATGAAAATGCAGCAACAGTTCAATCAAAGAGAAAAGCACTGTTTTAGTTACATTAACTAAAACAGTGCTTTTTATTTAGAATTTTTTCTTCTTGCTATGCTATATAATATTAGCCTGTGCAAACCATTTTAATAATAGGTTTATTAAATCGCTTCTTTTAAATCTGAATGCGGATTTGGTCCGTATTGATTGTCACTTTCTTCACTTTCAATGATAAAAAATACAAGTAAAACAACGCTACCAAACGGTACAAAATTTAATAGTTGCCACCATCCTGTTTTCCCAATATCATGCAATCGTCGTGCACCAACCGAAAAACTTGGTATAATCATTACTAACATAAATAGCAACGCAATAATAGCAACTAACACCTCTGAAAATGATGAGAAAAATACCAATAACCAAAAAATTACGATATTCGATAAACTAAAAGTCCAGTACTCTTTTCGCGTAGCTCTACCACTAAAATTCCCATAATTCTTTAGAGCTTTCAAATACCATTGCATTTAAATCTCTCCCTTTTATCCCCAATAAAATTAAAACATGTAATTATTAACAGATAAGTAGAAATATAACACAGCATTTATGTAAAATCCATATCCTCATCTAAATTATCCTCTATTTAAATAGTTTTTTCTTTCAGCATTTTTCACATTACTTTCACATCTATTTCACAAATATAAGTAGTCCTATATGTTAAACTACATATATCCTTTTCCAAGGAACTATATGCCGATATATAAATCCCTATCTTTGTAGGGATTTTTTATTTTTGAAGTCCTCATAACATTGTTACAATACATTTCTTCTACTATTTCTATACTTTTAGTAACCACTGTAATTAAAAGCACATTCATGTATTCACACTCTGATTAATTCTGATTTGCGAAATATTTATACAGGCTTTATGATGCAATTCCTGTTTCACTATCTTCATTAAGCTTTTCACTTTTTCTAAACAAAAATAAAGCTCTTATATATAGTAACGCAGTAAAACTACCTATAAGTATAAAATTGTGAGATGCTGCAAATAGCAGTCCTGCTATTGCCGCTCCAATCATTTGACCAATATACATAGAAGCATTAGCAAGCGCGGCTCCTGTTCCTCTTGCTACACTAGACAGGTTTTGTAAGTGCCTCATCATCAATACAAACAAAATTCCTGTCACAAAAAATAAAACAAAGAATAATAGCTCCACAAATATAATGTTCTTTACATGAGGAAGTACTACATATAGCACTGCTGTAAATATAATTCCACCATAGAAAGAAAGGTTATAACCAATTTTATTTACGATTCTTGGGCCAAAAATATTCCCTGTTAAATTTCCTAACCCTAATACAAGCATAGCTGTTCCTATTTCATGAACTTGTAAACCAAATTGAATGGAAAGCCATACACCGAAAAATGAAAATGCAGCAAAATTACCAGTTTGAAAAACAAAATATGCAAAATAAGAAAGTGAAACCTTTGAATCTGTAAGTAATTGTTTATAGCGCTTTAAGATGTTTGTTTTACTTCCACCTATATAAACCGGTTGTATTTCTGGTAATACTACATAGATAAGAACGACAAGTAGTGCTGATAATATACCGATGATGAAGAATGGTATTGTGTAGTGTATCATTGCCAAATACGATCCAACTGGCAGCCCTAAAATTTGAGAGATTGCTAACCCTGCTGTTGCAATTCCAATTGCCTTTACAATTTGCTCCTTCTCTATAAGGAGCGGAATAGATGCCCACACTTGTGGAGATACAAAGGCTGCACTTACACCTGCTAAAAATCTCAATGCTAGCATCCATAGAAAACTCGGTGCCATTCCACATAAAAACGTACTTAACGCAAAAAAACTCATTCCTATTACCATCACTTTTTTTCTATTTAAGCCATCTGATATAGGACCAGCAATAAGCGCAAATCCAGCGTATCCTAAAGCATATGAACTCACCATCCATCCTGATAGCTCAGTTGAAACATGATACACCTGTTGTAATGTCGGTAAAAGTGGCGAAATTAAGAAAGTATCTGTACCTATCATAAACATTATCATAAAGAATACAGCTAGTACTCTTTTCATTTAAACCTTCTCCTTTTATATAAAGTGAAACTTTAATCAGTGGGGGTTTTATTCATCCCCCACTGATTATTAGTTGAACCAATCGGGCTTTTACGGGCAGTTGATCCCCCACCTAACTTCTTTGCTTCCGCTAAATTTTGAGGTGGGTGTCTTACTGCCCGTTAATGCGGGATAAAAAGAGGGAAGTACCCCTCTTCTCAACTAATCTTCTAAAATAGATGCAATTTCTTTCATAACCTTCTCATTCAATGAAACTTCCACCGCTCTTACACTTTCTCTTATTTGCTCCGCCCGTTTCCCACCAGGAATAACAGTATCAATTCCTTTTTTGTTTAATAGCCACGCTAAAGCTAAATGCGATACTTCGACACTCTCTTCTCTAGCTACGCCTTTTAACTTCTCAACTTTTTTAAAGTTACTCTTATATGTATTTTCTTCAAATAAACTTACACTTTGACGCCAATCTCCTTCATTCAATTTAAAATCTTCTGTATATTTACCACCTAATATCCCAAAAGCAAGAGGCCCGTATGGAATAAATGAAATACCTGATTCTATACAATACGGCAAAAGTTCTTCCCCAACAGCACGATCCAACATATTATACGGTGCTTGTACAACATCTATCTGTCCATGCTGATTCGCTTCTTTTAATTGCTCTACGTTTACGTTAGATATTCCAATTGCACGAATTTTCCCTTCTTCTTTTAGACGAGCAAGCTCTCCAATTGAATCTATGTAACTTGTTTCTGGATTTGTAAAATGTAAATAATATAAATCAATATAATCAGTTTGTAATCTTCTTAAGCTATTTTCCACAGCATTTCTTAAATAGCTTCGTTCATTATTAATATAAACCTCTCCATTTAATAACGGCTGTATTCCGCCTTTTGTAGCAAGTACAAATTCTTGGCGTCTTCCTTTCAATACTTCTCCTACTAATTCCTCTGATCTACCGAAACCATATGAATCTGCTGTATCAAAAAATGTAATCCCTTGCTGGATAGCTTCTTCTATTAATCGTTTTCCTTCCTCCTCATTCACATCAGCATATAAATTATGTCCCCCTACAGCGTTTGTTCCTAACCCCAACTTCGAAATATGTAGTCCTGCCTTTTGCAATTTGGTATATTTCATTTTTTCTCCCCCTATATTTCTATTGTTCGATTATATTCGAACAATAGAAATATACCACTTTATATGTTATAGTGCAAACTATATTAACTTATACAAGCAGGTGAAAAAATGCGTACTCTCTATCATCCAAATCGAGAAGAAATTCAATTCTCTTCTGTTTTATACGCACTTAGCGATCAAATTCGTTTACAAATTGTAACGATGCTATTAGAGAAAAATGAACAATCTTGTGGTGCGTTAAACATTCCAATTGCGAAATCAACTTTATCTCACCATTTCAAGGTTTTACGTGAATCCGGTGTTATGTATACACGCATTGAAGGAACACAGCGTTTCATTTCAATTCGTGAAGATGACTTACATGCTAGATTTCCCGGTTTATTAGACGTCGTATTACATGCGACAGAACCATACTAAAAACATCTCATATTCATATGAGATGTTTTTAGTTTTTTCTATTCTTTTAATAAAATGCAATTTTAATCAGCAGGAACTTTGTTCATCACACACTAGGAATATACACACTTCATTCTTTTTCACTTTATTTTTGTACTGGATCCTTTGGACACTTTAATTATTTGATTACATTTTATACACATCATTAATATAGGGCCGCCTATCTGTTTCAATTCCTGTAGTTGCTTATGCTCACACTCCTCCATATTATTACCTCCCTTATCATATAATTAGGTCATTTTGTAATCACCATCACTACTAAGTTCATTCCTTATTTAACTTCTGAATAAAACGTTTAAATGCCGATATCCCTTCGTCATCTCGTTTAAAAACACCAGCATCTTCAAGCGCCTGTATAAATTTCCGTCCCACTTCTTCTCTTATAATCTCCTGTACATTTTGTTCATGTATCCGATTTTCATATTTGATTTTTAATTGTTCTGCCCATCGTATATGAGGCGTTGGAATATCACTTGGAATGTTAAGTAAGAATTTTTCCACTTCCTGAAGTTCTGTTTTTAAACGCGCCGGAAGTACAGCTAACCCCATTACTTCAATCAGTCCGATATTTTCCTTTTTAATATGTTGTATTTCTGCATGAGGGTGGAAAATACCTAGCGGATGTTCTTCACTTATACGATTGTTTCGCAAAACAAGGTCCAATTCGTACATATTATTCCGGTAGCGGGCAATCGGCGTAATCGTATTATGTGGAACATCATTCGTAAATGCAAATGTATGAACAGAAGGATCACTATATCCCTTCCACCTCTCTAATATGTACTCCCCTGCATTTACTATTTGTTCTATGTCGTTACTTCTTAAGCGAATAACTGACATAGGCCATTTAATAATAGAACATTGCATTTCTGGAAAGTTAGTGAGTTCAAAAATTAAGTCGATTGATGCATTTGCCATAGCAAATTCATAATTTCCACCTTGATAATGGTCATGTGTTAGAATAGATCCTCCTACAATAGGCAAATCTGCATTAGAACCAAGGAAATAATGCGGGAATTTTTCTACAAATTTTAACAAACGTAAAAATGTTTGACGGTCAATTTTCATATCACGGTGTTCTGAAGACAATACAATACAGTGTTCATTGAAATATATATACGGAGAATACTGTAGAAACCAGCTTTCATCTGTAAGATTCATACGAATCATACGATGATTCGAGCGTGCTGGATGTCCAATTCTGCCTCTATATCCTTCATTCTCAATACAGAGTAAACATTTTGGATAATTTGTACTTTCCAATACTCTCTCTCTAGCAATTTGTTTCGGGTCTTTTTCCGGTTTTGATAAATTAATCGTTATATCAATGGGTCCATATTCCGTATTTACTTTATAATTTATATTTTTGGAAATTTGCTTCATCTGGATATAGTTGCTGTTTTTACTTAACTCATAGAAGTAATTTGTCGCAGCCTTCGGATTTTGTTCGTATTTTTCATAAAATAGCGAATTGATAACGGACGGTTTGGACATAAATACATCCATAATTGCACTTGCTAAAATCTCCTTCTCGTCCATTACTGCCTCAATGACTTTATGCATACAAGCATATTCAATTAACTCTTCCAATAACTCCGAAATTGCTTTCTTTGCGGGCGCTGACGCTTCCACTACAAAGTCATCTAAACGAAGTAAGGAAAGGATTTGATTTCTTGTATATATTTCATCTTCTTTTTCAATCAATTGAACTTCAATAGCACGATCAATTAACTGCTGGATAGCTTGATATATCATCCGTATATACCTCCTCTAACCTTATAGCGGTTTTCGTTGTTACGATGCAAGTTCTTATGTACCTTTTATAATTTTATGAACAGACGTATGGGATAACCACCATTCTAATATACGTTGCATGAAAAAGAATTAAATACTAGATTCCCTTGTATATGCGACAGAACCATACGAAAAAACATCTCATATTCATATGAGATGTTTTTTCGTATTTGCTATTCTTTTAATAAATCTATTAATCCATTCCCTTCAGATGTACGTTCATACCCTAAAGGTATAGTTCTTTTAATAAGTTGTGCATATATTTCTGGCTCTGATAATTTTCTACCATATTCTCTCTCACACTGCTTAATAAGCAATGCGAGCGCTCCAGCGACATGCGGTGTCGCCATAGAAGTTCCACTTAATACCGCATATTTCCCTTCAGGATACGTAGATAAAATTTCATCGCCTGGCGCCACTAAGTCAATTTCTTGATTCGAATTACTAAAACATGTGATTTTCCGTTCTAAATTAACAGCGCCGACTTCAATTACTTCTGAGTACGCACCTGGGAAGTCCAGTTCCTCCGTGTTATCATTACAATCTCCATTATTCCCAGCAGCACATACGACGAGAACATCTTGCCTTACCGCATTTTGAATTGCTTCATGTAATTCTGGAACGTCTTGCGGGCCACCAAGTGACATTGAAATGACTCTAACTCTTTCTTTATTAGGTCCTCTCCAATTTACAGCATAATGAATCGCCTCAATAATTTGCTCATAACTTCCAGAACCATCTCCCGCTAAAACCTTTAACACTAACATTTTAGCAAGTGGTGCGACTCCTAAAACACCGACCCCATTTTCAGTCGCTGCAATTGTCCCCGCTACATGAGTACCGTGTCCGTTATTATCAAGATAAATATTTGGATCCCCTTCGTAATCTTTCGTGAAATTTCTTCCACCGATAATACGATCCTTTAAATCTATATGATTCACATCACAACCTGTATCTAATACGGCAACAACAATATCTTTTCCTTTCGCACTCTTCTCCCATACTTGTGGAGCATGAATGAGTTGTACACCTGGTGGAATTTCATTTACTTGTTCAACCACCTTATCTACTGTAAAAGGAATCAATTGTATACCTTTTTGTTTATTCGCTGTACTACTATTCATCGTAATCCCTCCTGAAAATATATTATTTTCATTTCAGACCACTTTTGAAAAGGTTTAAATGTAACATTCGTTTTATTCGTTTCGTTTTCCTTCCTTAAAAATATTTCTCAATATAGCTTACTAATTTTATACTACTCTTTTATTTATCTCGTAATTTTTAGACACGAAAAATTACGAGATAAATAAAAGAACCAATTTAATGGTCCTTTTATAGTTTTTAAAGAATGATATGAAATTTTAAAAATAAATTAAATTAAGACTAAACCTCACTCTTATTTAAAAACTTCTCTATTTCTTTTATTAAATGTTTCGCTCCATCTATACTAACAGTAATGTTTCCATTTGCTAATGATATGTTTTGATTTGAAACATCACCTGTTATTTGACAAGCATTGTAAGGTTGATATTTTTGTAAAATGACTTTATCTTCTTCTACGAAAATTTCAAGTGGTGATTTGATTTGTATTCCCAATACATCACGTAATTCTTTAGGAATAACAATTCGTCCTAATTCGTCTACTTTTCGAATAACTCCTGTTGCTTTCATATTAATTCCCCCTTACTTTCTATTAGTTTTTCCACCTCGCTCTTTCCATTTTATCACTTTTTGGTAATACTTGTCTCTTTTTAGAAAATTTTGTACTCAAGTTAAAAAAACACATTTAACGAATGCGTAATCTCTCTTTCAATTGTTTTAAATAACGGGATCTTATCAGTAAAAAGTAACCAATTTGAATTCCTACGAAAATACTTAATACAATCGCATTTTCTTTAAATAGTGAATACTCAAACATCTGTCCCAGAGCAGTTAACGCTACTGCTCCATGTAATGTTGCAACACCTATTGGAACGAAGAATAAAAGTGCCAATCGAATTGTAACTACTTTCGATAATTCTCCACTCGTTAAGCCTACTTTTCGAATCATTTCAAACAAACGAGTATCATCCTCCAAATCAGAAAACAAACGGAAGTAAAGGAAGCTTCCTGCACATACGAAAAATACTATACCGATAAAGAAACCTACAAATAGAATTGGTCCTGCGATTTGTAAACTTTGGTTTTGTTCATACTCTTCTGCACTAAACGTTGCATGTTCTTCATAAGTCTTCATTTGATGAGTAAGTTCTTTACCAACCTCTATTTCATCTTTCGTTCCTTCTGTTTTGTACACATAATCTTTTTCCTCTTTAAATCCATCTTGTAATGCGTCATATTGATTTTTAGAGATTACATAAACGTTACCTCTTAGTATTTTACTTAATGAAGAAGTATTAACTTTTTTCACTTTTAAAGATTCATTCAAATGTGGTAAAGTAATTTCTTTTCTTTCTTTCATCGGTGGTCCTGGTATATCGACTGATAAAAATAAAGCTTCTTTATTTGCAACAGTTTGAAATGGTTCTCCTGTTAACTTTGCATACTCCTTATAATCTAATGCTTTTATGAAAATGACGCTTCTTAGCGACTGCTCCTCTGTCCTTTTCGTTGAAATAGTAGCTTTAACAGCTGCTATACTATGCTTCTTTAATCCTTCGTCAATCAGCTTCAAATGTTGTGATTCATTACTATTTCCTTGCTTAGAATGATACTGAAACGCAATTGGTCTCTCCATAATTCCTTTCGTCATTGATGCAAAACCAACTAATGTACCTATTGCTGAAAATGCTACAGTTGAAATAATAGTTACAATAAAGAACATTCTGGCGTTGTCTCTCATACGGTAAGCTAAATCTGATAACGTAACAATATTTGTCTGTGTCCAATAGAAACGTTTACTTTTTTTACATAGTCTAATAATAAAGACACTCAACTGCTTGTACAGCAAATACGTACCAATAATGACTACCGTTGTAACAGGAATCATCATGACAAATACCATTGCGCCGTGTGACAGAAGCGCTCCTGCATATCCCGCACTAAGCAATATGACTGCTAATATAGAAGAAATAATGGAAGCTTTCGGTTCCGGCTTCGCTTCTGCTGATCCTCTAAACAATTTCATAATTTTATTTTTCCGAATCATTCCTGCACTAAACAATGAAATGATCATAAATAATACGAAAAACATAATACTCGTTACAACAATGGCTTTCATTGGTATGTAATAAGCTAAGGAAATATCTAACTTTAATATCATCGGAGCTACAAATATTAATATTCCGGAAAACAGCATTCCAGCAAGTATCCCAAAAATAATGGCCCCTATTCCAATCATAATATTTTCAAAGAAGATAAGACGCTTTAATTGATATTTCGTCATACCTAACATCATTAAAATTCCTAATTCACGCTTTCTCGTTTTTAAAAACATTCCCATCGAATATAAAATAAAGAAAAACGTAAATAAGTAAATAATGGACTGTGCAAAAGACATACTTACGAATACATACTGCCCCAATTCTCCAGCGCTTAATGCCGGATGAAACGCAAAAAATGAGTACACAAAAAAGGCCATAATTGCAAATGCACTACTTAAAAAATATGCTGAGTATGTTCGTCTATTTCGTGTTACATTCCGGTATGCGAGTTCTCTAATGTTCATATTACTTCTCCGCCCTTCTGCTAACTATGTTCTTATATTAGTAAAATGCGGAAATAGCTTCCATCGATTCAAATGACAAAAACCTTACATTATTGAAAGGTTTCAAAAAAATTGCTTAAATGAAGCAGTTTCATTATAATGACTACATTCATATTCATACACGCATCCTATTGTATATTCGTTAGTTTTGCGAAATAATAAAGGATAGAAGTATGTGCCAATATACATATAAACTTATTTACCGCTTTAATACGAATAGGAGGAAACATAATGACATTACAAGAACAGATTATGAAAGCATTACATGTTCAGCCTGTAATTGATCCGAAAACAGAAATCCGTAAACGTGTTGATTTCTTAAAAGATTATGTGAAAAAAACGGGTGCGAAAGGATTTGTACTTGGAATTAGTGGCGGACAAGACTCTACATTAGCTGGACGTTTAGCTCAGCTTGCAGTGGAGGAAATTCGTAATGAAGGTGGTAACGCAACGTTTATCGCAGTGCGCCTTCCTTATAAAGTGCAAAAAGACGAAGATGATGCGCAATTAGCATTACAATTTATTCAAGCTGATCAATCTGTTGCATTTGATATTGCGTCAACAGTTGATACTTTCTCAAATCAATACGAAAACGTACTAGGTGAATCATTAACAGATTTCAATAAAGGTAACGTGAAAGCACGTATCCGTATGGTTACGCAGTACGCAATCGGTGGTCAACAAGGGCTACTTGTGATTGGAACTGATCACGCGGCAGAAGCTGTTACAGGATTCTTTACAAAATTCGGAGATGGTGGTGCAGACCTATTACCATTAACGGGATTAACGAAACGCCAAGGACGCGCTCTATTACAAGAATTAGATGCAGACGAGCGACTTTACTTAAAAATGCCAACAGCTGATTTATTAGATGAAAAACCAGGTCAAGCTGATGAAACAGAGTTAGGCATTACATATGATCAACTAGATGATTATTTAGAAGGTAAAGTAGTTCCAGCTGACGTTGCAGAAAAAATTGAAAAACGTTACACAGTGAGCGAACATAAAAGACAAGTACCAGCGTCTATGTTTGATGATTGGTGGAAATAAATTATATAAAAAAAGAAGCTAACCTCATTAGCTTCTTTTTTATGTTAACGATACACCCCTACTCTTTTCTCTAGTAAGTCCTGTAAACAATCCTCATGTTGTTGATTAAACAATGGTGGCATTTGGTTTAGCGGGAAAAACTTCAATTCCAACGTTTCATCACCGTCTACTTTTTGCTCTCCTCCGGCAATTGAGCATGAAAAGAATATTAAAATTGACTGGGCATTATCTCCATTTGGATATGCTTGAAAATATTTTGTATACACCCCGATAAGCTCATTTATTTTCACATCATAACCTGTTTCTTCTTTTATTTCTCGAATCGCGGTTTCTGCGGCAGATTCTCCAATTTCCATTGCACCGCCAGGAAATCCCCAAGCGTTAAAATCACCTCTTTTTTGTAGTAATACTTCTCCATGTTCATTCAACACACAACCACCCGCAAAGTTTATGAGAACACAGTCGTGACCTACTTTTTCACGTAATTCTTTTATATAATTAGCCATCCTCTTCCCCTTTTCATACATCTTCTATCATTATTTCTTATCTTTTTCAAGCAATTCAATCATTCGATCTAGCTTCTTATTCATATTAATTACATGTTGTTTTTTTGCAGCGCTGTTTTGCAATAATCTTCTATGGAACAAAGTAAATGATAGGAAAAACAAAACGATAAGTCCGATTACTAAACAAGTATATATCAATGTAAAAATATTACTTTCGAACAAATCCATTCAAATCCCACATCCTTCCTTTTTATATTTTATCACACAATTCTGTTTTTTAAAGTGATAAAATATAAAAAGAGCACCTTTCCAAGATGCTCTTCTTAATTAATAAGTAAATGTAATTGTCGCTAATGAATAATCTGCCATTGCACTATATGGTGCTACTTCATAAGATACACGTTTTGCACCTTTTGGCCAATTTATTTCATTTAACACTTTCTTTATATCTTGCATCGTTCCATCCATAGATTGCTTATATCGTACTTCTACCTTTTCTGGTTTAGAAGCGAATTGTTGCTGTAATTTTTTCTTAAATTCACTATAATTATCTGCTCCGTATTGTGCAGACAAATATTTTAAATTTGTTTCTTTTAACATTTGTTCATACGTAGCAGTTTTTGAACTATCCGCTTTTATTTTGTTTGTTAATTCATTAAAGTAACTTGTAGTTGCCGCCGGGTATTTACTACGATCCCATTCATGATCTTTACTTAATTGCTCGTCAGACATATTAAAATATGAATATGTTACGCGCCCAGCTTTATCCGGTACTGGATCATCGAATGTCGTATCAAGGTGGTACCATTTGTTTTCAATGTTCACTATATTCCATGCGTGAGCTTGTCCATTTCCTGTACCTGTTACAATATGATTTTGGATACCCGCTTCTTGTAGCAATTCATATGTTAATAACGTATATCCTTGGCAAACGGCAGAACGATTCGCTAATGCTTCATATGCTGTATACGCTTTATAAGACGTATCATAAGATACATGTTTCACAACATAATCGTGAATAGCTTTTACTTTCTCATGCTCATCCATTCCTGGTTTTACAATTGAACCGATAATTGCTTTTGCCTGAGATTTCACATATTGTGTTTGCTCTTTTGATTCACGGTATTTCACTTGCAGTGTAAACGTATAGTTTCCTGGTAACCCTTTAATAGAATATTTAGTAGACGCTACATTATATTTTACATACTCATCTGCGTCTACAACTTTATTAAACTCGCCATACAATTGGTCCATAACATTTCTAGCATTTCTATCTTTTGATTTATATGTGATTGTAATATTTTCTTCTCGATTATCAACCTGTTGTTTTAATTCTTTTCTAACATCATTTAACAACTTTGCATCTGATTGTGATGTCGCTACAGTTGAATTCGTAGCTGCATAAGATACAGATGACGCCTGTAAGCCTCCCATTACTATTGTTGAACAAAGCAGGGTAGCTGTCACATACTTACTTGTCTTTCCCATCTCGTCACTCCTTACATTCTATAACTATACGAAAAAAGTATCGTATAGTTTCAGAGTATACAATACTTTTTCGTATAGGTCATATGAGATTATGCATATTTAACATTGTAAAAAGGTTGTTCTTTTTACAAGAACAACCTTTTTTCTTAACAAGTTTGTAATACGCAACATGCATTTTCAAAACGTTGATTTTTCAAGTCTTCATTTCCAATACAGAAATAAAGCATCCCTAAATCTCCCCACATCATATTACAATTTTTAGTATCTGAGTCAATTTGGAATAAAAGTGTCATTTGCTGCGGGTCGATCCCCATATATTCTCCTGTCTCATATAATACTTCCTCTTGTACAGAGAATGGCTCACCAAACATTTGATGGTTATCGTAGTTATCTGGAATTAACTCTTCAAGCAATTGTAAGAAACGATCTGAATCAGCCTCATCTTCAATGAAAAGCTCTGGCAATTTATATGTCAGTTCAAAAGTAGTTGCACACTGGTTATAATTTGTTTGCAATTCATCGGCCCTTCGTAATTGCTCTACAGGAACATCATAATAAAGTACACGTCCCGCTTCAGTTGGATTCACATCTTCTTCAAAGTAATTTTCAACGCTGAAAAAGTATAATATTCCTGTCTTAGGTAGATTGTACTCCATACCAACATTTTGTAAATCATTTAAATTAAATTGAGCGATAAACTGTAACGGGTTTCCTTTGTACATTGGGTATTCAAATGCAGATGGTAAATCAGGAACTCCTCCCATTTTCGAACTACCTACCGCAACTGTTTCCTCCTGCTTTGGCACAACTTTCACACTAGGAAATACAGTATTAATAAGTTCTTCTTTTAAATGTGTCAGCCCATATTTATCAATTAATACTTCAATTTGTTTATTCATAAATTCTCCTTATATTTACATACTTATTTGTATCATCGCACAAAAATTATACTCCATTCTTTGTAAAAACAACAAGCCTCCAAAAAAACGGGCTCTTCCTTCATACGCGAACAAGTTAAAAAAAGCATAGTATACATTGTTCCTACAAACACGATAGTTCATTATTTCTTCCAGTACATTTTCCCCTCGTTCATTTTTATTTTTAATTTAAGGAGGAATTCCACATGGGTTACGGATATAGTTGCGGCGGTTACGGTTACGGCGGTAGTTGTGGTGGATGTGGTTATGGAGGTTTCGCTTTATTAATCGTTTTATTTATCCTTCTAATCATCATCGGAGCTAGCTGTTGGGGCGGCTTTGTAGGCTGCTAGTAAATTTAAAAACTATTGTAAAAAAGCACGTACAATACGTGCTTTTTTTCCATTTTCAAATCTTTTATTCGAAAGGAAGTATGATTGATGAAGATTGATGGTGTTTTTGAAGGAGGCGGTGTACGCGGGATTGCACATGTAGGGGCAATTTGCGCGTTAGCTGAAAAAGGCTATGAATGGGAGCGTGTAGCTGGAACATCAGCTGGTTCCATTATCGCTGCGCTCCTAGCAGCAGGATATTCTTGTTCAGAGTTAAAAACGATTATAACTGATATCGATTATAATACATTTACGAAGAGAACCTTTATTGACAGAATCCCCTTTATCGGAAAAGGATTAAGCGCATGGACTACTCTTGGTATTTACTCTAATATATTTATAGAAGAATGGATTGAAGAATTACTTCGAAAAAAAGGAGTTCACTTATTTACAGATTTACCTGATTTAAATAAACTTAAAATTATCGCTTCTGATATAAGTAATGGTAAAATGGTTATCTTTCCTGATGACTTACCAAACTACGGATTTTTAAATTATCGCTTCTCTATTGCTAAAGCTGTAAGAATGAGTAGTACAATCCCTTTCTTCTTTGAACCGGTAAAATGGAGAACCCCAAAATGGAAGCAACCTTGTTATATGGTTGATGGAGGGATTTTAAGCAATTACCCAATTTGGATTTTCGACTCACCTTCCTCTCCTCGCTGGCCAACATTTGGATTTCATTTCGTAAAAGATGAGATTCAAGCTGATCCTGCCCATTATAACGAGCCTATCTCCATGTTCAAAGGACTTTTTAAAACAATGATGCAAGCCCATGATTTACGTCATTTAGATAAGGAATCAAAAGCAAGAACAATTACAATTCCAACAGGATCCATTACAAGTACAAACTTTGAGTTAACAAAGGAAGAAAAAGAGTGGCTTTACAATTCTGGTTATAACGCCGCAAATAAGTTTTTACAATCTTGGAACTTCAGACAATATATTGATGACTATAGAAACGGAAATCAGGACCGAAAAACAAATCGGTATTTCCGTCAACTTGACTCATAATACTATTATTTTTCATACGAGAACACGTAACGCTTTCAAAAAAATAAGCCTAGTAATATCATAGATTACTAGGCTTATTTACTTCCTGCTGCATCATTATTATTCGTTGCTTAAGGATACGTTAACCCTTCAGCTTCTTCCGCAGTAATAACTGTGTATCGATTTCCCGTTCGTAATCCTAACAATTCTGCTTTTTCAATTGCATCCTGCTTCGACTCCGCATAAGCAGCTAAATATTTTTCTCCATTGATAATTTGGCAAATTACGTATTGTTTCATTATTTTCTCCTCTTACTTTTTCATTAGTTGTGCAAGTTTTTTGATACCTATTTCAATTTCTTCTAACGTTGCGTATGAATAGGATAGACGCAAAAATTGGTTTGCACTTCTATCATACAAAGTACCTGGATTTAATAAAATCTTTTCTTTCAAAGCTTTGTCGAATAAGCTACGGTTCGAAACGGGTACATTCATATGTAACCAAATATAAAAACCACCTGTCGGTTCATACCATGTTGCTATATCACGACAATATTTCTCTAACATTTGCAACATAAAATCTCTACGTTTTTTCAACTTAGTTCTTACAAACTGTAAATGTTCATCATACAATCCATCTGCAAACCATTCCGCTGCAATTTGCTGGGATATAGAACTTGAACCATAATCTGTTTGCATTTTTATGTCTGCCAATCTTTGAATGACTGGCTCAGATCCAACAATCCATCCAATTCTTAACCCTGGACTAATAACTTTAGACATACTCCCAATATGTAGTACAATTCCGTTTTTATCATATGCTTTTAAAGGCTTTGAAACAGGCTCATCAAACCATAAGTCTTGGTACACCGCGTCTTCTATAATAGGCAAACCAATTTCGTTACATATTTCCATCACTTCTATTCGTTTCTTCGCATTCATACTAAAGTTCGTCGGATTATGAAAAGACGGGATTGTATATAAAATAGATGCATTAAATTGCTTCTTATATTTCGTAATATATGATGCATGTAAACCGTTCTCATCCATTGGTATACCAATTAAACGCATTCCTGCTGATTGAAAAACATTAAGAGAATATAAATAAGATGGTTTTTCTAATAAGATGGATGCCCCTTTTGGAAGAAGCCCCATAGAAATAAGTTGCAACGCTTGAATCGCTCCTGAAACAATTAATATAGAATCAGGAGTTACATCTATACCATGTCCTTTTAAATAGTCCGCAATCTTTTCCCTTAAAGAGAGACTTCCTTTCGGCTCTTCATAGCCAAGTGTCACCTTTGATGCTAAAAGCTTATTCATAATCTCTTTCATCTTTTTTTCAGGTAAAAGACTTGGCGCGAGCTCCCCGGTTCCTAAACGAATTACATGCGGATAAAATTCAGCTTGATTAATCTCTTGAATAGCAGGCAGATTCGGATAATGAAGTCCTGTTTCTACATAAGACTGCCAATTAGGTGGGGGCGCGTACGTTGAAGCATTCTCATTATTATTTACAACAATTGTTCCTTTCCTGCCATTTCCTTCAATGTATCCCTTTGCCACTAGTTCATCGAAAGCCATTACAATTGTACTCCGGTTCACACCGAATGTATGTGCCAAATCTCTTTGTGAAGGTAATTTCGTTCCAACAGTCCATTCTCCATTAACGATTCTTTCTTTTATATACGTTTCTATTTGTTTATACAGAGGAGTCGCTAGAGACATATTCGGTTTCCAAACGAATCTTTCCATCATATCACCTTATATTCTTTTTGGTTGGTAACCTCTCCAACCATATGGATGGATACAAATTTTCATTTCTTCTATACAATATACACTATCATACTGAATTAAAATAGGAGGTAATATGATGAGTGAAGCAATTATTCATGGTATCATTCTTGCATTTGGTCTTATCATTCCATTAGGTGTCCAAAATATTTTCGTCTTTAACCAAGGTGCGAGCCAACCAAACATTTGGAGGGCAGCCCCTGTAGTATTAACTGCCTCTATATGTGATACGTTACTCATATTGATTGCAGTGCAGGGTGTCTCCCTTATACTCCTTACTTTTTCTTGGCTAACTAACACGTTATATATAATTGGATTTTTCTTTCTCCTATATATGGGCTTTGTTATTTGGAGAAGTAACCCTTCCAACGATATAAAAAAAGAAAACAGTATGCCATTAAAAAAGCAAATCCTTTTTGCTGCATCGGTTTCGTTATTAAATCCACATGCAATTTTAGATACAATCGGTGTAATCGGAACAAATTCTATTCAATACATAGGAAGTGAAAAATGGGCTTTCACACTTGCAACTATTATCGTTTCTTGGATTTGGTTTATAAGCTTAGCCTTAGCGGGGAAATTTCTAAAAAGAATAGACTCAACTGGAAAGACAATCGTATTATTAAATAAGTTTTCGGGTCTCATCATTTGGGGCGTCGCGCTTTATATGTTAAAACAAGTTATGTATTCTTAATGAACGAAAGAGAATTGCATGTTCCTTAAAACACCATGCAATTCTCTTACAGATTATGAAGTAGGTTCCGTTTTCTGTTTTACCGTCTTTGCATCTTTTGCTGGTTTAATCCAAATCATTGCTATAACAGCACCAATACCAGCGAAAATACTAGTTACATAAAACACTTCATGGTCAGCACCCTTCATGAAAAAAGAATATAGAGGTGGTCCAGCTGCTACACCGATAAATCGCATTGAACTATAAAATGACGTAACTGTCCCCCTTTGCTCCTTTTCAATTCCTTGTGTAATTAGGGCGTCTAAACATGGGAGTGCCATACCAATTCCTATCCCCATAATAACGAGACAAAGAAGTAGTAAATAGATCCCTTTTATAAATAAAGGAATGATGACTGATGCAGCTGCCATTAAAAAACCAATATAAATACACTTCTTCATTACATTTTGATTATCTCCAATTTTTTTACCCGCCATATATGAACTAAGTGACAGTACAAGTAACGGGATGGCAAGTACACAACCTTTCCATATACCATGTATGTCATACTTTGATTCCAGTATAGTCGACAAATAAAAGAGAATTCCGAATAAAATAAGCATAATAATTGCACCTAATACAAAAATGGCAATTAACCATCTTCCCTTTTCTCGAAACGTAGAGATAATAGATTTTATAAACTCTTTAAGTGGCGGTACTTCTCCTTCTTGTTTCTTTGCCTTTACTAGAACAAGTAATAAAACAATTGATACTACGCATAAAACTGGAATCGCCCAAAATGGTAAGAACCATACAATGGCAGCAAGAGCAGATCCTAAAATAGGGCTCAGCACTTTTCCAAATGTATTGGATGTTTCAATGATTCCTAAACCTGTACTAACTTGTTTTTCATCTTTGTATAAATCACCAACACACGGTATAACAACTGGCATTGCACCAGCAGCACCAATACCTTGAATCGCTCTACCAATCAATATCCAAGTGTAGGGATTATCAACTTTCCATGATACCCAACCAGTTATCGCTCCTCCTATAGCCGCAATCAGCAAACTCGGAACCATTATCATCTTTCGTCCCCATCGATCTGATAAATAACCAGCAATCGGTATAAGTAAAATGGCTACAATAGAGTAAATTGTAATAATCATGGATACTTGAAACGATGAAATATGTAATTCCTTTTCGATAGTCGGTAGGATTGGAATGAGCATTGAATTCCCTAATGTCATAACAAGTGGAACTGATGCAAGCGCAATTAAACAACAGTTTTCTTTTTTTAACATGTTGGCTTCGGAACCCTTTCATCGTATATTTCTGACCATATAATAGCCCTGCTGGAACGTAATTTTTCATTCCACCAGGGCTATTACATCTTTACTACTTCCCATTTACAACAAAAGAAATTGGGGAAAATATAGTATTATTCCTATTCTTTGAATTCAGTTCGCAATATATTCATACCAATTAATTGAAAAAAAAAGAAAGGAAGAATCCTTCCTTTCTCCTATAACCTTCTACAATTAGCGAGTATATCCGCCACCAAGTTGTTGTTCTGCCATCGCTACTAGACGTTTTGTAATTTCACCGCCTACAGAACCGTTTGCACGTGAAGAAGTGTCAGCTCCAAGTTGTACACCAAATTCTTGTGCAATTTCATATTTCATTTGATCTAAAGCTGCTTGTGCTCCATGTGATGCTAATTGATTAGAATTACGATTTCTAGCCATTACCAATCACCTCCTTATTTATATATAAATTGTGTTAAATTTCAATTTAAATACATGGTAATTTTTGGTTATTTATATTTTTTAAAAAAGAGTCTCTACAATGAGAGACTCTTACATCATTTTATATTAAGAAGTTACTACTTCTAAATTTCTATTTGTTAATACTTTCATTTCTTCTTTTAATATATCTTTCGCATGATGTCCAAACCATTCGAGTGAAGCAAAATGGTCAGTATCTCTCACTTCCTGAATAATCTCATCATAATTTACCACACCTTCAAATAATGGAACCATACCAATTCGACTTCCCGCTGCTGCATATACATTATGTGGTTCAAACACATGCAAATAATCTGCTGACGATATATTCTTAAAATGGTAATGTTGTATCCACGGCTTTAGTCGATGGAAGCTGTCTATTGGATCTGCACCAGACTCCCATATATGAAGAAAATCAAGGTTTATTTTCAAATTCGGATGATCTACTTCTCCTAATAATTCCAAAGTAGAAGGCAGCGTATCCGTTAACGTATTTGGATGTGTTTCTAAAAGTACATACATATTATGCTGAGCAAATACTTCACAAATGATGCGAATACGATTCACATACTCTTTTCTCTCCTGTTCCGAGAAATCTTCGCTACCTTTTTGTCCAGCAAACGTACGAATTTTGTTCGTTTTAAACCAATTAGCTAATATTGCAAGTTGTTCACATTTCTCTATCGTTTTTTCAAAATCTGCCGATAGTGATATGTCTAAGTAATCACTTATCATCGTAATTCCCAAGTTTTTATCCTTTAAACAATTCAATTCTCGTTCTGTCGTTTCATACTCTTGCATATACAAATTTTGTGCATGAGTCCCCCACAATTCAATTCCTTCAAAACCGTTTTCATATGCAAATTGAACAATATCAGTAAATGAAATTAATTGATGACGAAAGGAAATAGTACATAATGAATATTTCATAGGTTTGAACTCCCTTATCTTAAATTCAGTTAGGTTTTTAAAATGCTAAGACAGACTGGTTTGTTTTCATTTCTTTCCATGATAAAAACTGTCTCTCTAATTCAGCCTTAATTTGCAGTTCAATTGCATTCATTTCATCCAACTTTTCAACAATTGATAATAACATACCTTTATTATTCGTCATTGCCATTTTAATTGCTCGATACTGTACATTTGTAAATCCTTGTACAATATCCTCTACCCGATCACACCAATAATCAAACTCTTGCTCCGAATATTGCAACGTTTCACGGAAGTATGCAAAGGCATGTTCATAACTATATTTACGAATCGCAAGTACTGGTATTTGTTTGACTGCCGCTACAAGACCAGAAAGCGAATACCCATCTTCTTCATTTGCCATTTTTATAATTAAATTTTTCAGCTCCATAGTCAGTTCATTGTCATTTCTTTTGAAAGTTTCTATGAAATAACTCGCTACCATTTCTTCTGTTGGCTCCTGAATTTCTTCTACATCAATGAAATACCCTCCACCAAATGGGTTATCTTGAACAGAGTGAAGCACTTTTTCTCTTTCCATATTCCCTTCCCAACGAAAATCAGGGTCTAGCATGAACCATTCTTCTTCTTTCTCTGTCTTCGATATCATTAAATAATGCGGAAACGGTTTTTGATGGAATTTATTTTCCCTCTCTGGCAATAGAGACATATCAACCATTACAATGACATAGCGATTTTCTGGCTTGTTTTCTACTAATTGTAAAAACGTCTCTACATTGATATCTTTATCTTTTGCATGATCATACCATTCGTTCACTTTCATACCATACAATTTTTCATACCATAGTAAGTAATTATCATGGTTAATGTTTTCAGAGTGATACGAAATAATTCCGCCTTCTGTTATATCAAAATCGCCGTCCCATAATCCAAAATAAAATGGACGGAAATCTATATCGCTACGCCTTTTTATAATTTCACAAAAACAACTCACTAAACAGTGAACTTTAATTGAAGTCATATTCTCATCCACTTTCCTAAAGGTTAATTATTCACATTTACTTCTTATACCGGCTGTAGCTCCTCCATAAAATCAAGTAAAGATCCTACAGTAAGAAATGCCTTTGGATCTACCTCATCCTCTGGAACGCATAGCTTTACATCCATTTCTATGTAAACTATGAGTTGTAACATCATTACCGAATCTATATATAAATCTTGGTTTAAACGCATCGTTTCTTCTAAATGCGTTACATTTTTTAGTTCCATTTTTTCTTTCATAATTTTCAATACTTCATTTTTTAATGTTTCACGTCTCATGTTGTAACCTCTCCCATCTCTAGTAACTTTCTACTTACTTTTCCAGTTTTATTTTTCGGAATTTCAGTTACACTTTCAATCTCATGTGGAACTTTATAAGCTGGTAAATGCTGTATACACCATTCTCTTATTCGAACCGGATCAATATGAGAGATTACTTTCGCTTTAACTATTTCGCCCATCACAGGATGTTTCCCTCGATATACAATTGCCTCTTTAACACCTTCTAGTCGAAGCATCGTTTCTTCTACCTCTATAGGAAAGACTTTTAATCCTGAAACGTTAATCACATCATCCATGCGCCCCATAAAATGAAGGCCGCGCTCAGATTTATACCCCAAATCTTTCGTGAAAATTTCCTTATCGTTCATTTTCACTACGATTTCTTCAGGCATATTTTCATCTGAACCTATGCTTATACTCGCATGAGGTAGTGGATTTCCTAAATCTAAATGGCTTTTCATATCATGACATATACTAATACAACCTGCTTCAGAACAACCGTATTGCTGCATCATATATGTTGTCGTTTCTTTTAGTTTATAAAACAATGCTTCTGGCAAAGGCGCTCCGGATGTCATAATTTTATGAAACTGAAACGTTCCTTGCGGGAAACTCCCCATAATATGTAACATAAGTGGTACTGCATATATGATATGTTTTTCTGTATTGCGAACTATATTTAAGGCGAATTTAGGGTTTTTATTTGTAATGATGATAGGTTTGCTTCCCCGCGTAATTGCAGATAACGTACCACATATTAGTCCGTATGAATGTGAAACAGGAGCCATAACAATCGGCACTTCATCTACTTCACAGTTTAAAGCTTCATTATAAGCCGTAATTTCTGTATCCACTTCCGCCCATGCTCTACGAATCAGTTTTGGTTCTCCCGTAGTTCCAGAACTATATTGCAATAAAGAAGGCTCTTCGAGTAAAGCGTTCACTACTTCTAATTTCGTAAAATCGCCATATTCTCCATATAATATCCCGATACAATTTGCACGCTTTGCCATTTCAATAGCCGTTTCTTTTGGCGTATCTTCATGTATAAGCAATACTGATAATTTCTTTTCTTTTAAGAAAAACACAAGCGTAATAATATCGAATGGATCTTTCAGACAAAGCGCAAATCTATTTCCTTCTGCTTCTTTAAATTGTTCCATTTCCTCATAAACTTGTAATCTCAAATCAAAATCACTTTTGCTATACTCTTGTTTATTAACGATTAGCATAATTTCCCCCTGTAACAACTGATTTTTGTTTCATAAGTTGTCTTGCTCTATACAATGGATTTGGAACTTCATGAACAAGCGATTCCACATCCATATATAATCGACGCTTCGTTAATTGCTCAGCATAGAATGTAGGAGTGTATAGCTGAATACTTTCAAATCTATCTTTCAAGTGTGGATATTTTCTAAAATGATTTTCAATTTCTTCGACAACTATTATCCAAAAACTTTCTTCTTTCCAATCATATTCGTCTGCAAGTACGAAAGCTAATTCTCCTACATTAAATAAGAACAGTGCATCTAATACCATCTCTTGTAAACATTCAATACGATCCATTTCAAAGAAATCATTCATTTTTCCATCCGCATACGTTTTATGCATTTTAGTAAAGTCTGGACATTTATTCATTTCTTTTAAGAATGGACGATAAAACTCAAGTCCTTCATGGAAATCCTTTAATGCAATACGGACAGGTAGCCCTTCTTTATGAACTAAAATCATATTTTGTCCGTGTGATTCTAATGCGATTCCATGCTCTACAACAAGATGTATAACTGGTATGATCGCTTTTTGAATCAGTAATCGTAGCCAATTTTCTATCCCATATTTGTTTAACCATGCATCAATAACTGGTGTCCCGTCTTTCTCTTTTGCATATAAGCCGTTAAAGGGAACCGCATCCTCTTTCTCATTTAAATATTTATGAACGCTTTCACGCCAAATGCATCCTAATGAACCATATGTGGCTTTCTTATTCGTATCATACGTTACACTCGAAAATTCCTTTAGCAAAATAATGCGCGATTTATCCCTTAAATAAGAATCCTGACTTACGACATCACTTAACCAATTCGATATAGCTGGTGCACTCACAACTGAATATGGTTTCAGCGTACGGAGTGTTGAAGTGTTAAGTATGTTCAGCGATAACTTCACATATGGTCTCTTTGGATTCGTAACATTTCTTAACGTCCTCATCGATTGTTGCGCGCAATAATCATCCTCTGATTTTCCTAAATAAATAATATTTTTATCCTGTAAATGATCAGCGTAATTGGGAATGATGAAATTCTCCCACTGCCAAGGATGAACAGGTATAAACACGTACTGCTTTGAATCGCATCCCGCACTGTGAATTTGTTCCATATACGCTTCTAATGTATGCGCGCCTATCTCACCTTTTAAAATATTGTCATAAATCACTTCATTTTCATAACCTACAGCCGCATATTTCTTATGCGCTGCAATCCATATAATTTTTATTGATCTCATAAATTCATATCCATATTGAAAATTGTCACGATATTGAAATCCAATGCGCGCTTTATAGCTAGGATGATATGGATGACCGTCTATTAAATGGCTTTCAAAGTCATCGTACGATTTTTGAGTATATTTCACCTTATTATGTCTTTCATATTGTGCAATTGTATCTTTAAATATCGTTTGTTCTAATTCATGAATAAAAGAATCTAATTTCGTTTTTTCCACGTTAACAATCCGAAAAACTTCTTCCAAAAATTGCGAAACTGATTGTATTTCTTGTTTTTCTTCTTGAACTCTTATTACTAATGAATCTATAGAGATACGTCCAAATGTCATTCGTTCTCTTCCGTAACATTCGTACGTGACACTTTTGTTGTCCTCATCAAGTCCTTGTATAAGAAAAAGAATTTGTTCTTCGTTTTCTATGCGAATTGGCGTAATAATTCCCTCATAAATTAACGACTCTACTAATTGACGTAACACTCTTCTTCGTACTGAAATGTAATCTTCTGATTCAAGCGCTTTCAATATTCTCGTATGATATATGTCCACTCTCATAACTCCCCCGCCTTACGAAAAAATACCATTATTTGTATTACGTGAAATTTTAACGTTATTTATGAACGTACAGCCACTTCTCTAACGAGCGGATTCTGTACCTGTACGTAAATTGCTTGTTCTAAAGGATTACTTAACTCATCGACATCGAAAAATCTCGTTAATAAATTTGCTTTACATGCCAACTTATGCTCTTCTAACAATTCTCTTAAAAAGGTAGAAGGTTCACGGTTATACGGAAGGAACGATTCAAGTACAGACCTTAATTCAGAGAGAAGAATTTCCTCCTTAATTAATCCTGCTGTGCCAAAACCGTTAATGAGACCAAACATATGATTGAAAATTAAGTAGTAACGAAATCTCTCATCTACAATATAATCGTCATATAAATTTCCAGTACGCTCTCCAATGCCAGCCAACTCATTATTAAGCATCTCTTTCATTGAATTACAGAAATAAAACCCTTGATTATCACGGAAATAATATTTGACCGGATAACCATTCTTTAGCTGAACAACGCTATTTTGCTGATGCGCTTCTAATGCAACACCATAACGTAAGTACATCCATACCATCGGCTTTAAAGAAATATTCATATATCGTCTAAACCAATCTAAACTTACTTCTTCACAGCTTCTACCTTCTAAATCTGCTAGTCGATGAATAATATTCGATAAACGAGTACGTTCCCCAGGTATAGCATCTTGCACTAATCCAGCAATTAAAGTAGCGTCATTTGCATGTTCACCATAAAAAGGATTCTCTCGTATAATTACTTCAAATCCAGATTCTTTTGCCCCGTAATTTAATGTAATAAATGCTGGATCACAAATAAAATCAAAACCTGGAAACTTCTCTAACACTTCACCAATTGCTGTATTTAGCATTTCCTTTCCTTCAAGACCACTCTCTAGTTCCTTCAATTTATTAATACGCATTGAATTTGTTACTTTTACTGGAAATGAAAACTTAAGCATATATTTTGATTGGGGATGATATAACGTCCTAAGTGATGATGTTGCCATATAATACTTACCGACAGGACCGATATATTCAAGTACTCCTTGATCTATCCAATCCTGTACGTATGATTGGTGTAATAGCCATTCTGCCTGAAGCGGATGAATTGGAAGTAATGAATATTCATCTTCATTACAATACTTCGATATAAATTCTTTACTAACCATCTCATCATTACGTAACTCTTCTTTTAGAATTATTGTTGTAGAATCTAACAATAATGATTTTTCATTTACTATACTTTTATGTGCCCTAAAATAATGAAGCTGACATTCTCCTTTTAATTCTGGAGAATACATGGCACTTTTCCATTCCAAAATACCTTGTCTACTCTTTGGAGTTGGATGCGTTAAATGTCCAAATAATAAAGATTGCTCCGCTTCTATAAAGGATGTATGGAAACCGTATAATGCAGATGTATCTTCTATTCTCTCCCTTGTAAATTCTTCAATATTTTGACAACTACGGATAACTCGAAGCATAAGTTCAGCAGGATTCGTCCCTTCTCCGTAGTTGATAGACATCTCTTTTATTAAGAACGTAATAACTGTAACATAATCTGCTTTTATAACATTCTTATTTTCTCCCATTTGATAATAAAATTGTTCTCCAAACAAATGGCGATCTGTTGCTGATTTATATATAACTTCTCCATACAAAGTAATGTGTTGTGCCGATAGCCGACAATATAAATATGTGGGGACTATATCTCTATTCAACGTATTACTGAAGATACTTTTCATTTTTTCATCCTCTGTAATCCATTCTCCACTCCCTGTTTCTCTTAAATAACAGTTTAAAAAACTTTGTAATGTTGCATGTTCTGCGATTTGTTTCGCATGCTGCATATTGGTCCTCCTCTTTATATTAAAGCTATCGAAATTTTATATAATAAACAACAATTGAATATCGTTATCAATTATGATTCTAATTGATAACGATATTCAATTCAATAGTATATTTCAGAATTTTTTTATCTAATTTAATTTTTCTTGTTTTCTCTCTTTTCTTTAATCTAGTTAAAAATTCACGAAAAAAATACTCAATTTCAAACTACATACTTACTATTTTTCATTAGTAATCCATCCAAAATAGTTAAACAAAAGAGATATACCTTAATTGGCATACCTCTTTCAAAGAATAAGTTTACATAATAATATTATTTATATCTCTCCAACAATAGGCTGTCTCTTCTACCTGTACTCGCTCTAAAAATTTTGTATCAATTTTTTCTGGATTAAATTTTTCATAAAAATTTTTAGAAGGATTATTCGTAACAACCCATACTAAAAGTGATTGCATATCATTATTTATACATTCTGATAATAGAGATTGAAATAACTTTTGTCCTATTTTCATTCCTTGATACTCTTGTAAAAGGTAGATCGCATATAATTCCCCATCACAATTATATGCACCACTTCTTTCCACTCCCCCGTCAATGAATCCGATTATTGTTTCATCTGACGTCTCTGCTACAAATCTATATTGGTATTTATCTTCTTGTTGAAAAATGTTTTCCCATTGTTTTTCTCGTTGCTCATATGTTATATTTTCTAAAAATTCGTCAGCAAATATCCCTTTATACGTTGTTTTCCAGCTATCAACATGCACCTTTGCTATACCTCGTATATCATCTTTTATCGCTCTTCTAATATGTATTTCCATCATTTCTCCCCCTTGTTATTCATCATTATATCAATTTTTTCCCTTAAAAATCCAAATAAAAAAGAGTGAATGCACTTCACTCTTTTTTATCACAATTATCTACTTTCCACTTCAACTGAAACAACACGATCAATCTCTTTCAGGGAACTATATAACTCTGTTGTATATAAATCTTCTGGAGCTAAAATAACCATTTCCAGTTGCTGAAATGCTCCACTATCTATATCTTTAATTTTCACGCGTTTCACATGCATACCTAAATTTTTAATTTGCTTAAATATACCATCTAACTCATGATGCTCTTTTACAGTAATTTTTATAGATAAATCTTTTTGTCTTAATGAATACGGACCTGCAATTTTCACAAGTTGTGGAAGTACGTTAATTGCTAAAATAATTAAAATCATTGCAACCGTCGCTTGTAAATAAAAGCCTGCCCCAATTGCTATACCTAAAGCTGAAGCAGCCCACACCATAGAAGCTGTCGTTAATCCAGAAATAACATCATTACTTCTTCGTAAAATAACACCTGCCCCAAGAAAACCAATCCCACTCACAATTTGAGCAGCTAGACGCATTGGATCCATATTTGTATGCCCTGGAACAGAATATACATGTACGGCTTCAATTGAAACCATCGTAATTAAACAACTTGCTACAGAAATAACCATACTTGTTTTCACACCAAGCGGTTTATTCTTTAGCTGCCTATCTATCCCGATGAATAATCCTAAAAAGAGTGCTAAACCTAATTTGAGTAAAAATTCATATGACATATTTCCATTCTCCTTACTTTACAATATTCCCCTTGGAATAATTCACTATAACTCTTTTATGATATCAATTCCAGTCTTTTCTATTCATTCAACGTAAAAAACCGAAAAAACATTTGTAACGATGTTTCTCCGGCTTTTTATTATGCTTAAGATTCTTCTTTATTTCTGATCTTTAATCTTAATCTCTGCATCTTTGTAGAATGCTAATTTACTGTCATTATACTCTTTTGTAAAATTGTTAAATTGCTCTTTTGATTTTTGTGCTTCCACAGTTAATTCATTAACAGCCTTAACTTTTTCACCAATCTCTTTTAATTTCGTTTCTTTTACTTTTAATTTTTCATACAGTTCTTTTTCAGTCGCTAACGCCTTCGTATAATTTTCATTCATCTTTTGGAATGCATCATAACGTTTTTTATACGACTCTTCTACCGCTTTCGCTTGTTTTTGTAACTTCTTATCTTCAAGCTTCTCTATATTTCCTTGAACAGATTTTGTTTCTTTCTGAGCTTTTTCTAGCATTTCTTTCTCATTTTTCAATACTTTTTCACGGTCATCTACATTTGCAGTAGCTTGCTCTATTTTCTTCATAACAGCGTCATTATGATCTTTACCTTCTTGTAAAATTTGAGAATATAGCTCTTGACCTTCATTCTCTAATTTCTCTAATTTCTTCGCTTCATCAACTAATGATTTTTCTTGTGTCGCTGCTGTTTCAAAAGCTGTGTATAGATTTTCTTCTGGTTTTTCACCGAAACAACCTGTTAATAGTCCTACTGATAGTGCTCCAACTACTGCTACTTTTCCATACTTCAACGTTCATTCCTCCATTACATACGGTTATCATGCCAGAGATTCACTGGGAAGTGACTCTCTTCATGATAAGCTTCAAACTCATAACCCTTTTCTTTTAACCCTTTTAAAATTGCTGGCACAGCAGCAACTGATTGTGGGTGAATGTCATGCATTAAAATAACTTCCTGTGGTTTTGTTGCATTTGTTAATACGTTTTGAGCAATTTGTGCTGCCGCTGCATCAACTTGCATTTTGTTATATTTCCAATCTAATGAATCAATTGTCCAATCCCATACTTTAAAACCGCCCTCTACCACTTTATTTCGAAGACCTTCATTTAATCCAGGCTTCGAACCGTATGGTGGACGTGTTAATTTAGGTGATTTTCCAATAATATTTGCGATTAAGCTTTGATTTTCTTTCATTTCATTTACATACTCGCCATTTTTATATAACTTCGCAAAATTATGTGTCATACTATGCATACCTACATAATGACCCTCTGCATTTTCACGTTTCACTATATCCGGAAATTCTTTTACATTCGCTCCAATTAAAAAGAACGTCGCCTTCGCATCATGCTGTTTTAACATATTTAACAATTCAGCCGTATATTTCCCTGGGCCATCATCAAATGTAAGATAAGCAACTTTTCTTTCTTTTCCATTAAAACGACTTGGTGCCGTTTTATTCATTTCTACTTTCGGTTGTTCACTTGCAAGCTGTACTACGTTTTCTTGTTTTGCAACAGCCTTTGCTGGTGAAGTAATGGATTGAAACATGAAATACCCAATAGCTACTGCTGCAATCGCTATTAAAACGACTACTACTCGTTTAATTTTAAAAGCTTTTTCCATTCTATCGAATTCCTCTCCCTATTAATCTTATATATAAATCACCCAATATAATTATACATCTATTTATTTTATTACACTATATAAACAGACCTATATATGTATTATAGTGGGAGTTTTATCAAAATGGTTGTTCCTATTCCTTCTTTACTTATAAAATTAAGTGTGCCTCCATGAAGCTCTATCATTTTTTTAACGATGGCTAAACCGAGACCTGCACCTGTAGCATTGTTATTAATCTGGTAAAATGACTGTTCTATATACGGTAAATGCTCTTTAGCAATTCCAATCCCTTCGTCTTTCACCTTGATCACTGCTTGTCCTTCATTTTTAGTCGCTTCAATATGAATTGTACCTTTTTCATGTGAATATTTAATAGCATTTTGAACGATATTCAAGAAAATTTGCTTTAGCCTATTTCGATCTCCCATCAATTCAATTCTTTCTATCGTATTAATAAATTGAATTTGTTTCTCTTCAGCGTTTGGAGTTAATTGCCAAATCGTCTCCTCTAGTATATCGTACATTTGTACATTTTGTTTATATAAATTAAAATGATTTGATTGTAATCTTGAAAAATCTAGCAATTCTTCTACTAAATGAATCAATCGGTCTGTCTCACCTGAAATAATTCCCATGCCTTGCTTTATCTCTTCTTCTGTTAAATGATCTACCGTTTTTAACGTCTCACTCCAACCTTTAATTCCAGTTAAAGGCGTTCGTATTTCATGAGAAATAGAAGCAATGAATTCATTTTTCATCTGTTCCGCTTTTTCTATTTTATTAGACATATGATTTAAACTATATGCTAACTCACCTAATTCACCTGGATAATCTTCTTTAATTTTCTTCTTTAATGTACCTTCTGCAATTTGTGAAGAAGCATGAATAATAGATTCGATAGGTTTAACAAACGAATTCGCTAATCGTCTACTGATTAAGAATACGATACCAGAAATGACAATTCCAACTGAAATAGTAAACATAATAATTTCAATAATCTTTGCATTTACACTCGTTAAAACAGTCGTATATTTCAAAACACCTATCGTTTGTCCTTGATGAATAAGTGGACTAATCACTTCTAATTGTTTCACATTTTCTTTCGTAGCAGTCACTTGATGATACATTTCTCCTTCTAGTAACGAATACGGAATAACTACTTTACCTTCTACCTTTTGTCCACTTGACGATTGTATAATCGTACCATGTCGATCAATTAATTGTAATTCAGTTCCTTCTAACTGAAAGCTCTCAATTATATCCCCGCTGTATTCTTGCAAACGAATAAAGTATAGGGAATTGTATTCAGAGAAAAATCGTGTACTTGTCTTCGCATGAGATTCTATATATTGCACAATACCATTATAATAATATCGATAAATGGAGACTGAAAATACGACTTCAAATAATACAAGCATAAGTATAATGACCGTCATAAAATATAAAGTCACTTTTCTTTTCATCTTATACTTTCCTTCCACACATATCCTTTTCCCCACACAGTAAGAATAAATTCAGGTTCTGATGGATTACATTCTATCTTTTGGCGTAACCGCCTCATATTTACATCTACTACTTTCGTCTCACCTACATAATTCGTTCCCCAAATCATATTTAAAATTTCATCACGTGAAACCGGCTTTGAAGCCTGATTCATCAAATACTGTAATATCATATACTCTGTAGGGGTTAAATCAACTAACTGTCCACTTTTATATAATCTTTCTTCTATAACATTTAACGAAAACGGGCCAGATATGATCGTATTCGCTTTTTCATCATGTACTTCTATTCTTCTTAGTAACGATTGTATACGTGCAGTTAGTTCCACTGGACTAAACGGCTTTGCGATATAATCATCTGCACCAATTCCTAGTCCTTGTACTTTATCTTCATTTTGTACGCGTGCGCTTAACATAATAATACCTATTTTCTTATTTTCTTCCCGGATGGATTTACAAACTTGAAAACCATCAATTCCTGGTAACATTACATCAAGTAATGCTACATCAACAGTATGTTCACATAAAATCTGTAACGCCTCTTCTCCCGTACTAGCTTCTAACACATAAAATCCAGCACGTTTCAAATTCAAGACGATAAAACTACGAATAGGCATTTCATCTTCTAAAACTAAAATTGTTGGCATAATTTCCACCTCCCTACTCTTGTTGATAATCCGCTAGCGGTTTTACATATGCTTTCACTTTTTCAAAATGTGATTGTTTCGGTACAGCATATACGTGAGAAGCTGTTTTAACTGTTGCTTCGTATCCTTTTATTTTGAACCATTCTTTCCGCTTAAATATATGGACTTCAAGCCATAGTTCATTTGTACTTGTCTCCAAAAACTTTTGAGAATTTGATTCCTTTTGCTCATCTGCTATCGTAATTTTTCCAATTAACTCTTCAGGAATTTTCACATAATATCCTTTTTCTATATCGATATATCTTTCTTCAATTGGTTTAATTCCAGATTCACTCCACTGTATGTAACGTTCAAAAAGCGGACTATCACCATGTGATTTATCTTCCCAACCTTGCGGACGCACTGTACGAACAAATTCAATAATGCCGTCTTCATTAACATCTTTACTTTCTACAACATATTCATTGAACAAATCTTCTTTCCCATCTATAGGCAATACCTCATAATGACCCTTATCAAATTTTGCTACATATGTTATCCCTGAATGAGCGCCAACACCTGCGTCAATTACAACCGCCTTTAGTGATTCAGAAATGCGGCCCATTTGTATTCTTTGAATGCTATTTATAAATGGATCGAATGATGCTTCAGATAAAGTTTTAAATTGTTCCATAAACTCAACTGTCAACTTCTCATCTTTTTCATACGTAACAAGGCTTATATCTTTCAGTCCATTTTTATTTAAATCCTCTATGAATAACTTCGTATAACTTCGATTATATATTTCCTTCATATCTTCATTTTCTTCCGAAAAAACATACATAACATGTTCTAACGATTCACGACTTACAGAAATTCCGATTAATAACTCTCGCTTCCCGTTCCCTGTAAAATCACCGACTTCAACGATATCTACATCTCCACCATCAAATCTATGCGTGGACTTTACTTTCCAGCCATTTCCAAATTCTTCATAGACAGCTAAATATACGCTATGATCTTCATTCGGTAATTTATAAAATAAGATGGCTTCTTTCTTATTATCTTGTTTAAAATCCATTGACCAAATCATCTGTTTATCTTTATTAGACATTGGAGTAAGCAATCGATAATTAACAGGCAAATCTTTATCTATTTGCTCTTTTAGTTCATTAATCCATTTTTCATTGGCGGGAGCACTCATTAAACTTGTTGGAGCTTCAGACATTTTACATCCAGTCAACATAAAAATGATTCCCATAATGCCTATCCATTTCTGCATATGATATCTTTCCTTATTACAGATTTTCATTATTTCTCTTTACTTTTTGCTTCTCCAATATTCTCATACATATGAGTATAATTTTTCTAAAATAAAAAATCGTTACAGAAAAGTTACAAATCCATTCCGATAAAAAAAGATTGGCGAAAGCCAATCTTTTTTTATTATTCATTTCGAACTGGTTTTGGCGTTACACCTAAATGCTCATTTAATTTTTTCGAAATATCTTTTACGTTTTTTTCGTTTGGAATGTAATAATAAATACCTCCGATACGTTTATCCGTACCTTCTATTTGCATTTTTTCCATTTCCAAATTAGATCCTGCCATATTTTTTGTAATTGCAAGCATATCATCGAAAGTTAAGTTCGTTTTCATATTTTTATCAACCGCATCAAGTAAAGAGCCCATTTTGCTAATTGATTGCACAGACATCGCTTTTTTTGCAATTGCTTCTATTACAAGTTGTTGTCTTTGTCCACGCATTGCGTCACTATCAATTTTACGCGTTCTTGCAAGTGCAAGTGCTTGTTCTCCATTTAAATGTTGGAAGCCTTTTTCTAAATGAATCATACCCGCTTGGTCTTTACTATCTTGCTCTGTGAAAGTAACAGGTACATCAATATCAATACCACCAAGTGAATCGACAATTTGTACGAATGATTCAAAGTTAAACTTCACATAATAATCAACAGGAACATTTAAAAATCTTTCCACTGTATCTCGTGTACTTTCAACACCACCAAATACGTGTGCGTGTGTAATTTTATCTAATTTCTTTCTAGATGGGATATATACACGTGAATCACGCGGAATACTTACTAATTTAACTGATTTATCATCTTTATTAATTGTTGCTAATAAAAGTGCATCTGTGCGAACAGCTTCACCATATTGACTTTTTCGCATTTCACTACCATCTACACCCATGATTAAAATTGAAATGTTATCCTTTAAAGGTTCAACTTCTTTATCACGCTTCGATGACTTATCAATTTGTGCATACGCATCACTTACAACAGCTTTTGCTTTATTATATATTAATGATCCATATCCTACTCCTCCAAAAATAAGTAGGAAAAATGGAATTAAAATGAACCATTTTATTGACCTTCTTTTAGAACGTTTTTTATTACTTCTCGTATTTTGTTCTAATTCAGAGCTCATCTTCATTCGCCTCTCTTTCTCTTTCCCTAGTATAATGTATGTCTAGTATTCTTCATATTGAATTTCCTTTCAAACACCTTACATTTTTGTAAGGTTACATGATGAATCCAATATGTATTCCATTTCACATTATACTCTCGTGCTTATTTTTGGCAAGTCACTATTTTCCAACTTCAAATATTTAACACTTCGCAACATCCGAAATTACAGATTTATAAATTTATCCGTTTCGAATCCTTCAATTTTCACCTAAAAAATCAGCAATGCAACAATACATTGCATTTTATTTTTTCTCGAACGGTGTATACATTGTTTTCTTCCCATGATTATAAATGAAAGCGGATTTTGCTTTTAGTTTCACCTTATCTATTTCTATCTCTTCATTTGAGAAATTCACAATAATTTTAATATCTTTTCCATATGAGGCAGATTGGACTAATTTATCTTCTGACAAATATGCAAAGTTCGTCATTTCTTCTTTTACTGCCTTTTCATGAACTTCATTCCAAACTTTTAGATGCTGCGTAATTTCTTGTTTATGTTTATTCCACTCTACTTCATCTAAATGGTACAACGGAGGCACATTATACAATAACTCATATAACATTCGGTTTCCTACCTCATCTTTTACTTTCAAACTTCCCCATTCCCAGTGGTGCGTTGTAATTACAGAATCGTTGTATACTAATTTATATAACGGTACCGAATATACTGGATTTAAATATACTTGTTTATATTCTTCTTTTAACGGTACTTGTTTTGCATATTTTTCTGGAACATTTTGATTCGGCGACCAATATCCGCCCACATAATACGGACTTGTTTTATTTTTCCTCATATCTTCATCGTCCCATTTAATAACAGGCGTTTCAATGCCGTGAGCAAATGCAATCGTGCTACTTGCAAAGTCATTTCCGCCTTCTGAGCCAACTACCATACCTTTTTCTTGCGCAATATAATCCATTCGTTGCAACCTTGCTTTTAAATCTTGTTCTTGTGTCGTTATATGTTTGGCCGAATAATCATCATAAATTTCACCTGTTGCATCACAATCAATAAACCATGAATTATATTTAGGTCCATTTTGTAATATCTCGTTCATTCGCTCTTTTACACTAGGAAGAGATAAAGTTGGATTTAATTTTCGCCCTCTACCTAAAAATCCTTGCACTTTTTCTCCATTTTTCTTCGTCACAGTTGCCTCTTCATATAGCGATGAATCCTGAAAAGAAGCTGTATTCCAATTTTTATCAGCTTTTTCGTGAATAGAATGATAAGAATCATACGGACCAACTAAATATCCTATTTTCTTAGCTTCTGTCACGAAATCAGGCTGCATATACCCTTGTTCCCAGTTCGGTAGCCCAATCCATGCATTGTCTATTCCTGATTCTTTCATTTCCTTTATAATATCCGTTCCATCTGCCTTACCCCATTTACTTACTTCTTCAACCGCATCACCGAGCGCCGACTTTAATACATGCTTATTTAAGTTATATAACTCCATCTTCGATAAGTGATCTACCCCTTTGTTTAATAACTCACTAGCCTTCTGATCAACATTTTGGAAAATATCCTTTTTATACAATTCCTTCATTGATAATACTTCATTTACATAACGCAAAATAACATTTTTTTGGTACTTATCAATGAAATCTTGTTTACTTACTTGCTCAAACACACTCAGTTCTCCAGGCTCCGAACTATTCTTTTGAATAAGCCCTTTTATATGACTAAACACAGGACTATTTATTTGTTCTCTTATCTTCGGCCAATTTATGTTACTGTCAGACAAACCATTTTGATTCCAAAAATAAAAATGAGCCGCACCATAAAGTTTTTCAATCTCTTTATTTTTTCTAGCTTTTTCTTGTAATGTTTTAAATTCACCTTTTTGAGCAATATTATCCTTATACAGTTTAGCAATACTGACTGCATCATTATTTGTCACATATAATTGAAATCCATATGCTTTATTTTTATTTATACGCGGGAATTCATGTATAAAATCAAATCCTATTTTCGGATCGGAATGAAATTTCAATTCATTATTAAACATATTGTTCGCAATATATACAATGGAATATTTCGAACCATTTAACGCAAAAAACTTCATAGAAAATGATTCAGCAAATGAATATGCATCATCCTTTAAAAACTTCTTCCAATTTTCATCATTACTCGGAATTTGCTTTCCTTCCCATAACGGAAGTGTATAATTTTCAGCTTGTACTTTCGGCCATGTAAAACTTTCTGCACCAGTCGATTCCACTTCAATATTTAAGTGATCTTTTTTCTTTTCTAGATTCACTTTTACTTTTTGATCTGGATATTCCCAAGATGTGCGACCCTTGTCTTTTTTTACATTCGACACCTTCATTTTCGGTAACGGCTGTGATGCCTGTTCCTTTACACCATCATGTTCTACAGTTAACGTGAAAGTCTCTGGATTTACATCGTAAGTGAACTCTTTATAGGTCGCTTTCTTTACCTTAGACTCTTGTACAGTATTGCTACCTTTTACATCACACCCGACTAAAGTCGAAAATGGCATCGTTGTAAGAAGACATATTGCTATCATTTTTTTCATCTTCTGCACCTCCACCACTGAATATACAGGAGCTTTGTTACAGGAATGTGGCAAAAAAATAGAACCAGCATAATGCTAGCTCTATTTTGAGTATTATAAATAAATGTGTATGAACACCTATAATCTGCTTAAAGTATATGTAGTACAATAACCGTGTTTTTTCATCTCCACTAAATATAAAAGCAAATAATTCGAAGCTTTAACATGCATTTCTTAACTAAAAAAATAAGTGTATATAATATACCCTAAAACTAGCACTAAAATTACTAGCGCTGTACCTTTCCAATTCATACCACCCGCCATATCAACTGGACTACCTGTTTCAGCTCTGTTGAGTCCATCATGTAAAGAACCGGTAGGATTATTTTTCAATTCACTTTGCCTTACACGTTCTCTTTTTTCTTCTGGTGACTCTTTATTCATATAATCACCTCCAAATTAATACACGCTTTACTAAATTATACATTATTACTTTTCTTATATATGCCAACTGAAAAGATATTTACAACAAAAAAAGCTAGCAATGCTAGCTTTTTTATAGTTCTATATGTTCTTCTTTATTTACAGTAATTCCTCTATGATCGATTTCTAGCTCACACACTTTCATAGACGTAAATACTCTCGCTAACTGTTCAGCAATTTCTTGACGTTTATCATATGGCGTTAATATAAAAATAGATGGACCTGCACCACTAAGCGCTGTGCCGTATGCGCCAAACTCTTTTGCACATTTACGAATTGAGGGTAATAGCGGTACGAGTTCTAAACGATACGGCTCGTGAAAATGATCTCTTTCCATCATTTCCCCTACAACTTCCCACTTCTTTTGACAAAACGCAGCTACTAATACGTTGCTGATTGCACTAGCCTTAACTGCTTCATGAAAAGGAAACACATCTGGTAATACAGATCGGCTTTCCTCTGTATTTAACTCTTCATTTGGAATAAGAGAAATTACACCTAATTCCTTACTTTCAATTCTTACAACCGAAACATTCTTTCCATCAAGTGCTCCGATTACAGTTCCTCCTAATATAGAAGCCGCAACATTATCTGGATGCCCTTCAAAATTTGTTGCAATTTGAACTTTTTGATCAGTCGTTAAGTTCAAATTACCAAGTTGATTCGCAAGCTCTATCCCTGCTACAATTGCTGATGCACTACTTCCTAGACCTCTTGTAAGCGGGATATTACCAGTAACTTCTATTATTTGAGGTGATAAAGAAGGACATACTTTACATGCCGTGCTAACGATTAAATTTTTATCGTCTGTCGGAATTGATTCTTCAAAGGAATGGATTACTTGCCATCTATCAGCTTTTTCTTTTACCACCACATCTAAATATAATGACAAAGCTATTCCTACTGAATCAAATCCTGGTCCAACATTCGCTGTACTAGCAGGAACACGAATACTTAATGGTATCACGACATAATCACCCCTTTAATATGCTCTTTAATTTGTTCTATATTATTTGAAACACTTGCAATGTCTAATGTATTAGAAGAAATTGCGATATCAGGATCTTTCAAGCCGTTTCCAGTTAAAATTGCAACAACTGTCTCTCCTTTTTTGATTTTTCCAGATTGAACATGTTTAATTACACCTGCTAATGAAGCATTTGATCCCGGCTCAGCGAAAACCCCTTCCGTTTTTGCTAATAATCTATACGCATGTAAAATTTCTTCATCTGATACCATATCTATTTCACCGTGAGACTGTTCAGCAGCCTCTACTGCATATGACCAACTTGCGGGGTTACCGATACGAATCGCTGTTGCAATTGTTTCAGGTTCTTCAATGACATGTCCTTTTACAATAGCAGCTGCTCCCTCCGCTTCAAATCCGTGAATTCTTGGCTTCTTATAGCCTTTTTCTTTCTCATATTCACAGAAACCTTTCCAGTACGCTGTAATATTCCCAGCATTCCCAACAGGAATCGCTAAAACATCTGGTGCACTTTGCAACTGGTCACAAATTTCAAATGCTGCTGTCTTTTGCCCTTCAATTCGATAAGGATTCACTGAGTTTACTAATGTAATCGGCTCTTCCGCAGCAATATTTCTTACAGCCTTAAGTGCATCATCAAAATTTCCTTCTATTGAAATGATTTCAGCTCCGTAAGCGACTGCTTGCGCTAATTTTCCATGTGCAATCTTTCCTTCCGGGATTACGATTATACATTTCATTCCAAGGCGTGCCGCGTATGCTGCGGCCGATGCTGATGTATTACCTGTTGATGCACAAATGATTGCCTCTGACCCTTCTTCTTTCGCCTTCGCGACTGCCATTACCATACCACGATCTTTAAAAGAACCTGTCGGATTCGCTCCTTCGTACTTACCGTATAACTTAATCCCTAATTGTTTTGATATATTTAATAGCGGAATAAGAGGTGTATTTCCTTCCATTAAGCTAACATCAGGTGTATTTTCATTCACCGGTAAATAAGAAGCATACTGTTTTAATAATCCTTTATACATATTGTTTTTCCTCCTCAATAATGTAATAACTGTTTATTTCACTTGCGACATCTTCTATCGCTCCTAGTACTCGTTGAAATTGATACTTTGAAGTTTGATGTGTCACAACAACGACTTCTGCAAGTTCGCGATTTAAAGGTAATTGAATCACTTCTTTTAAACTTACAGAATAATTAACGAAACATTCTGTTATTTTTTGCAACATCCCAGGTTCATCTCGTAATGAAATACGTAAGAAATATTTCGAAACGACTTCTTCATCCCCTTGTAACTCATATGGCTCTGGTTCTTTTAACGCACTTTTACTTTTCGGAACTTGATTCATATTTTTAACGATTGAAATAATATCACTTACTACAGCAGAACCAGTTGGTAACTTCCCAGCTCCAGGCCCGTAAAACATTACTTCTCCTACTGCTTGACCGTGAACATATACTGCATTAAATTCATTATTTACATTCGATAATGGATGATGACTTGGTAAAAGAGTCGGTTCTACACTTAAATGAATGGCTGACCCTTGTTTCTCTGCTTTACCAATTAATTTCATAGTAAATCCTAACTTTTCAGCCATTTGTAAATCTTCTTTTTCGACCTTTCGAATCCCTCTTACTTGCACATCATCTAAAGAAACATTCATCGAAAAACCTAAGTTTGCAAGAATGGCTACCTTTCTCGCCGCATCTAACCCATCTACATCCGCTGTTGGATCCGATTCTGCGAAACCTAATTTTTGCGCTTCCTGTAAAGCCTCTTCATACGACCATCCCTTTTGACTCATCTTTGTTAACATGTAATTTGTTGTTCCATTTACAATTCCCATTATTTTTTCAATTTGATCTGAAGCTAATCCGTCTGTTAATCCTCTTAACACCGGAATACCGCCCGCTACACTTGCTTCATAACATAGATCACAATCATTTTCGTTCGCTAATTGAAGAAGTTCTGCACCGTATACAGCCATTAAATCTTTATTTGCTGTCACGACATGTTTCTTATTTCGTAAAGCCTTAACAATATGTTGCTTTGCTTCTTCAATTCCGCCCATTACCTCTACTACAATATCAATATTTGAATCATTTAGAACTTCATCAACATGACTTGTTACTACGATCCCATCAATGCAAACATCACGTTCTTTTTCTAAGTCACGTACAACGACTGTCTTTACCTTCACTTCATACCCTGTATCAAGTGCAATTTTTTTATAATGTTCTTTCAAAATATGGACAACACCACTTCCGACCGTACCTAAGCCTAACACTCCAATATTAATAACGTTATTCATCTTCTAATCTCCTCCTACAATTTTATTTTTTATCTCTATCAATCACCTTGCTCTGTTTTTTAATCATGCAGGTGGTGGTTATTTCCGTACGTACAAATCGTTTCATGTTACAGCACCTCCTTTCAAAGTAATAAAAAAACACACTCATCCCTAGGAAAGGGACGAATGTGTTTTCGTGGTTCCACCCTTGTTCCAATCCAGACTTATTTCCTTCTAGATTGCTCAAGTTCAGATAACGGCTGATTCCGTCAATAATTACTAGATTACTCGTTCACTATTGAAGTTCAAAGGTGGTAAAATCATTTCTCGTGTTAGGAAGCTCACACCCTTGGCTCCCCTCTCTGTAAACCGTAAAAATGATTCCGTGTCCTTATCGTTACTTTTTCGTTCATGTTTATTTGTTAACTCATTATACTCGTATAAACAACAAAATCAATACTATTTTTTAATTATTTTTAATTTTCAATCTCTAATTCCATAAAAAAACACACTCATCCCTAGGAAAGGGACGAATGTGTTTTCGTGGTTCCACCCTTGTTCCAATCCAGACTTATTTCCTTCTAGATTGCTCAAGTTCAGATAACGGCTGATTCCGTCAATAATTACTAGATTACTCGTTCACTATTGAAGTTCAAAGGTGGTAAAATCATTTCTCGTGTTAGGAAGCTCACACCCTTGGCTCCCCTCTCTGTAAACCGTAAAAATGATTCCGTGTCCTTATCGTTACTTTTCGTTCATGTCTATTTGTTAACTTATTATAGTTATCAACTTTTTAAAAAGCAAGCCTATTTTTACTAACTATTTTCAAGATACTATTTTATTATATTTCACAATAACATTATGTAACTACCTCTCGATTTACCTATTTCATTATTTCTCCAGTTTGTAAATCAACAGTTCATATATAAATATTCCATTCCAAAACGATTAGAAATCCGCCTTTAAAAATATATTACTAAAGTTTTTTTCAATACAATCTTTTCGTATAACTTTCTTCTAAAGAACGTGCAATATCTTCTTCTGAAGCATTCACTTTCGCATGCTCCAACAACATTTTTGCTGCTGAAGGTAACTCTTTTTTATTTAGCCATGACTCTGAATCCCACATCTTAGAACGAATAAAAGCTTTTGCGCAATGAATATAGCATTCCTCTATTTCAACAACAATTCCAAGTAACGGATTGCGTCCATTTGCCTGCATTTCTTGCAAAATTTCTTCATCGTTTGTAATGAATGCTCGGCCGTTTATTCGGAGTGTCTCCCCAAGACCAGGGATCAAAAAGAGTAACCCTACGTGCGGATTTGAAATAATATTCAAAATGGAGTCTATACGACGGTTGCCTGGTCTTTCTGGAATGATAATTTTATTATTATTTAATACGTATACAAATCCAGGTGCGTCTCCTCTCGGCGAAGCATCACACTCTCCTAATTTATTTGCAGTAGATAATACTAGAAAAGGAGATTTAGACAGAAAATCTATGCAATGATGGTCTAATGATGAAATAACTTTTTTCAAAGCTCGCTCACTTGGTCGCCCCAATATTTTTCGTAACTCTTCCTCTGTTGAAATAATCGATTTTATTTCCTTATTCTCTATCCCCACTTATACCCACCCCTTTTTCTTTATTTTCCCAAAATCCAATACAAATATTGTATAATATAATTGGCAGAAAGGGGAATTTAAATGACAGAGTGGTTAACAATATTTGATACTGAAAATAATATACTTGGGAAGAAATTACGTGATGAAGTGCATCGCGACGGTGATTGGCACGAAACATTTCATTGTTGGTTTGTAGAAAAAGATGCTGAAGATATGTTTTTATATTTCCAATTACGCTCTAAAAATAAAAAAGAAGCTCCGGGTATATGGGATATTACTTCAGCTGGACATATTATGCATAATGAAGATGTACAAATTGGCGGTCTTCGTGAAATTGAAGAAGAACTAGGGCTTTTCTTTCAAACTACCGATTTAGCATACAAAGGAATCTTTAAAATAGATTATGAAATTTCAAATCTTACTGATCGTGAATTTTGTCATATGTATTTTCATAATGTCATCAATACACTTCCATTTGCACCAGGTGAAGAAGTAGACGATGTGATGAAAATACATGCAACTCCTTTTCTACAACTATTAAAAAGAGAGATTTCATCTTTTACGGCTATTTCTGTTTTAAGCAATACACCGATAACGATAACATTTGAAGATATTTATCCGTATGATCTTGCATACTATGAATTCGTTGTAGAACAAGGAAAAGAATTACTAAAAAATAATAGTTTATAAATAAAATAGGAGTCCCATTTTAAAGTACTTGGGACTCCTATTCTTTATCCTGCTATTTGCGTGCAATAAGAATCCCACCTCAAATTTCTGTAAATGCAATGAGTGAGTTTGAAGTCGGGCGCCCGTACGAGTGGGCTAATAATCAGTAGATAACAGACACAATCCGAGTGATTTAAAATCCATTTTATTTTCTCTCTTTCGATGTCTGGAACATACTTGGCAGCGTTACAAAGCGTGCCCCTTTCGTTTTTAACTGCGGAATAATCTTGTCTAGCGCCTCTACAGATCCTTGTAAATGCCCGCCTGGAGTTGAATGCTGAAGTATGACACTACCTGGAAATGAATTCCCTAACACATTATTTGTAATCGTATCAGCGCTTACTCCTTTCCAATCAACCGTATCAACACTCCATTGTACAATCATAAAATTTTGCTCTGTTGCCCACTTCAATTGATTTTCAAGTATTTCACCGTATGGCGGACGAATAAATTTCGGTGCATAACCAGCTAAACGATTTAATATTTCTTCTGTTTTTATAATTTGATTACGATACTCCGCCTCATTTACTTTCGCTAAATTTGGATGGCTGTACGTATGATTACCAATTACATGCCCTTCATTTGCAATACGTTTTACTACATTCGGATACTTTTCTGCGTTTTCACCAAGCAAGAAGAAAGTCGCCTTCACATTATGTTGTTTTAACTTATCTAAAATTTTCGGCGTAAATTCTAAATCTGGTCCATCATCAAATGTAAGAGCGACTTCCGCTTTATTGTACGACCCTGAAAATGCATACGCATATTTTTCGACCCAAGAAAATGGTGTCCACGATCCACGCTCATATACTTTCATTTGTACTGTATAGTTTTGAGGGATATATGCGTATGGCAATGAGCTTATATAGTCTCCATAATAAAATGAGTGATATGGCATATAGGCGTACGAAACATCTCGTTCTAGTCCCCATTGATATGGGGCAAACATTTCTGACGAATAAAAATAATACATGATAAAAACCTCCCTAAAATTTCATATGTGATTCATCTGCACTTTGTTAGAGAAATTATTATTCATGAACAAAAATAAGACTGTCCATAATTAGGACAGTCTTACTGCTTTATACAATTAATAAATCGATGCACTATCTTTCGGCAAAGCTTTTACATGTTTTAAATAGCCTGTCACTCTGTCATCATCACCTTGCGGGTATTGATACCCATATGTGTTAGCAATTTCGTTCGCAACTTTTCTAAATAAATCGCCCATTACAAAAAATGACTCCCATATGTTTTCATATTCAGCATCCGAATAGGTCCGTTTAAATTGCTCCCACATATCTTTTTCAATATATTGCTCGAAAAGCTTTCCAAACTTCCCTACATTAACTGTAAAGTCTGTTTTCATACCAATATGCCATTCTAACATTACGATAAACATATCCCGCACCGGGCCATCAAGTATTCCTTTCGCATAAGAAAGTTCTTCTCTCCATAGTCCTTTTGCCACATTCGTACTACACCACCAAAATTCATTACAGCAATCTAAAAACTCTTTTTCTGTAGGCTTTTTTATTAAGTAGTCTTTATCGCTTGCTGGTGGAAATTCATCAATACAATCATCTTTATCCAGAAGCAGTTCACTTAAACTATCTTGTCCAACAAACTTATTTATCAAATCAAATGGAACGAGCGTTAAATCAATTCGATTTCCATCCATAAACTGCATTAAATACGGAAATTTCCCGTCTTCGTCCGCTGGAACTAATGACATTTCTTCTGGCATTTGTACAATCATTATTTCTCCAAATCTACGTATCCAATTATGATTAGACGTAAAAGATTGTATATCATTTACAACATACATAATATCATAGTCTTGAAAACAATCTTTTTTCACATTTGGATTTACACGTGATCCATTCATGATGACAGCTCGAATTCTTTCATCCTCTTTTGCTGTATTAATAATTAAGTCTAGCATGTCTTTTTCAGTTCTCATCTATTCCTAACCTCCAATTTTTATATAAGCTTATATTTTCAAGTATATTGGAGGTCCACGAGCTAGCTGTGTTGTACACGATACATGTTATAATTTTTGAAACATCTTTTTCATTTTCTCTCCTCCTATTTTTTTATATCTATTCTTCTAAATCGTTCACATACAAGCAATATATCATCAGAAAAATCATGACCCACTTCATTCAATTTACTTCTGAAATATCTTTCATGGATCTCCTTCCAATTTTTATAGCTTTCATCCCCTTCAGCAATTGCAAATTCTTCTGTAATTTCATTCATAGGTACTATTGTTACTTCAATCGTCTTTACAATTGCTACCGGATTTTCATCGTGATCCAAAATAACAGAGTAGTCCTCTGTAGTTGGTAACGGTATATTCTTTAATTCATAGAAGAGATATGCAGAACAAGTTGCGGTTTTCGTTCCGTCAACTACTTGCTTAGCAAGACGATTTGGGGTATCACCAAATTTCCATGCACTCACCGATTTTGGTATCTCAGCATCTTTCCAATACTCCGTCCAGTATTGTTGCGCTGCTTCATTCATTATCTCTCACTCCCCTAAACTCTACTATAAGTGTAATAGACTTTCGAACCGTGTCACTCTTTTACGACTGCCATTACAAACCCATCGTATCCTTTACTTCCGACAGTTTGAAGCGCAGTAGCACTTACACGTGGCTCTGCAGCTATTAATTCATAGAAGCGACGTATCCCTTGTATGCGAGGATCGTTACTCGTATTGTCAATAACTTCTCCTTCACGTACTACGTTATCACCAATAATTATAGTACCAGGGCGTGATAGTTTCAGTGCCCATTCAAAATAGGTAGGGTTATTTTGTTTATCAGCGTCTATGAAAATAAAATCAAAAGGTTTATAATTCTCATTTTCGATTTGCTGTAAAGAATCTAAAGCTAATCCTGCTCGCACTTCAATTATATCATTCAAATTTGCACGCTCAATATTGCTACGTGCAATTTCAGCATGCTTTTCACTTGCCTCCAATGTAACAACTCTGCCTCCAGGTGGCAATCCCCTTGCAAGCCATATCGTGCTATATCCACCTAGAGTACCAATTTCCAAAATGTTTCGAGCTCCTTGAATTTGTACTAATAGTTGCAAAAACTTCCCTTGCGTTGGCGATACATCATGTGCTGGTAAATTAGCTGCAGCGTTTGCTTGAAGTACTTCTTCTAATGTAGAATCTTTCGGTATTAATACATCACTCACATATTGATCAACAGCCGTCCATTTCTCAATCGTACTCATGTAAATACCATCCCTTTCAATACTTTTCTACTATTCACATTTGATTATACCGAAAATTCCGTCTCATAAACAAAAATAAAGAAGGGACATCTACTCCATTACAGAATAAATATCCCTTCTTTTGTTTATACATTTATCCCTTACGGATTAGTAGACCAAAGTCCTGCTGATTTAATAAATGTACGTTTATTTAATTTCAGCTGCGCTACGATAAACTCTGCAATATCTTCTGCTTGCATTACTTTATCTGGATTCCCATCAGTTAATCCTAAATCTACAGCCATATCAGTTGCTACAGTACTTGGAGTTAAAGCTGTTACACGAATGTTATGTTTGCGAACTTCCATCGCTAACGATTCCGTTAAGCCAAGAACACCAAATTTAGAAGCACTATATGCACTTGTTACAGGTGCACCTTTTTGTCCTGCTGTAGATGAAATGTTAATAATATCACCAGATTGTTGTTCAATCATGCTTGGTAAAGCTGCACGAGTTGCATAGTATACACCCATTAAGTTTACTTGAATGATTTTTTCCCAATCAGCAACATCTAGTTCTAAAAACTTACCGAATTTAGAAATACCAGCGTTATTAATTAAAATATCGATAGATCCTAAACCATTTTTTAACGTTTCAATTGCAGTCGTTACCTCTTCATATGAAGATACATCAGCAGTCGCAATAACAGCTTTTACGCCTTCTGCTTCTACTTCTTTCGCTACAGCTTTTAAGTTTTCTTCTGAACGAGCTAAAAGACCTACATTTACGCCCTCTTTCGCTAATGCGATCGCTACAGCACGACCAATCCCTCTACCTGCTCCTGTAATTAAAGCATTTTTACCTTGTAATAATTCTGCCAAGTATAACACTCCTTAATCATCTCAGTTATGTATTATATTAAAATTGTATCTGTGTTTATGTAAAAAGGCAATGATGCACTTTCATGTGCGTAGGTTACTTATAGGTAACTATGGAAAGTTTTTATTGATAAGTCTCATGTTTTTGCCATAATTCATGTAAAATAAAAATAAATCCTGCATAGGAGAGTGCATGTGTATGAAAAGAAAAAAATGGTTCTTATCACTAACTGCAGTCGGACTATGTATCATATTTTTGGCTATGTACTTTATATTTGGTAATCCATTACATTATAAAGTAATAGAAAAAGATACTAGCGACTACCTCTATACTATAAAAGGCTATAAGCAAAAAGAAATACAAAGCATAACCGGAAAATATACTCTCATTTATAATATCGGCTATTATGCAGAGGTCGTATATAAAGACGAACCTTATTTTACATACTCTTATACATACGATAAGAATAAGAAAATAATACAAGACAACGGCATTTTAGGAAGACATACTGAGTCATTTGAAAGTCTTAATTTAAACTGGTCATTGTTTGACGAGTTAGTAGACGGTATTCATACAAACCTGCAAAAAAAGAGGTTTAAGTGAAAAGAAAGATTATTCTATACGCTACGTTCAATTCATTGATATCGATAATGATAAAAACGGTGCAGAAGCATATGTTGACTTTAAGAAAGATAAAAAATCAGATTATTCACACCGTATGAATAACGAAGGAAAAGCTTATCAATATAGTTGCAGTAATGGAAAATGTATTTTTAAAGAGAAATAGTGTTAGAAGATATCCTCCTAACACTATTTCTCTTCAGAATTTGGAATACAAACAATAAATTCTGTCCCATTCCCCTCTTCACTCTCGACTTTTATTTTTCCTTGATGAAGGTCGAGTACCTTTTTTACGATAGCTAAACCTAATCCACTTCCTCCATAAGTACGATTTCGTGAAGAGTCCGCTTTATAAAAACGCTCAAAAATATGTTGTTTCTGTTCTTCAGATATACCAATTCCAGTGTCACGAATACGTATTTCTACGAATTTCTCATGTTCTTGTAACTGAATTGTAATTGTGCCACGACTTGGAGTAAATTTAATACTATTATGAATTAAATTAATCCACACTTGACTCATACTTTCTTGATCGGCAGTTATATGCACTTTTTCTAAATCAAGGTCTAATTCAATTTCTTTTTCAGCCCAGAGCGGTTCACTATTTAACACAATTTGCTTTAACTGTTGATCTAATCGATAAGTCGCTTTTTCTGGTGTATACTCCTCTGACTCTAAAAGAGTTAGTTTCAGTAAATTTTGGCTTAGTTTAGATAATCTCGTCGTTTCCGTTTCAATAATGGTAAGATAATGCTTTCTTTTTTCCTCCGAAAGATTGTTATCTTGTAGTGCTCTAGCAAATCCTTTTATAGAAGTTAAAGGTGACTGTATTTCATGAGAAACATTCGATACAAATTCCTGGCGCATTTTCTCCATCGCATTCAGTTCATCTGTCATATCATTTATACTTTTTACGAGTACACCAATTTCTCCATCATACTTTTCTTCATTTCGTATTTTTACGGAGAAGTCTCCTTTTGCAATTTTTTGTATCGGTTCAATAATAGTCCAAATCATTGCCTCTCGTTTTGGTCTCATTAATATCCCAATCAATGTCCAGATAAGAACAATAAATATAAAACCGACCATATCACTAATTAGAAAGGCAACAAACGACGATACGTTTACTTCAAAAGCATTCAATATACTAGTTGCTACATAAAATGCGATAGACCAAATTATAGTGAGAAAAGAAAAAAGCGCTAATACCGCTCCCGTTACTTTCAACATCTTCACCTTACTCATTCGTTTTCTTTTCCTCATTTACTTACCTCTAAGCGATACCCTAATCCTCTTATCGTTTTAATACTAAATTTCGATTTCTCTTCTTGAAACTTCTCACGTAGACGATTAATATGAACATCCAGTGTACGTTCATTCCCTTCAAAATCATATCCCCATACATCTTCAATTAACTGCTCTCTCGAACATGTTCTTCCTGCTTTAGAACCTAAAGTAAAGAGCAATTCGAATTCTTTTAGCGGTAATGTGACCGTTTGTTCTCCGGCTGTAACTTCAAATGTTTTACGATTTAACAGTACATTCCCAATTTGAATCGATTGCGACACTGTAATTTGGTAACGTTTCAATAACGCCTTAACTCTCACTACTAGTTCTATAGGATCAAATGGTTTTACAAGATAATCATCGGTGCCAAGGTGAAATCCTTTTACTTTTTGAGACGTTTCCCCTTTAGCAGTTAGCATCAAAATCGGAATATCATAGTACTTCCTTAATTCAAAACATACATCAAATCCATCCATATTTGGCATCATAATATCAAGAATAACCATATCAACTTTTACTTCGTCTATTTTCTGAAGTGCATCTAGTCCATCAATTGCCTCATATGTTTGAAAACCTTCTCGTTCTAAAAATACAGAAACAAGTTCTCTAATATGCGGATCATCGTCTACTATTAAAATGTTAGGTATCAAAGAAACCATTTCCTTTCTAATTCGCATCCTTTATAAAACTTTTAAAAATGAATCATTAGTGGAGTAAAAACCCCACTGATGATTCATTTTATAATACGCCCTCTTTAATTTTCAATTGTTGCGTTGCAAATTCACGATACATATCATGTGTCTGTAATAATTCATCATGTGTACCACTTCCTGTAAGATTCCCTTTTTCTATAAAGATAATTTTATCTGCATCCACAACAGTAGAAAGTCTATGTGCAATAACTAACGTTGTTCTGCCTTTCATTAAGTTATTTAACGCTTTCTGAACGACAGACTCTGATTTACTATCTAGACTTGAAGTTGCTTCATCTAACATAAGAATTTGTGGATTTCGAAGTAACGCTCGAGCAATCGCAATTCGTTGTCTTTGCCCTCCTGAAAGCTTCACACCACGTTCTCCAACTTCTGTTGCGTATCCGTTTGGCAAATCATGAATAAATGCATCAACATATGCCATCGCTGCTACTTTTTCAATTTCTGCATCTGTCACTTCACCCTCAACACCGTAGCAAATATTATCACGAATTGTCCCATCGATTAACGGACTATCTTGTGAAACGTAACCAATTTGACGTCGCCATGATTGCAATGAATAACTCGTAATTGAGTCTTTTCCTAATTTAATAGCACCGCTAGTTGGCTCGTAAAAACGTTCTAATAGTGAGAATAACGTCGTTTTCCCGCTACCACTTGGTCCTACGATTGCTGTTACTTTTCCTGATTCAATTGTGAAATCAATATTCTTTAAAACTTGCTCTTCTTCGTTATACTCGAAATGTACATTTTCAAGAACGATCGGCTGCTTAGCATTTGTGACCTTCACACCAGTTTCATGATCTTCTACTTCATATTCTAAAATTGTATTAATTCTTTCCGTTGCACCAATCGCCTTTTGAAATTGTGTAAAGAACATAGATAATTGACTCATTGGCATTATAATTTGAACTAAATATAAAATAAACGCTACTAGTTCTCCTGTTGTTAATGCACCGCTAGAAACTCGCATTCCACCATACCCTACGATAATAACAAGCAATGCCATTAAAACAAACGACATAACTGGTGAAATTAACGCTTGCACTTTTCCCTCTTTCAAACCAAATTGTAATAGCTTTTCAATACCTTTATTTCCAGTTTCATATTCCTTTTTTTCTGTGTTCGAAGATTTCACTAAACGAATTTCTGATAACACTTGTGTTAATACACTAGTAAAAGATGCTGTTTCATCTTGAAGTGCTTTTGAAATTTTATACATTTTTCGTCCAAGCGGAACTAAAATGAGTACTGATAATGGAATAACCGTTAAAAGTAAAAGTGTCATTTTCCAATCTAAAACAAATAATACAATTAATGATCCAACAATTGAAATACCGCCTGTTAATAAATTTGACAAATGCTCAGAAATTAACGTTTTCACAACTCCTGTATCATTTGTCATACGACTAATTGTATCGCCTGTTCTATTTTGATCATAATAAGTTACCGGTAAAATAAGCACCTTTTTCCACAAACGTTCTCTCAGTCCAGCTACAATCTTCTGTCCAATATAATTTAATAAATATATAGACAATCCTGCAGCTATAGTTTGCATAATAAAGAATGCAACTAGCCCAACAATTTGCCCTGTACTAATTGAAGAAAGTGAAAAATTATCTACTAACCCCTTCGTTAACATCGGAATAAATAAACTCGCTCCCGTAGAAAGCAAACTCATTAATAATGCAAAAGCAAGAATCCCTTTCGGAGGATTTGTATCTTGAATAAGGCGTAAAAACTGCCTCCAGCTCCCTTTTTTCTTCATCTCATTTCTAACTTCCATTCCTGTTCATCTCCTCGTGTTAAACCAAACTGTTCTTTCTAAAAATAGAATACAATACGAATGTAAACTGAATGTAAACACACTTTTTCTATTTTTACAAAATATACATAAAAACGCATCTTTACAACAGATATAAACATCTGATATTATTACCTAGTACTAAATATTATTCTATGTGAATTATAAATAACCAATTTACGATACTATATAAATCTCCCGTTATTGAAAGGAGTATCCTTTTTGCAAACAAGTATACATTCCGAAAAAGAAACAATCATTTTTATTCATGGATTAGTTGGCAATCGTCGTGCCTTCAAAAAAGAGCATAAACGATTTTCCACCTCTTACAACATTATTACCTATGACTTATTAGGTCACGGCGACGATAAAGGAGAAGCTATCGAATTTTCATTACAGCGTCTCGTAGATCAATTATTGAATTTATACGAAAAAGAAGGCATTAAAAAGGCCCATATTTGCGCTTTAAGCTACGGCTGTTATATCTCTACAATTTTTGCACAAATGCACCCAGAAAAAGTTTTGAGCATTTGTCATATTGGTGGACATTATAATAACCCTTCCCTTTTATATAACGTATTTCAAAAGTTTTGGGAGAAGCGAGGAGACGATTACTCTAAATGGCTCTCTCAATACGCAAATACTATTTTTCCAAGTGGCATATTAAAGGCAAATCCGTTCGCAGTCATTTCAAGAAATATTTATTACCGTTTCGGATTGCAATTACATTCATCAATTATTGCCCAATCATTACGACACCGGTTAGAATTTGATTTGAAATCTAAATTAAAATCACTTCCCCATCCTATTCTATGGGTAATGGGTGAACATGATCATCTCTATAAATCTTGTCTTTTTGATTTAAAATCCATTCTTCCTAACGTTTTATATAAAGAAATACCGCTTGCAGGACATGCAGCAAACTTATTTCGTCCGAACTACTTTCATGACCTATACGCTCGATTTTTAAATGGGAAGTTACAGTAAAAACTACTACACTCCCAATTTATTCAACTATAAAAAGGCTTCCCAAGTTTCCCTGGAAAGCCTTTTCTCTATACGAAAAGTATATAAAACTACTTTTTCTTAGTATGCTTTTGTGTAACCTAACATGTGCTTGCTCCAGTAAGAGTTACTTACAGAACTAATTCGTACACCAGTTGCATCAGTTTCTGCACTAATGAACTGACCGTTTCCTAAGTAAACGCCCATGTGAGAAGGACCTGATTTATAAGTATTTTGGAAGTATACTAAATCACCTGGTTGTGGATTGCTAGTTTTTGTTTTAGAGCTCCAGTATCCAGCAACTGTTTGACGAGCGCCTTTATGACCAGTTTGATTTAATACGTAGTGAATGAATCCACTGCAGTCAAAACCAGCAGGTGTTGTACCAGCAGTTCTGTATGGTGAACCATTTAAAGATCTAGCGAATCCAGCGATTGAAGATGTATCTCCACCTGTTGTTGGTTTTTGTACGTCTTTACCTGGTTGTTGAACGTTATTTGTAACGTTATTGTTATTGTTATTGTTATTCGTAACGTTGTTTACTCCGCCTTTTACAAACTTAACGAAGTCTGCGCTTACGTAACCTGTACGGCCGTTATGGTTAATTTTGTACCAACCATTTTCAGCACCAGTAACGTTTAATACTGTACCGTTTGTTACGCCACCGATTACAGCGTTGTATGTAGCTGGGCCTGTACGTACTTTTAAAGCACCAGTGTTAACAACATAAGAACCACCAGTTTGAACTGTAGTAGTATTGTTGTTTGTAGTTGGTTGTTTTGTTTCGTTAGATACAGCAGAACCACCTTTTGTTACGAAGTCTTTGCTTACGTATCCAGTTCCACCATTGAAGTTGATTTTAAACCAATCTTGTACTTCACCTACAACTTGTACTGTTTTACCTTTATTTACAGAGCCTAATACTGTATGAGATGTACTTGGGCCTGTACGTACGTTAAGTGAAGAAACGTTTACTGTGTAAGTACCAGTTCCTTGTTGAACAGTAGTTCCTGTTTTACCACCAGTCGTTACGAAGTCACCACTTACATAACCAGTTTGACCGTTTACAGTTACTTTGAACCAACCGTTTTCTTGTCCAATTACTTGTAGTACTTGACCTGATTTCACTTTAGAAATAACGTTATGTCCTGTACCAGCACCTGAACGTACATTTAATACATCAGCTGTTACCGTGTATTTTAATTCAGAAGTTGTTTCTACCTTTTTTGTTTCAGTTACAGTCGTTTGAGTTTGAGTTTGAGTTTGTCCATTAATTTCTTTTAGCGCCTCATTTGAAACTTGTGCCTGAGCAGAATCCATACCTGGAACTGCAACACCCACTACAGAAGCTGCTGCTAAACCTGCAATTACTTTTTTCATAAGTTGTCTTTACTTCCTTTCCCTACTATCCTCTTAAAAAAACTTATAAACTTAATACATTACAATATTATCAAAGTAAAATATTCATTAAGTTCCATTTTTTAACAAGAGTTTTATTTTTCACACAGAGTTCATTTTAAACGAATGAAGTGAATTCCGTGTGAACTTCATGTGAACTTTACCATTAAACTTATTGTTTTTGCAATGCTTTTTTCAATTCTCTTATGTATTTTATTGAAAATTCGACATTTCATTCATTATCTTAATATACATTTTCTATCCAATTTGAAAAACTCTATTTATCTAATCCAATGCAATGAATGTATTTCCTAGTAAAGTTCCTTCCATGAAGCATACTCTTATCATGACAAAAAATACTTTTTTTATCAATAGTATAATATTTTTAGAAAACTATTTTTGATACTATCTATCGCTTTTAAAAGATTTGACGATTTGTAAGATTTAACTTCAAGAATCCTGTTCTAATTTGGCGAAAACACACACCTCACTACCTACTTTTCACCAACTATGGAATTTCTAGGATATTTATATTATCATATATATAGTGGTATGTTAACCAATACAAATTTTATTTACCCTACACTGAAACCTATCGAACTTTTACAGGTCGGTACATTGAATTTTAAGATGGAAGTCTTATTGCCCGCAAATATTGGGATTAAAAAAGGAGGTATATTTATGAAAAACATAATAGATGATCCTATAAATAAAAATATAGAATTGTACTATGCTTTTTTCCAATTCGTTTCATTTATTACCTTACAAAAAGTATCAACTATTGAAACACGTAAAAACGAATTAAAAAATCAGATGAAAAATTCCTATCAAAAAAATCCTTATTACTTATAAAAGGTGAACAGGTTGTATCCCTGTTCACCTTTTATAGTTCCTACATTATTTATAAATTTTTACACGATTTTCTAAAGGTTGGTATTCTTTTTCACCTGCAGGTACCACCGGTTTACCAAACGGCATTTGCGCAGTAAGTTTCCAGCTTTCTGGAACTTCCCATTCTTTTCTCACTTCTTCATCAATTAATGGATTGTAATGCTGCAATGTAGCACCAAATCCTTCAATTTCTAAAGCTGTCCAAATTGCAAATTGTAACATTCCTGAGGATTGCTGTGACCACGTTGGGAAATTCTCTTTGTATAATGCAAAGTTTTCTTGCAGTTTTTCCACTACTTGACTGTCTTCAAAGTATAAAACCGTTCCATAACCACTTTTAAATGCATTCATTTTTTCTTCGGTAGATGCAAAGTTATTTTCAGGTACAATTTTTCGTAACGTTTCTTTCGTAATATCCCATAACTTATCATGTTGTTCTCCTAGCAAGACGACAACGCGAGCGCTCTGAGAGTTAAAAGCTGAAGGTGTATGTTTTACAGCATGATAAATCACTTCTTGAATTTTTTCATCAGAAACTACTTGCTCTTTACTAATCGCGTAAATAGATCTTCTGTCTTCAATTGCTGTGTAAAAATCTTTTGCCATCATAATTCCCTCCAATTTTCATTTGAGGCTTTTTCATATGTATACATCATGTTTCGCCTCTTAAAACTTATCATTAATAAGTTTCTAACTTTAGACTATCAACAAACAATAATAAACTCAAATAATTACACTCACATTTTTACTTCCTAATGCTAAAAATAAAAAGGCAATTTATTGTTACCGATAATAAGTAACAACAAATTGCCTTTCTTATATGATGATCCAACTCAGTATTTCACTTAATTAACTAAGCCAAATGCATAAGACATTAGCTTGTTCGTCTCTGTAAAACGCTTCGTTTTACCTTTCGTTCCCATTACAACTGTAATAATACGAGTATCACCTTGTTTTGCTGTACCCGTAAAACAATACCCTGCGCTATCTGTGAATCCTGTTTTTAATCCGTCTATTCCTTCTATATATAAAGCTTTATTATTTTTGTTTAACATATCATTTGTACTTACAACATTAATATTATTAAATGCTAACTGACTTTGACGTAAGTGAGTCACTTCTAATATTTCTGGATAGTCTTTTATTAGATGATACGCCAAGTTTGCTACATCAGCAGCTGTCATCTTCGTCTCACTTCCATCAGGTTCTTGTAGTCCTGATGCATTTGCGAATTTAGCATAATCCGACATTTTTAACTGCTTTGCTTTTTCATTCATAAGCTGCACGAAATCTTTCTCCGTCTTAGCCATATGTTCTGCTAGAGCTACAGCCGAATTATTTGCTGATTCAATCATTAATGCATGGTACAAATCTTTAACAGTTAATGTGTCATTCACTTGGACTGGGATTCTCGCACCCTCTGTTTGTGCCGCTTTCGCACTCATTTTCACCGGATCTTCCCAGCGAACTTTCCCATTATGTACATTTTCTAATAGAAGGTACGCTGTCATCATCTTAGACATACTTGCTGGCGCAAAAGCTTCATTTTCATTATGTTGATAAATAATATCTCCATTACTCGCATCGATAATCATAGCTGCTTTTGCATCAATTTCAGGTGGTATGTACTTTGGTGGCACTACTTTTTCAGCTAATCCTGTTTGAGGTAGTTCTGCCACTTGTAAAGGTTGTCCCTCTATATTTGTTGCACTCTTTTGAGTTCCTTGGAATAAGAACCAACATATCCCTAAAATAATGACTACTAGGATCGTCAGCCTTCCCCATTTTAACCGCTTCATTTCAAAACTCCTTTAGCAAACCTTTTATACACTCACGTTTAACCATAACAATAATTACTTTATATCGTCAAGGCAAAAGGCATATTTATTCATCTAATACATTTATGTTACAATTAAAATACCGAAATATAAGAATATTCAATGTTATATTATCTTAATTTAACTACTTAATAGAAAGGATTCTTACGATGCTACTTCCAAAAACATTAAAATACGGAGACACAATCGGCATTTATTCGCCCTCTTCACCAGCAACATACACTTCTCCAAAAAGATTTGAACGAGCGAAATCTTATTTACAACAGAAAGGATTCCACATATTAGAAGGTTCCCTAACAGGTCGATATGATTATTATCGCTCTGGCAGTATACAAGAGCGTGCCGAGGAACTGAATGCTTTAATAAGGAATCCTAATGTATCTTGTATTATGTCAACAATTGGCGGTATGAATTCTAATTCCTTATTACCTTATATTGATTATGATGCTTTTCAAAATAACCCTAAAATAATGATTGGCTATTCAGATGCAACAGCTTTATTATTAGGGATTTATGCAAAAACAGGAATCCCTACATTTTACGGTCCAGCACTCATTCCCTCCTTTGGAGAATTTGAGCCTTTTGTAGATAATACATACAAATATTTTGTAGAAACATTACTACATGATCAATTGCTTCCTTACAACATAAAACAACCTTTATTTTGGTCAGATGAATTTATTAATTGGGAAGAGAAGACGAAAGAAAAAGAACTTAGACCAAACAATTGGATTTCTGTAACAAACGGACAAGCTACTGGACGTATTATTGGTGGGAACTTAAATACAATAGAAGGAATTTGGGGTAGCTCTTATATGCCAAGCATTCAAGAAGGCGATATTTTATTTATTGAGGATAGCTCAAAAGATGCAGCTACTATTGAAAGAAGCTTTTCATTACTTAAGGTTAACGGCGTATTTGATAAAGTTTCAGGTATTATTCTTGGAAAACATGAGCAGTTTGATGATTGTGGTACAAATCGCAAACCTTACGAAATATTATTGGAAGTACTGCAAAATCAAAGAATCCCTTTACTAGCTGACTTTGATTGTTGTCATACCCATCCGATGATCACTATGCCGATAGGTGTTCAAGTGAACATGGATGCAACCAATAAAACAATACATATTTTAGAGAAATGGAAGAATTAAAAAACGCTTATATTATAGGAAGAAAATATTATAAACTTTCCATTAGAAAACAGAAAAAAGCTCCGTTCATCACAAACGGAGCCTTTTTATTATTGTCCTAAATTTTGAACCTTGTCTTTCAAATCACGAACTTGATCTATCGTCTGCATAAGCTCAGAGTTTTTAAATTGCTCTACATCCACTTTCCCTTCTTCTATCTTTGCCATCGCCGTATCAATTAATGTGTTTAACTTTTCGTTATATCCGACGATTTGCTGATGAAGATCCTTTGCTACATCAGGTGGCGTTAATTCATTGAAAGCGGGTATATCTTGTTTAATTTCACTAAGCTTCGTTTCTAATTCTTTTCGAGCTTCGCTATCATTAACGGCTTTTTCAGCTAATGCTGGTGCATCATTTGCAAATGCACTTATTTCATTTACGTAGTCTGTCGCTTTCTGAGCATAATCTAAAGAGTTCTTTCCTTGCTCTACTAGTGAACATCCCATTAAACCAATTGAAACTATAAATACTAATAAAATTGATTTGATTTTCATTTTAGACTCCCTTCGTCTTTATAATTGTCTACAATTTTCTCTATCATAACTTCTAGCCAAATTGCCTATACCCTTTTTTAAATAACTATCTAGACTCTTACATGTCCTATAATCGTTACCACATCTACTTCTATGTGTACGCTAATAATATCTTCAATTATATCCATATATCCTTGTCCTATAGCTGCTCCATAGTGTAATGTAAGCCCCTTTTTTTCATACACTGACTTTGGCACCGAAAAAATAAATCTCCTCAAGTTTCTTTCATCAGCTGGTTCCATAATTAAAACAATCCCATCCTCATCAAACATATACGCTCGCCCTCCAACTTTACATTCACTATGGCTCAGTATTGCCTTTATCAGCTAAATTTAAAACCTAAAAATAAGATGCACATCGCTCTATAATTAAAATAAGAAGCATTAATTCTTTTTTTAAGGTTAATGCTTCTTCAAAACTTCGATTTAACTGCCCATAATCCGTATTATGCGAATTATTTCAATTCCTCTCAATTCTTCATTTCCGGACAATATAGAGTACATCAGTTTCAGATAAACCAAATTTCCTAGCACTTCTCATTCCTTGTTTTTCAGCTATGTTATACAATTCCACCTTAAATCCTACATTCATTAATCGTTGTATAAATCCTGATCGATTATAAATCCTTACATGTTCTTCATGACCAAAAGCTAATCTTCTCAATTTTGGCGTTAAAATTAATTCATTCTCTATAATACTATCTACATTCATTACGATTGGCGCTTGAATAATTCCCCATCCATTTGTCTTTAATACTCTATATAACTCTCTCATCGCTTTTTCATCATCTTGAACGTGCTGTAATACATGACCACATAAAATCACATCAAATGTATCATTTTCATATGGAATTCTAGTAACATCAATTTCCTGCATTAATGGATCCTTTGGTTCAATATCTCCACATACATATGTAATGTTTTTATACTGGGCAAACCAACTTCTTAACTTCGCTTCAGGTGCAATATGAAGCATAGTATCATTTCCACTTAATAACTCCGTTTCCATTTCAATATATACACGATATAACCTTTCACGATCCATCGAATCACATACCGAACAAATTCCCGTATCTTTATTCCACATCTCAAATTTATATTTTGGAAAATCATAATGTTCTGGCCAAGGAGAAAATTTTTTAAATTGTTGATTGCAAAATTGACAATAGCATACTTCTTCCTCAAATATACGATTAACTAACTTATTTAATTCCCTCTCCATCTTTTCATTATCAATTTGATTTAATTGTCCATTTTTTACCGCATCCTTAATTATTGACACCACATTTTCCAAACAATGAGTTAAACACGTTTTATAATCTTGCTCACGATTTAAAAACCCACTATTATATGCATCTATTATTAATTCAGTCCATTCTTCAATTGCCCTTAATGTAAATTGCATTTGTTTTTGATTTTCCCCACCATGTTGTCTAAAATAACTAAGAGGTTCCTCTATATAAACTACATTTCCTTTCTTCATCATATCTAGCCATGTTGCAATGTCATTAATAGCTGAATAACCCTTTCCCTTAAAACACCCAAAAGCCCCTTCAAAAAATTTCCGATTAAACAGAACTGTTGTAGGCTCACCAACTACATTTTTTAAGTTTTTTAACATATAATTACCTAATTCTTTCCCTTTAAAAAGTGTAGTTTCTTTTGCAATTTTCATATTCAATGTTGATGGTGGTAATACTTTTCCATTCTCATCAATTAATTCCCGATATGACGTCACAAATGAAATGTTTTCTAGTCTAAAAAAACAGTTCATCATTCTTTTAATCTTTTCAGGATGAAATAAGTCATCATCTAATAAAAAGTTTATATAATCTCCATTTGCAAGTTCTATACACTTATTAAAGTTCTCTGCTTCTAATCGAGGTTTATTTTTAACATATGTAATACATTCATATTCACTTAAATATGGTTGGATCATCGCTTGAATTTCACCGTTTGTACTATCGTCAGAAATTATTATTTCAATATTTTCATATGTTTGATTCAAAGCACTTTTGAGAGCTAATTCCAAGTAATGAGGTTTATTATAGGCAGGAATAAGTATACTGACTTTCGGTAAATGAGAGTTGTTATTCCGATACTGTTTTTTCTTTTCTATATTTATTTCCTTTCGCTTAATTTGTCGGTAGTAGTCTAATGTATATAATATTGATGATGGAACTAATTTTTTTGCATAGTCTAGGAAATTAGTTATCGCTTTATATAACTCTTTTTCAGTAGATAAAAAACCATACTTTTCTCCAACTATAATACTATGTGAAAAATCCTCTACTCCATCCATAAGTTTATTAGATTCATTCAACTGTTGACCTGAATGTAATCGGAAGTAACTAAGTGTCTCTGCTATATATACTGCTTTTCCTTTACTTAATAAAGATAACCATGAGGCTATATCTACATTACATAGATACCTCCTCTTATCAAAAATCCCATACGGTTCTTGTAAATCATTTTTACGAAATAAAACTGTTGTCGGTTCTCCAATATAATTTTTTTGATCCACAATTACCCTATTTCCTAATTCTGTTCCCTCTATAATCGTATCCTCTTCAAATAAACGGACAGTTGAATAAATATGTCGTAGTTCTTTCCCTTTATCATCAATTACTTGACGATGAGATGTTACAAGCTTGATTTCATTATCTAAATCATTGAAAAAATACTTCATCATTTTTTCAATTTTATTCATATGAAATATATCATCATCCATTAAAAAATTTATATACTCACCGTTCGCTTCATTAAATAACATTAGCGCATTTTCAAATTGTCCGAGAGTTGACCTGTTTTTTATATAAATAATATTTGAATGATCACATAAGTATTTTTGTAACACATTTTCCGTTTCGTCATTCGTGCTATCATCTCCAACAATAATTTCTATATTAGAATATGTTTGTTGTAATACACTACACAATGCTTTTTCAAAGTAGCCAGGACGATTATAAGTAGGAATTAATACACTTACCAACGGAATTCGCTCTATCGCCTCTTCACTTTTTTCAAAACGATTCCCCATCTTTTCCCTCCACCTTTTCGCATATTATTTATATACGCGACATAATATCACATTACTTAAACCGTATGAAACCTTTATACTTTTATGCAAGCCCATAACAAAATATCCTACTTTTCACTCCAAAATATACATATTCAATAATTTAAGTATTTGATTAGCTGTTTTTTATACATTTGATTTCTATCATAAAATAATGTAAGACAAATAAAACGAAACTTTAATCAGGGGAGCTTCTCCATCCCTTCTGATTATCCCCCTCACCAATCGGACTTTTACGTACAGTTAATCTCCCGCCTAACTTCCTCACATCAGCCGGATCTTGCCCTGCAAATAGCGAGATAAATCTATACCTTAAAAAGAATATATTTCTTAACAAAAAAATAGCTGCACCATTAGGCGTAGCTATTTTACAATTATTACTTATTCAAACTATATTCCTTTATCTAACTCATACAGCTTACGATACTTCTCGTTTTCTTTCAGAAGTTGTTCATGACTGCCTTGCATCACAATTTGGCCACGATCAAGGAATATAACTTCATCTACATGTTCAATTCCTACAAGGTGGTGTGTAATCCAAATAACAGTCTTTTCTTCTGTTGCAGAAAACATTGTTTCTATTAAAGATAGTTCTGTCTTTGGATCTAAGCCGATCGTAGGTTCATCAAGTACAATAATTGGAGCCTCTTGCATTAGCGTTCTAGCAAAAGCAACCCGTTGTCTTTCTCCACCAGAAAACCTTTTTCCCATTTCATGCATTTTTGTTTGCAATCCATCTGGAAGAGAAGCTATATGCGAAGCTAATTGTGCTTTCTCTAAAGCTGTCCATATCTCTTCATCCGTAGCCTCTGGTTTACCGATTCGCACATTATTTCCAATTGTCGTATCGAATAAATGCGGCTTTTGATTCAATACAGAGATATATTTTGATAAAAGATTCGTATGAGCATGTTCACTATTCAATAAAACTTCACCATGTAACGGGCTTAGCGCACCTGCTAACAATTTTAACAAAGTAGATTTTCCTGTTCCACTTCTTCCTAAAATGGCGATTTTCTTTCCTGCCTTTATTTGCAGTGATACTTCTTTCAATACAAATTCATTACTATCTGGGTAACGATACGATACATTATTTAATTCAATGTCTATATGTTTTGATGCAACATAATCTTTATCCTCATGTAATTCCTTTTCATCCTGTAAAACATCATTAGCTTCTACTTTATTTAGACGATGAGCAGATTCTACATATGATGGAATTCGATCGATAGCATCTGAAAGAGGGATAAGCGCGTTTGTGACTGATAACGTCATTAAGACGAAAGCCGCAATAACGGTAGGTGCAATCTGTTCACTTGCCGCCTCATTTCCAGTCCATATGATCATTGAAATAACTACAATCCCCACTACTAATTGAATGATACTGTCCCGAATATGATTCCAGCGTTTCATTCTTTTTTCCGTTTTTAACAACTCATTATTTTGCTCTACATACTTATCGATGAATTCATCTTTTCTACCACTTGCTTGCCAATCTGATAATCCAAAAACAGCGTCTGTTAATTGTTGATACAAACGGCTTCTTCCTTGTTTTAAAGTAACATGATGTTGCTTCATTAAAAGTAATGATACAAACGGAAGCAGAAAAACGATAATAGCCAACATACATGCTGCAATAAGTGCAAATACTACGTCAAATGCACCGATAACAAGTACGAATATGCTATATACAACTAATGCTAATAGACTAGGAAATATTGTACGTAAATATAGGTTTTGCAAATGCTCTATATCTTCGGATAATATACCTAACATATCGCCCGTTTGAAATCGTGAACGGAAAAATAACGCTTGCGGTTCTACTATTCTGTATAGTTTCGTTCTCATCTTTTCTAATATGCGTAGTACGACATCGTGTCCAACTAAACGCTCTAAATAATGAAATACCGCTTGTCCTATACTAAACGCACGTGTTGCAACGATAGGAACATATACAGCCATTACATTTTCTGGTCTAAGAGCAGATTTAGAGATTAAATAACCTGAAATGAAAAGTAACATCGCACCTGAACTAACTCCAAGAAGACCAAGGAAAATAGTTAAAGTCATTCTACCTTTATTTTGCTGTATATAAGGTTTAATCCAGTTACTCATCTCTATCCCCTCTCTTTCCTGTGAAAATGTAATACCTCATTCTTTAAAAGTTCTTCATACGTTCCGCTTTCTATCATTTCCCCTTTATTTAAAATAAGAATATGATCCATCTGTTTCATCCAGTGAAGACGATGTGTTGCAAGAAATACTAACTTACCTTCAAACAGACGTAACATCGCTTGCTTTATTTCAAATTCAGTTTCAATATCAAGATGTGCTGTAGGCTCGTCTAATAGAATAATTGGCTTTTTACTTAAAAGAGCACGCGCCATAGCGACACGTTGTTCTTGCCCGCCACTAAGCATACGTCCACCTTCTCCAATTCTTTCATACATCCCGTTCGGAAGCGATGTAACGAGTGAACGAAGACCAACTTCATTAATAACTCTTTCCACTTCTGCATCAGTTGTATTTGTTTCATAGAAACAAATGTTATCTTTTAATGAAAGCGGGAAAATATAAGGTTGCTGTGGAATATATGCAATATTCTTTTGCCAATCTTCTCGAGTAGCCCCGTCAATTTCCACACCATTTACTATCAGCTTTCCACCCGAAGGAGTTAAAAATCCTGCTAATACGTCAATTAACGTCGATTTCCCTGCCCCACTTTCACCAATTACACCTATAGCACCGGTACCTTTCCAAGTAAAATCAATTCCCTCTAATATAGATTTTTCCGATTCATCATTCTTTACTTTTACATCTTGTAATTTCAAGTTACTAGAGGAATTCCATATTAGACCTACATTTGATTCTTTCGTTCCTATTTCTTTTTGTTGCTGTAAAATCTCTTCTATTTGCTCCATTGCAAGTTGTCCATCTAACGTAGCATGATAATTCGCTCCAACTTGTTTAATCGGCAGAAAATATTCCGGAGCTAAAATTAAAATCGTAAGGGCTGGCAATAGTACAATTGTCCCATCTATTAAACGTATCCCTAATCCGACCGCCACAAATGCGATTGATAAACTCGTAAAGAAATCTAATGCAAAAGAAGAAAGAAAAGCAACTCGCAAAGTACGCATCGTTGCTTTTCTATATCTTTTACTTACTTTTTCAATCTTTCCTTCGTGCTGTTTACTTTTACCTAAATACTTTAATGTTTCTAACCCTTTTAACGTATCTACAAAATGATTAGAAAGTACACGATACGACTCATACTGACTATCCGCCATCTTTTGCGCTGCTAATCCTAGTAGGATCATAAATATAATCACGATAGGAATCGTTACAACTAAAATGATTCCAGACTCAATATCTAGCGTAAAAACATATAGTACAATTAGCCCCGGTACGATACTACTTCTAATCATTTTAGGAATTGTTAATTCTATATATGTTTTAAACTTCTCAATACCTTCTATCGATAAGGTAACCAGATGACCAGTTCCAGCAGTTTGAACATAACGTGGACCTAATGTGAAATACGCCTCTATTAATTGTTTTCTCAGTAGTGATCCTGTTTTTTCAGCGAAACGTTCCACTAATATTTGCGATATTCGCACTAGCATATGACGTACTGCAAACGTGATCCCAAAATAAACCGTTTCATTTAACAAAGATTGCACAGTTTCTCCTTGAAATAAAAACGTAATAGCCCGCGCTAAAAACACTGTTTGCGCAATAATACTTACAGCTTCTAAAATGCTAATGATTGTTAACACTACATATAAAACTCGGCTACCAGGATACGACGGAAGTCCTCTTTTTCTTTTCATTAGTACTCCAAATCTTTATCTGACTTAACAGGTTGTCTAAACACATAGAAACTCCATATTTGACTTCCCAAAACAAATGGCAATATAGCAATTGAAAAATACGTCATCAGTTTTAGTGCATAATCTCCTGATGCTGCATTATAAATTGTTAAATCGTATATTGACCCTAACGAGCTAATTAAGACACGTGGGAACATGCCGGCGAACACACTCGCACTTAGTAAAATGATTGTTAAACTCGTCATAACGAAAGCCCAACCATCTCTTCTTCTTTTATTTAATAATGTTGACGCACATAATGCTACAAAAGCTCCAATCGGAACCATAATCCACTCTGTACCATGGGCAGTGAAAATATCTGTTTTCCATAATCCCAATCCGGCAAAAATAAGGAGTGCTATAATTGCAAGCGGTGCAATTTTCAACGCAGCAATACGTGCACGTTCTCTTAACTTACCAGTTGTACGTATAGTAAGGAATTGCAATCCGTGAACAATACATAGCAGAAGGAACATAACTCCTCCAAGTAATGCAAATGGATGTAGTAATGGTAAGAATCCACCTACAGCATTTTTCGTTTCATCAATTGGAATACCTACCATAAAGTTAGCAATTGCAACTCCCCAAAGGATAGGTGGTAGTAAACTTCCTAAAAACATACCCCAATCCCAAAAACCTTTCCATTTATGATTATCTATTTTCGCACGGAATTTAAAGGAAACCCCTCTTATAATTAAAGCAAGAAGCATAAATACAAACGGAATGTAAAACCCGCTAAATAAAGTTGCATACCAGTGCGGGAATGCTGCGAACATAGCTCCACCAGCACAAACAAGCCATACTTCATTCGCGTGCCAAAATGGACCAATTGTATTTAAATATATTCTTTTCTCTAAATCGTTTTCCCCTAAAAACCTTGAAACTATACCTACACCGAAATCGAAACCTTCAAGTACAAAGAAGCCTACGAATAAAATTGCAATAATGATAAACCACAACTCATTAAGAGATAACATACTCATCCTCCTTATCAAATGGATCATGGCTTTGAGAATCCTGTTTCGTTTTCTTATTCTCATGTCCTTTAATGACACGAACGAATAAGTAAATAGTAATTCCACCTATAATTAAATATAGTGATGTGAACGAAACTAAAGAGAATAATACTTCTCCGAACGTAACATTTGGAGATACAGCATCTTCCGTTTTCATAACACCGAAAACTACCCAAGGCTGACGTCCCATTTCAGTCATAATCCATCCTACTGTATTACCGATAAACGGTAGTGCAATTGCATACACCATTAATTTTAAATACCAAGTTTTTTCAGCTAAACGATCTTTTCTTGATAAGAACCATCCGTATGCTCCTAGAAGAAGCATAAATGTTCCACTCATTACCATCGCTCTAAAACTCCAGAACATAGTGTGTACTGGCGGTATATAATCTCCAGGCCCATATTTTTCTTCATATTGTTTTTGAATTTGATTCATTCCTTCTACTTGACCACTAAATTTATCAAATGATAATAGACTTAGCATATAAGGGATTTGAATTTCAAACGAATTTTCTTGCTTCTCTGCATCAATTTTCGCAAATACTGTAAATGGCGCTGGATCCTCACTCGTATTCCATAACGCTTCCGCTGCTGCCATTTTCATTGGATGTGTCTTAATTAATTGTTGTGCTTGCGCATGACCGAAGAATAATACTAGCGCAGTTGTAAGTGTTCCAACAATGATAGAAATGCGGAACGATTTTTTAAACACTTCAGTTTCTTGAGCTTTTGTTATTTTCCATGCACTCACACCTGCAATAAAGAATGCACCAGTTGCAATTGCCGCTGTAATTGTATGCGGGAATTGTACCCATAATTGTGGGTTTTGAATAATCGCTAAGAAATCATTCATTTGTGCACGTCCATCTGCTGCCATTTCATACCCTACTGGCGATTGCATAAATGCACTTGCAGTTAAAATCCAAAATGCTGATAACATTGTTCCAATTGAAAGGAGCCAAATACATAAAAGGTGAACACGCTTCGGCAATTTATCCTCACCGAATACCCATAAACCTAGGAATGTAGACTCAATGAAAAATGCTAATAAACCTTCAATCGCAAGTGATGGACCAAACACATCACCTACGAAACGTGAATAGGTTGACCAGTTCATACCAAACTGGAATTCTTGTAGAATACCAGTTACTACACCTACCGCAAAGTTTACAAGGAATATTTGTGTCCAAAACTTCGTCATCTTCTTATAAATTTCTTGTCCCTTTACCACATATAACGTTTGCATTAATGCAATGATAAAAGCTAAACCAATAGACAGCGGAACAAAAAAGTAATGGAAAATCGTTGTTGATGCGAATTGTATTCGTGCCAATTCGAGCGTTTCCATACTACAATCACTTCCTTCATAATTTTTTATATCGTATTTTCGATTGAGTTGTATGAATAAAACAACTCAAATCTTAGAAATATAGAAAGATAAATTTGTTTATGTACTTTTAGAAAATATAAATTTTCAGTTTTCAAAATCATTACAAAAGAACTTTCTCATAAAATTTACCTTTTCACTATTTCAGTAGTGTTTTATCCGTTAATCGAATTGTATAATATACCTGCATAGTAAATTCAACTGATTTTTGACGTATTATTGACATCATTTTGTCTGAAATATGTCTTTTGTCATTTTTTTGAATTATATTTTTCTCATTAATAAAATGTATTTTTTTAATATAAGACTTACTTCCATATCAATAAAATAATCATTTCCCTCTTCATACACTTGACTTTCACGCAGAAAAATGTCCTCTAAACTAACGGAGAAATCAGTTAGTTTTTTGTCAAGAAGAAAATGTATTTTTAAAATTCAAACACAAAATATTGTTATTCGAAAATAGAAAATCCCCTCCCTCTTTCTAGACTGAAAATTCATTTTTTATCATTTTTTCAAACTGAATTCATACATAAAAAATACCGAGAATCGATTAGACTCTCGGTATTTTTTAAATTATTTCGCTGTATGTTTTCTAACAGCCGGTAAAATTTCAGTAGCAATTAATTCAATATTTTTCTCAATTTTATTAAGTGGTACACCACCAAAATCAATTTGTGCCATAAAACGTTGTTGTCCAAACAATTCATATTGGTAAAGCATTTTTTCAATAATTTGTTGCGGGCTACCAACCATTAATGCGTCACGGTAATCTACTGCATTTGTAAATTGTTGCTTCGGATACCCACCACCACGCAGTGTAAGCATACCAGCATTAATATGAGGATAGTATTCACTAAATGCATCTTGTGAATTTTTTGCTGTATAAAATAAACTCGTCGTTGCAACTGGCAAACTTGCTGGATTAAATCCACTTTGCGCCGCAGCCTCACGGTAAGCATCTACTGACCCTTTAAAGTTAATAGCTGGACCACCTAGTGTTGTTATCATCATAGGTACACCCGCACGTCCTGCTTTAATCGCACTAGCTGGCGGGCCACCAACTGCACGCCAAATTGGTAAGTTATTATTCTTCGCTCTCGGAATCACCGATGCATGTGCAAGCGGCGCTCTGAACTGTCCGTTCCATGTTACATGTTCCTCGTTATTAATTTTTAATAAAAGATCCATCTTCTCTTCAAATAACTCTTCATAATCATTCACGTCATAACCAAGTAAACTATATCCCCCAATACGAGATCCACGACCAGCCACGATTTCTGCACGTCCATTAGAAATCAAGTCAATTGTAGCAAAATCCTCATATACTCGTACCGGATCAGATGTGCTTACTATCGTTGCTGAACTTGCAATTTTTATATTTTTCGTAGGTTGTGCAATAGCTCCTAAAATAACTGTATGAGCTTGCGTTGTAAAATGAGTTTGATGACTTTCACCGACAGCAAATACATCAAGTCCAGCTTCATCCGCTAACTTAGCTGTTTCAATTAATTCATGAATTCTTTGTTCTGCACTAATTTTCTCTCCATTATGCGGATTTAAAACATGATCCCCAATTGAATATAATCCAAACTCTATTCCTTTACTTGTATCCATACGGTATTTTTCCATAGTTGCTCTCTCCTTTAATTCAGTCGTATTCATATTCTTCAATTATTTTTCACTTGATTAGTCAATTGATAGTGTAAAAAAAATTACTCTTGCGGCAATTCTTTTTTTTCGCTATGCTTATGAACTTTCGTCATTAGCTCGTATAATATTTTCTGCTCTTCTTCATTTAATACATCATCAAAAAACGATGATTGAAATGCAAGTTGCTCTGGCAATGCTCTCTCTAAAGCTGCTTCCCCTTGCTCTGTAAGACTAATTGTTTTCGTTTTCCAATCTTGTTTTCGTACAATATATCCTTCTTTTTCAAGACGAGTTAACATTCGAGAAATACCGCCTTGTGTAACAGTTACCTTTTCAGCTAACTCCATTTGTGTGAGTGGCTGATACGTACGTATTTGCAAAAGCACATCAAATTGAGCTGTCGTTAAATCAAACCGTTTTAAAAACTCATTTGACATCTGATTACTTTGGTTCGTAAATCGTATTAAGCGTAACCATATTAATGACCCTATCGTATTATCACGCATGTTTGATCACTTCCTATCGTGAATCTTACTATCACTTTACTACGCAAGTGATAAAAAAGCAAGAGAAAAAGTGAAAAATAATCTGATTAGAGTATTGCATAAATAACGATAAGAAAGAATTCATATTTAAATGAATTCTTTCTTATCGTTATTCTTAACTTTCCATTTCATTCATTGCTATATTTAAAGCTCCCACTGCTTTGGGCCAACCAACATAAAAAGCCATATGTGTTATTAATGCGATCATTTCATTTTCTCCAATTCCATTTTGCTTGGCCAGTCGCAAATGAAATGGTAATTGTTCTGTATGACCAAGATTGATTAATACCGACACTGTACATAAACTTCTTTCTCTTAATGTTAAAGTGTCATCCCGCCACACTTCCTCGAACAATATCTCTTCACTATAATGAGCAAATGCAGGTGCCATTTCTTTCATTCTCTCTTGAATACAATATTTAATTGATTCATTCATCATTTCACTCTCCCTTCACTTTTACCAATTGTGTCAATCCTTGACCAAATGACCAATTTTCAGCAGATGTCTCATTTAGCGTAATAAAAATATCTGCACTTTTTATACTAGAACATTCAGAAATCTTCAAGGATATCGACTGATATAGATTCATTTTCTGTTTTATCGTTCTTCCCGGTCCGCATGTAATAGAAACATAAATCATCTTCTCTGTTCTCTTTTCTCCTCTTTCTAATAAATAATATGGATTATATAAAAAGTGATTTTGTTGATAAGGTAAAAACATTTGAAAAAAATCATTTTCAAGGATGTTAAAATGTTCAATTAATGACAGATGAATACATTCACCTATCTTTTTCAACTCTTCTTTATTTAATATATTTTCATGATAATAAACGTTCACAAAAGGCATACATTTTCATTCCTTTTTCCTAATTTAACTTCAACAAGTTTTCATCGTGAAATGTGCAAAATCTCATATACTGTAACACCTTTATTTGTTACCATTTCAGGCTTTTCTTCATAAAAATTTAACTGACTATACCTCCATTTATCTGGATTATAAATCATTACATTTCCTAAACACTTTTCTATATTTTGTACACATTCATAGTTTTTAATTGAGTCTCCCTCAGTGAATTACTTTGAGAAATACTCCCTACATATTCAACAGCATATTTACTTTTCTTAAAATCATCACTTAGATTAACAACTAATGGAACACCTATATTTATTTGTTGCCACCCAAAAGATTGTAAAATATTATCGTAATACCCTTCAAAGATAAATTTGTTCATTCCTTCATGGCCATTCCAAATATATAAAGGTGCATAACAGTTATAGAAATTCCCATCCTTACCTGTCTCAGTAATTAAATATGCTTTGAAATTCAATTCTTGAAAACCATCCGTTTTATATCCATTATCCTTTACCCTTTTTTTAATAATCTCTATGTCATAATCCTTTGGCAAAATGACCTTATATTGCATTCCAATCATGTTTATCACTCACTTTCAATCTTATATACACAATGATAAACCGATGATTGACTAACGTAAAATAGGTATAAATTATATTTGATATCATTTATAATGATATCAAATAAGGGGCTGTGATATATGGACATAAATGATCTTATTATATTCAAAACTGTAGCCAGCGAAGGTTCTATTAGTAAAGCTGCGAAAGAGTTAGGATATGTTCAACCGAACGTAACTGAGCGAATCAAAAAATTAGAACAAGAATTAGAAACGCCTTTACTACATAGAGATAACAAAGGAGTATCCTTGTTACCTTCTGGTGATATTTTATTAGACTACACGAATCAAATATTAACTCTAGTAGAAGAAGCGAAAGATAAAATTAAAACGAGTAGTTCTTCTTATATAATCGCGACGTCACAATCTATTTTGACTAATTATGTAAGTAAGCGCATTAAAGAAAATTTCAGGAATTATCAAATATATGTAGAAAATAGTAGTCATTTGCAAAAATTACTGCAACAACAAAAAGTTGATATGGTCATTACTTACGAGGATGATCCCGACGCAGCTTTTAAAAAAGTATTTACTGCTTCAATTTCTGTAGGCTTATTAAAAGCGAAAGAAACGCCTACCATTGACTATTCAAAGGAACTCTTCTTCGTTAGTAATGACAAAAGGTGCCCTTTTAGAAATAAGACAATACAATTTTTAAAAGAAAATAATTTATCTCAGCGTCAACTTCAACAATTAGATTCTTATTCGCTTATGGAAGAGTTTATTCAGGATGGAAAAGGAATAGCCTTTTTGCCGATTAGAAATGATACATTGGTACCAATTGAAGATGTTCCAATTGAGAAATTAGCTGTTCATTTTTTTACGAATCAACACTCTTTAAAACAAATCCCTGATGAACTATTTAATTAATAGAATAGCTATAAACTAATTACATACACCAATAAAAATCCCTCCTTTACGAATCTAAAAGAGGGATTTTCATATTCTATACAATTGATTTTTCACACATTTTGCTCCACTTCTGCACTTTTCTCCTTCTTATTCCGTTTCATATTCTTCAAACTCTTTACCGTTCCAACTAATCCTTTCGGGAAAACTAGCAAGACGATAATGTACAATAAACCAAGAATAATCGTCCATCGTTCAAAAATCGGATACGCTGTAGCTAATTCTGATAAATAATATTTCAGTGATTCAATAATTCCAGCTCCAGCAATTGCTCCAATTAACGTTCCAACGCCTCCAATCATTGTCATCAATAATGCATTTAATGTCATTTCAATTGAAAATACAGTTGTATTAACAAAGCGTAGTGTGATAACAAATAAACCACCGCTAATCGTAGCAACTACTCCTGCAACAATACTAGCAATAATTTTATAATGAAGAACTTTATATCCTAATGCTTCAACACGTTGTTCATTTTGTGAAATTGCCTTTAATACTTTTCCGATAGAAGATTTTGTGAAAAGACGTAACAGAATAAAAATGACAATTAAACATATAAGTGTTACATAATAAAACGTAAAACGATCACGGAATAAGTCTGGTACACCAAATGTAAAACCGTCCCCTCCGTGAGTGAGCCCACGCCATTTTTCAGCAAGTACGAAAAACAACTGTGAAATAGCAAGTGTTAACATTGCATAAAAATGACTTTTCAGTCGTAACGAAAGCAAACCGATTATATAACTAACAATTGCTGAAATGATAATTGCAGCTACTAGCCCTATTAAAAAGTTCGTTATGGATACTCCTTGCCGATCAAATAAAAGTGCTACGCCATATGCCCCTATTCCAAAGAACATACAATGACCGAATGATACAATTCCTGTATATCCAAGCAATACATCAAAACTCATTGCAAAAATAGCAAAGATGAAGATTTGAGTGAACAAAATTAACAAGCTCCGTGAATCATTTACGAATGGAAATACACTTAAACAAATGAGCATACATACTCCGAAGTATACTTTAATTCGATTTGAAGTGCTGTTCACCATTTCACCCCTTTTCACTAACAAGTCCATTTGGCTTCACGATTAAGAAAAATAGTAACATTAACATATTGATTGCAAGTGAGAAATCCGGTATAAAATACGCTGTAAAAGCACCAGCTAATCCGACAATTAAAGATGCGATTGCTGAACCTTGTACGCTTCCTAATCCTCCAATGATTACTACTATGAAAGCTAAAATCGCATACTGCATACCCATCTCGGCGAAAATAACTCCTGAATACGGCGCTAATAAGAAGCCTCCCAACGCTGCCATCCCTGCTCCTAATAAAAAGACGAAAGAAAATATCGCTTTTACGTTAATACCGAGCGCTTGAACCATTTCTTTATCCATTACACCTGCACGGATCATTAGACCTATCTTTGTTTTTTTAAGCAATAATAGTAAGGCAATATAAATGATGATCCCAATTAAAATTACGAATAGACGATATTTAATTAATATAATACCTTCAAATGTATAACTACCTTGTAACCATAACGGTAATTTAGCACCAATTGGATTTGGCCCCCAAAATACTTTAATACATTCACTAAGTACAAGCATTCCTCCAAGCGTCACAAGAAGCTGGCGAACATGATTTCCATATACCGGTCTAATAAGGAATCTTTCTAAAATGAATCCAAGAAACATTCCCATAGCAATTGCTCCAATTAACGCTAATACATAACTACCTGTCATATTAAATAGCCAAACACCTGTAAACGCTCCCCAGGCAAATAAACCACCATGTGCGAAGTTTAGAACGCTCATTAAACCGAAAATCAGTGAAAGACCTGATGCTAATAAAAAAATGAGCATCCCTGTTGAAATCCCATTTACAAATAAATTGATTAACACATCCATCCTTCTCACCTCGGATTCATGTTAAGAGATTCCTAAATATTTGTGACACATTTCCTTATCCTCTTTTAATTCATGCATAAAACCGTTATGAACAATTTTTCCGTTATCCATAATATAAAAGTAATCACCAATTTGACTAGCCATCATAAAGTTTTGTTCAACGAGTAAAACTGTTGTTTTCTTCTTCATTTTCAAAATGGCTATCATTAATTTTTCTATCATAATAGGGGACAAGCCTTTACTCGGCTCATCGATAAGTAATAAACCATCACTATTAATAAATGCTCTTGAAATTGCTAGCATTTGCTTTTGTCCTCCGCTTAATAGTCCGCTTTTTTTGTGCCAAAACTGCTTTAAATCTGGAAATAGTTCAAGCATCCACTCAATTTTCTCTTCCGCTTCTTCTCCCTTACCCCTAGCAAGAGCGAATGTTTCTTCTACTGTCAAATCGTGAAAAATACCTTGATTTTCTGGTACATACCCTATTCCTTTTCTTGAAATTAAATGTGTAGATAATCCATTTACTTGTGTACTATCATAATAAATTTCACCATGTGCGATATGGTGAAATCCCATAACCGAACGTAATGTCGTCGTCTTCCCTGCCCCATTTCTTCCAAACAGTACAGTAATCGTTCCTTTCTCAACAGCAAGAGATACCCCTTGTAAAATATGAAACTGATCTAAATACGTCTCTATATTATTCACTTGTAATAGTGCCACTATATAATCCCCCTAAATAAGCACTTTGTACACGCTCATCTTTCATAATCTCTTCGGGCAAACCTTCAGCCAATAGCTCTCCATGGAATAAAACGATAAGATGGTCTGACAAACCTAGTACCATATCCATTTTGTGTTCAATTAGTACAATTGTACTCTCTGGATGTTTCTTAATATTTTCAATCACTTGTAAAATAGCCGGTACTTCCTCAACTGATATACCTGCCGTCGGCTCATCAAGTAGTAACACATCTGTTTTTAAAGCTAATAACATTGCAAGCTCTAACTTTCGTTTTTCTCCATGCGCTAAATCTTTCGCTAATACATGTTCTTTTTCCTGAAGTAATACAGTTTTTAAGACACGTCTCGCCTCTCCCACTTGTTGCTTAAATTTTGCCGAACTCGGAAAAAAACTATAGTAATCTTGCACAAATGATTGAACACTTAAACGAACATTTTCAAGTACCGTTAACTCTGGGAATATATTTGTAAGTTGAAAAGAACGACCAATTCCTAATCGAGTTCGATCCGAAATTGATAATTTTGTAATCTCTCGTCCTTTAAAATATACTTCCCCCTTTGTTGGAGAAATTTGTCCACTTAGTAAATTAAATAACGTTGTCTTTCCTGCACCATTAGGTCCAATAATGGAAATGAGCTTTCCTTTTTGTACTGTTACATTCACATCTTTAATAACATGATGCTCGCCAAAAGATACGCAAAGATTTTTCGTTTCTAGCAAATGTGTCACGAAATCCCTCCTTTTAAAGCTTTAAGTACAAAAGAAATACGTATAAAGAGGGCGTCCCCCTCTTTATACAAAATCAGCAGAAAATTCAGTTTATTTATTCTGAACTGGTGGTTCTGTCTCTTTGATCGTTAATTCTCGCTCTAATACTGGCACCGGATAGTCAACACCATCTTGCTTTTTCAATGTGATAGAATACAGTGTCTGCATCGCTTGGTGATCCTTTTCTCTAAACTTCATCTTTCCTTTCGGTGTATCAAATTCCATTCCTTCCATTTTCTTAATCAATGTATCTACATCTGTATCACCTTTTGTTTTCTTTAAAGCTTCTACAATAGAAATTGCCGCTGACATTCCACCCGCTGTAAATAAATCTGGCACCGCACCATTAAATCGTTTTTTATGTTCTTCAACTAACCAATCATTCACCTTATTTTTCGGGAGTGTATGATAATAAACAGAAAAACCTTGCATTCCTACTAACGCATCCATCGTTTTTAATGCCGGTATATCTGGTGCACCTGTAGAAATTTTAATACCTTGTGCTTCCACATTCATATCTTTTAACTGTTTCCAAGGTGAGTTTGCCCCTGCCCAAACGATAAATAAATAATCTGGTTTTGAGCTAATGATATTTTGAATATTTGCAGTGAAGTCAGTCGAATTTGTATCTGCATATTGCTCGTTTACAATATTCGCACCTAATTTCTTCGCTCCAGCTTTAAACGCTGCAATCCCTTCACGGCCAAATGCATTATCCGGGGCAAACGTCGCAATCTTTATATCTTTTTTTGCAATTGCAGCTGCTCCTGCAATCGCATCTTGCGAAGAGCTTCTTCCTGTTCTAAAAACATATTTATTCCAATTCTTTCCGGTAATACTATCAGCAACTGCCGGTTCTACAACCATTATTTTTTCATATTCTTCAGCTAGTGGTAAAACCGCTAATGTATCACTTGAACTAGACGATCCGACTAAAAAATCCACTTTCTCTTCTTCTAATAATTTCGTAGCTTTTTTAACTGCTACCTCTGCTTTCGTTTCCGTATCTTCTACAACAAACTTAATCTTCTTCCCTTCCACTTTCCCCGTTCCATCCGTCGCATAGTCTAACCCTAATTCAAATCCATTCACTGTTTGTTTTCCATATGATTCTAATGGACCTGTTAATGAAGCAAGAACCCCTACCTTAATCGTCTTTTCATCCTCAGTACTTGTTTTCTTTCCTGAACAAGCTGCCGTTATTAATAACGAACCTAACACACAACCAGTAGCCACCATTCTTAGCCATTTACGTTTTTTTATCGACATTGTGATCCTCCCCATACTTTACTTTCTGATAGAGTCAAACACGCCAAAGTTACCCATCCGTAATTATGACTTTTCCTTTGAATCATACAAACACAGCTGTTTGAAAAATTTAATGAAGTACCTTTACATTCGCCGCCTCTTTCCAAATACCTCCATTTATCATATATTCATCTAGTATTTTTCACCACCTAATTACAGTCGCTGCCCATGTATACCCAGTCCCGGCACTAACTACTACTGCAATATCTCCGGCCTGTAATTTTCCCTGTTCATTTGCAAAGTGAAGACCAATGCAAGGATCAAGCGCTGACATATGTCCATAATGATCTAAATATACAACTTGTTCTTCTTCTAGCCCTAGTCCCTGTATCAATTCTATTAACATGGAACGTTTTGTATGCAGTGGTAACAATACTTTAATATCTTTAGGAGTACATCCACTTTTTCTTAACGCCTCCCTAATAACCTTGTCAAAATTAGGGATTGAAACCCGGTCTAGACGTTCTTTCATACTATTAGGATCTATTACATCAATATAATGTTGTCGATTCTCAACTGTATCATAGCTCGCAACCTACTTCGATCCACCAGCTGGAATACGAACATCGTCATGAAATGAACCATCTGTTAATTTATCAGAATTTTATAGCATATCCCTAATCAAAATGAATAAACGCCCCCGTCAGTTAACCTTTTTGCACTCCCCTCCTTCTTATAACACCACATATATTTAAACAACATTACGAAGGTAAATCCATATTTTACAAAAACAAAATATGCTAATATAATAGATAAGTGATTATCACTTAAAAGGAACTGATATAAGTGAGAAGATATTGTTTTACATACTTAGGAGGAATCATAATGAATTTTAAACATGTACTTGCAACAGGCTTAATTACCGCCACACTATTTGGTGCAACGAATGCTCATGCACAAACTGAACATTTCATTGATGTACCAAAGGAACATTGGTCTAAAGATTCGATTAACTACTTAACTGAACAAAAGGTCATTAGTGGCTATGGCAACGGAAAATTTGGATTTGGGGACAATGTAACTCGTGGGCAAGTAGCTGCGATTATTTCAAGATACTTAAAATTAGAAAATACTGGATCTACAATTAAACATTTCTCTGATATTCATGGGCATATGTTTGAAAACAATATTAAAGCAGTTGCTCAAAAAGGACTCATGACAGGGGACAATAGCACTGACAAGTTTAGACCAGACGATACATTAACTCGATACGAAATGGCTGTTATCTTACAAAAAGCGTTTCATCTACCTGTAAAAACAAACGACCTTTTCTATGATGTTCCAAATAATTTTTGGGCAACAGACTCTGTTCGTTCATTGTATAGTAATGGAATTACAAAAGGAATTGGAAACTATCGATACGGCGGAGAAATGAATGTAACAAGAGAACAATTTGCAACGTTTATGTATAACGCAATTAATGTAAACCCTTATTTTGTTCCTGATTCTATTCCTGCGAAAGATGAGGATAAGTATAAAGAAATTGAGAATATACTGATTGATTCTGGATTTTTAAAAACAGATTATAACTATGTATATACTAAAACTGGTCGAACATATGATGGCATTATGTATTTTAATTTTTCTCCCTATGATGACAGCGCATATAGAATGTCTATTCATAGTGATGATCCTGTATTAAACGAGCCGGTGAAAAAAATCCTAAATACACTACTACCAACTAAAGCAGATTATCTGTATAGTCTAATTAAAAATCCTACTACAAGCTCTCGAACAATAAAATTAGATGGTCGCAAAATTGAATTTAGTAGAGACTCTAGTACTAGTGTAAATGTTTATCTTGGAAAACAAAAATACTAAAAGAGTGACTATTTAACATGAATACAAGTAGCTCTCATAAGAAATAAAAAGGCTGCCCCACAAGTCGGTTTCAACGACTTGTGGGGCAGCTCCTTTAATCTTAATTAGAATTAAGTTCCACTTTCTCTAATCCTTTAGCCAATTGTTTCTTATCTAGCCCTTCTCCTATTACTACCAAGTTCGTTGGGAAACCGAAGTCTTGTTCCAATAAAGTCGGTACCCCGAACGAATATTGGAATAGGTGCGGGTATTTATCTCCATGGAATTTCACAAATCCTTTTACGCGATAAATACTATCTGGTACATTCGAAAGCCATTCGTATAATTTATCTTGATCAATCGATTTCGTAAATTGATACGTCATCGTTTGTATATGTAAATGCTGTTTGACATGTAGTGTCTCATGTTCCCCATCATTCGTAAATTCAGCTTCTTCTATGTCTTCTAAAGATATATTACAATATTTTGTTTCAAACAATTTCGCATGATTGTTTATTGCTTTCACTTCTTCAATTACTTTGTTCTTATCCGCATCTGTTAGTAAATCTGATTTATTAATTAAAATGTGGCTACCAAACTTCAGTTGCTCATGCAGTAATTGCTGAACGTTTGCACTTAATACTCTTCGATTTAACCATCTTACTGCATCTAAAACGACTACAATTGATTTCACTTCTAAGAAAGGTGCTAAAATGGGTGATACACATGCATCTAACACTTCAATTGGATGTGCAACACCTGTCGTTTCTATATAAATGACATCTGGTCTTTCTTGCTGATATAACGAGTGTAATTGTATTTCAAGCTCTTCTTTTAGCGTACAACAAATACATCCTTTCAGAAGTTCTCTTAACACATTCTCTTTTCCAATAATATCCGTATCTACCGAGTATTCACCAATTTCATTCATTAATACTGCAACTTTTCTATTCTTCTTTTTCTCCGCTAACAATAAATTTTGTAATAATGTTGATTTTCCGCTACCTAAAAAGCCACCTAATATATGAATTTCTACTTTTTTCATTTGATCGACCATCCATTTCTTTATTTCAAACGTATTCAAAGCGTAATAATTACGATTTATATTTATTATTTTATTAAAAGAATTGTGATTTGTAAATATATCTTCACTGTTCGTTTACTTCATAAGCAACTCTAATTCCAGACTCTATTGCTCCTTGCATCCATCCATGCGTTAATGTCGTATGCTCTCCTGCAAAGTGTACTTTGCCAGCTGGCGGCGTAATATACGGAAATAACTCTAACTCTTGGCCTGGTTCGAAAGCTGTAAATGCGCCGCAAGAATATGAATTTTGACTCCAGCTAAAAGATGTTCCAGTAACAAACTCACTATAGACGATGTCACCGTATATTTCCGCTAAATTTTTCAATGCGTAACGAATACGATCTCTTTGCGGGAGACTATCCCATGTTAACGCCTCATCTGCCCACGTATAACTCGCTAAAACGATAGCTGCCCCTTGTGTATGAATACCATAACTCGGATAATATGTAAATCGTATAGGTAAATCTGTAATAGATTTTCCACCACATTGTCTCGCTTTCTCCCAAAATCTACTTTTAAATTCTATCGCAATTTTAGTTGCAGCAATATAATTTAATTCACGAATTGCTCGTCTTTTAAAATAAGAGAATAAATGATATGGCTGAACTTCTACAAATCGTAACGCTGAAAATGGAATTGTGATAATAGCAATGTCGCCTGTTACCATAAATGGATGTGACGTTTGTTCATTTGTTACTTGCATCATCACTTTATTATCTTCCTGTATAATTTTTTCTACTTTATAAGACATAAAAATATTATCTTTTAACTTCGGTAAAAATGAATTTGGTAATGTATCCATTCCGCCCGTTATCTCATAATATTTTGTCGTTGAAGTAAAAAAGATCATTTCACGTAATGCTTCGATTAAAGACATTCCCATATATGCTTCCATATCTAGAAGTACCCCAATCATATCTATTGCTCCATCTGAATAATACTCACTTAAAAATGATCCGAGTGAATATGTTTTATACTTTTTTTCAACGATGATCCAGTTTTTATTAGGATCTTTTTTTATAAAATTAAGTATTGGTTCTAATACTACTAACATTAACTCTTCTGCCGTTTTTCCATTTTCGTTCTCTAAAATTGGATATCCAAGTATACTTGGATTTTTTTCAAACACATTCAATCTCGTTTTAATATTATTCGTATAAATAATATCTGAAGCGGTTTTATTTATAAAAAGATTTAACGGTAATTTAAATTTACGAATGTAAGCTAAAGTTAACTCGTGCGTTTCAGGAATTCGCATTGGCCCTGCATTAAAATATAAGCCTCTGCTAAACGGTTCACGGATCGTATATATTCTACCGCCTATTCGGTTATTCGCTTCTAAAATTGTTATGCTATGCCCTGATTCTTTCAATAACGAGGCTGCAACTAATCCTGAAATTCCTGCACCAGCAATAATAATTTGCTTTGGATTCTTCGTTTTTACGAGTCCCACATTAATAATATGAAGCATTCTTTCCATCGTTAATGGCTGCATCATGCCCTTTTCCCCTTCGATAAAGGATTTTATTGCATTATATTCGGTTCACTTACTTCCTATGTTTCGTGCACGAAATTGCACGGATACATTTTCAAAAACTTGAATATCTTTTATAAAATGTAATAAACTAGATATGAATCTATAGAAGTAAGACGTATTATCTTACATAATAAAATCAATGAAATTGCGAGGAATTTTGAAATGAAAAAGGGTATTAACCGTGTAGTATTAGTAGGAACAGGAGCAGTTGGATGTAGTTATGCTTACTGTATGATTAACCAAGCTGTAGCTGAAGAATTTGTTTTAGTTGATGTAAACGAGGCAAAAGCTGAAGGAGAAGCAATGGATTTAAGTCATGCTGTTCCTTTTGCACCAGCTCCAACTAGAGTATGGAAAGGTAGCTACGAAGATTGTAAAGATGCTGACCTTGTAGTCATTACGGCTGGATTACCACAAAAACCAGGCGAAACACGTTTAGATTTAGTTGAGAAAAACGCGAAAATCTTTAAACAAATCGTTCGTAGTATTATGGATAGCGGATTTGATGGTATCTTCTTAATCGCAACTAACCCTGTCGATATTTTAACTTACGTAACTTGGAAAGAATCTGGTTTACCAAAAGAACGCGTAATCGGTTCTGGTACAACTCTTGATTCTGCTCGTTTCCGCTATATGTTAGGTGAGTATTTCGATATTGGTCCACACAACATTCATGCTTATATTATCGGAGAACATGGTGATACGGAACTTCCTGTTTGGAGTCACGTATCAATTGGTATTCAAAAACTACAAACGCTTCTTGATAAAGACAACACATACACGCAAGAAGATTTAGACAAAATCTTCATAAACGTTCGTGACGCAGCTTACCATATTATTGAGCGAAAAGGTGCAACTTACTATGGTATTGGTATGTCACTTCTACGTGTTACAAAGGCGATTTTAAACGACGAAAATAGCGTATTAACAGTATCAGCTTACTTAGAAGGTCAATATGGTCAAAAAGATGTTTATATCGGTGTACCTGCTGTATTAAATCGCGGCGGTGTTCGTGAAATTTTAGAAGTGGAATTAAGTGAAGAAGAAGAATTAAAATTCGATCACTCTGTTCAAGTTTTGAAAGAAACAATGGCTCCTGTTCTGTAATCGTGTATGCAAAAAAGCAATCCAATTTATTTTGGATTGCTTTTTTTGATTGCTCCTTAAAAACATCAGTTATTTTCTATCTTTTCCTATTTTTTAAACTGTTCCTCATTGTTTACATCAAGTACATCTAATAAAAAGATAAAGATTGGTATCCCTATAATAAGCCCCCATATTCCAAGGAAATGTTCTGAGAAGATGAGAATCATAAATGTATAAAAGATTGGTAAATTCGTTTTCGCAGACATGAATTTTGGGTTTAAAAAATAACTTTCAAGAGCATGGATTACTGTAATGAACACAAGTATGTATACAACGTACATTACTCCGCCTACGTTATAAGCAATAATACAAAGTGGAAACAAGGAAATGATAACACCAGCAACTGGAATCAAACCGAGTAGAAAGACCATGACGGCCAATACAAGAAGCTGCGGAAATCCTAAAATCACAAGTGCAATTACAGTGAGTACACAATTGACAACCGCAATTAAAAACTGTGCTTCAATTACTTTACCGAACGATCTTGCAAACCTTTCACCAAAATATGCAATCTCCTCATAAAAAACCTTCAGACTACTATCTTTAAATTTCGAAGTAAATGATATTATGCGTTCTTTTTCTAATAAGAAAAATAAACTTAAAATAAGAGAAAGTAGTATTTGCAAACTGACTTTTCCTATATTTGCAATCGATTGATATATGACATCTACACCTTGTTCTACATATTTTGATACTTCCATCCCATTAATTGTTGAAAGTGCATATTTAATGATTTCATTATCAGGTGGATTTTGAAAAAACAACCTAAACTGATAAATCAATTGGGAAATTTGTATCGTTAGCACAGGTAAATATTTATATAATGTTGTGCCGATAAAAGTAACTAATATTATATACAAACATGCGATAACAATTTTCCGATTCACTTTCAATTTCTTTGAAATAAAACGTTGAAACCGATCCATTAAAAATGTCAGTATGAACGTAATTAATATTAAATTGATCATACTTTTTAATCCATATAATACAAGCGCTACTATTATTAAAACGAGAAACCGTTGGAACCCTCTACTTCGAAAGAAATTTTTCACTTCATTCATTAAAATTTAACCTCCCCCTTCAATGGATGGAAATTGAATATATTACATTTTATGAACTTCTATAGACAATCTTTCTTACTAATTGAGAAGAATCCTTTTTTTCTTTTTATATTGTTAGATTCTTTTCATATTAGCCCACCAACATATTTCAGTGGAGCTCTATTTTTCGTTTATCCTTTTACAGTTTTGGTGATTTTCTATTTTTAGACTGCTGCTCATACGCATATCCCATATTGAACAGTTCCTTTTCACCAAATTGCTTCCCGACAAACACTGCACCTACCGGCTCTCCATTGTTATCATATCCTGCTGGCACCGCTAATTCTGGATAGCCAGCTACAGCTGATAGAAGAACTTCTTCGTTGTTAATCATAACTAAAGCATCCAAACCTTTTTCTACTAAATATCTATCTAGCTCTTTTCTTGCATTTTCTTGACTCGATCGCACTATTTTTTCAAACTCATCTTTCGTTATAGCAGATTTTTCAGATCCCTCAATTAATGTTTGTCCGTATTTTATTCGTCTATTACTATCCTTTTTATTAAACGCTATAATCTCTTCTAGCGATTTTACCGGCACATTTTTTTGCTGTGAAAGATAATCCTTAACATTATGTTTGAACTCATATTCTAATGTTTGTAGATTATCTACACCCTCAGCGTTTAACTGAATATCATCAGTCAATATTGCACCTGCATCTTGAAGGTCTTTTCTAATTTTTTCTGCTACTTCTTTTCTATTTTCATCTTGTCGATCTATTGAAAAAAGAACTCCTATTTTTTCCCTTTCAATCCATCTATCGATAAATCCTTCGCATAATCAACTCTTTCTTTATCTTTCATTTTTTCTGTCATAGCATCTTTTTCATCATAACTTACCATTATGCTAAATAACGTTGCCGCATCCCTCAGTGTTCTTGCCATCGGCCCTGCTGTATCAAGTGTTTCAGCTAACGGAATAATGCCAGATCTACTCACCATACCTAGTGATGGACGTAACCCAACTACTAATTGTTGCGTCGCGGGTGCTACAATTGACCCAGTCGTTTCCGTCCCGATTGCAAGTGGTGCAAAATCTGCCGCAACTACTGTAGCAGATCCAGAACTTGATCCCGATGTATCAAACGTAATCGGACCGTATGGATTCAAATTTTTTCCTTTTTTCCCGCTATATCCGCTAGGCATTGTAAAGGATAAATAATTTGCCCACTCAGACATATTCGCTTTCCCTAAAACAAAAGCACCTTCTTCTTTCAACTTCTTCACGATTGTCGCATCTTTATCTGCAATCCAATCTTTTAACACATACGTGCCCGCACTTGTCGGCATCACCTTTTCTGTTTGTACATTATCTTTTACGATAACCGGCATACCGTATAAGTTCGATTTCTTATTTGAAGACCTTTCTTTATCTAACTTTCGCGCTTCTTCCATTGCATTTGGATTAATCTCTGTAACAGCATTTAATGATATTCCATTTTGGTCATGTTCTTGTATTCTAAAAAGATAAATACTCGTTAATTCTTCATATGATAATTTTCCATCATCAATCATTTTTTGAAGCTCGTTCACAGTCGCATTTACAACCTCTTTTTCTTTTATCTTTACTTTATCTATGTTGATTCCTTTCAGCTGATTATGTATCGGTTTTAACACTCTATCTTTATCATATACGATACGCTCAGGTTCCTTTGGAAAATAATTTTTATACACGTAATATCCTCCGGCACATGCCAATAGGACAATACCCCCAGCAATTGACAGCGTTATCTTTACCCACTTTTTCATGCTGTTTCCTCCGCTCTAAAAGTTGATAAATTGTATTGAAAAAGAGAGTTATCCTTATAACCCTCTCTTATTAAAATGCTAAATGAAAAAATGAAGAATTTCAATTTAATTCATTCTTTTTTGCATTTGCTTCGCTAATAATTCCTTCACTTGATTATACGTTAATCCTGAATCTTTATTTAAACGTTTTACTTCCTCAACATTAGTACCTACCACTGTATATTTTTTCTCATCATTCATTTTTCCACTTCCCTTTCTACTGCATTATTTCTTATATTTTTCCCCTAAACTCTTATAAATTAACACAAATATAAATAAGGAAACTGTACGAAACTCAATAGGTGAAGGCAATTACGTAAGAGGAAAAGACAAAAAAATGTCGAATTTATATACTTGTTGAATTTAAGGACTTGGAGGATATATTTTGAATACATATGAGTTTAAACATAACATTCCAACTCTACAAGAGTATAAATATTTGTGTGATTCTGTTGGTTGGTCTAATTATATGAATTTTGAAGTGGCGGAAACTTCACTGAAGCATTCTATTCACTGCATCACAGTCAAAGATAATGAACAAATTATCGGCATGGGAAGAATTGTCGGCGATGGATCTATCTATTTCTATATTCAAGATATAGTAGTTCATCCAGATTATCAGAAACATGGTATCGGGAAAGAAATCATGTATCGTTTAGCTGCATACTTACATGAGAATGCCCCTGATAAGGCGTTTGTCGGTTTATTTGCATCACAAGGTAAAGAATCGTTCTATGAAAAATTTGATTTTAAGGATTACTCACCAAACATGACGGGGATGTTTACTGTCATTACAAAACAATAAACATAACAGATTTTTAATTGTACGGAAAAACTTCAATTCATATGAAGGAAATCGTTCTTGCAGTAAGAGTTTAACATTGCATACGAAAGGAGAGTACATATATGGCTAATATGTACTCTCCTTTTATTTAACTTTTTATACATTAAATTTCTTAATAAAATTTCACTACATCTTCAGTAGGTAAGAAAGTTCTTTCTCCTGGTTGTTCATTTGGCTCACCAAATGGCATTTGTCCTACTAAACTCCACTCTGCTGGAATGTTCCAAGTTTCTTTCACTTCAGCATCTACGATTGGATTGTAATGTTGTAATGATGCACCAATTCCTTCAGCCGATAATAACATCCATACAGTATGTTGTAACATTGCATTTCCTTGATGAGACCAGAATGGGAACTGATCTTTATATAATGGTGCATTTTCTTGCATTTTTTCTACTGTTGCTTGATTTTCAAAGAATAACACAGTCCCAACACCTGTATGGAAACCTTTTAATCTTTCTACAGTCGCTTCAAAGTTTTCTGCTGGTACGCGAGCTCTTAGTGTTTCTTTAACAATATCCCAAAACTTTTCATGCTCTCCATCCATTAATACAACCATACGACCACTTTGCATATTGAAAGATGTTGGTGCGTGTAACGCTGTTTTTAAAACTTCTTCAATTCTTTCTTTCGTAATTGCATCGTTTTTTGTTACTTTACGAATAGAACGACGGTTCACAATTGCTTCTTTTAAGTTTGTTGTAGTTGCTGACATTTTAATTCCTCCAAATATTTGTTTTATAATTTATTTTGTTATTTCATAACAAGCGAATTAGCAATATCCATCTGTATTACATTGCATACCTTCAAATGAATTTGTTTTATCCTTTTCAATTTCTTTATCAATGACTCTTTGTAGCGTTTCTTTACTAGCTAGCCCTTGAATGACTTCATCTCCAATCATGACAGTTGGAACAGCCATAATATTCGCTTCATCATATGCATGCTGAATTGCTTCTTGATGCTTTTCTTTATATTTACGAGTTACTAACGCATCTTTAAATTCAGCTTCAGGAAGACCTACTTCTACCGCTAATTTTGTTAAAACATCAATATCTTCAATGTTTTGCTCTTCTTGGAAAAATGCTGTGAATACGCGGTGATGATACTCATTTCCTAGTCCACGTTCTTTCGCAAATTGACACCCTTCGAAAGCTAAATGTGTATATGGATGCGGAGAAACACGTGGCAAACGCATATCGATTCCTAACTTCTTCGCAGTTGGAAGAATAAAAGCATCCCATGAGCCTAATTTTTCTGGCTCATTCCATGGATCTATTTTTGAATATGGACTTGGACGTAATTCAAATGGCATCCATTCAATTTCTACATCTTTCTCTTTCGCTACTTCATCTAATGGACCTTTTGCTAAAAAACAAAATGGACATATAAAATCTGAGTATACTTTCATTTTTACAGTCATACTTTTACACCTTACCTTTATAGTTGTAATCAAATCAGTTACATCGATAACAAAAAAATATAAATATGATTTAAGCATTCATTTTTTCTTGCAAAATTTCAAACAAATGCCCCATCGTAATATTTCTCAAAACTTCTTCCATCGCGGATTGCGCTTGTATTAATATAACTTCTAACACCGCTTGAATATTTGCTCCAATTGGACAATCTGGATTTGGTTGCTCGTGAATATGAAATAGTTTGTCTTCTTCGACTACATTTACTGCATAGTATACATCTAACAATGTGATTTCATGTAAATCCTTTAATAATCCCGCACCACCTGGACCGCGATTTACATATACAAAACCAGCTTGTTTCAAGTACGACATAATTTTACGAATGACTACTGGATTTGTGTTTACACTTTCAGCTATATAGTCTGAAGTACAAAGTGAAGATGGATTGTTTTTCAAAATAGATAAAATATGAACAGCTATAGAAAAGCGGCTACTAATTTTCATCGTGATCACCACCCTGATGTAATCATTATAGTTACAACAAAAAGATAAGTCAATCCTTTTCATAGATTTTTTATAAGCAAATAAAAAAGTGTCCCATTATGATATATGAGACACCTCTTTTTATTCTGCAAATAGCGCTTGAAATTCTTCAATAAATAGCTGCACAGCGATTGAGGAATCCTTTAATGAAGGAACAGCTAAAGCAATTTCTCTCCATACTTGTGGTTCCAATTCTCTCGTTTGCACATTCTGTGGTAAATTCGTTAAAGATAATTCGGCTAATATTGCAATACCTAGCCCTTCTTGAATCATGTTTAAAGCTGTAGTAACGGTTGATATTACATACTCAGCCCGAAGTGGTACGTTTGCTTGTTTAAACATATCAATAATGGGTGGTTCGTATCCACCCTTACATAATATGATCGGTTCATTCTCTAAATCACTAATTGTAATAGAGTCCTTCTTACAAAGAGGATGATCATCTCTTAAGATAGCAACCATTTTCCCCTTCGTTAATGGGACAATCTCCATCTCTTTATTAGGCAAAATAACAATTCCTATATCAACAACCCTCGATACTAACCAATCTTCAACTTCTTTAATCGCTCCTTCACAAAGAACGACTTCTAAGTTCGGATACTTCTCCTTAAAAAGGTTTATCATTTTGGGTAAGAAATGTGCAGAGGCACTCGGAAAACTCCCAATTCGAATCGTCCCAACTTCGTGTCCTTTCTCCATCGCAACTTCTTGCTCAATTTTCTCTACACCGTTCAAAATCTCTCTAATATGCACAAGAATTCTGTTTCCTACATCCGTCACGATTAGCCCTTTTCGTTTATCACGTATAAGAATCGTAACTCCTAACTCTGACTCAATACTTGAAATTGCATGACTTACAGCTGGCTGCGTCATATTTAACACCCGAGCAGCCTTCGTAAAACTACCTAACTCAACAGTTTTTATTAATACTTGCAGTTTTGTAATGGTCATAACTAATCACTTATACTCCCCATAAAAAAGATTCATTTTATTTATTACAGTCGATATCATATCATAGTGAAATGAATAACAACAAGGAGGTCTTACCGTGACACAGCTTTCTCGAACTAAGACGGCCATAATCCTTACCTTTCTCGTTTTCATGTGGGGAATCAATTGGCCTTTATCTAAGTTTGCCCTGCATTATACACCACCCGTTTTATTTGCAGGCGTTCGAACTTTAATTGGAGGATTCATTTTACTCCTTTTCGCATTACCGAAATACAAAGAGTTACACTTAAAAGAAACTTGGCATTTATACGTTATTTCTTCTTTACTTAACATCATTATATTTTACGGATTACAAACTGTAGGCCTTCAATATATGCCCGCTGGGTTATTTTCCGCCATTGTATTTCTACAACCTGTTTTACTCGGCATTTTCTCATGGATTTGGCTTGAAGAATCTATGTACGGCTTAAAAATTTTTGGGCTTGTTCTTGGATTTATTGGCGTGGGTGTCATTAGCTCTAGTAGTTTAACTGGACATATTTCTATTATCGGAATCCTTCTCGCGATAGGATGCGCGATTGGCTGGGCACTTGGAACAGTATTTATTAAGAAGACTGGGCACCGCGTTAATTCCATTTGGATGGTAACACTTCAGCTCATTATTGGCGGGCTTTGCTTAATTGGATTTGGTTCAGAGTTTGAAAGCTGGTCTAGTATCGCTTGGAGTATACCATTTGTTAGCGTACTACTCTTTATTTCATTCTTTGTTATTGCAATGGGATGGCTTGCATACTTTACTCTTGTTGGAGCTGGTGAAGCAAGTAAAGTTGGGGCTTATACATTTCTTATTCCATTAATCGCTATTATTGTAAGTTCAATTTTCTTACATGAGGCCATTACTATTAGCTTATTCATCGGACTATTATTTATTGTGGTAAGTATTTGTTTCGTAAATATAAAGCCAAAAACGCTTACTGTAGGGCAGCAAGTTGAAGTGAAATAAATATGAGAAAGAGCCTACTATTTGTAGGCTCTTTCTTATTGTATGATAATACTTAAGTAATAAAAATATTACTTCTACTATACATGGATGAACTAACAATTCTAATCATAAGGGGGAATTATATGGTTTTACAGTATAAAGAATTTGGAGATTCAAGCTCTCCACTTATGGTTTTTATTCATGGGGGCGGAGTCAGTGGATGGATGTGGGACAAGCAAATTAAACATTTTACTAACTTTCACTGCCTTGTTCCTGATTTACCTGAGCAAGGAAAAAACAGAAGTAAAGAACATTTCTCAATAAACTTTAGTGCTGAAAAAATCATAGAACTAATTGAAGAAAAAGGACAAGGGAAGACTGTTATAGTAATTGGGTTTTCATTAGGCGCTCAAGTATTAATTGCTATGCTAAGCATGAAACCAAACTTAATTCAATATGCTATGGTCAATAGCGCATTAGTTAAACCAATTCCTTTCGCTAAAACATTAATAAGCTCTCTTAGCTTAACCTACTTCTTAATAAAGAGTAAGAGATTTTCCAAAATACAAGCAAAATCAATGTACATAGATGAAACACAGCTTGATAACTATTATCATGACAGTTGTCAAATAAACAAAAATACATTTGTAAGGATATTAGAAGAAAATATGTCGTTTACAATACCAAAAAGTTTCAAAGATGCTAATAGTAATATATTAGTAACTGTTGGAGACAAAGAAAAAAGAATTATGAAGGACTCAATGACTGAAATCCTTGAAAATAATACGAATTGCACAGGTATTATCATTCCTGAAATTGGTCATGGAATCTCTTTAGCAAATCCCATACTATTTAATACTATAATTGAAAACTGGCTCGAACATGATATCCTGCCGGAAGACTTCATAATCATCAATTAAATTCCAGACATCGATAAACTTCATTATAGAGTGGCTATAATAGTGCCGATATCCTCATTCCTTCTAATCCATAGACCTAATAAAAAAGGTCTCATTATTTACGATGAGACCTTTCAATCTTACTTATCTTTTACGACGTACTACAAAAACACACGCACCAACCGACGATACAATCGCCAAAATAGATAAGACAATCGCTATTACTTGCATATTACTAGTGCCTTCATTCTTTTCTACACTAGACACTTCACCATGTTCTCCTGTTAATGACGTACCTTTTGCAATTGTAGTAAGTGAATGTGGTTTTTCAGCTTTTTCATCGCCTGTCCATTCAACAATTTCTCCATCTTTATATTGTTGATATGCATCCCAAGCTATTTTTTGTTCTTTATCAGGGTTTTTAGCGACGAAAGTAAATCGCTGGAACTGACCAGGTAAAATCCCTTCTCCTGTTGCTTCCCATACTACAGTTTTAACTTTTCCGGCATTATCTTTCTGCTCTTCCACTTTCCATCCTGGCACTGGTTCATACTGTTGGAACTCTACTCCAGACGGTATTTTTAATGTAACTTTTGTCGTTGCTACATTCTTCTCAACTGGTACTTTTATCGTGTAAGTCTCCCAAGAATTAACGTCCGAAGCTTCTGGTTTCACAGTGACGTGCGCACTAACAGGTAACGAAAAAATCCCCATTGCAATTATTGTTGCGATCATTGTTGTGCCAAATTTTTTTATACGTTTCATTTTCTATTCGCTCCTTTTTATCTATACCTTCTCTTTACCTGCCGCCTACTATAAATTTATAATCCGCATCAAAGCTATCAAGAGATTTTGTTAATCCGTGCACTTTTATATTCCAGTTTCCTATCATGTTAATATACATACCTTCCGCTTCATATTCTCCTGGTGAAACGGCCGAAACTTTAAATGAACCTTTTCCCATGTTCATATCCAATGATTGCGTAGTTAAAATAAGTTGCTCCATATCGGTAACAGGTTGTCCGTTCTCATCCTTTAAAGTAATATGGAATGTATTTTGTCCTACTTTATTAGGACTTACATGTAAAGTAAGTTCATACCCATTATCTAATTGCTTACTCTCTGTAAAAGGTCCCGTAGGAGGCATCGGTGGTGTTTGTACGTTTGTCATAAAAGCTACGATGACGAAAATGATAATTCCAATGATAAACTCTACTTTCACCGTAGCGCCTAATCGTTGCTCCGCTCTCATTTTCCCTTTCACATAATGAACAATTCCCAATATCCCCATGAAAATGAATAAAAGTATCTTTGCTAATAAAGCTAATCCATACTTCGTATCAAATAACGAATGGATTGTTGGAATAAAGAATGTACTGTTAAAAAGACCTGTTATTAAAATCACGATGACAGCACCTGTTGCCCACGGTGAAAAACGCTTAATCATATCCCAATACATATTCCACTTATCATCCTCTTTACGTAAAAGAAGAATAATGGATGATAGACCACCAATCCATAATGAAGCTGCGAATAAATGTAAAAAATCCATAACGACAGCAATATCTTTAAACTTCAAACCATATGCATGGCTATTAAAGGCTTTCATAACAAGTATCCCGATAAACAATACTATTGGAATGCTCCATACTTTAAACGATGACAGCTTCTCGCGCTTCATCGCAAAATACGTAACGATTATAAGCAAACTAATAAGAGCCATTTGAGTGAGCCATACGTAACTAAAAACAGAAAGTTGTAACGTTTCTTTTAATAGTAAAGGATGGAATGCTTCTAACCATGAAACATCAGCATTTATTTTCGCTTGCAGCGGTAGAGTGAATAGTAAGCTAATGAATATGCCAATTAATGAGATCCATATTATTTTTTTACTTCTTGACCGAACCGAGGTTGCATTCCCTTTATACATAATAAGATTAAAGAATAGCACGCCTATAAATAGTGAGAAACTTGTATATAGAATTCCACGTTCCATAATCATATCTATTTGCGGGACATACCCCATCTCTTCTACTTGTATATCGTCTGCTCCCGCTTCTGCTGATCCAATTCGGAACGGAATAACCCCTTGAATAGGATGCCCGTCAGCAGAAATCACTTTCCACTGAATAGAGTAGAGTCCGTTTTTCAAATTTTCTTTTAACCCTGCTTCTAATATTTTTTTATTTTTCTTATCGATATAAGCATCTTTTAGATCTACTCTTGTACCTGAGGTATCTCTTACAAACAATGTATTAAAATGTGAAACTTGTATATCCTCATCGAATTCAATTTTCACAACAGCTGGTGCTTTCTTCAACGTTTCATTTTCAGCAGGGTTTGATTTCACAATGTACGCATGAGCAGATGCACTTTTCGGTATTGCTATGATAAGCACGCATGCAATTAATAACCATGCCCCTAACCTTCTCATTACTTTCACAATCATTTCACTTCTTTCTTCCTCATCGCTCTATTTTCATTACATCTACTTCCCAAGTCGATTACTTGAAGAAATATTAACCTGATTAAATATAAACTTCTATACAGTAGAACTCTTTATTTCTCTCTCACCTCTAAACTTCTAATAAAATAGTAACTATCTTCATAGATACAACTTACATTTTTAAAGTCGATTGTTATTATATCATAAAATATATTTATGTAAGTTCCTGAAGAAGAAAAGTTATCGTGAATCATTTGTGAAGAAAATGTGAAATACATAAATAAAAAGGTGTTACGTTATTACGTAACACCTTTTCGTAAAAACATATAGTACTACTGCGATACCGCTATCCCCAAAACACTTCTTTAAGTCTCTCCATGATAGAGGGCTCCCTTTATATCGCTACTTCTATATCATCGTTTTAATTATAATTAAAAGCCAATCTTTTCTATACAATATATCCTTTTATTTTTCATATATATTTAAAGAATCCATTTACATAAAACAGCTATTCCTAAAGTATCGCATTAGGAATAGCCTCAATAAAAAATATCTTATCTAGCTTAAAAATTAAATTTGACATTTTCAATTTCTGTATTCTCGATTACTAACCCTTCAATCTTAATATTTTCTAATTTTATTTCCTTATTTGAGCTAATCGCGTCTAAGATACCTAAAAAATTCTCCGCTAATTTTTTAATGGTTTCCATTTTATACAAACTACTCGCATATTCAAATTCAAAAAACAACTCTTTTTTTCCTTTTTCTACAAATAAGGTTAAATCAAATTTCGAAATTTTATTTCTATATTCAACAGGCGTCATTTTCAAATTCCCCATTATACTTTCATTGATTTGAGATTCTTGAAAAGCTAACATTGTAGAAAATATAGGGTTTCTCCCTAAGTCTCTCTTAATTTTTAACTTATCAATAATCATATCAAACTGATAATCTTGATTATCATACGCTTTAATTAACTGTTCTTTAATCTCTGACAAAAATTCTGTAAAGCTTTTTTTCTCAATAGGGAAACTTCTAATTGCAATAGTATTTGCAAACATACCAATGATATTTTTCAAATCAGAATGTGTCCGCCCTAAAATAGGCATTCCTACAATTATATCGTGCTGCGAGGAACATTTTGATAACAAAATACTATAAGCTGCAGACAAAATCATGTACAATGTCGTATCTGTTTCTAAACTTAAATTGTCTAAACGTTGCTTTAATTCATTTCCTCCTTCAAAAATAAAACTATTTCCTTCAAAACTTTGTATAATTGGTCTAGGAAAATCCGTAGGCATATCTAATACTGGAAGATCCCCTGAAAGTACATCTAACCAATATTTTTCTTGTATACTTGCAGCACTTGTCTTTAAAAACTCATTCTGCCAATAAACGAATTCTTTATATTGAATAGGGTTTTCCTGTAACAGTTTTCCTTGATATAATTCCGATAACTCCTGCAGTAAAATATTGACTGAATATCCATCTGAAATCAAATGATGCATATCTGTTAAAAGCACATGTTTATGACTACTTAAGCGAATGATCTTAACTCTTACTAAAGGTGCTTTACTTAAGTCAAAAGGTTCAATAAATTCATCAATTATATTTTCCAGTTCGACATTCAGCTTCCTTGATAGATTAGAACATAAATGTTCATCTAAAACAGAATAACTAATTTCTATATCCACGTCTCCCTGAATTCGTTGTTTAGGCACACCATCTACTACTTCAATAGATGTTTGAAATGCCTCATGTCTCTTTACAATCTCACAAAAAGCTTTTTCCAATTTATCCAGATTGATTTCACCTTCTAGTAAGGTTGCTCTTGGCATATTGTAACTAGTTCCAATCCCCTCCATCTGTTGTAGTGTATATATCCTTTTCTGGGCTGAAGAAAGGTCGTAATATTCGCACTTTTCCACAGGTTGTAATGACACATACTTATTTTCAGATCTTTTCTTTATATGCTTACTTATACCTCTTACTGTTGGTGCTTTAAACGCTTCTCTTAACGATATATCTACACTAAACTTTTTATGAATTTCTGCCATTAAAAGCATTAACGACAATGAGTTTCCACCCATTTCAAAAAACGAGTCATTCATACTAATTTGCTTAACATTAAGAGTTTCTTCCCACATTTGTGCAACAGTTTTTTCAATTGGATCCTCAGGCAGTTCATAATTAGTTTTTATCAATAATTCATCCTTAATTTCTGGGAGTGCTTTAACATTTAGCTTACCATTTGGAGTCAAAGGAATTCTATCTAACTTAATAAAGATAGAGGGCATCATGTAGTAAGGAATCTTACTTGAAAGGTATTCCCTTATTCCCCACCCATTCTCATTCTCTTTCAACACAATATAAGCACATAGTATATTATTATTTTCTTTATCTTTTTTTGGAACAACAATTGCATCAAGTATCATATCATGTTGCAACAGTACTGAATTTATTTCTTCTAACTCCACTCTATATCCTCGAATTTTTAATTGATTGTCGATTCTTCCGAGAAATTCTACTTCTTGATGGCATGTGAGCCTCCCTAAGTCTCCCGTTCTATAGAGTTTGATTTTTTCATGTCCCAAAGGTGAAACCGTAATAAACTTTTCGCTATTTAAATCAATTTGATTCAAATAACCTTCTGTCACTCCTACTCCCCCAATACAAATTTCACCAGCCATTCCAAGTGGAACAAGTTTTTGACCTCTATCCAAAATGAATATTTTCGTGTTATCTACTGGTTTTCCAATAACCGTTCCCTTGGATACAAGGTCAAAATCAGTAGCATTAAATTTATGAAATAGAGCGCCAATAGTAGTTTCTGTAGGTCCATAGTGATTCATAATTACAGTTTGCGGATACACCCTATTAAACTTACTAATATCAGCTGACTTCACTTCTTCACCGCCCAATACGATTAACCTTAGCGCCATGCAATTCTCATAATCTTCAACCATACGATGGTTAACTAAATAATTAAATAGTGAAGGAGTCAGTTTTATATAACTGATCTTTTTCTCTTTCAAATATGTGATAAGGGTTTCTGGGAGCATATAATGTTCTTTTGGAATTAAATGTAACTCACACCCATTTAATAAAGCTGTATACAAACTTGTATATCCTAAATCAAATGCGAAGGAAGATAATAGTAGTGTTTTATCCCTATGCGTTATACTTGCTTCTCGTGTGAACCATGAAATATAATTTACCAAGCTTTGATTCTTAATCGGTACCCCTTTTGGGAGCCCAGTGGTACCAGATGTATAAATAATATATATTGGATTATCAACTGTACTTCTTTCCTCTATATTTGAAGGACATTCAAAAAATAAGCTCTTATCTTCCAATTCCATAACCTCACAAGTAAAATCATTAGAAGTTACTAAGTGAGACTGGGTCAAAAGAAGAATTGTATCACTGTCTTCAATCATGCTATTTATTCGTTCTAATGGAAACTCCGGATCAAGAGGTAAATAAATTGCCCCGCTTTTAATAATACTCCATAGTCCAATGATCATTTCAATAGAAGGCTCAGCTAATAAAGCGATTACTGTATCACTTCCTGCCCCCTTCTTTATCAAGTGTTTAGCTAATTGATTTGCTTTATCATTTAATTCCTTATAAGTTATCGTTCTCTGTCCAAACACTACAGCAGTACGATTCGGATGTTTTTCCACCAGTTCTTCAAATATACGTTTAATCGTTTTTTCTTCTGGATACAAAGTATCAGTATTATTAAAAACACCTATTCTATTTTTTTCTATCATGGTTACTAGATCAATTTCCTCAATTGGAATAGTAATGTCCTCTATGATAGTATCAATAATTTTAACGAAATGTTCCGCCATTCGTTCAATCGTCTCTTTACGGAACAAACCTGTACTATATTCAAATATAAAACGAAGTTGTCCATCCTGCTCAGTTACTTTCAGCTCTAAATCAAATTTAGATGTACGATTCGTATACTCGTACGGTTTAATTTCAAAATCACCTATTTCCGCCCTTACTGCATCAACATTTTCAAAAGCAAACATCACATCAAACAGAGGATGACGATTCACATTTTTTTGCAATTGTAGCTTATCAACGAGCATCTCAAATGAATACTCCTGATGTTCGAGAGCTTGAAGTGTGTGGCTTGCAACTTCTTTCAAAAAATCCTCAAACCGTTTCTCTGAAGTAGGATAATTTCTGAGCGCAAGTGTATTAACAAACATACCTACCACATTCTCTAATTCAGAATTCAGTCTTCCTGCTACCGGGCTTCCAATTATAATGTCTTCTTGTCCGCTATATTTAAACAATAGTATATTGAATGCCGAAAGTAATAATGAGTACAGAGTAGCTCCTTTTCGGCTTGAGATTTCATTTAATTTAGATGTATAATATGCATCCAAATTAACTTGAACTACATCACCTTCAGACATTGGCTCATCTAATCTTGGATAATCAGTTGGTAAATTGAGTAATGGTATTTCTTTTGAAAATATTTCAAGCCAGTACAGTTCTTTTAGTTTCCAGTTCCCGGATTCTATCATTTTGTTTTGCCAGTTTGAAAAATCTTTGTATTGAATTCTTACGTCTGGCAAATTATTTTTTTGATAAAGAGATGCAAACTCTCTAATTAAAATTCCCATTGATAAACCATCGGATATAATATGGTGCATATCATAAACAAGCAAATATTTCGATGATGGTAGCACCTCCACAATTGCTGCTCTGAACAAGGGCCCTTTCTCTAAATCAAATGGTCTAATAAATGTTTCAACAACACTCTCAAAATTTTGTTCATCTGCATACAAGTGTTGCATATTCCATTCAGGATTTTGATGGATTTTTTGAACTATTTTCCCTTGTACTTGTTTAAATGATGTTCGCAAACTTTCATGGCGATTAATTAAAGCTTGCAATGCCTTTTCTATCTGTACTATATTAACTTCCCCTTCAAGAAATACTGCTCCGGTAATATTATAGTTTGTAGATGCATCATTCAATTGACTAACAATATACATACTTTTTTGTGCTGGAGAGACTTCATAATACTCCTGTGGTGGTGCTAAACGAATCGCTTCATATGTTTCTTTTTTCCCCATCATTTCTTCAATGATTACAGCCAATTCCTTAATAGTAGGAAATGCAAATATATTTCCAAGTGGAAGTTCAACTTCAAATTCCCTATGAATTTCAGAAACAAGTGTTATTGCTTTTAATGATTGTCCCCCAATTTCAAAGAAATGATGATTAATACCTACACCATCAATTCCCAGTATCTTTCTCCAAATACTTACAAGTTTTTGTTGTATCGTATTATAAGGTTTTTGATACTCTTCATCAAACTCTACTTTAATCTCCATATTTTCTAGGGACTTCCGATCAATTTTTCCATTCGGACTGAGCGGAAGACTTCCTAGTTGAATAAAATAAGAAGGAATCATATATTCAGGAAGTTTCTTCCGCAAAAACCCCCTTATACTGCATTGATTATTTGTACCATGCGAGGGGGAATCATAGAATGCAACAAGATACTTATCATTTGCTACTCCATTCTTCACGACAACTATAGAGTTTTTTATGTTATCACATTTGTTTAACACAACTTCAATCTCTCCTATATCAATTCGATGCCCTCGTATTTTTGTTTGGTCATCCTTCCGCCCCAGAACCTCAATGTTACCATCGCAAAGTAATTTCCCCATATCTCCTGTTTTATAAAGCATTTTTCCATAATTATGATAATACGGATCTCGAATAAACTTATCCTTCGTCAACTTAGAATTGTTAATATAACCTCTAGCTAAAGGTATGCCACCTATGAATATTTCCCCCTTCACTCCAATCGGCAAAGGGTGCATGTTCTCATCAAGGATATAAATGCGCCTGTTAGCAAGTGGTTTTCCCACGGGAATAACTTTTAAGTCGGCACTTTTAGTTCCTTTTCCAGACACTTCATATAAAGTACTTGTCATCGCCGTTTCAGCAGGTCCATATGCATTTAACAAAATAATATCTTCTAAAGGTAACTGTTCCCACATCCCTACTTTCTCCGCTGGCATTTGTTCCCCACCAACTATGACGAGTCTGAGGTTACTATCTGGAATTATTTCTGGTCTTGTATACCATTCTTGTACAATTTCGCCCCAATAATTTGTAGGTAGATTAACAACTGAGAGTCCAAGTTCAACACATTTCTGAGAAAACTGATAAGGAGTCCATATATTCTTATCACGCAAAACAAGAGAACTTCCTGCAGCTAGTGTTGTAAAAATTTGTTCAAGTGAAATATCAAAACTTATCGAAGAAAACTGAAGAACACGATCCTCCGGTGTCAGCTCATAACGTTTGCAAATATCAATGGAGTGGCTTACAACTGCTTCATGAGACATCATTACACCTTTTGGTCGACCAGTAGAACCCGAAGTATAGATGATATATGCCAAATTCTGGGGTTCAATTCTAACACTCGGTTGGTTTTTTGGTTCTTCGAGCACTGAATCCCATTCTATATCAAGACAAACAGTATGCCCCTGATAATCTCTAATCTTCGACTGTAAATTATTTTGGGTGAGTAATATAGGTACTTGGGCATCTTTCAACATCAAATTTATTCTTTCGCCAGGATAATCCATATCTATAGGTAGAAAAGCTCCACCAGCTTTTAAAACAGCTAAAATTCCTACAATCATTTTAGGTGAACGTTCAACATACACTCCCACAGGTATTTCAGGCCCTACTCCTAATTTAATGAGCTTATGCGCTAACTGGTTTGAAAGTATATCTAATTCTGTGTAAGATACACTTTCATTCCCCTGTATAACAGCAGGTTTGTTTAAATTTAATTTTACTTGATCAGTAAATAAATCCTGGAAACATTGATTCTTAGGATAATCCAATGAAGTAGAATTATTATCACTTAAAATATGTGTAAGTTCTTTCTCAGAAATCATTGAGATATTCTCTAACTTACCATCTTCGCTAACAAGTATTTCCCACAAAATATTGATTAAATGTGAAAGTATCTGATTTGCTTCTGTTTCATTTAAAAAGGAACTATTGAATAGTAGCTTCAATTGAAGCTTTGGTTGTAGATTACAATAAACAACCAAAGGATAATCCATTTGTTCATCTATACGTACTGATTTCACTTGTAATGAACCAATTCCGTCTTTCAATTTCACATCGAATGGATAGTTTTCAACAATTACAATACTCTCATACAAATCATATAAGGCAGAGCTTCTTGGCATATCAATCCAACTTCTTATATCAACGAGTGAGGTATATTCATATTGACGCATTTCAACCTGCTTCAGTTGTACATCTTTAAGCCATTTAATCAAATTTACATTTTTATTTATCTTTACCCTAAAAGGAAGAGTATTCATAAAGCAACCAATTATTGAATCCGAACCTTCTAACTCAGCTGGACGCCCTGATGAAGTTACCCCAAAAATAATATCTGTTTCTTGGGAGTAGCGATTTAAAAGAATTGCCCAAGCCCCCTGAATCATAGTATTTAGTGTAATCCGATTCTTTCTAGTAAAGTCTTGAATTATCTGCTGTTTGTCTTCAGACACTTCGTATACTACATCTCCAAAAGCAGATAACTGATTTGAATTTTTTGCAGGAAAAATATTATTGAATCGTATAGGTGTTTTAAATCCATCTAACTCGGTTCTCCAAAATTGTTCCGCTTTCTTCTTGTCTTGCCTACGTAACCAGTCGATATAATCTTTAAATGAATATACATGTCCAAATGTTATCTTTTCGTCAACGCATAACGCTTCATAACACTGACCCAGTTCCTTAAAGAGGATGCTATTACACCAACCATCTAACTGAAGGTGATGATGCGTCCATACTACATCATAGGCATACTCGTCTTGCTTAATGACCAAAATTCTCATAAGTGGTGGTTTTGAAAGGTCGAATCCCTTCTTACGATCTTCCTCAATAAGTTGTTCTAACTTTTGCAATCCTTCAGATTTCGAAACATTTGTCCAATCTAAAACTTGAAAAGGGATTTTCAGATTTTTATGAACAATCTGTACAGGTTCTTCTAGTCCTTCCCAATGATATGATGTTCTTAAACTTTCATGTCTATCTAAAAGTTTTTGCCAAACCTTTTCAAATATCTCAATATCTAGTTTTGATTTTATTGAAAATATTGTTTGCTCCACAGTTACTGACGATTTTGGTGAATAGATATGATGAAAAACCATACTTTGTTGTACAGGTGAAAGCATGTATATATCTTCTATATTTTTATATACCTCAAGCCATTCATCAATTTTCTTTTGATCTATGGAGACAAGTGGGAAATCTGAAGGCGTCAAATATGTACCTTCTTTTGTTTGACAGTGGTCAATTATATCCTTCAAATTGTTGACGAAGTCCTTTGCCAAGCCTTGAATGGTTTCAACTAAATGACTATTCGTACTATATTTCCATTCTACACATAATTTTTTATCAACGATCATACATTCAATTTCAAGCAAGTGACTTCTAATTCCATTCAAATCACGGGTTGGTCCTGTATTCACATCCGATATATTAAATAACTGCTGTTTTTTAATTGCTTGTTCGAACTGTCCTAAATAATTAAAGCTTATTTGTGCCCTTTTCCTAGACGAAATTTGCCCTCGCATCTCTTTCTCTGCTAAGTAATATAAAATTTCATAACCAATTCCACCATTTGGTATAGCACGATACCGCTCTTTTACTTGCTTCAATATTTCTGCTATGCCCTTCTCTTTTTCAATGTCGCCCATAACAATAGGATATACACAAGTAAACCATCCTATAGTTCTTGAAGTGTCGTACTCTTTTAACAAAGGATTCCTACCATGGCCCTCCAAATCAACTAGTGTTTCACCACTCCAATTTGCTAATGTACTAGAAAGTGCGGAAAGCAGAATATCATCAATTCTCATTTTAAATAATTGATACGTGTCATGCAGTAAATACTTTGTTTCTTTCTCCGTCAACATAAAAGAAAGTGTACGAGCAGATTTTTCATCATTTCTCCCCCCTTCCATGTCAATAGGTATAGTATTTACAGAAGAAGAGACATTGTTCTTCCAAAAAGCAAGTTCATCTTTTAATTGATTGGAATAAGCATATTCATAGAGATGCTCAGACCATTTTTTAAAAGAGAGGCCTTTCACTGGAAGTTGAACAGATCCACTATTTGTAAGCTGTTCATATATCATCTGTAGAGTGTCCAGCATAAGTCTCCATGAATATCCGTCTATTACAAGATGATGTACTGTTATAAACAACCTTCCTTTTTCCTGATCCCCAGAATCAAAATATGCAACTTTAATTAATGGACCATCTGTAATATTTAATTCATACTGCAATTTTGATAAAATTTCATGCATATGACTATTATTAAAATCATGTAATTCAAATAACACATTCTCATCGGACTCTGAATAAACTTGAATCCATTCTCCAGCCCTTTGATAATAACGGAGCCTAAAACTATCATGATAATTTGTAAGTATACGAAAACTTTCATGCAACAAATTCGGATTTATACCTGCTCGTGTTTCCAATAGCACAGATTGATTCCAATGATGATAATTTTCCAAATCTTGCTCAAAAAACCACTTTTGAATCGGTGTAAGAAGCACTTCTCCAGTCTCAGGTTCTTCTATTTGATCTTCACTATAGCTTTCTTTAATATCTGCAATACAATCCGCCAGTTCTGCTATCGTTTGGTTCTCAAACATCTGACTCACGGTAATCTCTATACCCTTTTGAAGCGCTTTACCTACTATTTGAATACTTAAAATTGAGTCTCCTCCCAACTCGAAGAAGTTATCATGTATACCAATTTCCCCCTGATGTAGACCCAATACTGCAGACCATACCTCTACTAGTTCTTCTTGAACTTTATTTTTTGGAGCAACGTAACCTTTATAAGTATGAATTTGAGGAGCCGGTAAGTTCCTTCGATCAAGCTTTCCTATTGAAGTTAAGGGCAGACTCTCTAGCTGAATATAGTATGATGGAAGCATATAATCTGGTAATTCTTTTGCTAAAAATCCCTTAAGTTCCTCCATGTTAACCTGAACATGGGAAACGATATATGCACAGATAACTTTTTTCCCATTATTAATTTCCCAATCAATTACAGCAACATCTTCAATGTAGTTCCTTTTTAATATTAAATTATGAATTTCTGAAAGTTCAATCCGATACCCTCTGATTTTCACCTGATGATCCTCTCTTCCAAGAAACTCGATTTCTCCGTTTGGAAGCCATCTTCCTAAGTCCCCTGTTTTATACATACGATCATTTGGATTAAAGGGATCATTCATAAATTTTTCATTTGTAAATTCTGGTAGATTCAAATACCCTCTTCCTACACCGTCCCCAGCAATATACAACTCACCAGGAACACCTATTGGACTAATATTTTTATCTTTATCTAATATATAACATCTAACATTTGAAATCGGCCGCCCTAAAGAGACGGCATTTTCTGAACATTCAACACTTAAAGCATCCACTGTTGTTTCTGCTGGACCATAATTATTATATAATTTATATCCTCTATCAATCAGTGCATCTTTTAATGATTCTTCTAGTCTTTCTCCCCCTGAAATAACTGTGTGTAAACTCTGTAATTTGCGATCATGACATAATAATTCTTTTAATACAGTCGGTATGAAATTAATAATATGAATTTCATGTTGATCAACATAATCACAAAAATGCTTCTTATTTAAAATTAAATTCTTTTCGGCTATATGTAATGTCGCTCCATAAAGTAATGTACCGAAAAAATCCTCAATACTCGGATCAAACACATAATTTGTTAGTTGTAATAGATTTGTTTTTTCCGTTATATTAAATGTTTTTCCAAACCACTGAACAAGATTAACAACATTTCGATTTTCTATCATTACACCTTTAGGTTTTCCTGTAGTACCTGAAGTATACAAAACCGTAAATAAATCATTCGGACTAAGGTTTACTTTCGGTAGAAGAGTCTCACCCGAAAATTTTCTACTATTATCCAATATAAAAACACAATCATTGTTGAATTTTCCAATTACATAGTCGTTTTTATTAATTACATCCTTACTGGTCAATATGAACTTTGTTTGACTATCCTGTATCATATACATTTTCCTTGACTCTGGATATTCTGGATCAATTGGCAAGTATGCAGCTCCGACTTTTAAAATAGCAATTATCCCTATTAGCATTTCAATTGATGGATCCGTCATGATTCCAATAATCTCACCCTTTTTCACTCCTTTTCTAAGCAGTTCATTTGATAAGTTATTGGATATGTTATTTAATTCTTCATAAGTCATAGTCCTATTTTTATATACAATCGCAACATTATCCGGGGTTTTCATCGCTTGTTGCTCAAACAACTGACTAATCGTCAACTGATGTGAATATGTTTTACGAGTATTATTAAATTCCAAAAGGATTTGTTTTTTCTCTTCAATAGATACGATATCAATCTCTTCTATTTTTTTATGAGGATTTTTTATGACTGCTTCTGCAATTTTAGTAAAATGTTGAGCTAAACGCTCAATTTTAGATGATTCATATAATTGTTCGTTGTAACTGAAACATATCTCAATATCTTTGTGCAAACTTATACTAATAGATAAGCCATAATTAGTCATTTCAAAGGTGGAATATGAGTTCAAAGCGATTCTATTTTTGTTTGTCAGTATCGTCTGATCTAAAGGGTAGTTTTCAAAAACAACAATAGTATCAAAAAGATCGATTTCCGTATCCAATTCACTATATTTTTTTATATCTACTAAAGATGATGTCCCATACAATTCCCAATCCTGCAATGTCTTATTTAACTTTTTGATAAGTTCTATAGATGTTTCGCCAGAATCCTTTTTAACTCTTAATGGAACTGTATTTATAAATAGGCCTACCATTTCTTCAATCCCATTAAATGTTCCTGCTCTACCCGAAATAGTTGCGCCAAAAATAATGTCATCGATATTATGATTCTTTTGTAGCACAATTCCCCATAAACTATAAACAAGGGCGGCAAGAGTAACTTCATTTCCCTTCGCAAATCCTTCCAACTTATCCCTTGAAAATTGAATGCGATACTGATGATCTTTTCGAATTGATTTATGTTTCTTTTTTGTTACTTCCAAACTATTTTGCGAGTTAAATCCTTTTAAATACTCTTGCCAAAATACTTTCTGCCTTTCTTTATCCTGTTTTTGAATATATTTAATAAAATCTTTATATTTTTTTTTAGTAGGCAGATTGTAAGTTTCTGATTCACTAAGGCATCGATATGCGTTTAGGAATTCTTTTAAAATAATTCCATTACTCCAGCCATCATATATAATATGATGATTACTTATAATCATTTCATGTCTTTCTTCTGCTAATATGCACAAAGTAACCCTAAATGGTATTTCTTGAAGATCAAACTTTTTTTCACGATCTTTAACTTTTATCTCTTCTAGTAAAATATTTTTTTCACTTTCACTCTTGTGTGTAAGATCAATTATTTTAATATGAGGGGTATGTTCTTTCAATACTATTTGAACAGGAGTTTTCACTTTTTCCCAACGAAATAGTGTACGTAACTGCTCATTTGTTTGGACAACCGCGTCCCAAGCTTTCATAAACAATCCTGCATCAACACTACCTAAAATCCCCAAACATATCTGTTCAAAATACTCATCACTTTGAGGATTTTTTAAGTAGTGAAATAACAACCCTTCCTGCATTGGTGTTAAACCAAGAATATCTTCCAAATTTTGTTTATCCAATTTTATCATCATTGAGCTCCTCCTTGAGACAATCAAATGAATCTAAATAATTATGCTTCTTCATATTTTCTATAATTTCTCCTCTTTCCATCTTGATAACTTTATCCGCGATATGAAAGTACCTATCATCATGAGTAATAGCAATGATAGCTTTTCCTTTTTCCTTTAATTCAGCCAATAGTTCTGTATAGAAAAAATGTCTAAATTCAGGGTCTTGATCTGCCGCCCATTCATCAAATAGATAAATAGATTTATCCTCTAAATAGCTAATTAATAGTGCTAGTCTTTTTCGTTGTCCTGTTGAAAGTTTAGTTGTACTAAATTCTCCATTTTGAATTTGTACTTTTTCATCGATACGTAATATTTTCAAATATTTTTTTATTTCTTCTTCCTTTGAGCTATAGTCAATACCATAGACTTTTGTAAACAAATAAAAATCACTAAATATTGCGGAATATAGCTCTCTTAACTGTTCCTGATTTATTTCTTGATTGTTAACAAATATGTTTCCGCTATTTGCAGAATATAAACCTGTAATTAGTTTAGCAAGAGTTGATTTACCACTACCATTGCCACCGGTTATAAATACAACCTCTCCTGATTTAAGTTCAAAATTAATTGGCCCAACTTGAAAAGCTTCTCCATGTTCACTTTCGTATTGATATACTACCTCTTTAATCTCCATGTTTATTTTACTTTGAGGTATCAAAGTACTGTTTACGTCTGTCTTATTAGTTTCGGTTTTTAAATACCTTGAAAAATCATTTATTCTCTTCCAACTAATTTTCATTTGAATCGCATTAGGGATCGTATTGAGTATACTATGTAGAGGTCCTGTCATATAAAGAAAAACAAAAACATAGCTTCTTAAAAACTCACTCTGTACCCCTTTAAATAAAAGCGGAAATAAAAATGTAACAGCCCCAATTACCATAACAAACAGCAATTCACCAATAATAAAAACATTAGCAAACTTAAGACCACCTTGAATCCGCTTATCCTTATAATCCTCACAGCTCTCTTGCATCCCTTGTCCAAACTCTTCTCGTTTTGACTTTCCTATGCTTAACTCTTTATAACCGCCAATGAGATCGTTTATATATCTAAAAAAAGTGTTTTGGATGTTTCTTGTTTGTTCCCAAAGATTATTAGCTGATTTTCCAGCTACATAATACATACCTGCTGCAACCAAAATAACTGCAATAGAAACAAGCAGTCCATAAACATTAATTACTCCCAAATAAACCAAACAACATAAAAGTGTAATTGAATCAGTCAAACCAGTAATGATGGTGGCAGCATAATTACTGATAGCTTCTGTATCATTATTTAAGGTGGTTTGAATTCTTTCTGACTCTATTTTTTCAATTTTTTCATAAGGATTTTTTAATATATCGTTAATTAACTGGATTCTTTTTTCATAAATCAGATTATTCGTAATGGTAATCAACTGCGTCCGTACCAATTTTTGCGCTAATACATAAGTAATAATTCCTAGCAAAAAATATAAAAACAAACTATTGTTGCTTGAATAATTACTTCTAGTTAAAGCTTCATTAATAATAAAAATAATCATCGCATTTCCAAAACCACTGGTTACACTCAACACAAAAATCGAAAAAAAATTTTTCTTATTATGCAAAGGAAAAACAGTTATTAAAGATAAATATAGGCAGAACAGTACAATACTAATTAAAGTAGCCCATACCGCAAAACTCATACTGATAGGTAACCAAACATTAACAAAATCCCAAGAAAGTCTCCCGAAAAATACAAATGGAATTTTATAAAGGGCATACCCAGCTAAGAACGCAAATAGAAACGTTATAAAGGGAATACAAATACTTTTAAATTTATTTTTTTCCAACTTCCTTTTTTTCTTATACACCTGAATCATAACTATGAAAATGAAGTATAGAGTAATAATTGAAAAAGGAACCATAAACAAAAGTACAGTAACAGAAAAGGCATCAATACTCTTATACGTATCTTTACCGTTTGTCACCACACTCTCTCCCACAAGTGTGTCCATAATAGCCTGGCCAATATTTTGAGTGTAATCGGAGTTCATGTTAGCCATCACCGCAACTCCTAACTTCTCTTGAGGATGAAATACAACGAAAGAAGAGAAATTCGGATTACTTCCTGCATGTGATATTTCACCAGGACCATTTTGAAAAACTTGCCACCCTCCGGCATAAGAAGAGCCATCCTCAGATGGTGGAACTGATCTGTTTGGTATATGTGTACTATAAATTGCCTTTTGCTGATCATCATTTAGTCCATATATCCCAAGCTGCATACGAAGCCACTTTTCCATGTCTTCATTATTTGAGATAAAATAACCTGCGGGTGTATTTCCTCGATAAATAGGTGCATTAAACTCTATAGGCTTTAAAAAACCTATTTTATATCCCTTTGACATATCATATTTAGCGACATCTTTTCTAAACAAAAAAGTATTACCCATATTAAATTGGTTTAATATACTATTCTGAACGTATTGTTCAAAAGATTGATTGGTAACTTTTTGTATAACTAATCCTAGAATATCGTAGTTAATACTGGCATAATTGAATTGCTCTCCTGGATATGTCTCCAATTTTTGATTTAATATTTCTCTAACTGTATTTTCCAACGCATCATTGTCATTTGAGATAGGTATGTCCCCAATGGTATGAAAAGGGATCCCACTCGTATGATATAAAAGCTGTTCAAGAGTTATTTCAACATTTTTATTAAGTTGTTGTCCTTTATAATTACCTTCATATATCATTTGAAACCACTGCAAATATTTGCTAACAGGGTCCTTTAAATCAATTAACCCCTTTTGAACAAGTTGATATATTGCGAGAGCTGTAAACGCCTTACTATTCGAACCGATTTCAAATAATGTTTTTTCCGTTACACGTTGCTTTGTCTCAAGATTTGAATAGCCAAAACTTTTTTTATATACAGCTTGATCACCTTTGACTACTATCACTGACATTCCAGGAATTTTGGCTTCTTGCATTTGTTTTTTTATAAGCGAGTCTAGTTGTTCTTTATCGTTTTCCGTAAACATTCTATCATTCTCTGCATTTGCTATTTGAATCCCAAATAGCATCTGTACATTTAATAATATTACAAGGGTAATCAAAACAATTTTTACTCTCATCATGATTGAATGACTCCTCTCTAATATCATATATTAAATATATTTTCAAGATCTTCACTCGAGAGGTTTGCCGTTTCAAAATCAGATGGGGTGAATTCAGCATGTTTTCTCTGACAACAATGTTGAATCAAATCTCTCAATTGATTCATATACTCCATGAAAAATTGCGATATTGTTTCTTGTTTAAATTTGTTTTTGCTATACGTAATCGACAAATTCAACTTTTTATCTACTGTATACGCAACGATATCTAGCAAACAATCCATCTCATTTTTATTGCTGTTATCTTGACCGGAATTTTCATACGCAAATTCAAAAATTCCATTGGAAAATGTAGCATTAAAATCACCTAAATAGTTAAAACGAACATATTTTCGAGATTCGGAACTTAATTCCTTCGAAATATACTTTAAAACTCCATAATTTAGACCTTTACTTGGAACGCTACGCAATTGCTCTTTTAATTGTTTAATTTGTTGTGATATATCTACATCCTCAAATTGTAACCGAATTGGAAATAGACTCGTAAACCATCCAATAGTTCGCGATACATCAATTTCATCATTTAATTCTTCACGCCCATGCCCTTCAATTTCAATAATCACATCATTTGTTTTAATATACTTAGCCATTACCAATGATAGCGCTATAATCATTAGTTCATTACCTTTTGTTCGATAAGCTTCATTTGCTTTTTGTAACAGCTGCATAGTTTCTTCTTCTGTTAACTTCTTAATCATTTTCTCGCAAAATTCCATACGATCCAATCCTAAATCAAAATCATGAAATGAATTCTCTTCATATTGATATACATGCTCCCAGTATCGCTTTTCTGATTCTGGAATTTTTTTACTCATTCTCTTTAACTCAATTGCCCAATCCTGTACCGAATTATCTTTTGGCGGCAAAGAAGTTTTCTGCTTATTTTCTATCTGTTTATATAATTGATTTATATCTTCAAAAATAATTCGCCAAGATATACCATCAACAGCTAAATGATGAGCTGTCATCAATAGTCTTTTACCAAAATCACCTAAATCAAATATACAAACTTTAAGAAGAATTTCATTTTCAATATTAAAGCTCGATTTCAATATTTCTCCAATACTAGCAATACGAATACTTTGCTCTGTTTTTGATAATTCAGATAAATCAAATGATTCTATTTTTATTTTTTTATTGTAATTATTTTGATTATAAAATAATTCCTTCGTTTCCATCCGGTAACTCAAGCGAAAAGCGTCGTGATGACAAACTAATAAGTTAAATGCCGATTCAAGTATCCCAACCTCAACGTCATCCTTTACTTTGACTAACACTGACTGTGTATAATGGTTTATATTGTTCAAATCTTGCGAAAAAAACCATGAGATAGATGGTATCGTTTCAATACTACCAACACATTGTTGATTACTCTTCTGCTCTTTTGTGCTAGTCATTTCTAAATATAAAATCATATCTTCAATAACTGGATTAGCCAAAATATCCTTTGTTTTTATTTTAATTCCTTTCTCACGTATCTTAGAAGAAATTTGAATTGCTTTAATGGAATCCCCGCCTAGATGATAGAAGTTGTCTCTTATACTTACTTTTTCAACATTTAATACTTCACGTATAATACCTACTAAATCACTTTCTATCTCACCTTCAGTTTTTTTCTCTATTTTAACTTCAGGTTTCGGCAAGGCCTCTCTATCCAGCTTTCCGTTAAACGTCAACGGTATTTCTTTCAACACAATAAAATACGAAGGAATCATATAAACTGGTAAGATCTCTTTTAAGAATCTAAATAGTTCGGATGTCTTCACCTTAGCATTCTCAGTATAGTAGGCACAAAGATAGCGGTTTCCATCATAATCCTCTTGATCAATCACTACCACTTCCTTAATGCTCGGATATTTTTGCAAGTTTATTTCGATTTCTTTTAGTTCTATGCGGAACCCACGAACTTTTACTTGATCATCTTTCCTTCCCAAATACTCAATCTTATCTCCTTCAATAAATCTAGCTAAATCACCCGATTTATACATCTGCTCTTTTGCCGAATATGGATTTACAATAAATCTCTCTCTTGTTAAATCCTGATTGTTAAAATATCCTCTTGCAACACCTTCCCCAGAAATATAAATTTCTCCAACAACTCCCATTGGTACTGGGCGAAGATCGGAGTCCAACACATATATTTTCATATTTTGTGCAGGTACACCAATAGGGACAGATACCCCTTTATCTTTTTCAATATCGAATTGATGAATCATACATCCTACAACTGTTTCTGTGGGCCCATATTCATTATATATTTTTGTTTCTCTACCTAACTTTTTCTGTATGTTTGCGGCAAGGTCTACTGTTAAATTTTCTCCACCAACAATAATTTTTTTAATTGAACACCCTAAAAAGTCTGAATCTTTCAATAAAGAAAGGTGAGATGGAGTTAATTTAATAATACTTGCTTTTTTTTCTTTAAATATCCTATATAATACATATTCGTTTGCATCAGCAGGATAAATAATAATCTGATTACCACTAATTAATGGGGTAAATATAGTTGTAACAGTAAGATCAAAAGCAAGAGATGAATACAATGGGAAAACTTCATTTTCACTTGCGCCTACATATACTTGATTTGCCCAAGAAATATAATTAACCAATCCTTTCTGTTCAATCATTGTACCTTTAGGGTTTCCCGTAGAACCCGATGTATATATGATGTAAGCAAGGTCAGTCGGCTCACTTCTATTTTTAATATTAGAAGTATCTCCCATATAAATATGAGCTGCATTTATATGGATAACCTCAACCGCATACAAAGAAAGATCCCATTGATGCGAAATATCAAAATTAGTGAACAGAATATTGATATCTGAATCTTGCAGCATATAATTGACCCGTTCAGATGGATATTGTGGATCAATAGGTAAATATACCGCTCCTGCTTTTAAAATCCCTAAAATTCCAATAATTGTTTCTAGAGAATGCGTAGTTGATATTCCTATTACTGTACCTTTTGTTACATTTTTCTTTAATATATATCTCGCTAATTGATTAGATCTATCATTCAATTCACGATACGTAAGTTCCTTATCTTCCAGGCAAATCGCAACTCTATCTGGTGTCCTTTCTACTTGTTCTTCAAAAAGCTGATGGATTGTCTTGTCCTTTGGATACTCCCTATTCGTTGCATTAAATTCATATACCAACTTATCCCACATATCTTCTGGTAAAATTTCTAATTCCATCAACTTTTTATTAGGCGACTCCAACATCTGATTCAGTAAATGACTGATTCCAAGATACATTTGTTCAATTTGCTTTTCTGTATACATATGATCCTTATAATCTATATCTAGATTGAATCCTCCTAATCTAGACCATTCTCGAATAATCAATTGAATTGAATAAATCTGATTCCTATTGTAAAATTCTTCATTTTCTATTGGTGTACCATTAATTTCAGTAGGAAGTTTTGTATTGTAATAGTTAATACATGTATCAAATAAATCACCGTATCCCTTTTTCTTTAATTCCAAATCTTTCACCAATACATCATATGGATATTTTTGATGATAATAACAGCGAACCAATTCACGATTAATGCTTTTTATAAAATCTAAGACTGTCATTTTACTATCAACAGTATGACGAAATGGCATAGTACTTGTTAACATCCCCACAATATTTTTTTCATTTTTCCCCGCTCGATTAAGCACAGGCATTCCAATAATTAAATCATCCTGCCCATTTACTTTATTTAAGTAAATATAATATAGGGCAACAAAGAATGCGTACACAGAAACATTTATGCCAGTAGCAAATTGTTTAATTTCATCCGATTGATTATTTGTTAAAGAATATGTTTTTCTATTTGCCTTTGCACAATCTACTTCGTTCTTCCGCTTCACAATTGGGAGCTTACTAAACTTCTCATTCCAAAAATTTTTATCCTTCATAAATCTTTTTGAAGTTAAATAGGATTCTTCCTTCTCAAGGCAATACATATAGGTACTATTAAGCTGATCTGTTATTTTTTCACCTTTCAAAATTTGAGTGTATGCATTACAAATCTGTTCAGTTAAAAGATTCATAGACCAACCATCAGAAATAATATGATGGACCTTAACGAAATATCCCCCTTCTTTAGTATCTTGTAACTTGAACAAAGCAAAATCAAATAAGTCTTGTTCATTGATATCGAAAGGTTTTGCAGCTTCCTGCTGAACCCAGGCATCTAAATCGTTCTGACTATTAAAAATAGTATATCGAACTTGATATTTATGATATTCCTCCACATATTGATGAACCTTCTCATCCGATTCTACAAATCGATGCCTGATTCCATCATTTTTTTTTATAAAATAATTAATTGCTTTCTCAAGACAAACAAAATCCACTTCTCCTTGTATCTTTACTGTTCCCCCAATATTATGCAATGGCTGATGAGGATTAATTTTCTCCATATACCAAATCCTTTGTTGAGGATGAGTTAGTGAAAAATATTCTCTATACTTCAAATTATCACCACTTTATATTTAATGTTTTTCGAAATAATTCACTTTTTGACCATATCTAATCATTTTTTTCGTCATTTCATCCGTAATATTATTCCATACAAAACCCGTTTTTCTTAACAGCATATTCGTTTTATCCCCCATTATATGGAACAATGTTTGTTCGACATCATTAAATGTTTTCAATTCATCTCCTATACAATGCAGCTGTAAATTATATATATCTGATGCATATTGATTAAATTGCTTTTCATCAAAGATATAATCTATAAATTTATCAATTGAAGTTTCTTTTACATCTATGTCTAATCCATACGTTGTTAAAAGAGCTGATAAGCTTACATAGTTAGGATTGAAAATGTGATGAGTCTCATTCATTAATTCTTTTTTATTAAACAACTTAATAATTGCCTGACTAACATCATCCACACATGCAAAATCTATATCTCTTTCCATTTCTGGAACCAATCCAATTCTTATATATGATTTCATCATTGAGTATAATGCATTCTGCTCTATGTTTTCTTGAAACCTTCCTGTTTTAGAATCAAAACCAATGTTTCCCACTCGAAAAACATTTACATTTATTCCCTTACCCCTCATTTCCAGTACAATCTTTTCAGCTTCTAACTTTGTCTTTGGATAAGGATTTTCAATAATTTGCCCTAAATCATTATCATACTCCGTATACAATATGTCTTCGTTATTCTTTACCACACCAGAAGCTACAGCTAATGTAGAAATATGATTCACATCTTTCTTTACTCCCTTAAGCGAAAAATCAATTACATTTCTCGTGGCTAGAACGTTTGCTTCATAGGATTTTTCATATTTCCCATAATGACTAACACTGCCTGCTGAATGTATAATACATTGGATTGTTTCACTCAAATATTGATAGTTCGGCAGATCTAAGCCCATATATTTTTTTGTCAGATCGCCACTATATACAAAAATTCTTTTCTTATACTTATCATAAAAAGATGTTCCAAAATAAGAGCAAACTTTTTCTTTAATGCGATTTTCTGCTTGTATACAATTGTCACTTCTTACAATTAAATGTACATTGCAATCTAATTCAGTTAATAAATCATGTAATAAGTAAACACCCAAATATCCCGTGCTTCCTGTCAATAGAACTTCTTTATAACTGACTTGGCAAGAAAGGTTGATTTCGTAATACTTTTTGTTTCTATCATCATATAAACTTCTTATCGCTATGTCTCCTCTTACCTTCTCCTCCATCAACCGATGCCTTTCTCCTCTAGCAATCAGATAAGTTGCTAATGCATCTGGAATAGTCTTCTCCTTTTTATATGTCATATGTTGCGCTAGATCAGAAACTCTAGGGTATTCAAATAAATGATTAATAGAAATATCAAAATCCTTCTGCAAGCTCGAAACAACATTGATAGCCGTTAGTGAGCTACCTCCTAATTCAAAGAAATCATCATGGATACTAACTTGTTTTACTCCCGTAACTCTCTTATATGATTCTATAATTTTCCGCTGTTTATCATCTTTCGGAACAATATTCCTCTTTAGCTCTTCTACATAGTCGCTTTGCGATAAAGGGGAACTCTCTTCCATTTCAATATCTTTAGACAGGCTAAAGAATTGCCGTTCAAAAGGATACGTAGGGAGCGGAACACGATATCTTCTTTCTTGCGAAAAATACTTGGACCACTCAATCTTCACGCCATGAATATGCAACTTACCAATACTTTGAAGCAAGTACTTGTCATCACAAGTTTTTTCTTTTGGATGCCTTACAGTATTTACAATCGGGCATATAGATTTTCCTTGAGTATGTTGTCTAACAAAACTGCTTAATGTTCTACCTGGTCCAACTTCCACAAAAACATTTTCCGTACCCGATAGTAGATGCTTAACGCCCTCAGAAAATTTCACTACATGTCGCAGATGATTCACCCAATAATCTGCACTTTTTGCTTGTTCTTCCGTAATCCATTCTCCTGTCAAATTGGATATAAACGGTATTTTAATGTCATGGAAATTAATTTCTTTTAACTTCTTTCCATAGGTATCTAAAATTGAGTCCATCATGGATGAATGAAAGGCATGGGAGGTTGCAAGTTTTTTGAACTGAAAACCTTCCCTAATCAATTCCCCCTCAAAAGTATAGATTGCCTCATCAGAACCTGAGATTACGCATGATATTGGACTATTCACTGCGGCAATAGATACATCTTGATTCATTAGTGGTAAAATTTCATTTTCCGAAGCCATTACACTTATCATGCTTCCTTTAGGTAATTGTTGCATTAAGGTCGCCCGCTCATACACCAACTGAAGCGCTTGCTTTAATGAGAACACTCCCGCCAAACAAGCAGCCACATATTCCCCTATACTATGTCCAATCATGCCGTCCGGGTAGATGCCCCATTCCATTAGTGTTTTTGCTAATGAGTATTCAAAAATAAATATTGCAGGCTGAGTATTAGAGGTTTGATTTATATCATCTCTCATTCTAACGTCCAAATCCTTTGGGTATAAGACTTCCTTCCAGTCGACCCCACTAATCTCTTCTAAAATCTCACAACAAAGATTCACTTCATCTCGAAATCTCTTCTCTTCTTTATATAAATCCAATCCCATATTTACATATTGCGCACCCTGCCCGGGAAACATGAAAATTATTTGCTTACTACCGCCATCACAAAGATTAGTTTGAACCTTAGCAGAATTTTGATTAAAAAATTCTTGCTTCGCTTCCTCTATATCCGAAACCACTAATGCTCTTCGATATTTTAAATTTTTCCTTCCATTTAAAAGTGTATAAGCTACATCAGCCAAATTCACATTATTGTTGTGAGTTAAATATTCAGCTAACCTTTTAGTTTGCTCTTCAAGAGATTTTTTCGTTTGTGCAGAAAAAGAAAGCAATTGATATCTCCTGCTCCGCTCCGAAGCTTCTCTTTGGGGAGGTTCCTCAAGTACAACATGGGCATTTGTTCCCCCCATACCAAATGAACTTACTCCCGCTCTTAAAGGAAACTCTCGGTTCTTCCATCCCGCCAATGTATCCTGTACATAAAATGGACTATTACCAAAATTAATTTTTTCATTTGCTTTCTCGTAATTAATGCTTGGTGGAATCATGCGATGCTCCAAAGCAACTACAGTTTTTATCAAACCTGCTATACCTGCAGCGTTATCAAGATGTCCAATATTCCCTTTAACCGATCCAATACCACAAAAATTATTCTTCTCTGTATTAAATGCCAACTTCAAAGCTTCAACCTCAATCGGGTCACCTAGCATTGTTCCCGTACCATGAGCCTCTACATATGATATACTTTCAGATTCTACCTCGGCCATGTGATGGGCTGCTCTAATAACAGCAGCTTGTCCCTCTACACTTGGCGCATTAAAACTAACCTTATCAGCGCCATCATTATTTATTGCGGATCCTTTCACAACAGCATGGATGAAATCTCCATCGGCAATCGCATCCTCCATACGCTTCAAAACAACAATTCCCGCTCCATTTCCATTGACCGTTCCTCTAGCATTAGCATCAAAAGGTCTACAGTGCCCATCTGGTGAAAGAATCATACCCTCCTTGTATAAATATCCTCTTTTCTCAGGTAATGTAAGTGAAACTCCTCCAGCCAAAGCAATGTCACAATCTCCACTTAATAGCGCTTGACATGCCAAGTGCACAGCAACCAACGAAGATGAACATGCAGTTTGAACTGTATAACTAGGACCTCTCAAATTTAATTTATGTGATAATCTGGTGCCGAAAAATTGAGAACCATTTAAAAATTCCGCTTCTTTTATAAAATCTTTCGCTCCATGATATACCGTTTCTAACCAATATAAGTTTGTTGCTGCTCCAATATAAGTACCAATTAAACCATTAAAGGTATCCGGAAAGTAAGCACTACTCTCTAATGCCTCCCAAGCACACTCGTGCAAAATTTTCAGCTGTGGATCCATTACCTCTAATTCCCTAGGTGAGTAATTAAATAATTTATTGTCGAACCATTCTGTTCCTGTAATAGCCCCACCAGCCTTTATATAATTGGAACTCTGGATCGTTTCTAGATCAATTCCTCCTGTCTGTAACTCCTTATCTGTGAAGAAAGTTACCGATTCTACACCATTCTTCAAATTTTCCCAGAATTCATTTATAGTATCTCCACCAGGAAATCTGCAAGACATTCCAATAATAGCAATCTCTATACCATTTCTTATCGGTTCTTGTGCACTATCATTCATTCGAATCCCTCTTTCTTTGACGTCTCTGTTTCAACCTATTTTTTGATTCCTTTATTACCTGAACTCTATTTGAGTTCACTTCTTCCTGTCCCCTGCTCTCAGCGGTCATCTTTAATTGCTGGGATAGAGAATAAATTGTAGGAAATCTAAATAGCATCATCACAGTTATGTCAATGTTCAAATCATTTTTCAACCGTTCATTTACTTGAATAATATTCAGTGAATTCCCACCAAGTTCGAAGAAATGATCATAAATACCGACCTGATTTACCCCAAGTACCTGTTTCCAGATCTCCGCTATCATTTTTTCTAGATTCGTTCCAGGTGCTATATAAGTAGTACCTAACGATATATAATTCTCATCATCCCTTTCTTGCAAGGCCCTTACGTCGACTTTGTCGTTATTCGTTAAAGGCATACTCTCTAATTGCACAAAATGTGAAGGAATCATATATTCAGGTAACTTATTCCTCAAATAATTCCTTAATTCTGTACTGGTAACCTCTTGGTTTGCAATTAGATACGCACACAAATAGCTTTCATTACTTTGATTTTGTTTTGCAACAACAATTGCATTCTCAATAGATTTATGATTTAAAATATGGGTTTTTATTTCATCTGGCTCTACTCGGACTCCCTTAACCTTTACCTGATGGTCAACCCTTCCAATATACTCGATGTCCCCATTAGAAAGCCACCTTGTAAGGTCTCCCGTTTTATACATTTTCTCACCTGGAATAAATGGATCAGGCATAAATTTTTCATCTGTCAAATCTGACTTATTGATATATCCCCTTCCTACACCTGCTCCAGCGATATATAACTCCCCAGTCACACCAATAGGTACAGGATAATAATCTTGATTTAAAATATATGCCCTATAGTTACTTAGAGGCTTACCTATTGGTATGCTCGAACTCTCTTCATTTTCATGACAAATATAGTATGTTGAAAAAATCGTCGTCTCGGTTGGACCATACAGATTAATAATCATCTCTGCATTAACAGTACTCTTTAATTGATTATAAAGACTCTTTGTAAAGACCTCACCGGCTACAAGAACATAGTTAAGAGATTGACTTGTGACAATATTATCTATCAACACTTTCAAATGGGTAGGTACAGCTCCCAAGACATTAATTTTGTTTCTCTCAATAAAGTTCCACATATTTCTTGGCTCAGCGATTAGCTCTTCCTCAGGAATATATAACCTCCCCCCAGAGAGAATCGGGAGAAGAATTTGTTGAACAGAAACATCGAATGTGATTTTCGCCAGTAATAAATGATTCATTTCTTGATTAAATTTTAATTTTTGAATGAGTCCTATCAACTGATTCACAATATTTTTGTGTTCGACCATAACCCCTTTAGGGTTACCGGTTGTTCCAGAGGTATAAATTACATATGCCAAATCGTCGGGCTGGTTTATGCTTTCAAGATGACAACCATCTTTTTTACAGTTTAATTCATCATCCAACCTAATTATTTCCTGTTCAAAAGTAAAGCGTTCCTTCATATTATTTCGGGCCAGAACCAACTGACAATCACTGTCTCCCAAAAAATATTTTATCCTATTTATTGGAAGAGTGGGATCAATCGGCAAAAATGCACCTCCTGCTTTTAGCACACCGAGAACTCCTATGACCATTTCTAAGGAAGGCTCTACAATAAGTCCAACAACGCTATTTCTTTGCACTCCCTTTTTTCTTAAAGTGCGGGCCAGTTGATTTGCCCTTGCATCTAGCTCAGAGTACGTTAGTGTCATCTCTTTATATACGATGGCATTTTCTGATGGATTTTCTTTCGCTTTCTGCTCAAATATCTCATGCACCGTCATTTGATACGAATATTCATCCGTCGTATTATTAAATTTATAAAGAACGGTTTTCATCTCTGCTTCAGACATCATCTGGATATCTTGTAATGGTATATCCATCTTTTTGGTAATCTCATCAAGTAGATAAATAAAATGTTCTGCTAATCTTTGTACTGTATCCTTCTTAAATATATCCTTACGATACTTCCACTTAAAATGCATATCTTCATTAATTTCCAATACATGAATGAACATATCAAATTGAGTCATACTACTTTCAAATGGGAATTTACGTAAAGTGATCCCCCCTGTATCCTTAAAGAAATACTCATCATTATCCAAAGAAAACATAATATCAAATATTGGATTTCTCCCTGTATTTCGATAAACATCAACTTCATTTACTAACAATTCAAATGGATATTCTTCATGATCGATAGCTTTCATTGTATTATCCTTCACTTCGTTCAGAAAATTCAGAAATGTCTTTTTGCGACATGGGAAATTTCTTATTACTACCGTATTCACAAACATACCAATAATCCGTTCCAAACCTGGACGAGATCGGCCAGCTGTAAGGGTACCAATCGTAATATCTTCTTGACCCGTATATTTTAAAAATAATACATTTAAAGCAGCAAGTAGCACCGTATATAGGGTTGTCCCATTCTCCTTCGCTATCCTTTTCAAACGCTTTGTCAAATCGTATCCCGCCATAATTGGTACATAATCACTATCATAAAGTTGCACCGGGTGTCGTGGATAATCTGTATTTAACTCTAACAATGGAGGTTCATCTTTAAATATGTTTAGCCAATACTTTTCTTTGCTCTTAAAATCATCAGTCTGAAAAAATTCTCCCTGCCATACTGCGTAGTCTCTATATTGTAATTTAACCGGAGGTAAGTCTTTATTTAAATAACTATCATAAAATTCCTCCATAATTATGTCCATCGATATACCATCAAAGACAATATGATGAGCATCAGTTAACAGTAAATGCTTATTTTCTCTGATTTTAATAACTTTAACTTTAAATAGAGGCGGTTGTTCCAGATTAAAAGGTGTAGCAAACCCATGTACATACTCCATTAATTCTTCTTCCGATGCTTCCACGATATCAACAATAACCTTTAATGTAGGATGTACATACTGCACCACTTGTCCATTGATGAATGAAAACGATGTACGTAAAGATTCATGACGATCAACAAGATGTTGGAAAGCTCTCACCAACATATCATATTCGAGATCACCCTCTATAATTGTCCCAGACGGTAAATTATAAGCTACTGAATCACGATTAAGTTGCCACATAATAAATAGCCTTTTTTGCTGTGATGAAACAGGATAGGATTCTCTTACTTCAACAGGTAATATAATTGAACTTTTATGTTGTTCCCCATCCAGTATTAGAGTTGTAAATTCTTTTATAGTTGGCTTTTTAAACATTTCACTCAAGTGTATATTCACGTCAAATTCTTGATTAACTTTCAATATGATTGAAGCAGCATTTAAAGAATGCCCACCTAACTCAAAAAAATTATCATACACTCCTATCTTTTGAATGTTAAGAACATCTCTCCATATATGTGCAACCTTTTTTTCCAATTCGCCTTCTGGTGCAATATAGTCGAAGTCTGATACTGGATCCAAGTTGGACACTGGCAATGCTTTACGATCAATTTTCCCGTTTTGATTGAGTGGCATTTTTTTCAGTTGAGTGAAGTAGGTTGGCACCATGAAATTCGGCAAACTTTTAATAAGGAAATTTCTTAATTCTGAGTTTGTTATATGCACATTGGCAACAAAATAAGCACTTAATACTTTCGTACCGAAAGTATCTTCGATTGCAACAACAACAACTTCATCTACATCTGGATGCTTCATAAGACAAGTCTCTATCTCCCCAACTTCTACCCGAAACCCCCTTATTTTCGTAAGATCATCTTTCCTTCCAATAAATTCAATATTCCCATCAGGCATCCACCTTGCCATATCGCCTGTTTTATAAACTTTTTTTTCGGTAATTTTCGGAAACTCTACAAATTTTTCTCTCGTTAAATCTGGAGCATTATAATACCCACGTGCCAATCCAACCCCAGCAATACACAGTTCTCCCGTTACACCAATAGGTACAAGATTCATTTCTTGATCCACAATGTATATTTCGACATTATTAAGAGGCTTTCCGATTGGAATCACCTTCAATTGTTCTATCTCTTGATTACTAATTCTATAGAAAGTGGCTAAATCCGTGCATTCCGTGGGACCATACGTATTTATAATTTCGCCCTTGAAATTTATTGATTTAACTAAAGGTTTGAGTTTTTTACAATTTATCGATTCACCACCTAAAAAAATACGCTTCAACGTGATTAACCTACTAAAATTAGTTCTCTCATTATACTCAACCAATGGATAAAAACCACTTGGGGTACAATTAACGCTCGTAATTTCATGAACATTTATATAATCAGACATTTTATTGTAATCATACATACCTGACTCAAAAAGGTGCAATCGCCCGCCTTTTATCAATGGAGCAAATAAATTTTTATGTGCTGTATCGAAACTAATTGGGGCAATTAATAATACATTATCGGTTGGATTCATATCAAATTCATTGGTATACCAATTGAGCAAATTCATAAATGAATTTCTTTTCACCATAACTCCTTTAGGTTCACCAGTGCTTCCAGATGTATAAAGAACATACATTAAGCTCTCTAATGGGATTTTCAATTCTAAATTCCCACTCATTTCTATAGGTGTACCGTCTCTTAAAGTTGTATCTATATCAATAAATCTAGTGTTTTCATTTATAAAATTAAATTCATTATTGCTGTACTTCAATATGATATCTACATTAGAATTACTTAGGAGATAATTAATTCGTTCATTTGGATAGTTTGGATCAATGGGTAAATATGCAGCTCCTGCCTTTAAAACACCTAATATACCAATTGGAAGTTCAAGCGATCTATCCAACATAATTCCTATTACAGAATCTTTTTTAGCTCCTAATTCAACTAATTTATGTGCTATATGATTTGCTTTTCTATTTAATTCCTCGTAAGTTAAATTGTGATTTTGATAAAAGACTGCTAGCTTATGTGGACTTTTAGCTACTTGAAATTCAAACAAATCAACAACAGATTTATCCTTAGGAAAACTTGATGTTGTGTTGTTAAACTCATTTAGAATACGATTTCTCTCATTGGATAAAATGTCGATTTCAGAGAGCCTTATACTAGGATTAGCTACTACCACTTTTAACAAATGAGTCAGTTGATCTATAACTCTTCCAATCAAGTCTTCTACACTTTCTTTACAAGTGACACAATACTCTATTTTATCTCCATGCCATTTAAAATTAAAGACGGTATCTGCATTTGTATAATGATTAGAAATATTATGTTGAATATTTTCAAACTGTATGACTGTACGAGGATTCAGTTTATTAGAATTTGCATTCTCATCTCCTAAAAGTTTTGCTAATCGCTTATGCGATACTTTCTGATTTTTATTTGCCTCTGAAATGTTTTGTTGTACTTTTAATAGAAGCTCCTTAAATGTCATATTACTATGGACATTACTTCTTATAATCAAAAGATGATCATAATATGCTGTGCCAGATTTTGATTGAATTACTGGCGTTCCAATAGAAACATCTTTACTATCCGTGTATATTGAGAGTAAATATTTCACACTAGCAATCAAAATGATAAATATTCCATATTCAGAATGATTACTTATTTCACTAATTTTATGTGATATGTTTTCTGACAATCTATATGTAAATACTTTTTCTCCCTGATTTTTCACACCAATTTTTTTATTAAAATTTAAAAAACTACTCATTTCTAAATCCGTTGATAGTTGATCCAACCAAAATTTCTCCTCTTTAGTTAACAAATCTGTATTATAAACATCATTGCTCATAATAATCTCCTCTCCCAACCAATGTTGAATTAATAAGATTTATAATATCAATGTAATTTTCATTAATAAAAAAGTGATCTCCTGGGTAGCCATAAACAACAGTATCTCTCGAAGTAAACTCACACCATTTTTCCATGTATTCCTCAGTAACATCGTCCATCTTACCGTACATTGCAGTAATACACGTATTTAACTTGTACAATTCATTACTGAATTTATATTCTTCTATCACTTTAAAGTCAGATCTTAAAATTGGTATAAACATATCCATTAACTGTTGATTATTAAGAACTTCTTTTGGAGTACCATTTAAATTTAATATCACATCTTTAAATTCTTTTTCTGGTAAGTTAGACACTTTTTGTTCTCTAATAAAATTAGGCGGTTTTACACCTGATAGAAAAATATGCACAGGAGCATTAAGATTTCTACTTTCTATTTCCTTACAAAGTTCATAAGCGATAAGCCCTCCCATACTGTGACCAAAAAACGCGTAATCGCAATTACCTACAACTCTATATACATATTCAAATATATCGTTAACCGCGTGATTCATATCATCATAACAATCTTCTTGAAATCTTTTACCTCTTCCTGCGTATTGAATTGGTTTCAATTCAATACTAGGATGTAAGTAATTTTTCCACTTACTATATATCGAACCGGATCCACCAGCATAAGGAAAACAAAAAAGCATCGTGTTATTCATATACTCTCCTTTCCTATGAATCAAAATTATTTACTAAATTTTAAAAGGCTCTATAGAACTTAATTAGCCACCTAACATCTCCCAATTTTTTTATTAATCTAGCTCCCATTTATATTTTAGGGTGCAATCAGGAATTATCTTTGGTAAACCATTAAATTTCCATACAGCCTATGTAGCACAACACGTATAATGATCTATTTCCCTTTCACTTTATTCCAAAATGGTATCCGTCCTTGTATATCATCTATTACAGAGGAGAATCCTGGTGCAGTGGAAAAAAAGAACCCTGTACAATGATGCGCTTTTTGATATTCTTCATCTTTCATTAAAATAAGATGAGCTTTCTTTATGTTAAAGTGTGGAACAGCAGGGAACAAGTGATGTACCAAATGGTATGAGTTTCTATGAGGATGAATGAGAAAGCGCTCAAACCAATTCCCAAAAGAATTTCTTGATGCAAATATCTCATTTTCCGATTCTAGTCCTGCATGTTCGGCCATTTCAGCCCAATATTTTAACATTTGAAAAGTTGTTAAAAACGGAACTACCCAAAATAAAATCAACTCTTGCCAGAAACCGAAAACAATTGAACAAATAATGATAGCGCCCCAATATAGAGTCCTGATTATTTGATCAAATCTAGGTTCCTCTTTTGCATATGCTGTTACTTTGATCATTCCAATCAAATAATTCGGCACATGTACTAAGAACAAAGGCTTTAAGCAATGCTGAATAAAAAATTTCATTTTATTTTTAGTCGGTTTATCTAACCCAACAATTTGATACCTTTGCTTATCAGGGTCTATCTCACTCCATAAATACCTGTGGTGATTCATGTGACTCTTACAATATGCTTTATAAGAAATCATTATCGGATAAGCAGCAAAGAAACATGCAACCCACTTATTTAATTTACGATTTTTAAAAAGCATACGATGACTTGACTCATGCATCATAATATCAAGGCCACGCATACGGCTACCAATGATAACAATACTAATTAAATACATCCACATAGTAGGGATAAAATAATTCAATGCAATTACTAAGGACACAATACCCCAATCCAACCCTATAGCAAAAAAATTATACCAATTGTTGGTTTTTTGTAATTCGCGAATTTCCAAGTTGATTTCTTTCGAAAAACGATGCTTCTCTAACTCTTTCTTTTGACTTTCCCCTAAATCGGTAGTTCCTCTAATCATATTATTAACTCCTTTATATAGAAATTAATGCTGTTGATTTATATCAGGAATCCTTCATTTAAATCCTTAACAAACACCCTTAGGCTCTCAAAATTTATACTCTAATTAATCATTTAAAGCGAACAATCCAACAGTTTTTATAAGCTAATTAACTCTTAGTTAAATATTCATATCCTTTTTTATTTTGTAGGTATCAAAAAAAATCCATGAATCTCAAAAACTAAATCTTTTTTTCAGAAATTAATTTATCAATCCCATTTTTAATAGGAACTACATTTTGTTCTACATTAGACATAATATGGAGTTGCATCTTAGACTTTGCATTTACAGATGAATGAACCCTCACACCTGGATCAAATCCAAATACAAAATATTTGAGAATCTCATCATTTTCCATTGAAATCCAAACACCATATCCATAATGTAAACTATTATTTTTCACATAAGGAGTTAACAACTGATTAGTGTACTCTTTATTTAAGAGTTTCCCATTAAATAATCCATTCCAAAATTCTCCTAAATCTAAAACTGTTGTAAAAGCCCCTCCATCTGGCCCACCAACTATAGGGACCGAATAGATATTAGTTCTCCAAGTGTTATCATCTTTATTATCTATATATCCAAGTGCAGTTCGTTCCGGCAGTTGATCCATCCGGAAATATCCTGAATCTGACATGCCGCAAACTTGAAATATATGCTCTTTTACATATTCTGCAAACTTCATCCCTGTCAATTTTTCTACAATCAAACCAAGTAAAATATAACCTGCATTACTATAAGAAAATTTACTTCCAGGATTAAACTTCATATGATAATTTTGAAACATAGGCAGAAAATCTGCAGGAGATTTAATAGAATACATTGGGGTATCCTTCCATAAATCTTCAAAATCATCCATTTCTTCTTCATCAAAATAATCTGGTATGCCCGAAGTATGAGTTAATAAATGATGAATTGTAATACCTTCATAAAAATGTGGGAATGGGTCTTCTAAACACTCTTTCAAACAGGTATCAAAAGTTAAAACACCCTTTTCAACTAATTGACATATTGCCACTGCAGTGAAAATTTTACACCCAGAAGCCATACCAAACCGAGTACGTGATGTATTAAAAATTTGTTCACTTCTATTCGCATATCCAAATCCATCTTCAAAGATCTTTTTTTTATTTTGAATTAAAATCGCACCTGAGAATGGTAATTTATCATCATAATTCTTTATAAATTCTTTTATTTCTCCAGAAATTATCACTTACCCAATCCCCTTTTATTTTTCTGATTTTTCCAACTATTAAACAGGATTAATTGTAACTTCATTTAATTTTCAAAGCAATCTAAAATACATAACAAAACTTGAGAAACTTTTTTAATAATTGAATTGACTTCAAAAAAAAATAAAACATAAGTTTGTTCATTTCTTCAAAATAGCTATACAATAACACTTAATATAATTCACATGATTTCTCAATAAATCTTATATCACTCTCTATAATGTAATGGTAGTTGATAAATAATAAAATTAATTATACATTTAAATTCTCTTGAGACTATTATTTATATTGTTAGTGAGGTCATTATGAAAAAAATTGATAGTTACTTAGAAATTATTGCAGTTAAATTAGGAATTTTACTACCCTACAAAGACATAGAGCTGAAACTCACAAAATTACCTAAAAATGAAAGGGAAAGAATTTTAAGATTTCATAAATTAGAAGATCAACAAAGAACATTATTAGCTCATCTATGCATCAGAAAATGTTTAGAAAAAATTTTACTCATACCTGCAGATGCTATCTCTATAAACAGAGATCGAGCAGGCCGCCCTTTTTTAAATAAATATCATGGTTGGAAGGGGGATTTTAATTTATCTCATTCTGAAGAATGGATTATATGTGGACTTACTTCAAATGGAAGAATTGGTGTAGACATTGAAAAAATTCAACCTATAGATTTTTCCATAACCGAACTATGCTTTACTCAAGAAGAACTTGACTATTTTCAGCATATTCCTCACGATAGACAGTTATCGTTTTTCTTTGATATTTGGACTTTAAAAGAATCATTTGTTAAAGCGATCGGAAAAGGACTTCTATATCCATTAGATAGTTTCGGCTTCAATATGGACGATTGGTCCCAAAATAAAATAACATTACGGAACACCAATTCCACTTTTAGTCAATTTTATTTCTACCTAAATCGGTTAGAGCAAAATTACACTATCGCGGTTTGTTATACAGATTGGGAACAGATAAACAATTCATCTATAAAGATACTAGATTATTCTGAGTTCCTATAATTATTTTACGTTTTTTCTAGAACAATGATACACCCGGCGTTACAAAAAAACTGAAAATACAGAAAACTACAACTTATAATAATCACTTTAATTATTATAAGCTCAATCTTTTTTAAGTTCATATTTTATTACGTTTTATCTTCTGTATCCAAAAATATTTTAAGCTTCAATCATCGTATAACAATTTAAAAATCACCTATATTGGAGGATTATTAGAATGAGTATTTTAAAGTCATATTGCTCAAGTGAATATAGTACATTAAAAAAAGTTGTACTATGCGAACCATTATATATGAATATTTCTAGCGGTATAAACAAGACCCAAAAATATTTTATCAATTTAGGCTTTAATGTAAATCTAGCGAGAGAACAATACTCAAAATTTATTGATATACTTAAAGAAAATAGAATACACACTTTAATGCTACCTCCTGAAGTACGCTTTCCCGAACAAGTTTTCACGAGAGATATCGGTTTTACTGTAGGGGAAACTGTTTTCATTTCTAACATGAAAAATGAAGTTCGTAAAGGAGAAGAGCAAATTTTCAAGAAAATATTATTAGAAAAAGATATTACTTATATAGATTGTATTAATAGTCATATAGAAGGCGGCGACGTCATTATCGATCAAGATATTGTATATATTGGCGTAAGCAATCGAACGTTATTTAACTCTGTAATAAAACTTCAACAGTTGCTCACACACTATGAAATAATTCCCGTTCCTTTTTCCAAAGATTTTTTACATTTAGATTGTGTTTTTAATATCATTTCACAGGAAGAAGCTTTAATATATCCACATGCATTTAGTAATAGTACACTAAACATGTTATCAGATCGTTATAATTTAATAGAGGTATCTAAAAAAGAGCAATTTACTTTAGCAACCAATGTATTATCTTTAGGCAATGAAAAGATTATTAGTTTACCCAGTAATACTAAAACAAATAACGAACTGAGACGTAGAGGTTATGAGGTTATTGAAATTGACTTTGGAGAGATTATAAAATCTGGTGGATCTTTTCGCTGCTGCACTCTTCCTCTACAAAGAGAATGATTAAAAAACTACGCTTTAAATGCTCTCATTTAAAGCGTAGTCTACAGTTACTGGCTTTCTCTACTAATATGAATCCTACATTTATCATACAACTACCTATAATATAAACTGCCATGATGATGTATTCTATATATAAGGGTTATAGGATTAAATGCTATAACCTTTTTTTACTTAACCTATTTTCTTATTCTCTCTAGCTGCTGGTTGAACTTGATTTTTCACTCCTAAAACATTAATACCCTCCCCAATAAATCCACCGATAATCGCGAGGAAAATCCAGTCTAACCCTACTACCTGCATCGTGAACAGATGGCTTACTACTTCAATGTTAACTCCAGCTGCAATTAATCTATTACATAAACTGATGATAAATGTTATAGCCTCACCGCATTTAATTTTCACAACAGTTAGCGCTTCTTCAACATTTCATTTTCAGTAGGGTTCGATTCCACAACATACCCATGAGCAGCGGCACTTTTTGGTACCCCTATAATGAAAATGCACTCTATTAGCAACTATGCCTCTAGCCTTCTTATTACTTTCACACTTCACTTATTTTTCATCACTATACTTTTCTTACATATACTTCCTAAACTATATTCCCATCCTAAGAATTTAACCTCATTAAATATAAGGAACTCTATAGCAGGATGTTCCACCTAAAGAAAATACACAAATTAAAAAGGCGTCACGCAATTACGCAACACCCTTTTTCAATCATAAAATTCCTCTACTTCTCTTCCGGATAATCACAATACTCAATGATTGTTCCCTCTGTATCCGCTGGGTTAAGATATATTAATCTTCTACCGTGCTTATTAATCCGAAGTGTATGCTCTAATGTCCGAATACCTTGTTCTTTTAACTCTTCTAGAGCCACATCTAAATCATCGACACGATACGCAACGTGATGAACACCTTTACCTTTTTGTTTAATAAAACGGGCAATTGGAGATGTCGTATTATTCGTCGGTGCAAGTAATTCAATTCTATCTCCATCCACTTCAAGAATGGCTACTTCGCTTTCCACACCAGGAGCTTCACTTACGTAACGATCTATTAAAGTTCCTAGTAACACATTTTCATAAAAACGTATCGTACTATTTATATCTCGAACTGCGATGCCGATATGATCAATTGTTTTTTTCATTTTATTTCCCCTACTACTTTATTTTTTCTATCCTTATCAATAGTAACAAAAAAAGTTATAGAAACAAGTTCTATAACTTTTTTATTTAACCTATTTTCTTATTCGCACTAGCTGGTTGAACTTGATTTTTTGCTTTTAAAACGCTAATGCCATATCCGATAAATCCACCGATAATCGCTGGGAAGATCCATCCTAATCCTACTTCTTGCATCGGAAGGAATTTAGTGAACACTCGGCTTACTACTTCAATGTTAACTCCAGCTGCACTTAATCCATCGAATAAGCTGATGATAAATGTTACGATTAAGCTCACTTGATAAACTTCAGCTCTTCCTTTGAATAATGAATGGAAGAATGTTAAGAAAATCAATACGATTGCTAGTGGATAAATTGCTGTTAGTACTGGAACAGAAACTGCGATTAATTGTGTTAATCCTACGTTTGCAACAATTGCACTAAATACACATAGCGTGATGGCAATCGCTTTGTAAGGAACACTTGGGAATAACTTATGGAAGAATGAAGAACATGCTGATACAAGTCCCACACTAGTTGTTAAACACGCTACTGTAATCATTAATCCTAATAATACTCCACCATATGATCCGAAATAGTAGTTAGAAACTTTCGCTAATACTTCTCCACCGTTCTCTAAATGTCCAAGCTTCGCAACACTTGAAGCACCCATATAAGAAAGAGCTGTATAGATAATTGCTAAAATAGATGCTGCAATGATTGTCGCTTTTGCACAAACGATCATAATCTGTGTTTTCGTTTTTGCACCTTTTTCTTTAATTGCATTAATGATGATGATTCCAAATACGAATGATGCAAGCGTGTCCATTGTTAAGTATCCTTCTTGGAATCCTTTAAAGAATGCATGTGATGTATAAGCTTCCACTGGTGCTTGCATATCTCCAATCGGATGTATAAAAGCAACGATTACTAAAATACCAATGAAAGTTAACTTAATTGGCGTTAAGATTTTTCCAACAATATCGACAATTTTCGCAGGATTTAGCGAAAAAAAACAAGTGATGCTAAAGAATACAATTGTGAAAAGAATTAAAGGTGTAGAACCTAATCCTTCTGGCATAAACGGTTTAAGACCAATTTCATAAGAAACATTTCCTGTTCTTGGTATTGCAAATAACGGGCCAATCGCTAAGTATAAAACTGTTGTAAACACAATCCCGAATACTGGGTGAGCACGACTTGCTAATGACTGTAAATCATCTTTACCCGAAAAACCAAATGCCAGTACACCTAGTAGTGGTAATCCAACACCAGTTACTAAAAATCCAGCGTTAGCAATCCATACATTCTCTCCTGCCGATTGACCGAGCATTGCCGGGAATATTAAATTTCCTGCTCCAAAAAATAGTGCAAATAACATTAATCCAATAACTACTATGAACGAAAACGGTACTTTATTCGCCATAATATAACCCCCATTCAAATTTCCTTATCTCATTTTCCATTTTTAACTAATTGAATTTTCTGAATATTCAATTCGACTATCAACTATTCTTGAACTTATTATAGTTTGTCATATAATATTTTGCAATACTATTTTCAAACTTTTCATTTATTTTATAAATATACATTTTTTAACATAGAAATAGACTAAAAAACCAACATGGTCATCCATGTTGGTTTTTTACATTTACTATCAATTAAAATTTTGCCCCTACTTTCTTAACGTTCTCTAAACCTTCTTCAACAATTTGTTGTGAACGATCTGGATATTGATTGTGCCCTTCAATTACAACAGTCTCTAGATTTGTAATTCCCCAGAACCCAAGCACATTCGTTACATAATTAACCGCCATTTCCATAGGAGCCATTTGTTCTGAAGAATAATCCGAACCACGCGCACCTAATACAACGACTTTCTTATCACCAGCTAAACCTACTGGGCCATTTGCTGTATATTTAAATGTTTTTCCAGCTTGAGATAAGTATGAAATATATGTGATTAATGGTGCTGGCACTGTGAAGTTCCATAGTGGGAACGCAAATACAACTTTATCAGCTTCTAAAAACTGATTTAAATATTGATCTACCTTAGCTACAGCCTTCTCTTCTTCTGCTGTTAACTCCATTCCTTGACTACGTTTATATCCACCTGAAATCGCGATATTTCCGTAATACGGCAGATCTAATGCGAATAAATCTAACTCCGTAATTTCTGTATTTGGGTTCGCTTCTTTATAAGCACTTACAAATGTTTCATACATTCTTGAACTAACTGCTTGCTCCGCCGGACGATCGTTTGCTTTTACAAATAATACTTTTGACATTGTTTTATTCCCCTCTACTTTTGTATTTTCTTCTTTTTTACCAAATAATGAGCTAAATAATCCCACTTTCTTCACCTAAACTTTCTTATCATATTCATTATTCATCATCATAAAAATTCTTATTCTAGTAAAAAGTTCCAATAGATACCTTAAGTAAAAACACAAAAAAACTTTTTGTTATTTAATTACCTTATGTAAGTGATTGTAATACAGTAACTTACTTTAGTCAAGTAACTTTAAATAAAAAATAATATCTCGGATTAAAAATAATGACCACAATACAATTCATACACCAATTGTAACTTTATTGTTTGTATAATGGATGTAGAGAGGGCAATTCATATTTAGAAAGGATTTACTCATGAGCACTATAGAAAAGATTCAAACTTTTATTATTCTTTTTGCTGTTACATGCGGCATCGTACTCGGACAATTTCATTTGATACATATGTATTCAGAGCAATTTATTGTCCCCTTCTTATTTTTCATGCTGTATGGATTATTCCTCAGCATTCCATTGAAAGAAATAAAAAATGGATTCCGCAATTTAAAATTTGCTGGAACGAGCCTTACTATTAATTTTTTATGGACACCTTTACTCGCTTGGGGATTAGGAGCACTATTTCTTTCCGACCATCCAGCACTTTGGGTTGGATTTATTATGTTAATGGTTACTCCATGTACAGACTGGTACTTAATCTTTACTGAAATAGCGAAAGGAAATGTAGCACTTTCTACTGCCATTTTGCCTGTAAATTTAATTTTGCAAGTACTACTCCTTCCCATTTATTTATTTTTATTTGCTGGTGTCATGAAGACTGTAGCGGTTTCTGTTTTAGTAGAAAGTATTGTTATCGTAATCGTCTTACCATTTGTACTTGCACACGCTACAAAATTCATTATGTATAAAATGAAACAAACTGAAACACTCGAGAATAAACTCATTCCGTTTTTCAGCTCTGCGCAAATTGTATTTTTAAGTTTAGCAATTGTAGCGATGTTTGCATCACAAGGTAAATATTTACTACAAAATATGAATGTTGTTTTACTATTACTCATTCCTGTTCTATTGTTCTTCATCATTAATTTTATACTTGGACAATTTATCGGACGCATGATGCGTTTATCTTATAAAGATACAGTTAGTCTAAGCTTAACAACATTAGCAAGAAACTCGCCTGTTGCACTCGCTATTGCTGTAACAGCTTTTCCAGACGAACCTCTTATTGCACTTGCATTAGTGATTGGACCATTAATAGAACTACCAGTACTTGCTTGTGTGTCACAAGTGTTATTACTTATTAAGAAAAATAAGCAATATACATAATAAAAAAACGTCCTACTTTGGGACGTTTTTTTATTTTAGAGAACTTATAGAAGTAACGATCATTATCGACTCTAAGGATTTTATACGTGATAGAAAATTAGCTTGTCGTTACATTTACTATGTCTTTCTAATTAAAAATTATAGGAAAAGTAAATATTACGAAAGCTGCCCAAAGTCCGTAGATTGGCAAATACTTCGTAACAGCATCTTGAATAGCTGTCGGTCCTGATTTGTTTTGTAGAAAACGCATATAGGAAAACATAATCCAAATGAGATTTGCCCAAATCAGTATGTTTACGCCTAAAACAGCAAGTCTATTAGGTGTAATCCCGTAAGAAGAAAGTCTGAATACGATGGCTGATAATGCGACAGTGTCAATAATAAGCGCCAGAACAATTAAGGCAAAATTTATATAATCTGAAATGCTCTTTTTCTCGTCTGAATCACTCTCAACGATAGAAAATATAGTAACAGCCAATACACCAAGGAGTATTACGTTGAAGGCCATTAGGAAATCACGATCCAAGAATGGATTTTTCGTGACCCAAATTACCGTTATAAGATAAATAAACAATGTGATCAGGACGAGAGGACTAAAAATTTTAGATATGTATGGTGTAATATTTTTAGCAAGTTTAAGATTCAATGATACTAAGTATGCAGCCACTACAGCGAGAGCGGCAGCTCCAAATAATACAACATTACTAAAATAGAATTCTCCTATATCCAAATCAACAAAGCTAAATAACTTCATGGTGAATACTGCTAGTATCATTCCGCTCACTGCCATGCTCGCGTAGAGAAGACAATATTCTAAATTAAATTTAATATAAGCTAATCTTGTACTGCCTTTTGAATATTCATTTCCCGTAAACGCAAGTCCCAATAAGACCCATAACAATATAGGAAGATGTAAATACGCAAGGATACTGCTGTCTTTATAATTTAATGGCAACATATTAAGATACAACCCGGCAATTAGGAACAACGCTGCAAGGAAATAAATAATACTTTTTTTCGGAGTATTATTGTAAATAAAATAAGCAGCAATAAAGGGAATTACACCAAAAGCCAAGTTAATTGGAGCAATTGCTTCCTGCTCGACAAAGTGGAAAATGATTCTAGTGCTTAGCCCAGCTAGAATAGCTAACATGCCCATGAATAAGAAACCTTTTTGAAACAGCGATATTTTTTCTTTATCTGCCGTCTCCTTGAAATGCAACCTTTCATACCAAGCAGCTAGCACCTGAGAATCAGGATTTTTATCCCATGCTTGTGAGAATGACTTTTTAAAAGCTTTCGGGTCTTTTCTATACATTCTCTCCAACTCATGAGGATTATCCATATTTTCAATAATCAAATTGTTAATGTCCATATTTATACCTCCTCTAATTAAAAAATAAAGTTGTTACCTTTTCCATAAAAAGCACCACACTTATTTATTATGTTTTTGATTTTAATATAATTTTTATCGTTTTACAATAAATTTTTATTAATTCATACGATATTTTTATTGCATATTTTCACAAATATTAGTGTAAGCTACTTTCGGTTGTGCTCTTAATTGCTTATTTCCATTTTCTAATTCCTTATTTTCCCTTTATATAAAAGAAGTTCCCTATAAAATAGATTTTTTCAGTGTCTACTCTATAGGGTACAGTTTAATTGGCATACTTTTTTATTTGTTGAAACCACTTGTCCCAAAGTAAAGAACTTTTTCTTCCGAATTTTTATGCTTCATAGTTTTTTAAAATTAAAATATCTGACATAAAAAGTACCTTCACCTATAAAGGAATATTTTTTCACCTGTAAATTGTAAAATGTACCTTATGACTCACGAAATAGTAATGATAAATATATAAGTTTCCTAGCCAAAAATAAACTCTAAGCAATCCTAAAATATCTAATCTTCCTTTATATATTTTCATCCACTTTAAATAAGATAACAGCAACTTCGATTTGCTTTTTACTACTCTTTTATGAATCAGTATCTTTTAAAATAATCACATTTTATTTACCACATTAGAAATTTGTTTATTATGAAAGTAGACTTTTTCTTCTAAGTATTTCGCTACTTCTGGTTTCAACCCTTGATATAGGCTCGTTAACATTTTTATTTTAGCAATAGTAGCTCTTTTATTACTAAATTTATTTTCTAACACATATTTAAGATGAAGAACAAAACTCAAAGTTTCAAAATGTAAGAGAAAATGAAAATGTCCAGAGATAAAAAAGAATTTTAATTTACAATAAATTCTTTTAAAACATAATAAATTTGTTTAAAAAATGCTGGTCATGTTATTTAACAATTGGGCCATTTAATAGAATAACTCCTTATACAATTTATTTGAATTTAATTAATCTAAAGGGGGATGACCCACCATCATATTTTCTAGCTACCATCTATCATAGTGGTTCCACACCCTACCATAAGACCGTAAAAATACTTATTGTGTGGACCTTTTTGGATTAGTGCAGGTATGTAAAAATTTTAGCAATGGTATGAATATAGTGTTTAACGCCTTTAAGCTTACAGACGGCCGTCCTGTATTGTCTCCCTTATGCGTTGGAAGTTAATTAATTCCCTAGGAAGACGAAAAAAAGTCTGCTCTTAAAAAGTTCACAATCAGTGGGCAATCGGTTTAATGAGCTACTTGAAACGATCATTGAAAATTCACCTAAAGTGGGGGGAAATGATGTATAGACCAATATGGACTGAAATTAGCCTTAGTAATATTTCACATAATATTAGTGAATTTCGAAAAATAATACCTAACTCAACAATAATAATGGCCACCGTAAAAGCGAATGGTTATGGGCACGGTGCTGTCGAGGTTTCCCAAAAAGCGATTAATAGTGGAGTGGATTATCTAGCGGTGGCCAGTTTAGAAGAAGCTATTAAACTACGAAAATCAGATATTCAGGCACCTATACTTATACTTGGATACACACCTCCATCAGCATCGAATCATGTTGTTTATTGGGATTTAACACAATCAATTTTTGATATGGAACATGCAGAAGCTTTATCAAATTCTGGGCAAATCTTAGGAAAACAGGCAAAGGTTCACGTCAAAGTCGATACAGGAATGGGACGATTGGGACTTCAAGCAGAAGGAGCAAGTGATTTTATCCATATCGTGTCAAAAATGGATGGCCTTTATCTAGAAGGAGTCTACTCGCATTTTGCTACCGCAGATGAAGCCGACATACGGTATGCAGAAAAGCAAAAGAACCGATGGAGAAGGTTATTGGAAGAATTGGAGAAACAAAAAGTTTCTATTCCCATATTTCATATTGCCAATAGTGCTGCAACAATAGAAATGCCAGATATGACCTACGATATGGTTCGTATTGGTATTTCAATGTATGGCCTTTATCCATCTAAAGAGGTGAATAAAACAAAAGTTAATCTTAAACAAGCAATGCAGTTAAAAACCAAAGTCATCTATATCCAGACACTTGAGAAGGGAGATGGCGTATCATATGGAGCAACTAGCGTTGAAAGAGATAAAGCAATTATTGCAACTATTCCAATTGGTTATGCAGATGGGTATTCGAGGCGATTATCTGGAACGGCTTATGTCCTTATACACGGACAAATAGCTCCTGTTTTTGGTAGAATATGTATGGATTTTTGTATGATTGATGTTACTGATATTAAGGATGTAAATATTGGTGATGAAGTGGTAGTTTATGGAGGTCAAGGGGATTATTTCATATCATTAGATGAAGTGGCAAATATGTTAGGAACCATATCGTATGAAGTTGCTTGTAACTTGGGTCAGAGAGTTCCTAGAATTTACAAATAACCAGCTAAAGACAGTATTTATCATAATTATCTCAATTGTTATGTATTAGGTCACTATGTTGAAAAGATATGAAATGGATGTAGCTTCATAACCCTTTTTCCAGAATAAATACGTAGCTTTATTCAAAACATGTTCTTTGTTAATATTTATACTTCTACCTAATTTACAACACTCCCATTCATATAATTTATTTTGAAATCAAGCCTTCCATTCATGAGATTTTATTTAATGTTCAAATCAGAATTTTAACAGAATTAACGGAAAATTATTTCCTTCTGATTTTCCTCTAGCCTAGTTAATTGTTCCCCAGTCTAATTAATTTTTCCTTTTGGACACTTCAATTGGACCAAGCTATATTAAATTAATATGGTGGAAAATTGTTTCCACCATATACAATGCACCTTCATACCCAGATGTTCCAGATAAATATAGCTTGACTAATTGTAGAAAAAGCATGACATAAATTTGTCATGCTTTTTCTTTTCTATAAATATTTTTTCAAACCTAGTCTGTTACAGAAGCTTTTACTCAAGAAAGAACTTTTTTATTTATTGACACCACTTAATTCTCAAATACAAAATTCATCTTATTATCTTTCCACTCTAACTTCGCATCAAATGTTTTCTCGCCCTTTTTAAAGCCTTTAATTAAATCGGTCTTTTCACCTTTTAAGAGCTTTGTCATATTTTTTTGCGAAATTGTTTTGCTTAATATTTTCTTTGAGATGGTAAAATCACATTGCGTCGTATTGTAGTTAGAACAACCGTAAAACGTTGACTTATCAATCACATCGCCATCACATTTTTTACAGCTACCTACCTTTTTACCTGTTGTAAATTTCGATCCTTTTCGTTCAATTGATTCAACATGTAATCCAGTGAAATCCCATTTCTCCGACATTTCTACCGCATCTTCAATAATTTTAGCTGATAGCTTTTTCGTTTGTTCCATAAATGTAGCTGGTGAAGCTGTGCCTTCACCAATTTCCGCAAGGCGCTGCTCCCATTTCGCTGTCATTTCTGGTGAAGCTAATATTTTGTCTCCTATTGCGGTAATTAATACTTTCCCTTTATCGGTTGCATACACTTGGTTCTTCTGCACATCTATATATTTACGGTCTTTCAGCATCGTAATAATACCTGCACGCGTTGCCTCTGTACCTAAACCTTCTGTTTTCTTTAATACTTTCTCCAGCTCTTCATTCTCTAAATACTTACCGGCCGTTTTCATTAACGTAATAAGTTGTCCTTCTGTATAACGCTTCGGCGGCTGTGTTTTTCCTTCTTTCACTTTCACCTTTACAACTTTTCCTTGTTCACCTTCTGCGACAATTGGAAGAATTGTTTCGTCATCTTTATCGTCTTGGAAAATAACTTTACGCCAACCTTCTTGAATTTGCTGTTTTCCTTTTGAAATGAATTCAGCACGTTCGTCTACAAGAGTTGTAATCGTTGTGTAGTCAAAGATTGCTACTTCATAATGCGCCGCAATCAGTCTTCTTACGATCATATCGTAAATTTTCTTTTCATCACCTGATAGTTTACTTGGATTTGTAACTTGCTCTGTCGGAATAATAGCGTAGTGATCTGTAACTTTTTTTTCATTCACATAACGTTATATACAAAACAAAATTAGAGGGAAATTAATTACTCTAATATTATTAAGGATGCATTAATTTTCCACTACTCTAAAAAATAATTTTAGAGAGAAATTAAACAATTCCAATTGAACTCTAATTCATTTTCTTATTAAAAGACATTCAAAAGATACTCTTAACTTTAAATATGATTTTAGGTTATCAAATACCGATTTAAACAAAATTAATTCTAAAATAATAAATAAGAGAGTATGGTTCTGCAGTGAACCCTGTCAAGTAGACAGTATTTAAAAAGCGCAACTAAGTAACCTGAGTTCTATATTTATATGGACTCAAGTTATTTAATTTCCTTTGAAATCTTTGATGATTATAAAAAAAAATATATTTGCGCACGGCAAGTTTAACCTCACTCGCTTTACGGAAGGAGGTTAAATGAAAACACTCTGTCTTAAAGTGACTAAAGAAGTTTTCCATACAAGCATTATCCCAACAGTTGCCTCTTCGAGACATACTTGCCTTCATCTGATATTTTGTAAGTAATTGATTATATTGACGAGATGTATACTGAGATCCTTGATCACTATGTAAGAGGATTCCCGTTACATTTCGTTTTTTCTTTGCCTTTTTAAGTGTTATCTAATACAAGCTTTAAGTCGTTTCTACGACTGGTTTCATAGGCAATAATTTCATTATTGTAAAAATCCTTAATAGCAGATAAGTACAATCGTTGTCCATTGAAAATCAAATAGGTTATATCTGTTACCCATTTCTCATTTGGTTTTGAAGCTTGAAAGTCCCTATTCAGATGGTTATCTGAAATCACAGATGCCCCTTTTTTTCTGTAATAAGGTCTCTTTTTCCTAATTACGGCTTTGATGTCTAATTCATTCATCAATCTTTGTATGCGCTTATGATTCAAATGAAGGCTATATGTGGCTTTCAGCCACACTTGCACTCTTCTATATCCATAAATCCCTCTTAGTTTTTTATGACATTCCAATATCTTTTTCTTGATTTTAGTGTCCTCTAGTTGTTTTTCAGAAGGCACTAAGTGCCGCTTTATCCACTTGTAATATGTAATACCCACTTCTAGTTATACCAGCAATGGTGCATAATAGGGTGACT
>NZ_JADAXG010000040.1:0-1996 GCF_019837545.1 Bacillus sp. 17RED48
TTGATCTGTCTGTTGATTCAATGTTTCTAAAGTGAATGTTTCTTGATTGAATGACATTGTTTCAGCTGAAACCTTTGTATGCGGAATCGTAGCAATACTTCCTAAAATAATAGGCATAGTTAATAATAAAGATGAAATCCTTTTCAAAATAATTTCTCCTTTTTTGTTTTTGACTTTTGACTGCTGCATGACTCTCCTTTATATAAAATAATTCCCATGCCATCAACTTAAAAATTCAAAATAAGCGGTTTCCATAACGATAAAGCAAATATCCAATTCGAGTCACCATTTCCTTGATGATTTTGAACAGCTTCATACACTTTCTGTTGCTGCGCTTGTTCTTCCGCAAAGATTTCTAATGAGGGCGTTATTCCAGTAGCAAACATAGATAATGCGGCAGTTACTATCACTAAATTTTGTGTTTTTCGTTTCTGTCCCCTTTTCATACTATCCCTCCGCTATATTTTCAGAAACTTAAAATATGAATATATAAGTAATAGATATTCATTATATATTCATATTATCTATTTACACATATTTACACAATTTAACATAAATATACTCAATTATATAAGGAAATGGATATATTTTAATTCACTTAATAAGATGAATAACCAAATAAATGTATGAGAAAAAAAGATTTTAATACATTTATTATAAATAAAAAGCATAAAACACAAAAAAATGTCAAAATATTAACACATTATATTCTGGTACAAATACCTCCAGACAGTTATAACTAATCACCTAAACTCCGATGGTTCAATTGTCCACTTTGTTAATGTCTCATTTATTATATAAATTTTATATAGCAAAGAAAACGCAACCCTATAACAAATGTCATAAAGTTGCGTCCATTGCATGTGTAAATAAGTTATTGAAACTTCTCCTTCACCTTATTACACACAATATACACTATGATTATCGGTTAGCAGCCTAACATCATAGTTTCATTCATCATACCATATCCGCCCCTAGTAAAAAAATGAATCCCTGCTAGGGGTATTTTGCATGCATAAAAATGGATACCTATATTTTGTGATATCCAGTCCATTAAAAATCTAAAAATATAGGTTGACTAATCGTAAGAAAAGCACCTGTGATATACACAAAGTGCTTTTCTCTTGTCAATTTATCTATTTTCACTATACTTATCTATTTTCTTCTTATAACTCAAACTTCTTAAAACCGTACTTTTAGCTTGTTGCAATTCATTTTATTTATATGGAATATGTTTTTATCTGTCTGTACATCTTCAACATTTTCTCCATCTACTAATAATCTCCTGTACTTAAAAGATTGCCCTGTTAATACTGTTGTAACCCCCTCCTTTTGTTTGATTACTTGTATCATAAAACAAGTATCTGAAGTTTATATGTAGTCTATCTAGAGTCTATGTAAATTTAAAAAATCTCTAACAAAATGTTTGTATTGTAACGTTACCACCAAAACTATTGCTCTAAACACCATAATTTGAAGAAACAGTACCCTATGTTCTAATCCTCAATTCCTCCTACAGCTCTATGTTGAGTAAAACTAGTTAATCCCTATCATATAAAAAGAGCACCCCTTTTTGGATGCTCTTCGTTATAACTATATATTATTTAATTACCTTCTTTTGTTTCTACCATTTTCCCTTGTTGAGAATCCGTACCTGTACCTTCTGTTCTTTCAACAGTTTTTGCATGTTTTCCAGGTTTTGATTCTGTACCTTCTTTTGTTTCTACCATTTTTCCTTCTTGAGAATCTGTACCTGTACCTTCTGATTTTTCAACAGTTTTTACATCTCCTTTAGATGCTGGCACTGCATCTTTAGGTAAATCAAAGTTTTGTGAGGAAGACGTTGTTCCATCTGCACTCTGTGTAATTACTTGATTTGAATTTTCATTTGACTTTAAATTGTCCGTTTTCGCATCATCTGCACCAATTGCACCACCCGCTAATAATCCTGTACTTAAAAATGCTCCTGCTAATAATGTTTTAATCATTTTTCATT
>NZ_JADAXG010000041.1:0-1599 GCF_019837545.1 Bacillus sp. 17RED48
TCTTATGTTAACATCTTCATTAGTTAATGTCAACTAAGTTTTTCATTTTGTTTGCCGCGTTCTGCGTTATTGCATCGGCGACTTGTTCTATATTACACCTCTATACTCTAATCGTCAATACCTTTTATTCAATTAATAATAAAAATAATTCCAAAGGTATTTTCCATATGAGTTTCAGTTATTTAATTTCTCTCATTCAATGAAAGTAATGAAAAGGACATCCTATTACATACAAGGCGTCCTTTTCATTAAACACTCTATACATACTCTTATACACTTTAACATTCTTCATTCTCTTTAACATTTCGATCGCCCGATATAAATAAATCAATTAATTTACGTTTATCCGCCCATATCACTCCGAATAAAACTAAGCTACCACCTATTACTATTCTCCACGTCAAAGATTCATTTAATAGAACAATTGAAGCAACAATACTTATTAACGGTAACGCATTTAAATATAATCCACTTACTGATGCCGAGACTGTCTCTAATGCTCTATTCCAAAACCAATACGCTAAAATTGTTGCCCCAATAACAAGATATATTACACTTAGTCCAACCTTCCACGTTTCAATCTTTGGAAGACCGTAATAAAAAGTTTCTGCCATTGCAAATGGTAATAGAATAACAGCTCCAATAATTAAAGTTAATGTTGTAAAAACCTTGTTTGATAGATACTGTTCTTGTTTTGGTCGTTTCAGCAATACTGTATAGAAAGCAAATAAGAACGTGCTTAATAAAATAAGGATATCTCCTATTAAAGATACTTCTTGATCGACATTACTAGATGGAATTGTAATGAGAAGTACTCCGATAGCCCCCAATACAATACCGATCCAATAATTAAGCTGAATTTTTTCTTTCAAAAAGAACGCTGAAAAAAGAATTGTAACTAAAGGTAAAGCAGCATCAATAATACTAACATGCAATCCACTCGTTAAAGAAATACCGTAGGATGTGAACATAAAGTACCCAGCTACACCAGTAAAAGATAGTAAACTCATTCTTTTCCACGGGACTTGTTTATGTACAACTGATCTTTTTAATTGTTTAAATGAGAATAGTAAACAAATTCCACCAGCTAAGAAAAGGCGAATAAATAACAAAGTAAATGGCTGAATAGATTCTAATGCCCACTTTGTTGGCGCAATGGCTGTCCCCCATAATATAACAGCCACTAATAACATGCATATTTCTTTCATAATCCCCCACACCCATCAAAAAATATATGTTAACTATCTTAATTATAGATTTTTTCTTATGTAAAATCCTTTAAAAATGAAAAACAACTAAAATAGCTATTTTCCACATAACGGTTTCATATAAAAAGTAAAATATTTTAGTCATTCCACGGCTCAATTAATACAAAAAGGTAATTCTTACCTTAAACTAATATTTAAATGTATTACTTTATTATCTTTTATGGCATTATCGTTCAAAATTCATTTTAAATAGTCTCTATTTCATCTTTTTTCTTCTTTAAGATTATTAAATTTATGGATTATGATATTTGATAAATAAAAATAAACACAAAAAAACCTAAGTCGAATCGACTTAGGTTTTTGCTTGGCGACGTCCTACTCTCACAGGGAT
>NZ_JADAXG010000042.1:0-1590 GCF_019837545.1 Bacillus sp. 17RED48
TGTGTCGATTTCATTCATTGTTTTTTTGATAATTGGAACAGTTTGTGTCATTCCTTCTTCATTTTTTTCTCTCATTAATTGTTGAATCGTGGAAGAAACGGATTGATTATTTTGAATGGAGGATTCGATTACACTACTTATGTAAGATGGTAGTGATGGTTTATCGGGCTTATTAATTGTGAAAATTTCTTCTACAGGTCCATCAACAAGTACTACTTTAGCATTAATGGTGGCGTAAGGATCACGGTAAGAAGAATCAAGCTCCTGCATCCAATTTGCTTCTTGGGCCAATTTTTTCCCAATTAAAATGATTTCAGCTTTTGAGGCTGTCATATAGCCCGTTAACTTCGTATCTATTTTACTGAATCCATTATATACAGTGGATGCCTGCGCCCATTGCTCTATAGTACTTCTTTGCTGTTTATGATGAAAGAGTGGTATGCTTGTGCCCACTTTTATATCTCCATTAGAAGTTCTATCTAAGGCGATTAACAGGATTAATGAAACCTGTTCAAGAGGGATTCTTTGACTACAACCGATTAAACATACACAACAAGTTACAATCCATATCCATTTTCGAATCAAAGTTGTTTCCTCCTAGTTAACCAAGTGAAAAGAATGCTGTATGCGAAAAAAAAGATTGGTAATAGAATAAAGAAAATGATATTTAAGATATCCATAAGAGAATATATAAACAAATATTGATCTACGTCGGGATTTAGAAAAATAAATAAGCCGACTATTAAAAACATAAAACTAACGAGCACCCAATTGCGAGCATTTTTTTGAAAAAAAATGGTTACAGATTCAAAACTGAAAAATAAATACGGATATATTGTAGTAGAAAATACAATCAAATAGTAAGCGATATATATAATTTCTAATCGTTCTATGAATGAAAAACGAACCCCTTTTAACAAATGAAATACTGGCCAAATTACGTCTTTTATCCCCTCCGGACTAAAGTATATATAAGAAAGAATAGTCACATATAGATAGAAAAACATGGTTCCAGTATTCGCTATTAGTATTCCTTTTAGGGCTTTTTGTTTTTTTTGTAAGAACGGATAAATAAAATATGCAATTTCTAAGCCGGCATAAGGGGTAATTGTTTCTTTTGTTGCCTTTACAATAGGGGATATGCCATCTTTAAAAATAGGTAGTAGGTGTAAAGGATTGTAGTTACTCTTTAATGAAAACAGAAGAAATAGTGGCATCCAAGCAGTGAAGAAGAAAACAAGCATAGAATAACTAGTAAGAGCCCTTATCCCACTCAATGATAAAATAATAAAAGGCAATAGTAATAATATGGCGATTTGATAAGCAGGAGTGGAAGGGAATATCCACACTTTTATAATGTCAGTTGCCTTTAATAAAGTATTAAAACCAGCAAAAAATAGATAAAAGGCATATAAAAGAAGAAAAATTGTTCCTAGCCATTTACCAAAGTATGCTTTTAAAATCTGTGAGAAACTTTTGCTAGGACTTTTTTGTAACATTAATACAATAAATACGCCAATTATAGAAGTAACCATCCATCCCAGAATGATAGAAATCCAGCCATCTGTGCCAGCGGTAGTAGCAAGTGGG
>NZ_JADAXG010000043.1:0-1590 GCF_019837545.1 Bacillus sp. 17RED48
CGTGTCAATTTCATTCTTTGTTTTTTTGATAATTGGAACAGTTTGTGTCATTCCTTCTTCATTTTGTTCTCTCATTAATTGTTGAATTGTAGAAGAGACGGATTGGTTATTTTGAATGGAGGATTCAATTACACCATTTATATAAGATGATAGTGATGGTTTACTAGGCTTATGAATTTTAAAGATTTCTTCTGCAGGTCCATCTACAAGTACTACTTTAGCATTAATGGTAGCGTAAGGATCACGGTAAGAAGAATCAAGTTCCTGCAACCAATTTGATTCTTGCGCCAATTTTTTCCCAATTAAAATGATTTCTGCTTTTGAGGATGTCATATAGCCCGTTAACTTTGTATCTATCTTACTGAATCCATTATATACAGTGGATGCCTGTGCCCAATGCTCTATAGTACTTTGTTGCTGTTTATGATGAAATAGTGGAATGCTTGTGCCAACTTTTATGTCTCCATTAGGGGCTCTATCCAAGCCAATTAATAGGATTAATGAAACCTTCTCAAGAGGAATTCTCTGACTACAACCAATTAAACATACACAACAAATTACAATCCATATCCATTTTCGAATCAAAGTTGATTCCTCCTAGTAACCCAAGCAAAAAGAATGCTGTAAGCGAAAAATAAGATTGGTAATAGAATAAAGAAAATGATATTTAAGATATCCATAAGAGAATATATAAATAAATATTGATCCACATTGGGATTTAGAAAAATAAATAAGCCGACTATTAATACCATAAAACTAACCAGCGCCCAATTGCGAGCGTTTTTTTGAAGTGAAATAGTCACAGACTCAAAACTGAAAAATAAATATGGATATATTGTAGTGGAAAATACAATTAAATAGTAAGCGATATATATAATTTCTAATCGTTCTATGAAAGAAAAACGAACTCCTTTTAACAGATGAAATACTGGCCAAATTACGTCTTTTATCCCCTCCGGACTAAAGTATATATAAGAAAGAATAGCCACATATAGATAGAAAAACATGGTTCCAGTATTCGCAATTAGTAGTCCCTTTATAGCTTGTTGTTTTTTTTGTAAGAACGGATATATATAATATGCAATTTCTAAGCCGGCATAAGGGGTAATGGTTTCTTTCGTTCCCTTTACAATAGGGTATAAGCCATCTTTAAAAATAGGTAGTAGGTGTAAAGGAGCATACATACTCTTTAATGAAAAAAGAAGAAATAATGGCATCCAAGTAGTGAAGAAGAAAACAAGCATAGAATAACTAGTAAGGGCCCTTAACCCACTCAGGGCTAAAATAATAAAAGGTAATAGTAATAATATGGTGATTTGATAAGCAGGAGTGGAAGGGAATATCCACACTTTTACAATATCAGTTGCCTTTAATAAAGTATTAAAGCCAGCAAAAAATAGATAAAAAGCATATAAAAGAAAAAAAATTGTCCCTAGCCATTTACCAAAGTATGTTTTTAAAATCTGTGAGAAATTTTTGTTAGGATTTTTTTGTAATATTAATATAATAAATACGCCAATTATAGAAGTAGTTATCCAGCCCAGAATGATAGAAATCCAGCCATCTGTGCCAGCGGTAGTAGCAAGTGGA
>NZ_JADAXG010000044.1:0-1533 GCF_019837545.1 Bacillus sp. 17RED48
TTATTTTAAAAAAGGTGTAAAACACTTAATACAACTGAATTTATTACACTCAATAGTGGTAATACTATGGAAATTCAAAATTTTAGTGCAGCACCAATAATTCTTGCATTATTCAACAGGTTCATCACGGTAAATCTAGTTGAAAATGTACTTTTTGTATTATATAGATTTAGATAAACTATGGATATTAATTATTTTTTCAAAAAAGACACTTTATTATGTCTATTTACATATAAAATAGCCCACTTACTTCCCTAAGCGGACTATTTCTTTATTATACTTTCCTTATAAATATATCCTCTTTTTTCCCATGAACTTTATACAAAGGTAAATATATATTTACCTAATTTCTTTGATTCATAGCATCCCATATTTATTTTAGTTTTATAATACCCTCTATAATATTAAAATATTCTCAATACAGAGAAGCGTGCTCCTTCTCGAATAATTAATGCTGGATTACCAGGATTAGTAATACCACCTACTTGAGGAATTGTTACAGGATTTTGTCCAACATTATATATTTGTATTTGATCACCTGCATTTAAAGATAATATCAAATTTCCTGCAATTACTGAACCACTTGTATTCGTTCCCATACTTCTTATTCCTTGAGTTTGACCATTAATACCAACAGCAAAAATAATATCAGGCAAGTTTGTTGGATCTATAGCAATATAATAATTCATTTCATAGATACCCGTATCAATAATTGTTATTGTATCTGGAGCATTAAATGTAAGATTAATAACTTGAGTACTGTTAGTAAAATTAACTGGAGCACCACTTAAAACAGTTTGAGTACCTTGAAAAGTAAGATTTGCATATGTTGTAGGAATATCAGGCCCTGTTGGCCCTCGTGTCCCAGGGGGTCCTTGTAAACCAGGAGTACCTTGAAGCCCTGTTGGCCCTTCGGGACCTGGTGGACCTTGAATTCCTTGTACCCCTTGTAATCCTGTTGGCCCTTCAGGACCTGGTTCTCCTTGAATTCCTTGTACCCCTTGTGGTCCCGTTGGCCCCTCAAGACCTGGTGGACCAGCTGGTCCTATTGGACCTGTTTCTCCTGTTGCGCCACCAGCTGGTCCTGTTGCCCCTGTTGGTCCTGTTGGACCACCAGCTGGTCCTGTCGGTCCCGCTGGGCCCGTTGCTCCAGTTTCTCCAGTTCCAAGACCTGTCGGTCCAACTGGTCCTGTTGGACCTGTTGCCCCAGTTCCTGTTGGACCTATTAGGCCCGTTGGTCCTGTTGGACCAGGATCTCCAGGTTCCCCTTGAATTCCTTGTACGCCTTGCGGTCCTGTTGGACCAGGATCCCCGGGTTCCCCTTGAATTCCTTGTACACCTTGCGGTCCTGTTGGACCAGGATCTCCAGGTTCTCCTTGAATTCCAGGTACCCCTTGTGGCCCTGTTGATCCAGGAGCACCAGGAGGTCCTTCCGGTCCTATTGGACCTATATTCCCAGGTTCCCCTTGCGGTCCTGTTGGTCCTGTTGGTCCTGTTATACCAATTCCTGTTCCACCAGGTCCTGTTGGTCCT
>NZ_JADAXG010000046.1:0-1400 GCF_019837545.1 Bacillus sp. 17RED48
TTAGAAGCTTTGTTATCTCTTGGGTGTTTTGTATGGATTGATAGAGGAGAAATAGATGGTCTTGAATCATTCCAATTGCTTTATATTCACTTAATTCTTTTTGCTTCTTCTGTAATAAAAGTTGACGCATTTTAAACATGGTAGAAGAACATAAAAAAATAGCGATCAGTTTTCCGTATAAATGGCACTCTATTCTTTCTTGTTTGACAGTGCGACAATGATCTATATCAAATAATGATTTCCACGTTTTAAAAACAATTTCTATCTGCCAGCGTAATGTATACAATTCATGTACTTGTTCCATCGGAACCCACTCCCAAGGTGCATTTGTTACATATACATTTAATCCCGCTACTAATTTACTTTTCTCTGAATAGGTTCTGTGTTTTGATTTTTCTTTTTCTGCAATTTTCTCTAGGCGTTTTTGTAATTGTGCCGCTGTTAAACGATGAAAAACGAGACGTGAAAATAACTGCTGTTTATCTCCAATATAAGCTTGCTGATATTCTATCGTTTCTCCTGGTTGAAGTTGATTCAAAATCTGTATGACATTGATTTGTATGTATTGTGATTGTTTTTTAATGGAACCATTTTTAAAATATTCCGGATCTGGATTTTTTACATATACGTTTGTATTTAACTTTAACCGCGAAATATAATACGTACCCCGTTGATCCATTTGATCTAAATCCTCTAATGAAAAATATCCTAAATCACGAATACATAAATCGCCTGGCCGTAACGTATCTAAACATTCTGTTCCGAATGTTTTATCATTATTTTTTCCAGGTCCCACTTGAAAATTAAGAAATTGTCCACTATGCAAATCATATTCTAATTGAATTTTGATACCGGCTGTTTGCGCACAGCCACCTGAACCAGGATATATATGTTCCAAAGTATGGGGTACTTGAAACATAGTGGCATCCATGATGCGAATACGTTTAAAATACGCAAAAAGTTGGCTAGAAACGGGAGTTTGTTCACAGATTTTTTGTTGTAACAACAAAGAAAAGATATGTTTTAAAAATAACACTGATTTTTCATTAAATCGTTTATTTAAGCCCTCCGGGCTAAGTACAGTACCTGTAACTGCGTGAAGTCTACTACATAATCGTACTAAAGGATCACTGGCCACCCTTTGACTAATCCAAATACAAATGGTAGCTAAATCTGATCCCGAAAATTTGCGTTTTCTCTTTACAAACTTCATCTCTCTTGCTAGTTCTTCCAAAAATTCAGGTGTTATATAGCGCTGTAATTCTTCCACAAATGGTTGTAATTCATCTTGAATCGAGAGATTCATAAAAAAACGTCACCCTTTCTCATTTATATTATGTAAGAAAGAATAACGTTTTTTTGTACTTGGGGGTAGTAAAAAGCCTTAAGTTGATGGGCAT
>NZ_JADAXG010000047.1:0-1325 GCF_019837545.1 Bacillus sp. 17RED48
CTCTTTGACGCATAAAAATCCCCAAAATAATATCATAAAATAATAAAAAAAAAAGAAAAAGACACTCAAATGAGTGTTTTTTTCTAACTTAAATCACTTGCATTGCATATTTATTTTAATTTTATAATAAACCTTATTAATATTAAAATATCCTAAATATAGAAAAACGTGCTCCCTGCCGATTCGCCGGTGTTGGATTACCAGGATCAGTAATACCAGTTACTGGAGGAATTATTACAGTATTTTGTCCAACATTAAATAATTGTATTTGTTCACCTGCATTTAAAGTTGCTATCAAATTGCCTGCAATTATTGAACCACTTGTATTCATCCCCATACTTCTTTGTAATTGAGTCTGACCATTAGTACCAACAGCAAAAATAATAGCAGGCAGGCTTGTTGGATCTATAGCAATAAAATATTCTATTGTATATATACCTGAGTCAATAATTATTATTGTATTTAGACCATCAAATATAAGGTTAGTAACTTGAGTACTGTTATTAAAATTAACTGGAGCACCACTTAAAACAGTTTGAGGAGTACCCGTACTTGAAAAAGCAAGATTTGCATATGTTGTAGGAACATTGGGCCCTGATGGTCCTAGTGGCCCAGGAGGCCCTTGAAAACCAGGGTTACCTTGAAGCCCTGTTGGACCTCCAGGACCTGGTTCTCCTTGAATTCCTTGTACACCTTGTAGTCCTGTTGGACCTCCAGGACCTGGTTCTCCTTGAATTCCTTGTACACCTTGTGGTCCCGTTGGTCCTTCAGAACCTGGTGGACCAGCTGGGCCTATTGGGCCTGTTTCTCCTGTTGCACCACCAGCTGGGCCTGTTGCCCCTGTTGCCCCTGTTGGGCCACCAACAGGGCCCGTCGGTCCAGCTGGGCCCGTTGCCCCTGTTGCTCCTGTTCCAGAGCCCGTCGGTCCTACTAGTCCTGTTGGACCTGTTGCCCCAATTCCTGTTGGACCTATTGGTCCCGTTGATCCTGTTGGGCCAGGATCTCCAGGTTCCCCTTGAATTCCTTGTACGCCTTGCGGTCCTGTTGGACCAGGATCTCCAGGTTCTCCTTGAATTCCTTGTACACCTTGTGGTCCTGTTAGACCAGGATCTCCAGGTTCTCCTTGAATTCCAGGTACGCCTTGTGGCCCTGTTGATCCAGGAGCACCAGGAGATCCTTCCGGTCCTACTGGACCTATATTCCCAGGTTCCCCTTGCGGCCCTGTAGGTCCTGTTGGTCCTGTTATACCGATTCCTGTTCCACCGGGTCCTGTTGGTCCCGTTGGACCAGTTCCTCCTGTTGGCCCTTCCCCTGCAGGAGGGAAC
>NZ_JADAXG010000048.1:0-1294 GCF_019837545.1 Bacillus sp. 17RED48
CTAGTTGCTAACAATGCTGTAAAAATTCCCATTAAACATTTCTCCTTTTTACAAACAGAATTAACCATATTATACCACATTCGTAAGAGACTAAACTGTAACAACAAGGAACATTTATGTTGCAAATATCACGCGAAAATAAAGTTTGGTAAAAAATGTATCACTATAACCTATTTTTACACGTATCTCGGCTGTACCCCCTAAACGCATCACTAGAATATTTCTGAATATTATGCTATTTTATAATAAAAGTTATTCGTATAATTCACGACAAATCAAAAGTATAATTTATAAAGGGGGACAGATCATGTTTAATGAACAAAAATTGCAGTTATGGAGTGCGATATTCGCAATAATCATAGTGATTACAGCAATTGTTAATAAATTTGTAATCCCACTTCAAAATAAATTAGCTATTCCTATCTTCCTTGAATTCACTGTATTTTGTTTCATTTTGTTTTTCCTTTATTTACACAAAAGCAAAAACAAATCAATTTTTGTCGTTATTATGTATATAGCCTTTTTAATTTACGCAATAATTTAAAATACTGCCCAAAATGCAAAGGCACCCCATTCGTCTAACGAACGGGGTGCACTTTTTATTTCCAAACTGTTGAATAATGTGTCTTTGAAGTAACTAGTTTTGTTCTTGCAGAATCTGAATAAACATAAACTACAGCCTTTCCATAATAACAATAAGCATCCTGTGCCTGATAAATAAACGTTTTGTAGTATCTTGTTGAGGGTTTATCATGAAATGTGTTAAATAAGGCTGAAGCCGCTGCACCAGCCCAATAATTTTTTAATATACCACCTGGAGTAATAGCTATCAGAAATTGTTTTGTAAACTCACTTATAGTATCCGCCGTTTTTGAATTCCCTGTGAAACTATCAATTAATCGATAATTCATAGAACCAGGATTAGGATGGTAATAATCAGGACCAGGTGGAGCCTCTTGGAATGTCGAACTTGGAACTTGATTTGTTACAAAGGGTTGAAACTCACTGTTTGGATTGATCTCAGGAATTCCATTGTTTTTTAAATTAACTTTTTCAACAGGTTTTTTCGATTCATTAGCTGCTGCATAACTAGATGGAGAAAAACTAAAAAGACCCAAAGCAAACGTAGACGACAAAAGAATCGGAACAATTTTCCTTTTCATTTGTACCCCCTATAATTATATTAGGTACCCAATTTCAACTCTACCAAAATTATACAATTGGTACAAGGTTATTTTTAAAATATTTATATTTTTTTAAATATTATAATTTTTTAACATACCAAAAGGTACAC
>NZ_JADAXG010000049.1:0-1291 GCF_019837545.1 Bacillus sp. 17RED48
CCAGCTTTTTCAGCTGCAGCAATATACGGAGTAGCCCAATGGTTTTGGGTATCTGTAAAGGATGGTTTTGCATCGAAGTCAATTTGTATACCTAATACTTTTGTCATAATTTTCGTGGCGGAAGCTCTGTCTAATGAATCATGTGAACCAAAATTTCCATCTGGATAACCAATTAAAACTTGTTTATCCACTAAGTAATTAACGGATTGCTCTGCCCACTTTGGAACATCAGGGAATTTCTTGGTATCTGCAAATATATTAGATGAGTAGGATAGTAGACTTCCTGCAATAATTCCTGTAGCAATTAACTTGGATTTCATAAAATATTCTCCTTCTAAATCTTAATTTCTATCCATTTTCATGCATTTAATTTATATTATTCCTTTATTAAGAAATGATAATAAAGGAATAATATAAATGTTGATGAGCTTATTGAATAATTAACTATATTGTTAATGGACAATATATATATAAGGAGTTGCATAAATAATGGTTCTTTATCCAACAAAGTATATAGAGAAAAGGTTTTCTATCAATATGTATATTTTAAAAATTTTTAAGCATAACATACATTTGGTTCAACGATTTTAGCTACCTGTATATAAGTGTCAATGAACAAATATAAGTTTATATTCAACTTTTTTAATTAAATTCAAGTTAGTTTTTGTATACTTGTTAAACTAGTAAACAAACTTGAAAATCAATCTCAATTAATATTTATTAATTATAGTTAAGTATATATTAATGCGTCAACAAATTATTAATTTTTAGTAAATAAAATTAATTTATATTAATTTTTTATGTTAATATTAAACATTTTTAGTAAAGTTATTCATTGACACTTATGCATATAAGTAACTATAATCGTTACACCAAATTGAATATATGTCAGCATCACCACAAACATATAAATATAAAAATAAAAAATCTCAATTTGGTAATACAATAGATTGGTAGAGGTGTATATTTTTATGAAGCGCAAATTAATTACAACAGGTCTTCTTGCGGGGGCTATATTATCCTATTCTTCTAGTATTTTTGCGGATACTCAAAAGTTTCCTGATGTTCCAAAGTGGGCAGAGCAATCTGTTAATTATTTATTGGAGAAACAAGCTATATCAGGTTTACCAGATGGTACCTTTGGCTCAAACGCTACGTTAGATCGAGCTTCCGCCGCAACAATTATAACAAAAGCCTTAGGGATAAAAATTGATACAACAGCCAAACCTTCTTTTACAGATACCCAAAACCATTGGGCTACTCCGTATATTGCTGCAGCTGAAAAAGCTGA
>NZ_JADAXG010000005.1:0-347948 GCF_019837545.1 Bacillus sp. 17RED48
GTCTATAACACGCGCCGAAGCCGCTCAACTTACTGCTAAAACTGATGTGCTGCAAAAAAATCAAAACGATGGTTTAGAAAGAAACGAAATCATTACTGCTACGTCATATGAAGATTTAAATTTAACAGTGGCTTCAAAAATTACAGCCCAAGAGATTGATAGTTTTATTGCAAAATACCATTCAGATAGTCCGTTAGTTGGCCATGGGCAAGATTTTATTAATGCGCAAAATCAATACGGTGTCAATGCACAGTATTTAGCAGCACATGCAATTTTAGAGTCTGGATATGGAAAATCAGAAATCGCATATCAAAAACACAATTTATTTGGGTTACGTGCGTATGATAAGGATCCGTTTAAATATGCAAAATATTTACCAACATACAGCGACAGTATTGCTTATAATGCCAATTATGTGCGAGAAAGATATTTAGAAGAAGATGGTATGCATTATAACGGACCAACGTTAGTTGGTATGAACGTAAAATATGCATCTGATAAAGGGTGGGCTGGAAAAATTGCAAATATTATGGAACGTATTAAACCGTTCCGTGTGGAAGACTATACATCTGCAAAAAAATTACCAAAGAATCCTGAAACATTAGATGTTGAAGCGTTATCTAATAACATTCCGTATAACATGTATGAAGATGGGACAACAGCAAATGTGGTATCATCAACTGCTTATTACCAAGTACCTTATCCATTTCATTTAAAAATTAAAAGTAAATCAGATGTTGCAGTCGAGGAAAATAAAGTCGGTACAGTAACTCCTGGAACAAACATCTTTATTTATCGTGAAGATCCAAATGGATGGGTAGAATTCTCTTTTGAAGCTACTGGAGAAAAATACTGGACATTAAAAAGTAAATTAAGTATGTAATTAGAAAGGTCTCTTTCACTACTCATAATCGTTTAGAATTAAATGACATATAATTATAAGACAAGTTTTTTACTTTATTAAATATAGTTATGTATACAAAAAAGTTAGAGAATTATTTTCTCTAACTTTTATGCGGTATTACTTGAAATTAAAAAGATGGTGGGGTTACTCCAAATATAACAGTGACTTTGTGTAAAGAAGTGTTTTCCCATTTATGTTTTGCGTATGGTGGGATTTTCACACTATCACCTGGATTAAGAAGTAAAACCTCATCATTTAGATATAGTTTTACTTGTCCTTCCATAACAAATGCTATTTCTTCACCTTTATGTGCCATAGGCTCCATAGAAGAAGCGGTTTGAGGCAACAGATTCATTAAAGCTAATTCCAGTGATCCTTCTAAATTAGGTGATAATAACTCATACGAAACATTGCCGCTTTCAGGGAAAGTTATTTTTTTTCTTTGATTAGCTCTTACAACTAATTCTTCTGTATTGGTATCTTCTAAGAAAAAATTAAATAAAGCAATATTTAATGCTGCAGAAATTAGTTTTAGTGTTTGTAAGGATGGATTCGTGATTCCTTTCTCAATCTGACTTAACATGGAAGGTGTTATATCAGCTAATTCAGCTAACCGTTTACTAGTTAATCCGGCACCTTTTCTAAATACCATAATTTTTTCACCGATATTAATATTGTTCATATGCGTAATCCCCTTTAAATAAGTAAATAAAATTAAAATTAATTTTATTCACTTATACTAAACATGTTGTTAATATACTTAATTATAATAAAGTATGATTAATTTTCAAGCACCTGCATAGTTGTGAGAATAGTAAATAAGACGAGACATGATTGATACTTATTCTTCAATGTGAACTATAAGTATGATGACCTGATTATATGATTGAATTTTTGTATAAGATTTTGGGATTGACAATAATGCAATAGCGGATGGACTGGCACTTGGAATAGCATCTGGGTTTGTAGGGAAAGCAATAGAACCATTTTTAAGTGGAGCATATACAGTTGGTAATAATCATTTATATAAGCTATTAAAAGAAATAGTGGGTAAAGAGGATATTTAGCTAGAACCATCAGCATTAGCAGGAATGATTAGACTTATTAAATTGCATAAAGGGGGGGAGAGACTATTTACAAAATAATGATTTAAAACATAAATTGAATCAAGGTACACAAATTGTACAGGGAACAGGAGGAAGTATAATTCCAAAAAAATTAATGGAAGAATACTATCAAACAGATTCTCAGTTAATTAAAAAGAATTTCTAATAAGTAAATGAAAACATATGAGTAAACACCAATGCTTTATTATAAAATTTTTTAGGAAGTGAAAACATTATGAAATCAGCTTTAACTAACATTATGATCTCCTTGATTCTTGCAGTAGGAGGCGTCATTTCGCTTTTGTTTACTTTAATAGGAGGTCAAGATTGGATCTGGGATTGGATAGGGCTATTACTGGCATATCTATCTTTGGGCATTTTAATAGGCTTATATAATAAAACGGTGGATCACAAAACATTTCCTAGAATACTAAAAAGGATTTTATTTATTTCCTTTAATGCTACAGTATTAGGAATAATAATAGGGATAACATGCCAACTATTAGGAAAGGCGAATCTTACTATAATGATGTATTATTGGTTGATAATGTTATCACTACATTTCATTACTATAATAACATTAGTTATCCTAGTATTTGTACATCAAAATAGTCAAAATTACAGCCTGTTATATACATTTATTGTAATTTCGAACATTTTCCTTACCCTAGGACCAGTATTATATCCTTTGGTTCTAACTATCATAGGAAATGGCATGAATGCTAGTGCAGGACACTAATTTTTACCTATATAGATTATTAAAATAAGTAATCCAAAATTGACATTGGTTAAGTTAAAGAACTTTATAAGCTAATAGGATAATATAACTAAACAACATAAAGTGAAATAATAGGATAGAAAGAAGATTATAATATGAAAATTAAACTTAAGAAAAAAAGAATTATAAGTGTATTGTTGGCTATTACATTAGTAGCAATAGGGTATTACATGTTTCAATCTATTACAAATCCTAAGCTGGTAAATGCAGAAGAAGTAAACAGTGTTCAACAAGTGAGCAGTCTACCTAAAAATGAATTGAAAAAATTGATACCTACTCGTTTTGATGGTAAAGAAAGAAAAGTTGCATATTTAACATTTGATGATGGACCAGGAAAATATACAGCTAACCTATTAGATATATTAAAAAGAAATAATGTGAAAGCAACATTCTTTTTAATTGGCGACAATGTGAAAAGGTTCCCAGATTTAGTGAAACGAGAGCATGTAGAGAACCATTATGTGGGCATGCATAGTATGACACATGATTTTAAAAAGCTATACACCAATCAGCAATATGTTAAGGAAATGAAAGAGGATCAATCTTTAATTAGAAATGTTATTGGAAACTCACCGAAATTAACACGCCCACCATATGGATCAATGCCCGGGTTAAATGAATCACTTCGAAATGAAGTGGTCGGAAATAATTTAAAAGTATGGGATTGGACAATTGATTCTTTAGATTGGAAATACAATAAATTACCCGTTGATGTAGCAGCCGCAAAAATTGTTCAAAATGTCTTAGCAGGTGCGACGTCTTCAAAAGAAATTATTTTAATGCATGATATTCATCCACAATCTGTCTCGGCAGTTCCAGCAATTATAAAGGGATTAAAAGAAAAAGGTTATGAATTTGAAGCTTATGATGAGAATAATCATTTTTCAATAAACTTCTGGCATGATAACCAAATATAAAAAGGCTTTATGAGTTAAATGAATAGAATAAGAAAATGATATAGGGTTTAAATATATGTAAGAGCGCGTTGACCTAAATATATAACAACACGCTCTTTTAACCATTTATATTTATTATTTAAGTTAAATTATAGTATTTTCAATGTATACAAGTAATTAAGTGTATTTTATTTTTATACATCTAATTATTTAATCAATATATAACAATAAAGTGGATTTAATTGTCGTTTTTAAAAAACAGTAAAATTGGAACAACACTAAACGTAATGGTAGTTATAGCAAGTGTCTCTTGTATAATATTATCTATACTAGGATTTTGGGGCCTTAAAAAAGGGGAACATGCTTCTACTACTATGTATGAAGATAGTTTATTACCAATTCAGTGGATAGGAGCTATAGAGTCTAATTTTTATCTTATCAATATGAATGTAAAAGAAACAATCCTATCAAAAGATGAAAAACGAATAAAAGAACTTTTAACAGAAATAGATGTAGCTCGTACAGAAACTGATCAGTTATTAAAGAAGTTTGAGACAAGAGTTAGTTCTAATAGAGAAAAGGAATTGTATAACACATTTTATACAATATTTAAAGACTTAAGAACACAACTGAAAAAAGTGCAAGATTTGGGACAATCTAATAATGAAGAAGCATATGCTTATTACCTAAAAGAGGTTGATCCCAATATGAAAAAGTCAATTCAGTCAATTCGTGAACTTATCCAATTTAATAATAATAATGCAGATCAATTACAAAAAAATAATACTGACAGTGCAACAAATACCATGATGCTGTTTGTTAGTATCTCCATTATAGCAATCGCAATCGTTATTTTTATTGGCTATATCATTAAAAGTGCGATTAAACAACCAATTGTATTATTACAAAGGGATATGGAGCGAGTATCTGAAGGTGACTTAACGATACGTACTTCTTATAAATCAAATAATGAATTGGGAAGCATTGTGAAGTCTTTTAATAGTATGCTGGATAACTTGCAAAAATTAATTGGAGAAGTAAAAAACACAACACAAGAGGTTATTTCTTCTACCAATGGGATGTTGCAAGATACTAAACGAGCATCTCATATATCAAGAGAGGTTGTCCAAACTATATCTGAGGTCGATAAAAAAATAGAAGGACAAGTTACTAGTATTCAAGAAAGTTCCTCATCAATGGAAGAAATTGCGACTGGCGTTCAAACAGTAGCTGAATCTTCAGCAACGGTTACAGAAGTGGCTGTCACAACAACAGAACAAGTCAATTCTGGTAGTGAAGTAATAAAACAATCTATACTTCAAATGAATAGTATTCATGAGGTTGTTGAAGAAACATCCAAAGTAATAGAGAGACTTGTTACACGTACGCAGCAAATTGATAAAGCTCTGGATGCAATCACTAATATTGCAGAACAAACAAATCTTCTTGCCTTGAACGCCTCAATTGAAGCTGCACGTGCTGGAGAAAACGGAAAAGGATTTGCAGTAGTGGCTACGGAAGTAGGAAATTTAGCTGAGCAGTCTAAAACATCTGCATATGAAATCAATCATTTAATACAAGCCATTCAACAAGATACCAAAGATACAGTTGCTGCAATGCAAAAAGGCCAACAAAAAGCTTCAGAAGGAAAAGAAACAGCTAATAAAGCAGATCAAGCATTCTCATCTATTATGTCGGATATTAATAAAATCACTAGTCAAATTCAAGAAGTATCTGCAGCGACAGAAGAAATGTCTGCGGGTACAGAAGAAGTCAATGCCTCTATGTCTAGTGTTTCTGAAACTGCCACGCAAGTAGCTAAGGAAACAACTCAAACTGTACAGTCTATCCAATCACAAGCAGCATCAATCGAGGAGATATCGAATCAATCGAACAAAATAAAAGAAAAAGTAGAAGCATTGTCAGAATTAGTTTTAAAATTTACTATCGAGAAGCAAGAAAAAGAGCAATCAAATATAATGTAAGAAAAATAAAAAATTGCTATTAAAATAGGGCAATTTTTAAGTCTGGTTAACAGTTAAATTTAAATAGTTAATTATATTGTTGGATTTCCCACTCGGAGTTATTAATAGAAATAACTATTTTTTAATTAATATAATATATGAATACTTATGTTTATATATAAATATTTATTAATATATTCTTGCGCCATCAGCGCTTACTACATATGGAACTTCTATTATATATATTGTTTTTCCTTGTTCTATTTCTAATTGTACGAATGTTTCATACTGTTTTAAATCTTTTAAAGTATGACCATGTTTAATGTCTACACCTAATTCTAACGCACGCTCTTCTAATATTTCTTCTATAATAGATTAGGGAATAAAAAGCGTATATGGAAAATCGGTATCTAAATTTTTAAAGTTTAATCTTGTATCTAGGGCAGCAAAATGGCTTGTATCTAATTTCTTCCCTCTGGATAAAAAGCGATTTTCAATACCTCTCATAGCCATTAATTCTAAGGAGCGGGGATGAAGTATGAGTGCTCTAGAATTTCTTATCCGATTTAATCTTCTCACTAAAACCACAACTTTTACATCTTGAATAGCTAATTCACATGCTGTCATAAGTCCAACCGGACCACCGCCAACTACCGCTACATCATAATAAATTTCCATGTCATGCCTTCCATTTTTTTACGTAATTAAGAGCTAAGACAAGATTTTGCACAATGGATTTGTAAACGATATCTATTGTACAGATATAATTATACCCCACTTTAGTTTCCCTGGAAACTAAAGTGGGGGTAATTTGAGATATTCCCTATATCAAACATTCGATACGAAGGATAATTGGATTCAATATGAGAAAGATAATAGGGTAATCTATTTTTAATTATTTAATGGAAGGGGTACGAGATTGAGATGGTTAATTCATATAATGAAAAGACACATACATTGATTAAACAATTATTTAACAAGTTTTCACCAAAAGCTCCTGGCTGTGCATATATTGCTAGTTTTGATAGCGGGGTAACTTATAAAGGTGCGGTTGGCTTAGCTTCTATAGAGGAAAATTTACCTATAACCACAAAGAATATTTTTAACATTGCCTCAGTTTCTAAACAATTCACAGCATTTTCTATATTACTCTTAGAACAAGAGAGAAGATTGAGTTTAGATGATTCAATTGTGAGGTTCATCCCTTTTATTGGAACATATGCTGAACATGTAACATTAAGACATCTAATTCATCATACTGGTGGACTAGTTGATTATATGGAATTGGCTGAAACAGCAACTATTAAATTTACTGATACATTAACTGTGGAAGAATCGCTAAACCACCTTAATGGTCATCAAATTGCAAGGTTCGCAGCTGGTACAAAATTTGAGTATAGCAATACAGGATATTTTTTATTATCACAAGTGGTAGAGAAGGTAAGCGGCAAGTCTCTACGTCAGTTTACAAAGGATCGTATTTTTGATCCTTTACATATGAAAGACACAACAATTGTGGATTGCTACCCAACTACTATATCAATTGCTAGAGGGTATTCAAAGAATGAACAAGGAGCATATATGGTCTATGAAAGTCCTTGGGAACATACAGGGGATGGGGCAGTTCATGCAACAGTTGAAGACCTGATAAAGTGGGGAGAAAATTTAACTACAGGTACCGTTGGTGGAAAAGAACTTGTTAAAAGAATGAGCGAAATAGGTCCAAAAATTTCCCCAACTGGGCAGACGATTATTGACAATGAAGATTATGCTTTTGGACTAAGGCTTGCTGAAGGTTTTAACTGTCGGTACTTGGAACATTCAGGAAGTTGGGTGGGTTATCGTTCACACTTCATGCGGTTTCCACAAGAATATTTGTCTGTTATAGTCCTAAGTAACTATGATGGATTTGATTCTAAAAAATATGCTAATGAAATAGCAGAAATTGTTTTAGAAAAGTAAAAAATAGAGGGTAGAAGTCAGTATTTAAATTTGCTTTATCCCACGTTGTTTTAGGTGTAATCAATTTTGAGAACGGAAGGCAAGCATAAATTTATGCTTGCCTTTTTAGGTATTGAAATAAATATAAATATTAGCATTCATACAGTAAAAAATTAATTAAAAATTCTTTGAATATAGATTAATTAATAGGGTGGAATTTCATAATTTTAAAACTAAATATTCTAATTATCAAACTTAATTTTATTGAAAATTGAAATATTAAGCAATATTCCTATTGCTATTAAATTGACCATTAAAGAACTTCCACCAAAACTTATAAACGGAAATGGAGTACCCGTAAGAGGAAATAGTCCTGTAATACCACCTAAATTTACAACGGATTGCATACCAATCATACACCCTATACCAATTGCTATAAAACTGCCGAATGGATCTACACATAATTGTGCTATTTTTAAAGAGCGAAGTACTATAGTCAAAACACCAGCCAATAGAATAAATACACCAATAAATCCTAGTTCTTCAGAAACTATTGCCATTATAAAATCAGTATGTGGTTCTGGAAGATAACCTGTTTTTTGTATGCTATTTCCAAATCCATGACCAATAATTCCTCCAGAGCCAATGGCAATAAAAGAATTTACAAGCTGGTATCCATTTCCTTGTGCATCAACAAAGGGATTGAAAATCGTAGTAATACGTGTCTTTTGAACTTCTGACAAACTATATTGAATTAAAAAATATGAAATAGGTAATCCCAAAATAGAACCGATGGTAGTTCTTTTAATTAGTAGATTTATATTTATTCCTGAGCAAAAAAATATGCTAAAACCTATACCTATTATTAAAAGTGCTGATCCTAAATTTGGTTGTTTAAAGATAAGAAAAAAAATTGTAGCTAAAAACAATAAAAGTTTTCCACTACCACTCCAGCTATTTTTAGCTTGTTCTTGTCGTAATGCAAAAAAACGGGCTGTTACGAGTATTGTTCCTAATTTAAGAAATTCAGCTGGCTGTATTCCAAAGATCCATGATTGAGCATTATTTACCACTTTTCCTTTCCATAAAACCATAATTAATAAAAAAATCCCCCCAACCATAATACAAATAGAGACTATTCGTTTTTTCCATATTTCATATGGGAGTATGGCACAAACTATTAACCCTATTGTTCCTAAAATTAGCTTTGTTAATTGAGAATCAATAAAGTGTCTACTGTTATAACCGTAATGCTGGACAGCGACAATGGAACTCGCACTATACATCATGATAATACCTAAGGTACATGTTATGAGTAGAGGGAGGAGCAATAGATAATCGAGTTTTAATATTTTTTTCATTTTAATATCCTCCTAATTTAAAACAAAACATAATATTACATTTGCTAATCCATTAAACCTTTTTCTCGTCAATTACTTAACAGGATTTTTGTTTAGGCAGATTCTATCGCTTACACCCTGTTTTCTTACGTAAAAATCCCCCTAGTATATAACTAGGGGGATTCAAAATGGCATGACTAAATAAGGCTTTTTCCCCCTAGTAGAGCTTTGGCACTATACAACGTAAAGTAATGAAAATTCATCACTTAGCTATCTTAAGAAGAGCCTTAATCCGACAATTCCTGTTCTACCCATTGGCGTCTTTCGACATTTTTGGGCAATAGCCTGTGTTTGCATAGGAGCCTCACCTAACAGGTTAAGCAATATAAATTTTATGTATTTGTTTCGTGTAGCAAGCATAAATATATATTTTTTTCTTGTCAAGTAACCGTATTGCTAATTTTATATGTTTTATTGCTTTATAATCCTTTGAGAAATGATGTGAGAAAATGTATGTAATCATTCCGTATAAGTACATATTTTCGACTTGTAGTATATAGTTTGATTAAGTAGTTTAACCATATAAATTTGATAAACAGTAAAGAAGATTTTAATCATAAAAGAAGATTTTTTTAAGAATGTTCTTTTAAAGTACAGAATGACTAATCATTTATCTTTTGCTATAAAGTTAAAGATTAATTATAAACAATAAGTTTCATATACGAAATTTCATATGTTTTTTAACGTTTCTTCGAATGAATTCTATGTTTTTTAGTGCAATTTTAAATTTGTGATAGATATATTTTCATTTTCTATAAAAAAGTTTTTAAGAATAGAATTGAAAGTGAGTTGACAAATATTAAATTCTGGTTTAAATTTTGAAGTAATTCAATAATCTTTGTTAGGTGAGGCTCCTGTATAGAGAAACGCTGCTGCCCAAAAATGTCGAGAGACGCCAATGGGTCAACAGGAACGGTCGGATTAAGGCCCTTCTTAATGTAGCTGGTTATAAAAACCTATGCTATACAGTGCTAAAACTCAACGAGGGAGTGGTATACGATTTGATAGAAAGGCACCTCTGTGATTTTGGCAGGGCGGTCTTAATAATCATTTATTTGTATTGTGAAAAAACCTTTACTCCTTTTTGAGTAAAGGTTTTTCTGTTTAATTTTATTTGTTTTTATCTTGTCTATATTCAAAAAGGAGGTAATTCTAACTAATGAATTGATTGCAATGTAACTATTATTGCTCTAATAAAAAATTTAAGACAGATAAAATAAAACAAAACCACTCATGAAACTCTAGAGTCTCCCTTAGCAATATGAGGAGGAGTTAACATGAAGAAATTATTAAAGGAATTACTTATAACCAAAAATAACGTGGATGCAGAGAAAGTTTTACGTCATCCGTCGTATGATATTGCGCAAGAAGTAAAACAGTTTTCAATTGAAGATCAAGTCATATTGCTAAATACAATACCTGTATTAAAAAGCTCTAAAATTTTTCAATATATGAGTGCAGAAGAAAAATATAATATCTTAATTCACTTATCTGAAAATAAAGCCAAAAAGTTGCTAAATTTACAACCGATTGATGAATTAGTAGATTTACTTCTAGCGGTTCATCCGGAAAAACAGGCTAAATTAATGGCGTATCTAGATAAAATTACAAAACATAACGTGAAAAAATTGATGACTTTCAAACCTGAAACGGCGGGAAGTCTTGTAACAAGTGATTTTGTTGCAGTTAGAGGAAATTGGTCAGTAAAAATGACATTGAAGTACATTAGGGAACATTCTAAAAATGTAGAATCAATATCTTATAGTTATGTTCTTGATAATCACGGTTATCTTAAGGGAATCGTTTCCATACATGAGTTATTACTAGCACCAGATGAAGAGATATTATCTACTATCATGATTCAAGAGGTAATTTCAGTACAAGCTGAAATTAATCAGCAAGAAGTTGTAAAAAAGCTACTGAATTATAATTTAGCAGCAATACCTGTCACAACAGCAAATAATAAAATGATTGGTATTATAACATTTGATGACGTAATGAATGTTATGGAAGCAGAAGCTACAGAAAATATTCAAAAGTTAGGCGGAAGTGAACCATTAAATCAATCTTACTTTGAAGCTAGCATTTGGAGCATTTTCTTAAAACGTCTACCATGGTTATTACTTCTTTTTGTTGCTGAGGCATATACAGGTACAGTATTAAAGTATTTTGAAGACGAAATTGAAACTGTAGTTGCCCTTGCTTTCTTTGTTCCATTATTAGTAGGTACTGGAGGGAATACAGGAACACAGGTTGTAGCAACAATTACTCGTGCAATTGGTATTGGAGAGGTGAAATTTAAAGACATTTTCCGTGTAATGAAAAAGGAACTTGCAATTGGTATGCTTCTTGGACTTGCACTTGCGGTAGCTGGACTCACTCGTGCTTATATGTTAGGTGTTGGAACAGAAGTTGCACAAGTTGTAGCAATCACTTTATTATTTATTGTTATTTGGGCCTCTCTTGTTGCAGCTGTTTTACCTTTAATTCTAAGAAAATTAAAACTGGATCCTGCAGTTGTTTCAGGTCCATTTATTACAACATTTGTTGACGGAACAGGATTAGTAATTTATTTCATGGTTGCAAAAACGTTATTACATTTGTAAATATACACTGAAAAAAAACAAATGCGGAATAAGTATTTTGCCTTGATTACTAAAATATAGTGGGAAATTTAGTAATGAGAAAATCAAGCACTTTTGTCTTTAGATAAATAATATTTTAATGGATTTATTGAATGTAATGAACACTGGAGGATAAAACTATGAAACATCTAAGAAAAATCTTCAAAAGAATCTTGCTTCTATTTTCTATTTTAATGATTATTGGCATAGGAATATTATTTGGTACTAGCTATGGCCGAGAGCTTCGTATAACAATCGCTGGGAGTATACTAACTTCTCAGCATCCACAATATGCGAAATATACACTCCTATCCCAAAAGGAACTAGATAAACTGCAAGATAGAATTAATCATCCGAAATGGTCAAACAGTGATGAGCATATTTATAAAAAAATAGTAGGAAAAAGATTAGAAGAATTAAAAAGTCAGCCATTAGAAATTGATGTAGAAACAATTAAAAGTAATAAAGATAGTCGCTTTCTATTCGAAGGAAAGTTAGTCACTATTAGTAATCCTTTCAATGTTAAACTTGTTAGCCATCAAGGAACACAGGGTGCTAACAGGGGAGAAAAAATTAGTGTAATGGCAAAACGTAATCATGCACTTGTTGCTGTGAATGCAAGTGGATTTGCTGATGAAACAGGAAGGGGTGGAGGAAATGTTGCAACTGGAATAGTAATAGAAAATGGGAAAGCTATTGATACGAATATGGATATTAATACCCCTACAATTATTACGGGTTTAACAAAGTTTGGGCATATGATAACAGGAAATTATTCTACCCGACAACTTTTGGATAAACAAGTCGTTTCAGCAGCAGGATTTATGCCACAGTTAATTGTAAATGGTGAAAAAATGATTACAGAAGGAGACGGTGGTTGGGGTTCTGCTCCGCGAAGTATTATGGCCCAAAAAGAAGATGGTACAATTATGTTTCTAGTAATAGATGGTAGACAAACACATAGCATAGGAGCTACGTTAAAAGAGTGTCAAGATATTCTATATGAAAAAGGAGCAATAAATGCAATGGCAATGGATGGAGGATCCTCTGCTACTATATATTTAGGAGGCAGGGTTATAAATTCACCTTCTACATTATCACATGAAGATCGTTATTTACCAAATGCTTGGGTGGTAACAGCAAATCCGAAACAGAAAATAAATATGACGATAGATGGAGAAAAAGTAAATTCCGAAACATTGGATAAGTTTGATACAAATATTATATCTCATTAAATAGTAATAAGAAGCAAATGTAAATATGAAGTGTTTTTATAAACCAATTAATGTAAAATTTATATTATGTATTTTTTATACAATAAAACTAAATTTCAAGCTAAATATATATAATATGTAAACCCTTTTTTGGGGGTAAGAAAAAGAATAAGAGTTCAGCAATACAAAATTGCTAAAACCTTATTCTTTATTTTTTCCTATTCTTCCTAAACTATCTTTAATAGTTGTTTCTCCAAGTTGAGTATATAACAGAGCTGTATCTTGACTGGTATGCCCAAGCTGCTGCATCACTTGTAACGAGTCTTTTTCTTCCATATATAACTTATTTGCCAATGTATGTCGTAATTTATGAGGAGACATTCTTTTTCCATAAGCCTTAGTATATTTTTCTACTATATCCTGAATAGCCCTAACTGAAAGAGGCTGTGCAGTATGTTTATACTTTGATAGAAACACATTCTTTAATTCTTTCCCTGGAGCGTATTTGTTATCTCTAGTTTCTATATATTTTTCAATATCATTTAATGCAATGGGGGTAATCCAAACGGAATCTTCTTTGTTTCCCTTTCGGATTACATCAATTAGTCTTTCTTTTAAGTTTATATCTTCCATGCGGAGATCGGCCAATTCACTTACACGAATACCACTACCAAGAAAGAGGGAAAGAATAGCTACATCACGCTCCTTATCTCTTAAGAAATAGAATAACTGATGTTTTGTTAAAGATTTTTCATGTTCGTACTTAACATAATCCAGAAATTCTTGATCATCATCATTATGGAATATTTTAGACCTCATACGTTTTGCACGAGCATTTAATGTTTCTTTATCTTTATGTATTTCAATTTTAGCCATTACATTTCTATAAAAATAGCATTCTCCATCTTCATTCTCTGATAGGGAGGTGAGGTACTTAAATAAAGATTTTAAGGCCGAAATTTTTCTGTTAACAGAGGAATTCTGCATGTTTTGTTGTAGTTTTAGAAACCTCATAAAGTTCTCGACATCTTTTTTCTTTAAATTCTCCAAATCAGAGAAAGATACGTCTTTAATGGGCTTAAATTCAATAATTTGTTCAGATAATAGCCAATTAAAGAAGACTCTAAAATCATATACATAATTCAGTAGGGTGGAGGGAGAGGCATCATGCAATTCTTTATACTCCACAAATTCTTCTATGTAAAAGGGCATTTCATTTAAATTTTCGTATAATTTTTTACGATGTACGGATTTTTGACGTTGCTTGCTGTAATCCATAAAAATCACCTCATAAATACTATAACAGAAAAAAGTTACGAACACAAGTTCGCGTTAAATTCAATTTTTACACAGACTTATTTACATAATTAAATTATGGGTTACTAAAATATACTCAAAATTAAATAAGGATAGTGTAGTCATTCTAATAAAATTATAGATATGCATGTGATAAATCTGTATTAAGCTATAAAAATCACATTCACAGGTGTACAAAATAAAACAATTTTCATATATAAATTCATACAAAATGAATACACGAAAAATTTTTAACAGTTGTTATTAAATACTAATTGGTTAATTTAATCATGATTATAAGGAGTTAAATAGATCAACATAAGAAAAACTTTTATAAATTTAAATGTAATTTACTATAAAAATTTTGCAATGAGTAATTTAGTATTTGATAATTTCTATATAAAATATGAATTATATGGACACATGCCAATATAGGGAGATTCATGCTAATGAGCTCGAAATTCCTAAATACTGTATTAGAGTTTTATTAATACATCTTATTGTTCGTAAAATTGGTATTTCGTGCGAAGTTATAAGGTCTTTACTTTTTTACTTTTTTTATAATACTCTTATGTTAATTCAATAAAATGCATCATTCCCTTTCATCAGTATGAATATCTTTTAGTTTCAGATACATTCACCTATACATATTATATTGATTACATGGTTGCTTATAGGCTATAGCTATCATGTAAATACACTTTAATAAAAACAGTTAACTTTAACCCCTTAAGACTAAATAGCTTGTGTTGTACTCAAAACTTAATAGTGCGTGATGTCGATAGAGAGTGTTTCCTTTAGTTCTTTTGCATCCAAGGTTTTTTTATTGTACTTTCTTTAGGTAAACATTCAGTTTAGTTTCATTCAAATGCAGATTTTAAAATATAGCTACAAAATTTTCCTCTTATCTCAATAAGATAAGTATTCTTTTCATTCTGAGACGAGTTTCACTCTTTTTTTAAACTTATCTATAAAATTTTTTATATAAACATGACAACTTTATTCAAAACATCATATTTTTTATAAGTGGTACAATTTTATTTCAAATCTACATTTCACTTATGATACCAACCAACGATTGGTTTTCCGCCAATTAAAGTGGATCCATTCATTTTTACAAATGGGTTTTGACCCTATTCCATTTCTTTTGTGGTAAAATATTGTATTGCTTTTTTTACTAATTCATTCATAAATGAATCCTTTCTTAACCCATTTTCAAACCATGTCCCCAGATTTGTCCGCTGGTTTTGTTGAGTTTAAATTGAAGTCTACTTCTCCCGTTTTCCTTTTTTATTAAGTATTTCAAATCTACCATGTTGTGTATCTAAAGCATAAAGATTATTTGATTTTGAATCATCATAGTTAAAATTTAAACAGAGATATAGAGTAAACTAGTTAATGGTATTCTTTATTCTACTAATATCCCCTAGAAAGTCTGAATTAACTCTAATATTTATTAGTTAGATTTATTAATTATAGCCTTCTATTTTCCTAAAATTCAATTAAATATTTATAAATTTCTAACGAGTATTTATTGATAGGAATCCTGCAGTAAAAAATGGAATTTATTCTCAATAGTGATTATTTATTGTATCTGTCAAACTATTAGTTTATCTTCTCCTCATATTTCAATTGCTTTTCCACCACGATCAAACAAATAAAATCACGGATAAGTAAGGAGTATTAGTATGATTATACAAGAAAAATTATCTTTTTCAGATCTAGATTCATTAGATTCAACTACAGATTCCATAATGGACGCGTTTAAAGATTTTTATGGAATACTTCCTGATGAAATCGCAGTAAATAATGAGACGTTTCCAATTCATAATAAGCCTGCAATTACTGAACGTTATGGTCACGCTTGTTATAAAATGCTTGGCCCTTTTATATTTCGCAATATTGAAGAGCCTTCAAAGAATGAAGTAAGCCTAGGGGAACAATTTGTATTTAATGCTAATAATGAAGAAGCAGAAATTGTAGTCTCAATAAAAGAGCAATGGGCCAATATTCAATCTTGGACTTCGGTATCTACTACAGGTTTAACTTTAACATCAGATTTTATCATGTCAGGTGAATTTCAATCCGGTAACAAATTTAATATTTCAACTTTTGTGGGAGAAAGTAATTCAAAATCAATCATTACCTCTCCTTCCATTGAGCGTTCTATTAAAGTACCTCCAAATAGTAAGATGAAGATAACAACAATCGGCACATTAATTACAGAAATTCTACATTTTCAATCAATTATATCGGTACACGGTATGTTTGGTGCATGTTTTCCACGGATGGTCCGTGGGCATTATGTTGGATTCAAAAGCGCTGGTCACATCCTAAATAAAACATTTGGATCCATTAAAGGTTCTATTAATAATACAGCAATTCAGGATATTCAAATACAAAATGGAGAAGTCGAACCTTATTTCATTAAACCAAAAGTTGGAAAATAAAAACCAATGCATTTCAACCTTATTTTCTATACTTTTGGCTGGACCGATTATTACCATAAAATTCAATAAAGGATTTATAGGAGGGTTTGAATTTGAGTTATTATTAGCTGTATCTTTATTTTTGTACTAACTAACATCCAATCTATTTCCTTAGATAAATTACTACTAAATCATAAAACTAAACAACAGCAAACTTTATAAGTACACTAACAAAAATAAAGCTTCTCCCCAACACTTCATTATTTGTGTTAAGGAGAAGCTTATTTATGCGAAACTTGTAATTAAATTAAAAACAAGCCAATTCGAAAAAGGATAAGATAACATATCCCAGACGTAAGTCAGGCCAATCTATTTCCTAAATTAAAAGAACTTAAATAGAAGTACTTTTTTATTTGTATTTTAATCTAAGGCGACCTCTCCCTATTATAAAAACTATAATTACATAAATACTTTCTTGTTTTTTTTAAACCTATCTGTATGCATTTTCTCAGTTGTTAGAACCACTTTCTGTGGAATCTTATATACTGGTAGTTTATCTTTACAGAACTCTCTCAATCGCTTTCTAAATTCACTTACAGTTTCATTCGTATTCAATTTAACAACAGCCTTAACCATTTGCCCCGTGATTACATTTTTTTCACCAACTACGGCGACCTCTTCTACTCCACTCATTAGCTGTATTACATTTTCAACTTCAGCTGGAAATACTTTTTCTCCGCCAATATTTATAAGCTCTGATTTTCTTCCTAAGATTTTAATATAATCTCCGTCTACTTCCACCATATCGCCTGTCATAAGCCAGCCATCTATGGTAAATGGGCTTGGAGCATTAATATAACCAATCATCGTAGACACTGATTTAACCTGCAACATTCCATCCACAACTCTTGTCTCAATATTCCCATCGCTTAGTTTGATCCACAAAGAATCATTCGATTTAGATTGTGAATATAAAACCCCCAATTCTGACAAGCCATACATTTGTATAATTTTAATGTGAGGGAAAATTTCGTTTATTTTATTTAATGTAGCCTCCGGCATAACTTCTGATCCATAAGAAATAGTCTGCAAACTATTTAATTTATACTTTTTATAAACTTCACTCAGTATAAGTAAATTTATAAAAGTTGGTGATGCGGGTAAAGCTTGCACTTGATGTTTCTCAATCATATTACATACTTGATTAGGGGTACGATCATCTATAATTACCAAACACCCTAGGCTAGAAAGAATTTGGAAGAGCGTATTAACTCCTCCAATATGATCAAATAACATAAATGGTATAACCCGCTTTGCACTTCTTGCAACGCTGTACTTCTTTTGAAGTAACGTAAAGTCATGTACAATTGCTTTACTGCGTCCAGTTGTGCCAGATGAAAACAATACTAATCCTGGATGTTTTAACTTTTTCAGTTGTAATAATAATTCATTTTGAATGTAATCTCTTTGCATATTAATGATTTCAAAACATCCACTTTCAACTTTAATTACTTTTTCTAATTCAACTATTTCATAGTATTCTTTCTTCTTGCTGTCAACCAAGGAATTTAAGATTGGTACTACTGTACATCCTAATTCAATAAGTGCTAAAAACATTGCTATGGAATATGGAGAATAGTCCGCTTCTAAAGAGACTATTTTATACTCCATCTTTCTATGTTCATTTAACTCCCTAGTATAAATCTTTGTTTGATTTAGTAACCACTCATACGTGTAAGTTTTATCCTCCCAAACAATAGCTTCGCATTCTTTGTTCAGTTCAAACCTTTCTAATAAAAAATCAATATGCATACCCAACCTCCTTTTAAGTTTTATCCTTTATTATTTTGCTATGTTAGTGATTTTAATGTTTCCTGGGATTGTATGATATACGCAACTAATGTATCTATTGTTTTAAATGGGCTATTATGTTGTGACATTGTATCTAAATTAACCAAATCAACGGATAAACCCAATTCATCTTCTAAGCCTTGTTCAATACTTACCAGCAAAGATACCAGTCCCAACGAATCTAAATACCCTTCCCAATCATAAAGATGTGCTTTCAAGCCTTTTTCAAGATCAATTTTATTTTCAAGATTTTCATTCACTTCTTCAACACAGCACAATACGATTTGAATAATCTTTTCTTTATTAGTATTTTCCAAGTAAATGCACTCCTTTTTATAAATCATTTTTTACTATGAAGATTTCCTTCCAACACCTGTAGAAGTGTTTAACATGAACACTAGATACACGTTTTCATCTACTACTAAGATACATAAGTATACACATAGTAGTTCCCTTACTTTACTTCTCAATTATCTCTTCTCTATCAAGACTGGAGACTATAATTATGTTGCAGAAGAAATAAAATATTCTCGTGTAATACACTCTCTCTAGTAATAACATCCATCATTATCAAATTAAAAGATTCAAGATCACTTAAGTTACTATCTTTTTTTAATAATTTAATATGTGCAATCTTATACAGTCTTTCCCATGATTGCTTTATATCCATTAAGTCACTAGCAAGATGCATAAATTTATCTTTAAATAAATCATTCATATCTATAAGTAAGTCATATAAAAAATATCTACTCCATCTCATATCAAATAAACATTTTAAATACAAAGGAAACATGTTTCGTTGCTTATGAAAATCGGTATTTATATTTTCTTTAAGTTCAAGTGCTGCAGTCTTGCCAAAATAATATATCTTATTGTTTTTTCTCATAACTAAACCTCTAATATACTCACTCGATATCTTTTGTAATGTTCTCAAAAAAATATCTCTAATATTTTCTAGGTTTATTTTTGTCTCTATAATCACATTAATTGAGGAGTAAGATGAGATTCTTTCTATTCCTTTTGCCTGAACCAATTCAGGTATACCTCTTCCACCTTTCCAAAAAGAATGAAACTCCTCAAGTGATATCTCTCCCATATATTTATTAGGGACAGGATCTTGAACAAATACACTATCTTCTGTAAGTTTGTTAATCGCTAAGTAGTGGTCTGTAACATACTTATCCGTATGGATATCTATATGACTCTTTATAAATTTTGGATTCAAATAATCATTACTATAAGGTAGAAAAAATGTACTTCCTAAGGCAATAAAAACTTCTTGACGATTCAGACATTCTTTTATAAATTGAAGACCATTTCCAAAATCAGAATACACATTTTTCTCCATGCGAAATGTTTGATTATATTCTAACAACTGTGTATATCTAGCTACAGAAGGTGCAGATGTGGTAGTATCCACACGGTAAGATGGTATGCTATATAATTCTTCATTTGCTATTAAGCTCAAGTAACTAATACTACCCATACTTTTTAATTTATCGTGAAGAATTGGTATATAACATGAATAATAATAAGGAACATCAAAGGTTGGTGTTAATTCCTTCATTTTCACTGCAGCACTCACCCCACACTTTTAATTTTTATAGTCCTATCCAGTTCTCGACAGTATAATTTAACTGTAAGTCCTTAGTAGCTTTAAATTTCCTATTTTGAATAGGTTGTCCAAATTTATCCACTTCAAAGAGCCTAAAGCCTCTTGAAAACTTAAACTTGCATGCAAGATCCCTAGGCACTGTAAAGTTCCCAGCAAAACGATTTTTTTCTATTCTATCTAGTATCATTCCTACACTCATATAAATTCGTTCACCAGCTGGTGTATTTTCAGGTACTTCGACTGTTACGGAAACATCTACAAATTCTGATAATGTTTCTATTACCTTATATTTTTTTGGTATTCCCTTCACACCTTGTGTTACAAAGGTGACTTCGGCTTCTCCTATTTTTTTGGGTATAATCGTTCCATCATTCATAACCTCTAATACATCTGGGTTATTGACTAAAAACACACCATCTAAATCACTCATTTTAAAGCCACTATCGTACGTCATAATTGGATTAATTTTCACCTTCATTCCAGTTAATCCAACTTCATCTCGCCCATCTAAGGTAACATTAACTATATTCCCTATATCTCCAAAGAAATATATTAATGGAAGATGCATACGATCTCCCCAGTCTTTTTCAAAATGAGCACCATTTGGATCCTGATAAAAAATTAAATTATCTTTATATTTATAACCATTTTTTAATAAAGTTTCTGCAATATCTCTTACATGTTTCACCAAGAAAAAGCCTTCTGCACTACCTATATCCATCCAAACTTTCAAGTCTTTTTTCCCTTTATACATCTCATATAATTTTAATTCTGAATGGTCATCTTCGACTTTCACAAAGAATGGAGATATCATCCCTATTTTCCCAAACACTTTAGGGTTACGGAAACCGATATTATAAGTTGATAAACCTCCTGCTGAAGAACCTATTAAAGCAGTATTTTTAGCGTCAGACATTGTTCTGAAATTATCATCGATATAAGGTTTCACCTCATTGATTATAAATTTTTCATATAATAAACCTGAGCATTTTATATGTTTATCTGGTGAAATAAAATGGCAAAACTCATTGTTCTCTATAATTCTTTTATGTGCTATACCTACAATTATTATTTTTTGAATTTTCCCTTCAAGAATTAGCTCATCAGCTGTCTTGTGGACATTCCAAGATTCATCATTTTTTATTAAAGGCTCAAATAGACGTTGCCCGGCATGCATATATAATACAGGATACCTTTCCTGTGAATGCTTTTCGTAACCAGGTGGTAAATATACAAATAATTTCCTACTATTTTCTAGTGTTTCAGAGTAAAAATCTTCAATAGTAATCACTTTAGAAGCTTGTACCATAGCAACCTCCAAAATTGTTTTTTTCACTTCTCTTCATACAGTTCAACACGGATTTTTTAAACTCCAAAGCTATACTCTAGAAATCTTTAGTATAAATTTCTGATTTAACCCTCAAAACGAAATAGCTCATGGATATAAATTAATATTTTTAATAGCAAGTAGATTCATATCATTAAATCTCAACCAAGATAGATTTTTCTGCGGTTTGCCATTTTACCACAACCTCACCTGTTCCAAACTTTGGTGTCTGGTATCTATGATTCTCTCCCCCTTCAATATGTAGTGTTTTATTTACCCTTCTAATAAATTTAAATTCAAGCAGGGTATCTGCTGGAACACATATATCAAAATAACCAATAGGAAATTGATACATGATTTGGTTAAAAAATGGCCCTACTGCTTTGCAAGGGTTCATATCCCCTAATGAATATGTATTCCCCATTATAAAAACTTCACTCTCGGGTATTTCATATCCGTTTTCAATAACAAATCGAATACAAACTTGTTTTTTATTTAAGACCTCCACATGTTTATAGATATTACTTCTAGTTCCTTTATCTGTTACAACAGTAATTCCATATTTACCGTCGTTCACCACTGGAATTTTCACTTGAATACTAGTATGTGACCATGAAATCACTTCCGCCTCTTCTTCCTCAAAAAATACAGATCCTTTTTTAGAAGTAAAACCACATCCATCAATACAAATTATTTGACCAACTGTAGTCATTTTATGTCCCACAGTTCCTATTAAAGGTAAACTATTTACTCCTTTATGGTGCCAAACATGTACTGATCCTGGTCCGAGCCATAATGAATTTATACTATTATTCTCAACCGTAATTACCTCACCATCTAAAAGGCCCTCTAATATATCTTTATACTTTCTAGAAGGAAGTGCTGTTTTAACACCTTTTATTTCATACCCTTCTGTTAAATTTCGATTCAAAGCTATTAATACCACATCACCGCCAAAGCATCTTTCATATACATAGAGATCATCTGTTATATACCGTTCCTTAGTAGTTCCATATGGAAGTGCATTATTTAATCTACGTAACGAAGATAAAGCTTGTATTATCTTAAAATTGTCTGTATTTACATTAAAAGATTCCATTTGACCACGATTATTCGGATCTCCATTCCCAACCATATACTGTTCTGTACCGTAGTATATAGAAGGGATCCCCCTTGAAGTTAATAAAAATACTAATGATTGTTCTACTCCACGTTTACTTTGTTCCTTCATGTGAAAACGATCCATATCATGATTGTCAATAAAAGTAACAAGATTGTTCGCATCATTATAAATTTGATATGTTTCTTCAATCATTTTGTGTAAACCATAAATGGAATCAATTCCATCTCGAAAAACTTCACGTACTTTATGAGCAAAACTAAAATCTAACAAACTCATACCACTATTATTTGCAAAGTTAATATTTCTATGATCATACTCATTCGGATTTATATACCATTCACCAAAAATAAATACTGGCCTATGATTATAGATTGAATTTAGCCAACTTTTTTGCCAGCCGTATGACATATGTTTCACTGCATCAACCCGTATGCCATCTATTCCTTGATCTAACCATAGTTTAATAGCTTCTTTAAAATACAAATCAATAACGATATTTTGATGATTTAGATCTGCAAGATCAAATAAATTACGATAAACTCCATCTTCATATTCTTCAAAATCCGTCCCACCATTATGATGAAAATAATGATTGTAATCATTATCGTATCCACCAAGTAATAATCCATCATCATATAATCTACCATTTTCAGCATAGGTCGCATCATCGTGTAATGCAGGTGAGGTATGATTCGGCGCAAAATCCATAATAACTTTTATGTCTTTTGCATGAGCAGTTTTGATTAATGTTTGGAAGTCTTCAAATGTCCCAAAAAAAGGATTTGTTCTTTTAAAATCACGAGCCCAATACCCATGATATGAAGTACTTCCTACCAAATCATTTATTGGTGTAAAGATATTTTCTACCGGTTGAGATATCCATAGAGACGTCACACCTAGTTCAGTAAAATAATTTGCATTTAATTTTTCAATAATCCCTATCCAATCCCCACCAAAGTATTTCTTTTTATTTCTCCTAGATTCATCGTATAACTCTCCTTTTGGGTTATATGATGGACATCCATTAAGAAATCTGTCAGTTACAATTTGATATATTATATCTTTAGAAAAATTCACACTACTCCTACTAAATTTAAGCCTATCTTTTTCTTTCAAATGACAACCTCCATCCTATAGAAGTATTAATCAGCTATTTTCAAACATTCAGCACCCTACCCTTAAGTACCATTTGAAAAATAGTTAGAATATATTTTCCCTCCTAACTAGTAACTACTGTTTTTTTAATTTTTATATAAAATAACGTCTACAAGTAGGTTCTATATTTGTCCTGTAAACTGTACCATTTGATTTATGTCGAAGTAAGGGAAAAATTGTCATTATATAGGGAGGATAAATATAGAAAATATTTTCATTGAATCAGCTTACAAAATAGAGAACTAATAAAATATATAGACAAAACATTTTTAATTTGGTAATATTCACCTGAAAATATTTGGTAAAATTTTCTGAAGAGAGGAGTATTTATAATAAATGCTAGATTTTTAATAAAATCACCATTTATACTACTAATTTCAATCTTATATGCCTAAATTAACTATAAAATACAAATATAGTTTCTGTTCTTACAAATATTAAAAACCTAGGAAAAAGTTGTAAGTAAATTTCAAAATAATCTGGAGAAATATTTTATTTTTGAAAATCTTATATAAAAGTTAAAACATTATTGTACAGTTAAAATGTTCTCCCTTAAATATTCATTAACAATTTCTCTGTACATTATAGACTTGCTTCTACGAATGTAATAATGCTATTAGTAGTTATTTTCATGTAATTTGATTTCATAAAAATAATGTATAGGGATTATATTAGTTACTTATGTACTTAAATCTATCTCATCACTGCCTTTATTACCTCAGAATAACAATATTTTATATTAATATAACTCTAATGCAGCAAGATTCTATTTCATTAGCCTTCTAATTAACTTGATTACTTAAATTCACCACTTTTAGTTTGTAAGCAAATTTTCAAAATTAAATACTTAAATTTGTGAGGTGGCCATACTATGCAACAACAAGTCGAATTAGATTCTTCTCTTGCTGTTTCTTCTAAAAAGACAATATGGAAAAATCGTACATTTACATTTGTATTTACAGGTTATACTTTGTCAATGTTTGGGAATTCATTTCACAGTATTGCTTTAAATCTCTGGGTACTGCAATCCACCGGTAGTGCTAAATTAATGTCTACCATTGCTATAACTCATATGGTTATGAGCATGTTATTTTCTTCCATCGCAGGTACTGTTGCTGATAGGGTCGATCGCAGAAAATTAATGTGGATAACAGATATGATACGAAGTCTTTTGATACTAGGTATTGCACTTTGTATTGCACTTCCTGGCACACCATTTATTCTCATTATTATCTTAACTGCCCTCACTTCTTGCGCAGGGCTATTTCAATCTCCCGCCTTCCATGCTTCCTTAATCGATATTGTAGGAAAAGAAAAAGTTCAACAAGCAACTGGTGTATTAAATGTCGCAGATAACGTTTCCCGAATATCAGGGCTAGCTATAGGAGGAATTGTCGTTGCAGCCTTTGGTGGGAGCATCGCTATTTCAGTCGACGCATTTACTTTTATGCTATCTGCCATTCTAGTGTTGTTAAGTGGAAAATTTCCTAATTCTATTAAAAAATCTGATGTGAAAAACTCATTTCATGAAGACCTTATTGCAGGCTTTAAGTATATATGGAAGAATCCATTTGCTAAGTCTATTATTATTCTCTCACCCACTTTAATTACATTTTTCACCGCTTCTTTAATGCTTATCCAGGTAATGTCTGTAAAAGTATGGAAAGCAAATCCTATTGAATTTGGAATAATAGAATCCAGTATTCCAATAGGTTATATGTTAGGCGCAGGGATTATCATCTTTTTTGATAAAAAATTACATCGTCGTGGTTGGTGGATAATTCTTAGTATGGTTTTATTGGCTCCAATCTTTGTAGGAATATCTTTTGCTCCATCAGTACTGTATGCAGTGCCTTTAATTCTACTCTTGGGAATACTTTTTTCGTTCTGCACACTCTTAGTCAATGTCATTATTAAGGTTGAAGTATCACCAGAATTGCAAGGTAGAACCTTTGGAACACTTGGTTCCCTTACGAGTATAGCATCACCAGTCGCTCTAGCTATTTCCTCATTTTTTGCTGACATATATGGTCCACCATTAATCTTATTAATAAATGGAGTCTTATTATTTATTTCAGGGCTAATTGTGCTGTTCTTTCTTAAATCAATTAGATCATATAAATAATATTCTTTCGATATACCAAAAACACAATAAGTATCTAAACATGAAAAATGCAGAAAGTGTTAGGGATACCGATACCCACTCTTTCTGCATTTTTCTATACTACTTAAGGAGAGATTCATATGACAAAAAAAATCCTTCTACTAGGAACCTTTCTGTTAGCAGCTAGCCTATTAGGTTGCAAAGATACAGAACACAAGGATACTCTAAATAAAATGGAAACATCTCAAAAAAAGCATGAAGGTGAAAAAGAAAAAATTCCATTTAATAATATGACAACAGAAGAATATTTGAAGAACTATAATAATATAAAGAGTACATTATCTGCTCAGGATATCAAAATTCTCCCATTTAATCTTGAGCTAGAAAAAAAATCTAATACATATAGATTTTATTATCCAAAAACAAGAGATGATTCAGATAGAAATGCAAAATGGGTAAGTGTTATGTTAAGGGAAGGCGGAAAAATGATTGATGGAATTATGTATAATGGCCATGCAGATAAACCTACGATTAAAGCGATGATACAAGCTACTAACATTACATGGACTAATGAATTAGATCAATTAATTGATTCAATTGGACATGAAGATTTTTCAAAAACAGTACAACTTGAAAAGATGAAACTATCAGTTAAAGGTAATTCGAATAATATTACAGTTATGATAGATTCAATTAAGTTAAACCCACCTGAATCTCTTTAAAATAAATTATGTTCCGAATTTCTATTAAATATGTGACGCTCCTTTGATTTTACACTCAAAAGAAATTTATATAACCTTAAACACTTAACTATAACTATGAGACTATACAAAAAAATCGTCAGTGCTTTTAAACAGCGACTGACGATTTTTTATTCTCCTACACCTTTGTGACAAAAAGGCATCAGCAATATGCTCCACCTTCTTATTTAATCTTAATCCCAAATCATTATTCAATGATTTGGGATTAAGATTATTACCATTATTACCACTTGGTAAAATGAATTTTACATGTTGGTCTGCTGGAATAGTTATATAATGATATTGATCGGGTTTTGTTAATTTATTAGTACTTTTCCAAGTTCCTGAAGTCCAATAAGTTACTTGTGAAAAAAATGCTAGTGGCGGAAATTTCTCTGGATCAGATGGCTTATCATTTTCTGAAATAATTTCAGGTTTAATTCTAATTTTCTTTCCTGCCGCATTTTTAAATTGAAAGTCGTAAACAATTCCATAATTCCCTTCAAGAGTTGGGTTAGAACTTCCTAGATGCCATATAGGTAATACATACTATAATTTTTACTATGATATAAGATTTCTAATTCCCGTTCTTTAACACGCTTTCTAGTATTCTATCCTAGAATCTGAACTTATATCTTAAACCCACCGATTAGCTCTTGAAGTTCTTCCGCCATCTGTGCTAATTGTATTGCTGAAGAATTTATCTCTTCCATAGAAGCATGTTGTTCCTCAGATGAGCCAGCTATCGTTTGCATGCTTGAAGAATTCTCTTTTACAGCCATAGCTATTTGATCAATTGATGTATCGACTTTCATTGCATCAGTTGTCATTTTATTTGATAGTTCCACCATACCATGCACTTTTGATACAATATCATTTGCAGATTTTGAAATCTCATAAAAACTTTGTTTTGTGTCATTCGCAACCTGAATTCCCGACTCTACTTCTACTCCTACTTCATTCATAGCTTTTACAGTCTCATGTACGTCTGCTTGTATTTCATTGATTAAACTTCCAATTTCCATTGAAGATTCAGATGATTGCTCCGCCAACTTCCTAACTTCATCGGCGACAATTGCAAATCCTCGCCCCTGTTCACCTGCTCTAGCTGCTTCAATTGCTGCATTCAATGCTAATAAATTTGTTTGTTCCGCAATATTTTGAATCGCTTCTAATATACTTCCAATTTGTTGAGATTTCTTATCTAATAATTTTATTACATTATCGGATTGAGAAACCGAGTGATGTATAGACTGCATTTGTGTTACAGTTTGTTCTACTAATTGTTCACCTTCATTGGCTTTTTGTTTTGTATATATGGATGAAGCCGATACTTCAGAAGCATTCTCAGCTATGTATTGAATATTTCGTGTTACCTCACCAATTAATTTCGCTCCAGACGCAACTTCATTATTTTGAACCTCTGCACTGTTCGAGATTTCTTCCATCTCTTTTGTAATTTGTTCTGTCGCAACACTTGCTTGCTCTACACTAGCAGTTAGTTCCTCAGAAGACGCAGCTACATGACCTGCAGATGTGTTGATTTGAGAAATAATATTACGTAATGACTCTGCCATTGTATTGAAACTACCACCTAATTGACCAAGTTCATCCTTTGAACGAATATCTATTTTCTCGGTTAAATCTCCCTGACTAATCCTTTGAGCTGAAATAACTAATTGTCTTAGTGGAGTAATAATGGATCTAAGTATGAATAAAATTACAATTCCGCCTAACAATAATGAAGCCCCTATTATAGTGAGCGTTTTATAAAAAATAGGATTGGTAGCTTCTTCAATTTCTTTCGTAGGCATTACGCCAGCTATTTTCCAACCTGTTTTTTTGTTTGTCTTAAAACTTATGTTTCGATCTTCCCCGTTAAGGCTATAAGTAATTACGTCATCTTCTTTCTTGTACAGTTCATCCGCTAATGATTTCTCTAATTTCTCACCTGGCTTGAGCGTAGGATGAACAACTATAGTCTTATCTTGACTGACGATAGATACGAAGCCTTGTTTACCTATTTTTATCATTTTAGAAGTTTTTACGATATCCTCAATATTCAAGTCAACACCAATGACACCACTTTTATCAGCATTTTGCTTTGCAATTGCAATTACCATATTTCCTGTAGACTTTGATTTATATGGAGATGAAACAATAATCTCTCCATTTGCTTTTACTGCATCCTTATACCAACTACTTTCTAATGGATTAAATCCTTCTGGTATTTTGCCAACAGGTGCATGAATAAATTGATTGTTACTGGATGCTGTATAAATCGTTTCTATCTCTGGATGTAACTGTATATATTGATCAAATTTACTCTGTACATTTTGCGATTGTTCAGGATTATAATCCCCTTGTGTAAGTACCTTTGCAAAATGAGTGACATCTGTATGCTTATTTTCTAATTCATCATCAACAATCTTATCTAAAATACTTATATTATCTTTTGCTGATTGTAGAATTATTTCATTAAGATCTGTTTTTGCTTTATTATAAGATGACACTCCTACGATAAGACTTGGTATAATTAATATTGCGATAAATGCCATAGACAACTTCGTTTTAAGCTTTATTTGTCCCAATCTTTCTTTTATATTAAACACTAGATACTCTCCTTTTCATTTTTACTACTTATATAGTTTATTTAAATTTTTCTCCTTTATTTTTTCCACATTCATTTATGGTACCATTCGAAATGAAACCACAATTACATCCTATTATCTACACTTTCTTATTTTACGATTTGTATTTCACAGTCAGCGTTTTATCTATCCTCCTTTCAAATATGTTATCTTTTCATTTTCAGCAATTCTAAGACTACGAATTGTTTCCAATAAAATGGATGAAACATAACCTTCATTTAACAGATATTATTTGTCCTTAATTGGATAAAAAATTTAATTTAGTGCTATTCAAATCGGATGAAATCCTTACCATTATAAATTCTCTAAAACGTAACTACGTAAATTTATTCTTTGCATGATTATGTTTAACAGCCTTTGAACCATTCGAAATGCATCACCCTATTCATGAATCATTCACTACGGCCGATTTTGTTGTAAGGGATAACTAAACCATAAAATCTAAATGGGAGAATAAAATACATTGGAGAAATTCATTGTAACACGTATACATAAGTTATAGATATAAAATCCAATAACATATTATTTTTTTATAATATATCAATAACTTATTATAAACTGTATTTTATTTCTATAGAAGAATCTTTCCCTATATGCAATATTACATATAATCTACCTTATGTAGTTTGTTATACTATGCATGTGGATTTTTCATCCAAAATTCCACCCTAATGCATATTGATGAATATGCCACCCTAATTGCTGAAAGTGAGAAGAATGTTATTCATTCTTCTCACTTTTTTATTTAGGCTCTGTTAATATTGATTATTGATAAAAAGTATTAAATATGGGAAGACACCTTAGAGTTAGTGCTTCCCTTAGTTGCTGATTATTCACATTCAAATCTAAAATAGGTATTTTCTAAGCCTATTTTTTGCTTTAATGTTTTGCCCAAAGCATAATTATTTGGTAATTCTTTTTCAATGACACAAATAATATAACCTGCTTTTCCTGTTGTTAAATTAGTTAGTTGTAAGTAGTTATTGTTGTCGTAGATATAAGAAATAATATATTCATAGAAATCATTTTCTTTGTCTTCTCTATTCATACCAACATTGTACAACCTAACTCTTGCTCCTGCCCAAATTTCTTCATCATCATCAACATTACTTAAAGGCATCCATTTCGAGTTATCCAATATTTCACCCTTTTCTTAATTCATTCGTTTATACACTGAATGTTGCTAGACGCAAACTATCATAAGCATCAGTCATTTCATTGATTACACGGCCACCTACAGAGAAAAAAGGCTCAACATAGCGTTTTCCCCACTGAAACACTTGCTCTCTCTGTGAGACAAATCACGAATATGTTTCAATAGATTACTGAACGCTTTGCTCAACCTTAATATATCACGAACGTTCGTTCTTATACAAGAATACTAAGATTTCGGATTGGTTTCAAATATCAACATTTACCTTTAACAGAGCTTTTATTTAAAATGTGTGCTTGTACTTAATTCTTTAGTTATTTTTACATTTTGAATCTACGAAAATGAATCCCCTTATAATTACAAAGTTGTTTCATTTTTCTAAAAAAAAAGGAACCCTTTACGGATTCCTTTTTGCCTTGCACTCTTTTTCAAATAGTGCATCTTTGCACCTAATTTTATTATACCTTATAATTCACATAAGATAAATAAGGTTAATTGAAATTCACTTATATATTTTCTTAAAAAAGATGTGAGTCTAAAAATTAATAATACTAAGTTCACTTACGAAAGATTTGTATTCTTTCACCAACAATAAAACATCATCATTCCTTATAATTTTACAGATAAAATAGCATATTTTTAAAACTCATCCCTTGAACATTCCTTTAGTTGTTCCATTGCGATCTTTCGCGCATGTTCCTCACTATCTATCAAAGTCAATCCTTGTGATATATAACTCCAAAATTCATATCCACAATCCTCCATCCATCTATACGCTTCTGTTGTATATAGACCATCTTTTCTTTCAATGATTTGAACCTTATAGTTTTTATTTGGAGAAAAAAACTCTTGTATAACCTGCTCCATTTATGAAATGTCCTCCTTAAATCCGTTATATGAAATTATTTTTTCACATAAACCCGTAAATAGAAACCTCTTTTATAAAGATAACTTACTGTAATTTTTTGATAGTGTGATATTCCTTGCGTAATCCCTTACATCTTCCCATCCAATGGAGTACAAGCATTAAGGATAATTCTTCCTTTTAAACAAAATTACTCACCTAATAAGTCTTTAATCAAGATCTTAATCAAAATGGATTTTTAACTTTATAGAGACTGATTTTTAACTATACATCTCTTGCAGTTTCACTAAATTTTTTTTATGATTTGACAATCCAATTGTAAAACTATTTGGATTCATAACGATATCTCCTTTGTTACCTTTTAATGTAACAATAACTTTAGATTTTATTAGCCCTCTTTTTACTTTTATCCCCTCTACATCTTCAATATCTATTATTATCTTATTGCCATTAAACTTACCAGTTAATGGATTCAATTCAAGCAATATTACCCTCTTATTAGTAAAACAAATCACCTGATGTTGATTTTCTAAAAATGCACCAGGACCAAATTTAATATATTCTGATGTTGCTGCCATTTTCATAGTGTAAAAATAATAAAAATACGATTCATCCTCATGTGCTACCTCATTAAATAGTTCATCTAATACATTATTGTTTAACAATTTTTATTCCCCCGATATATTAATAACCCTTACCGTTTATATTGAGATGATAAATTTATTAGAATTTTCTTATTTTAATAAATTCAAATTTGCATATAATAATGTTGTTTAATTTTAGAAGCAGATATTAAAGTTTTACTTTGTTATTTCTTTATTGCTTGTAACTAAATCTTCGGCTTCATATCTAGGGTCTATCTTAACTTTATCATCTTTTGTTTTGATGACTCTTAGTCCACCAAACCACTGTGCATCGTTGAAGGTTATTCTACCTACTCTTACATTATACTCTTTACCGTCTATCTTTACGATTAGTATTCCATGTTCAGATATAAACCCTTTTTCTACATGTCTCCCTGTAATTTCAGCGTTTAATGAAGTTCCTTCGTGTACCAGTTTTGCTTCATAATACCCATCAATCATTGGAAATCCGAAAAAGACGAATGCTATTAGTCCAAAGACAATTACCTTCTTCTTTGTACTCCATTTATTCTTCTCTTTCAATTCTTTCTGTCTTGCTTCTTCTTTTTCTCGTTCTTCTAATCTCTTGTTTAAGTCTTCTTCCCATGCATCTAAATATTCTTCTTCGATTCTTGCTAGTAATTCTAGTTGTTCATCGGTTGCTACCATTTCATATGAGTTTTCTTCGACTAAACGAATTTCAATACCCGTTTTTCTTATTTCTTCTAAGTCTTCTTCTGTACCATTTAACTCTCGAATGACTTCCCCTTGTTTGTTAACGAGTTTAGCGCGAATGTTTTTTTTCTTAAACATCTGAACTCCTCCTTATTTGTTTCCTATCATAGATAACCCTATTGCAATTAAGAGAAAGAAAACAATAATAAGGACCTTTTTTCCTTTACTTACTCGTATATTAGAACTTCCCATGACAGCCCATATAAGAATTGGAAATAGAAGAATACCAAGGAGAACGTCAACAAACTTATTACTACTCTCCTTAGATGGTTTTTCTTCTCCAACAATTGGTTTCATCTGAACAGTTTTTTTCTTATTTGTTTCGGTTTCTTTTTCTTGCGTCTATGATTCACCCAATAATTCGATCAAGTTTGTAAACAACTATCTTATCGCCTTTGCGTAATACCTTTAGTAACTCTTCGAGTTGCGGACGATCTTTTTTTATTGCTGTCATTTTCTCCTGATATAGCTTTTCTACACCATATTGTTGCAAAGCATCTATTTGCATATCGAGATTTTGTTCTTCTGTGCTGACACGAGCATAACCAAAAATCAAATTGTTTCACTTCCTATCTAAATATATCCATTAAAATAGTACCAAAAACCTCATTGGATTAAAATAAAGAACTTTGTTTTTGAATATGAGTTTTGGTACTCGATATGAATGATTTTTTAACGCTTTTGTTAAAAAGACAAACCAGTTCCATAAACGGTCGTTTTTGGCACTTGGGTGTTTACATGAATTCACTAAATATATCACCTTCCATTTATTATGGTTTTCAAAATAACTATTTACATATAATTTACATTAGTGTACTATTTGTCTAGTACACTAATACAGAGGAGGAAAGAAATGAAAACTGAGTTTTCTCCTAATATCCCTATTTATGTTCAGGTAATGGAATACATCAAAAAAGAAATTGTAACAGGACGTTTGGCGCCAGGTAAAAAAATTCCTGCCGTACGTGAATTAGCGGGTGAATTACAAGTTAATCCAAATACAATTCAACGTACGTTTCAAGAGCTAGAACGGGAAGGTATTGCTGAGACACGTAGAGGAACAGGAAGATTTGTAACAATGAATGAAGAAAAAATTACAGGGCTACGCAAAGAAATGGCAAAAGAGTTGCTTGATAATTTTATAAATGGAATGAATAACTTAGGATTTATGGAAGAAGAGGTTCTCTCAATACTCCGTTCTTCTTTGGAAAAGAAAAAGGAGGGAAATGAATGAAAGAATTATTGAAAGTTGAAAATCTGTCGAAAAGATATGATTTAAAAACAGTGATTCAAGATGTAAGCCTAACAATCTCAGAAGGAAAAATTATCGGTCTTGTTGGTGAAAATGGTAGTGGGAAAACGACATTATTAAAAATGATTTCGGGTTTACGTTTTCCTTCTAAAGGAAGTATTACAATTAAAGATAAAAAGGTGGGATTAGAAACGAAAAAAATCGTTTTATTTATGCCCGATAGTCCTGTTTTTGAAAAATGGATGACCGTAAAAGATGCTTTGTTGTTCTATCGAGATATGTATGCTGATTTTAATCTACAACAAGCAATAGATTTAATAGCTAACTTTAAAATCCCGCTAGAGGAGAATATAAGCATTTTATCAAAAGGGAAAACAGGGATATTACAGCTAATATTAACTTTTTCAAGGAAAGCAACGGTATATGTATTAGATGAGCCATTAGGTGGAATTGATCTTGTTTCTAGAAAGCATATAGTAGATTTAATTCTTAACTTTTATCGTGAAGATAGTACCATTCTTATTTCGACTCATTTAATAGAGGAAATTGAAAATATATTTGATGAGGTAATCTTTTTAAAAGACGGGAGTATTGTATTGCATGAAAATGTAGAAGAAATTCGTTTTCACCATGGAAAAGCAGTACATGAGTTATTTAAGGAGGTTTTTGAGAAATGAATCCACTTTTTCGCTATTTATTTAATTGTAATAGAAAAAAGATAGCCATCCTTTATTTTGGATTTATTACTATTTCGTTACTTCTTTTATTTAATATGATGGGACTATCAAAGCTAACAAATCAGCTTACAAAGGATATAACATTAGGTATATATGTATTAATTATAGGTATCACTGCATTTTTACTGCTTTTAATAGCTTTACCTTCTTTCAATAAAATGCTAAAAAATACAATGATACGTTATACAGCCATCTCAGGAAAAAAATATATATATGCAAATTTATTCTTTTTCACGTTAATGTTTATTCTTTTACTAGTAATAGGCTTAATTTTTCTATACTATTTCTCCCAAAGTACCTACGGAGGAAAAGTGGTCGGGGGATACCAACAAGAATTTCATAAGTTATATGCATATGGATTTCACCATCACATACTTTCTGTTTTATTATGGGGAATCGATTTCATGAGTATATTAATCTCCTGCTATTTCACCATGGTAATTACAAAGCTGATTCCTTTAAAGTCATCAATGAGTAAGATGGTTTTATCAGTTATTTTCCTTGCTTTATTTTTAATAATCCAAACATTCATACTGGACGTTTTAAGTAAATTAGAGAAATATGTAATCACCATAAAGAGTACGGGGTTCATAGATAACAATGGTTTTATTGACACATCACTGTATCCTAGTGAAGGGTTCACTATTTTAGATATTTGTTTCACTTGCTTATTCATAATTGTCCTAACAGCTATTACAGGTCGTATCATTGATAAAAAATTAGAAATATAAAGATATGCTTCAAAGGTAGAGTGTATTTAGGAGGAAAAAATGAGAACAACTAATCCAATATTAAAAAAAGAAAAATTTCATAAAGAGAATACAAATGCTTCTAAGATGACTATTGGCGGAACGATAGCAAAAACATTCATTTTGCTTATCTTACTTCTTGTAGCATCTGTCTATTCATACGTACAGATGACACAAGGGACAATGAAAATACCTGTGTTAATTGGAATTATAATAGTTACTCTAATTGTCGCATTTGTAGTTATATTCAATCCTCGTATATCACCAATCTGCGCACCGATTTACGCAGTATTACAAGGAATTTTATTAGGAAGTATTTCAGCGTATTATACAATGCGATTTGGTGATTCTATCGTTTTAACTGCTGTATTACTGACAATTTCAATTTTATTTTCCATGCTTTTGTTATACGCAACTCGAGTAGTAAAAGTAACTAAAAAGTTTCGTGCGGTTGTAACGGTTGCAACACTTGGAATTCTTATTATGTATTTTATTGTTTTCTTACTGGGCATCTTAGGGGTGAAAGTTCCATATATTCACCAAGGTGGGACAATTAGTATCATTATAAGTACAATTGTAATTATTGTTGCTGCATTAGATTTATTACTCGATTTTGTTTCCATAGAAAATGGTACTCAGAGTGGAGCACCTAAGTATATGGAGTGGTACAGCGCAGTAGGGCTTATGATGACATTAGTATGGTTATACTTAGAGATCCTTCGTTTGGTTTCTTACATTATGAAAAATAAAGACTAAAAAACATCCTGCATGGTTCAAACATGCAGGATGTTTTTTATATCTCGTATTTTCAATTAAATTAATATAGGTAGTAACAAATGTATGATGTTGCTGTACAAAAAGTCCAACCAATACTTATAAGCTTTCAGCTCCCCCTCTGTAACCTTCCTTCGATTACTACAGACGAAATTAACTGTAAAAAAATGATTAACCCTTAGCGTATGAAATTCGCGTTTTGATAGTGCTACCCCATTGCCATCAAGCTAAGATTTTGAGACACCCCCATAACGAAATTTGTACCTTTTACAGTTATTTATGAGAATATAGTCTCTACATCAAAAAGACCACTTCTTGAAATAAAAGAAGTGCTCTTCCTAAATTATATATTTCATTAAAATAAAACTATTATAATATGGTCCCATTCAGCCAGCCGTTTATAGCAATAAGATCCATCAATACATGTAATTCTGTACCTATTAAAGCAGAAATAAAAATAATTTTTAATGAAGAGCTCTGTTTATAAGTAAACAGTTTCATTAATCTAGGCATCGTTTTAAGTCCTATCATAATTAGTAATGTCAAAACTAAAGCACAAGCTAGTCCACCTAAGAAACTTTCATCCACAGCCCCCCCTGGTATAAGGGGTACCTTTCCAATGAACATACTTATAGCATCCGGAATCGCCATACCGAAAAATAAAGTTGTAATATTTAAGTGTTTTTTATATATTAATCCTGCAGTTGCGGTAACTACTGTATGTCCTATAACGCCAGCCATATGAATCCTCCGTAATATTTATATTATTTTCTAGTTAATACCGAATTTAATTTTCACCTTTTTTATAAGCTTATTATTGTTTTATAATTGATAATCCTTCTAAAAACTGTGAATTATCTTTTCTACTCTCAATAAGTTTTTGAAATTCGTTCTCCACTTGTACTGATTTTTTATCCTTGGTATCAACAACTCCATGATTATTTCCATAAACTTTGTTAAGTTCAAAAATTCCCATATAAGTTTCTTGTACAGGAATTTGAGTAAATGTAGAATTATTGACAATTAAAATACATTGTTCATAATTCGAGTCACGACTATGCCCAAACCAAGTATTACTATCATATTTTACCGGTATTTCCTTGTCAGCAATTACTACTTTTTTTAGTTTTTTATTTCTTTCACCTGCAAATAACACAGCATTATCATTTGTTATTTTAGGTATAGACTTTATTGGATCTGAAATCGGTATAACATCATCTTCCCCCTCTCGTAATATCCCTTTTTTTATTACGGCTTCACCAGTTTTTTGATCCATAATAAATACGGATTCTCCATTATATTGTGCTGTTTTAACTTTATATAAATCGATAGACTTAATTTCACTTTTGTTTTCACTTCGTATATCTTGTAGAGCCTGTTTATCTCCTAATATCAAAATTCCATTTCTTGGTTCCTTAGGTGTGAACGCCAAGTATAAACCAAATAAGAGGGCTCCAATCACACATAGGTTAATGATTTTTCTCATTTTTAATCTCCTTAGAATTATTGTTTAAAAGTTGGTTGACTAGTTAAGATAATTGCTGCAAATCATCTATACCTATACCATTTCTTTAATTCGTATTTGCTCCTTATATAGAATAATTGTTTGATGGAATTTCACATATTCATTTACCTTACATTTATATTACATTTATGTAAGGTAAATAGATTATTAGCACCCTACGCTATCAATCTCAAAAAACTATATCGATAAAATGAAAAAGTGTTAGTCTTTCTGTAAAATCCTAGGAAAGGATGGCGTTTCTTTATGAATCTTCCGATTCTTGACGAACTTCAACCGATTGCTGAAGAATTACAACGACATATGTCTCCTCATGCACTAGAACACCTAGCTAAAGAAAAAGGATTCGTTCAGCGAAAGAGTAAATATCAAGCACAGAAGTTAGTTGCTTTATGTGTATGGCTTAGTCAACAGGTCGCAAGTACATCCCTCACACAATTATGTAGCTGTCTTGAAGTATCTACAGGTGTTCTTATTAGTCCTGAAGGACTTAACCAACGATTTAATGCTTCCGCAGTACAATTTCTTGAACAAGTTCTAGCTAACCTTCTAACTCAAAGAATTCATTTAACAAAAGAAATAATTCATCAATATACCACGATTTTTAAGAGTATTCGGATTCTAGATTCTACAACATTTCAGCTTCCAGATAAATTTTCTTCACATTATCAAGGTTCAGGTGGAAGTAGCCATACGGCAGGAGTCAAAGTTCAATTGGAGTATGACCTATTGAGTGGGAAATTCTTGCACGTTTATGTAGGAGAAGGAAGAGAAAATGATAAAACCTTTGGTTCAACAAGCCTACAAACCATTCGACCAAAAGACTTGTATATAAGAGATTTAGGCTATTTCGACTTACAGAAGATCCATGATAAAGGAGCTTACTATATCTCACGTTTGAAATTAAATTCCCGAATCTATTGTAAGAATGATAAGCCAGAGTATTTTCGAAATGGGACCGTGAAGAAAGGAACACTTTATATTCAGTTAGATATGGAAGAACTCATGAATCAATTATCCCCTGGTCAAACAATGGAAATTTCAAAGGCATACATTGGACAGTATCAAAAATTACCAGCTCGTGTTATTATTCATCGATTAACAAAGGAACAAACAGAGAAAAGGTTAAAGGAACAAGCCAAAAAAGAAAAGAAGAAAGGTATTACCTACAAAGAACGAAGTAAGCGGTTGAGTGGGATCAATGTATATATTACAAATCTTCCTGCAGAAAATGTTCCAACAGAACATATCCATGACTTGTATTCATTACGCTGGCAAATTGAAATTTTGTTCAAAACATGGAAATCTTTCTTTCAAATCGACAAGTGCAAAGAAATCAAGAAAGAACGCTTACAATACCATTTATATGGGCAACTCATTAGTATTTTACTCTGTTCATCGACGATGTTCAAAATGCGTCAGCTACTCTTGGATAAGAAAAAGAAAGAGTTAAGTGAATACAAATCCATCTATATGATAAAGAATTATTATCTATTGTTTTATGAGGGACTACAGAAGGGCATCCATGAATTATTAAAAGTTTTATTGCGTCTGTTTTACCTGTTAGAAAAAAACGGACGAAAATCTCACCGTTACGAAAAGAAAACAGTCTTTGATATCTTAGGCGTTGTGTATGATTGTACGTTGTCACAAAGTTTCCAAGTTGCATAATTTTTTTAAAACACCTATTTAATAGGTTTATTTGTTATGCACATCTTTAATGTAGTCGCACAAATTTCAAAAAACATATTCACATATACCCTCTTGTCCCCCTTAACTTGATAGCGATGTGGTGCTACCCCATGCCCATCAAGCTAAAGTTTTATTACACCCCCAGAACGAAATTTTTAGGCTTTCTTGTAACGAAAAAGCTTATTTATCGTTTTGGGGTATTTGCTTTTCTTAGGTTGATAGCGATGTGACGGTATCCCTAAACGTATCATTTATTTTCACTTAAAAATTCCAGAACTTTGTTAAAGGTTTCTAAACCTGCTTGGGTATTCATTTTAAATTGAAATTCATGTGCTAACTCACCAGAAATATTTTTATCAAAGAAAAGACTATCTACAGGCACTCCTTTACTTTGTAAAGCAGAAGCCAATGTTTTACCTTGCTCTTCGAATGATCCAGTGTTCCCATCTGTGATAAATGCTGGTGGATAATTATTTGTAACATGATTTAAAATCGAAGCTATTTTTACTTCTGATGATCCTTCCCAATTTTTTTTGCCCAAATAAGCCCAACCAGTGGTACGCATAAAATCTTGTATTTCTTTAGTTGATTCTATCTTAGCTAATTCAGACATATTATATGGACCGCAAAATAGCAGTATGCCCTTTATTGTAGAAGGATCAACAATAGCGTCAATCTTTGTTAATTTTGCATACTCTTCAGATGTCTGAATATTAACGAATTGACCAGATATTTGTGCTCCAGCAGAATCTCCTGCAAAATAAACACGATCTAGTTTTAAGTCATATTTCTTTACATTTTCTTTTATGTATTCATAAGCTTCACCTAGTTGGAGTACTGGCGTAGGATATTCTCTTTTAGGAGCAAGAGCGTAGTTTATATTCACCACTGTATAACCACGAGCAGCTAATTCTACCGCATATCCAGTAATATCTGATTTATCTCCCCCCACAAATCCACCTCCATGTACCCAAAAAATAACAGGAGTTTTTTCTGTATGATTTTTCGGATAAACGATGTCCAATGTTCCATCTGGAAATTTAGATTTATAATTGATATCTCTAACGATTCTTGTTTCTTTTAAGGCATTGTCATAGTTATCCGATTGAACAAATGTTCCTCCGTCAAAAGCTTTTTTAATCAAAAATGCCTTTGGATCTGGTGAAAGATTCCAATAACTGACTCCCACAAGAGCCAATCCGAAAACTACTATAAGGGATATAAGCATCCTTTTTTTCCATACACTTTTAGATTTTGGTTTTGCTATTTTCATTTTCAAAGTAACTCCCTTCCTTTGAAACTATTTTTGATAAATCTGTGTCAAAAGATAAAGTAGAATATTATGAAATTTATGTTTCTTTATTCCATATATAACTTATATTAATTAAAAAGAACTTTCCCAATGACCATAACTAATACTCACTATATATCCTTCTGCATGCGATATCTTAAGTACGTTTCTTTCATTAACCTTATCGGACTTTAGCTATTTTCAGCAAGATTAACAACAAAAGTTTACTTTCAAAACACTATAAATAAAGAGCTCGAGAAATCTATTAACAAAAATAATACATACTGACGATATTAAAAAGGTAAGCATCAAAATGTGCTTGCCTTTTCTTCTAACGACGATGTTCTAAAAGATCAATTACACCTAAAACAACGTGAGCTAAGCCAAATCCAAATACTGTATTTGCAATCATCTTATTAGATCCACGAGTTTGCTTCAAAGCATAACCCGCAGCTGTAACTGCTGTACCTAATGTAGTCGGAATTAATCCTTCACGAATATTCATAGTAACGTCCTCCTAGTATCGCAGTTAGTAATCCTGTTTTAATACTTTGGAATTAAAGTACTAAAACAAGTATTAGTATTTTCATGTCATGTGAAAATATGTGGGTTTATTTTAAATATTTTCTTTATATTATACCTTTATGAATAAAAAAACTCCTTCCATGATTTACGAAAGGAGTTACGATACTTTGAAAGGGTATTTTCATTTTAATATAAGAGGAAAAAAACTTGCATTGATAAAGTATAACTTTTTCGAATAGTTTTTATTTTCACACTTCTAAAGATGAAAGAATCCTTTATACGTCTGTGAAGCGTTTCGAAAGGTACAACTTTTAAAACATGTTTAATGTTCATTTAGTGAAAACGAGTTTTACAAATGTATGAAAATAGCAAACACCCTTCTAACCACTTTATATTTTTCTACATATACCAAAGCACCTAAACATAAAAAAAATCATCATTTTTATATTTTATCAAAACTACAAGAACAACCAATCTTGTTAATTCACATTACTTCTAATTACCCATTCTATTTCTGCTAATTCTTGTTTTAGAGTATTTTGAGTGTGTGGTTTGGTGAAATGAACATTAAGAGCTTCTTCATTTTCCCAAATCTCCCACAGCATTAATTTTCGTTCTGAGGGTTCAAGAGGGTACACATGAAATTGAATACATCCTTCTTCTTTAATAGTTTCTTTTTCAAGTTTTTTGAACTCCTCTATTATTTCATTAAGGTCTTTATCACTAATAATTTTCAAGCATGCAGTTATGTAATGCATCAGATTGCCCTCTTTCCATTCCTAAATTTTAGTCGGTATCAAAAAATATATTCAATTAATATTTTATAATTCCTTGTTTTTAGATGCGAGGTGATGGCTGGGTGAAGCAAGCCGAGGAGCTAGCCCTTCTAATTTCCCTTTCCTTAGACTTAAAACATGAAAGTAAACTTTTGAATATTAGTTTACTTTCAGTTCCTTTTAAATATTTACTTCTCCCCGAAATCCTTGATATCCTCAAAATCAACAAGAAAATTATACATTTAAAACACTATAAATAAAGAGGTCAAAAATCCATGAACAAAAAATTACATTGGAATCAACAAAGAAGAAAAAGATAACGCTCTAGATATATTTTGTATTTAATTATGGACAAATGTATTCTGTCCAGCAGCGACCTGCCAAGTTCCGAGTTCTTTGACCATCACATAAATAGCAAGACTGCCTTGCCCGTTTTCTATTATTGTCCCTTCAGAGGTTGTCGGGTATTGCCTAATATGTGTAATTGCTACATCCGAACGCACAAAGTTAATGCTTTCAACTGTATAGGAAGCATATGAGTTGCGAAGTGGTCCTGCCAAGATAATCTTGTGCACTTCATTGATTTGCTTCCAACCTGATAGCAGTTCACCAAGTACATTTACCCATGTAGCGTCTGAAGTGAAGTGACGATCTAATTCATCCGCATCATGTTGATTAAATGCAACCTCAATCTCAGTGATCGTTTGTTGAATGGCGTCAATTTCTTCCTGCTGATTCTCTTTTAAACCGTGAACTTTAGACTTGTTAGACATATTCTTTTCTCCTCCTATGTTAGTTTGATATCTATAGTTTATTCAAGTAAAGTCATCATAACATCCAACAATAGTAGTATCTTTCTAAAGAGAAATTCATACCACGGTAGGATGGTAAGACATATTTTGTATACCCTTACTTATATTTATCTGCAAATTCCCCTTGTATATTATATACATGTCATGTTTACATAACTTCACTTATCAGTAGTCAATGTATCTAGCAACCTAGAAAAGTCCCTTCAGAAGATCTGAAGGGACTTTTCATTCACACAATCAATGTTATCCGTAGTTAATTAATCAATGACATTTATTCTAATCCAACCTGTTTCACCAAGGAAATCTTCTCTTGTAAGTTTTTGCTTCGTTAAGATTTCACGATATGCTGTAATTGTTCCATCATGAGAAACGATAAAAATCTTTTTCCTTCTCATGGCTTTACACCATAGGAGAAAGTTATTTGCAATTGAGTTGAATTCCTTATGAGGCATACAATTGATTCCTTTTTTCCATAAATCATCATTGGTATTATGTATTTGAAAATAAGGAAAATCTTTTCTAATTGAATCAATGGACAACATTTGATCACAAGGTAATGTTCTATCTTCTGTTAGTAAAGGAAACGTTCTTGGGGAAACCAAAGGACTTACGTATTTTTCACAAGTAATTGAATCACTCCATATGGGCCTAGTGACAGGGTTGCTACTCTAGTCCGCAGTAACATTTCCTAATAATGGATTTTCTGTGTTTTTAAGCGTTAATTGTCCATTTCCTTTATTGGAGTTTATACTCTTTAAAAACAATATAGAGAAAAGGGGTTCAAGCATTGAAAAGAAACTGGAGCCAAATTGAACTAGAAGAACAATTTTCCTTATTCCCAAATGAAATTAACTTAATCATGAATAAACGAACTAATGCTAACCGTCTGGGTTTTGCAATTCTACTTAAATACTTTCAACAAGAAGCTCGATTTCCTAATGACAAACATGATGTACCCACAGTTGTTGTACAATATGTAGCTAATCAAATTGATATTGCTGGTACTGATTTTTTTGATACATACGGTTGGGGTGGCAAGGAGCGGAGCTAAACAGCTCATCGAAAAGAAATACGTAATCGAGAACTTACTGCGAAAGATAAGGAACTCTTTTTTGAGTGGTTAAAAGAACAAGTTCAATCTACACATGATACGGTTCGATATGATAATCGTTCACCTAAGCCAAGTAAATATAAAAAAGCTCAAAAACAGAGGTTTCTGAGCTTTTTTATAACATAACTTCTATTAAAATATCTACTTATAAATGCTTTTCTTCAAGAAAAGTTCTCTGCATTTTTTTGAAAATCTTCAGCTTCCTCACGAATTGCACTCCAATTTTCAAATGCTAATTCAAGTTCTAGAGCAGCAATAATATCAGGAAGACTAACTAAATCCTCACTCATGTTCTCCCCTAATTCTTTTAAATCATAAGAGATAGCACTCCATATTAGATGGATTTTTCGAATTACAGGTAAAATCTTTGTTTCAGAAGGAATTACGCTGCTAATTGCACCTAATAAAAAAGTTCCCGTATTATGTACAACGGCATATTCAAGATGATCTCTTATTGCTATGCGTGAAATCAGATTTAGGCAACTTTGATGCGTATCTTTACACTCTCCAATTACTGTATAAAAATCAGATAGATATGCCAGCATCGTTTGAGACTGTAAATGATATCTTAGGGCGTGTTCAGATAAATCTTTACATACATTTATAAACTTAGTTTTAGTACTTGGAGACATATTTCCATTATGCGCTTCCAATAGAACTTGATTAAGATCATCACGGTGTTTAATACAAATCAGATCTGCATAAGCTACAATATTTTGAGCGAGAGCAATGATTGCTGCACGTCCTCCAGTGCCCCAAAATCCAGAGGCTTCTTTTACCCTAGTAGTCATTTCTGTACCTGTTAATACTAGTGTAGAATATGCAGTACTTCTTTCTATGAGGTTAAACCAACTTTGCGTTAATTGTCCGTTATTTATATTAGATATTCTCTCCTGTAGAATGCTTTGAGTAGTTGGTAGTGAGATGCATTTTTTCATATAATTAGAAAAATCTCTCCATTCTTCTACTGAGAGGAGAAATGGAGAACTTTTCCCTCCCAATTCATGTGTTGAAAAGGCTGCAGCATAATTCATATAAACCCCTCACTATTCATTTTTTGATTAATGAATCATTATATTTTAAAAATTTATCTGTACATGTTTAATTAAATTAGGGATTTTTTCTTATAATTAGTAACTAGAGAACCTGCTAATTCCATTCTGATTTTTGTCACGTTAGAAAGGTCTGGTCCATCCTGTACTTTAATTGTCCAAGTTGTGTAAGGGTTTGGAATAAAGTAATCGTAAGCAAATTCGTCCGCAATGATTCCATCAGTAATAATGGTAGCTCCTTGATAACTAAATCCTCGATTAAAGGATTCCGAATTAAATTGAAACTTTTTCTCCATATAATTATCATAATAGTGTCCTGAATTCGTAATCCGTATTTGTACTTTAGAAGTAGCGTCCATTCCATCTAACCAAATTCGCATTAATTTAAGGCGAACACGAAACTCATTTTCAAAAAGAGAATCGTTTAAGTTGATTTCCCAAGAAGCTTCTCTTTGTTCCTTCAATAACTCTAGAATTTTTGAATCTGTAATTTCTACTATTCTATTTTGAAAGAGTTGAGGAGGTGGATTAAATTGTTTTAAAGCCTGCATACAATCCGTTTGTATTGTGGCTACATCCACTTTTAGCTCGGCTACATCTTTTAAGATATTTGGGTTTACATCTGAATCTCGCAGAGCCCAATATTTATAAGCATGTTTGTAATTTGCTAATGCCACAAATAGAATTTGCTTCATGTCTATATAGCGTTGATACAACTTTTGTTCCATTTCTTCATTTTCAGATTCTTGTCCCTCTAGATTTCTAATATACTCTTCTAATCTTGCAAGGTCAGCTTGATGGATATGTTTTTCAATTAACAGACGGAATAGTTCTTGACCACAACGAATGACAGCTACTTGAATTGAAGCAAGTGTTTGTCCATAAACAGCTAAAATGTCTAACTCTAGTAGATATGCCCTAGCACCTTCAATTTCTTTCTTAATTGCATCGTCTAAAGCTGCAGCTGTCTTTAACTTAAATATGTCCCAAGTTGTTTTACCAGTTAAATCTTCTTGAGGAATATCCCATTCCGTATCTTTAATTTTTTCAAATAAATCATCTGGGAATTGCATATCTCCTGATGCCTCTGATATATCTTCTGCTAATGCATATACCTTGTTAATTAATTCAACGAGGTCATTTAGTTTCTCCATATTTTCTTTTAATGCTTGAGCTAATGCTGATAGCTCACCACCAGCTTCTATAATTTCCTTTAAAGCATTAATTATCCCTATTATTTCTCCAGGGGCAGAAGCTCCTCCTGAAGCAATTATGGAACCCATAGATTGTGCGAAATTTAGTACAGTACTTACCATTTTAAAAGCTAATCTCATCTGTTGTTCATATTCATATTTCTTAAGTCCATACTCGAACTCAATTTTAGCTAATGTTAAGACATGTTGCTGTTTTTCAAATTGGCGTAAAGATGTCTCAATGGCATCTCGAGAATTTTTTAAATTGTTTTTTGCTTGATTAATTAATGTTTCTTTAAATAATAGGGTATCTTGTTCATGTTTTAGCATGAGCAAGGCTGCATTTTTGCGATCTTCAATTGACAAATTTTTATCTAAGTAACGATGATATTGTGCCTCAAATTGCTGTGCAGCTCCCAAGAAAGCATTAATTTCATCTCTGTAGAGTTCTTTATCTAAAAGGGGCACAAACGTATTATCACCACGATTAGCAGTTAAAATAGCCAACAATGAAGTGCTTTGTACACACAATGAAGTTAGTCCGTCATATTGGGTAGTAAATATCTTTAACCAATTTAACTGATTGGCTGCAATATCAGGCCTTGATTCAAAAAATAGACATGCTACTTGGAAAACTGAAGTAAAAAGCTTTGGAAGTTGTGGTGTTGGGACTACGTGTGTAATTTCTTCTGCAGTAAATATTCCATCCTTATCAGACAATCTTACGCCTTTATTTTTGAGCTCTATAGAATAAGGAGGTGGAGAACTTTGATTATAAATTGGAGTTGCATGTAACACTCCAGAAAGTTCAATACCATATATCGTCAACTGAGCTAACTTGCCTCCATTCTTATAGTCTAGTACAATCTCTGCGGTCCCTTCTGATTGTATTTCCACTCTTCTTGCTCTAATAACTAGTTGTATATCTTGTAAAGTACAACTAAATTTGTCAGGAATTCGAACAACATCCGCAAAGATTGAAATCATTCTTGGTGCTAATTCACCGTTCTCAATAGACTTATATACTTCACCTAAGTCCACAAATAAATCTCGAATTTCGTATTTTGTTCTTGTTGCATTTAAGTAAGACGTTCCTGGAATTGGTTGATTTGTTAATAATTCCTCATACAAAGCTTTATAATCAATACTACTAACCATTATGAATTCCTCCATTTAAAAAATGAGAGACAAAAGAAAGAATGTATAGAATAAATGCGGATTTATCCTTCTTATTCTTCTTTTGTCTCTAGATTTATAGCCCAAGCTGTTTTTAATTCAGTTATTTTTATATTAGGGCGGTTTATATTATAAGTGACATGAATATTTCATACTTAAGCTGTGTATTGTTCAACAACAAACCCAACATCTGCATTAACTCGGAAGTCATCCGCTTGTTTTCCAACAGCTTCCCACTGCATAATAGCCAATTCAACCCCAAGATCAGCAAATTCTGGATCATCATGAATATCTTCCATAACAATTTTAGATAGTTCATCAAGATCACTATGAAGAGAATTCCAAATGCCATGAATTTTCTGTATGATAGGTAACGCAGCAGCCATTTGTTCTTGGATTTTATCCGTACCTGTATCAGTTTTATCAAGTAAAGACATCAGATAAACATTTCTTTGAATTATTTTATCAGATTCTTCAATTTGTTGTTTTGTAGCATCAATTCGAGCTTTTAATGCTTTACCTTTTGTACTATCGAGAATCCCTTTTAATACAAATCCAAAAATCGGACCAAGTAACAGAGATAACCATGATTGAGATTGATAGTCCTCATACTCATCCATATACTCCTCTAAGTCTTCCCGTAATCGCTCTACCGAAGCTCTAAGTTGTTTTACTTCTTCACTATGTTCACCATATTTTTTATCATATTTATCCTTAACTACTATTAAACTCTGATAATCGTTTGCCGTATCAGTTGCAAATGCTCCAATCATCGTTGCCAATGCACCGGCATGATCACGAAATTCGGCTGCTTCCCTTGCTAGCCTCTCACAAATTCTCTTAAACATTTCTAAAGCCTCAGTATCGCCATCTATAATAGCTGGTAAATAATCGATTAATGGTTTGTAGTAAACTTTTGCTCTTCTTGCATAATTTACAATTTCATTAGCAACTCCAAGAACTTCTCTATATGTGTTATCTGTCCAGTTTTGACAGTGATTTTTAACATTTGTATAAACAGAATATAATTCATTAAAATCTGGCATCTCGTCTGAGGCTGAAAGTGCTAAAGCTTTACGCATTTCGGCTTCATTCACAGGTACATATGCTCCATCTCCTGTATATTTTTGAATCGTAATCCATTCCTCTTTAGAAAGTAAAAATGGGGAATCTTCTTTACCTCCAAGATCTCTTGGAGAAATATCTCGTTTTACCATTACAATACACCCTCTCAATTATATAAAATTAATTCGCATTATTGGTAATACGCCTGCTATACGTAGCAATACAATTAATATTTCGAACTTCAAACTTTATATAGTAAAATACAATGCAAGAGCAATAAGTAACTCATCACCTCTTAATTTCGTTATTTTAATACCCATTAAGTATAATTTACTAACTCCTAATCTAGAATTGAGAAATATATTTGTCGGTTTAATTCCTAGAGTGTTCTCTTGGACTTTACGTACCTCATATAGATACTATTAGAAATTACCATTTCCAGAATAGAAAATTATACGTTTAGGAATCAGTATTATTTTTATATTTGAGAGATATGTGAAGTGAACAGCTAATACGGAGCTAATATAGAATTCCACTAAAAAAAGAATCAGATTACGACTGATTCTTTTTAATGTACTTTCATATTCTTTTATTACCTTATAAAGTGTATTCCTCTTCAGTTCTACCATTTCGAGAAACTTGACTTCATTTATTTCTCCAATTTTCCACTTAGGATGTTAGGATGGGGTGAGTATCAATTAGATTTGTTTTTTGTTCATTGGGTTCTACACCTATTTATGTATAGTGTTTTGAATGTATACTTTCGTTACGTATTTTGAGGATATTAGAGGATTCAGCTTGAATTCAATGTTTGTGAAGAACTTAATGTAAACTAATGGGCAAAAGTTTACTTTGGAAAATAGATAAAAAAATTATTCATATCATTCGCGAACATAATTATCCAATAAAGATACTTAATTACAAATACAATTTTTTAATTTATAATTATATTTAGAAAATATAATAAAAAGGTCTTGGTAATTTGTTGGGTATTATGGTATATTATTGAATATATTGGATAACATTATTATGTAAATCAGGTAAAGAAAGGGTGGATAAAATGAAAAAATTTGGACAACTACTTTTAACAGCACTTATCTTAACTAGCGGATTGCTTTTCAGTACTTCAGATGCCTTTGCAATGGGATCAAAAGGTGATGCTAAGTTGAAGTTAAGCACTAATGCAGATGTGTATTCTAATAATACTCCTATCGTTGTATCTGGATGGACTTCTGGAGGAGCTGTTTCTATCGAATTAATAGCTAAGGATGGTAAAGTTGTAGGCCGTAAAGATGTAGATTATGAAAATATGAAAAATGGGAATTTTACTGTTAGTTTCCCAACAAAAGGACTAAAAGGTTTATATGATGTACGTTTAAATGGCGCTTGGGGAAAAGAAGACTATCATAGAGTACTTACAAACTACTTGAAAGTAAATCAATAATAAAAAATAAAGATCATAGCAACAAGTATTTATACATACTTGTTAGTAAAAAAGAACTTGTAGAAATACTACAAGTTCTTTTTGTTTTGAATTAGATTGTAATTCTAAATCCTTCTGGATGATGGCCTTTGATTATACATTTCCATGCACTCTAGGTTTACATAACAACTGATTATCGGTAGCGAGGAAAAAAGCGGGTCCAATAGTAGCTGTTTGTAGCTTTGAAAAGTAACTTAAATCCTTAGAGATCTCTTCAAAAATAAGAAACAGTTTTTATCCAACTTTCATACAAATTATCAATCTTTTTTTAAATTACCAAACTTTATGCAAATGATACAAAAAGCCAATGCACATATGCGTATTAAAAAAAAAGAAGGTCATAGTGCGGAAATAAATTCCATGCTATGACCCAATTTTACACGCATCTCGGCTGAACCCCTTATTTGTGGTCACCATATCAAAAAAAGAAAATTGTACGTTTAGACATAAAAATGACACATTTCAATTAGTTCTCTGTACGTTAAGGAATTAGTTTGTATATTTGAGGAGATGTACGAGACAGATGTGAATTTAGGGGGATCCAATATTTTCTATTCAAATATGATAGAATAGAAGTATATGCAAAACGGAGGAAAAACAAATGAACTCAAACACAAAACAGTTTATTAATGATATCCAGCAAAGAAAGAACAATTATATAGAAAATGTATTAATAGCAATACAACACCCTAAAAAAGAGCAATCTGAACAGGTCATTCAAAATATAGTAGAGAAGATGGATATGATGATTAGTCTAGTTACTACTTACATGAGGATTGAAACAGGATCTACGGAAGAATTAAAAGAACTTCAAAAAGAAATTATTCATGCTCAAGCATATATTCAAAAACGAAAACTTGAAGAAACACAGAGATAAAACCCTGTGTTTTTATTGGGTCGTTTATGACGCCAATCTGTTATAAATTAAATTAGATGTAATTTGATTATTATTTTGGCATAATCCATACAATTTGTTGAATGCGTACGATATATGGCACCGTATCTTCAATGAGCAAATGATCTGGTTTCACATCTTTTAACTTTCCTCTTACATTACCTCTTACAGTTTCAATAACCACATGTTTACCAATTACTGATTGTAATGTCTGATATACGTAGGGATTGGGTACACTTACCATATGTTGTTCACTCAAGTCATTTCCTTCCGAATAACTCATTCTATAAGACTCCTTTCTAACTTACATTCTTTCTCCTAATATATGATATAAATCTTATAAATATGCTAGAAGGATAATTCATTATAGGAACGGAAATAACATTTTAATACGGTACGGTTTCTATTCCTAAATTGCTAAAAAATTATTTATATTAGATTACTTTTACTAGTTAATAGGTAATGATTTAGGGATATTTTGAATGTACATCTAGGTTGTTCCTTTCAAGATATGTATCATTTTAAATGCGCCCTTTATTAGAATAGTACTCATACTTTTTTTGAGATTCTTTCGTAATACGTGCGTTAAGTAAAATTGCTAACAATAAATACACTCCATATTTCCCCCCTGTAGCTCCTATAATAATCACACTGCTACAAACAAGCACAATTAATAGGATAAACGAAACTGAATACATACGGTCATAATTCTTTGACATCTTTTCGTATTTTATGCGTTCTTTCCTTGCATCCATCTAAATTCCTCCTTTAAATTATCCATTTCACTATCAAATAAATCTCGCCCTTAAAAAGGAAACAATATATCGTTATGTAAATTAGTTTGTTTTTTTATCAACTAATTTATATAACGTAAAAAGAAATCCTACCAATATTAAGCTTTCCACCAGGATAATCCCGACCCTCTCCTTCCTTTTAACCCCAACACATCAGAAAAAAGTTACGTATATCCCAGATTAGCTGTAGCAAACAAAAAGGATCTTCCCTTCTCGTAAAGGTTGATCCTTTTCTTCTTTCATTCAACTATTTTTAGCTATTCTTGATTAATTAGAATAACAGCTGGTCCATCTACACGAATTCCACCAACTTCAATTTTTTCATAAGACTCAACTGTAATAGAAATGACGCCTTCTCGCTTCTGTAATTCATTACTTAATTCTTTTGTTAACATTTTTTTCATTTGTGCACTCCTTCTTACTGCTTCATTTACTATTGTAATGTAAATAAGATTAAAAATGGTTTCCTGGTCTGGAAACCATTTTTTTGTAGTTGACCATATGGTGTTACCAGTTCGTTTATCAATTTTACGTAAAGAAGATAAACAATTACTATTCACTGTCTCAGTAGATGTAAGGAACTCTTAAAGAGATAGCGGTGAGATTGATTGTTTTTTCTTCTAGAAATAATGACTTAGATAATATATTACCTAAAACAATGAAAGCCCTACCTCTCTTCCATCCTTACGGATCCTTGTCCGTGCCAGTGTGAATCAGGATTGCAAAAATCAAGTGACTATTTAATCGAGTTATTTGATTAAACTTTGAACGTTCGTAAAAGAAATTTAAAAATAAAAATGGATAAGATTGAAGTAATAACAAAAGAGGTTCCTACTCTAAAAGTGAGTTGAAGAAGTTGAATGTCTTTGAAATGATTTACTTTTAATACTCATCATATTCCCGAAAAATTCAGGATATTTTCGGGGGATTTAATACATTATCTATAATGAATCTTAACAGAAACTTTTTATTTGATTTTCAGTGATCCCTTTAATTAATCCTAGTTCACTAATCAAAAATTCATGTGCGTTATCCAACATTTTTTTTTCGCTTGTATTCAGTGCCTTCTCTTTCTTCATACGCATTAAATCACGTACAACCTCAGCACCTTCTTGTATTTCACCCGTTTTTATTTTGTCCGTGTTCACTTTATACCTTTGTTTCCACGGCAATGATTTATCTGATTCCCCATGCTGAAAAATGTGTATAATCTGTTTTAATGCAAGTATATCAGTAACTGGGCGTATACTCGAACTTAGTATTTTACCCATAGGAATCATGACTTGCATATTACTGATTGACATTTTTATAACATAATACTGTTGTTTTTTCCCTGAGAATTCTTTTTCTTCTATGGCTTCAATTATACCTGCTCCGTGCATTGGATAAACAATGTTATCGCCAATTTGAAACATATAATCCACCTCCATATGTGCTAACCTTCTCAAGCTTAACACACATGTTATTTTTTATCAAAAATTTAATAATATCATAAAATCATTTTTATCGTCAACCACTTTTTTAATAAAAATTAAATTAAGTAAAAAACACCCCCAAAACAATAAGGAGTGTGTCAGCTTACCCTTGAAAACGACCAAATCGATCCCGTATTTTTTTCAATCTTGTGTGGTATTCCAAAATCTCAATTCTTGCTTTTTCAGCTAAAGGTGCAATTGGTCGTAAGTCTTTTAACCCCCAATAATCAACCACTACATCAAGTACTTGATCAAAATATTGTAGTGGTCCATAATTCGCTTCTTTTGCAATCACAGCCATTCTATTTTCAAAATCAGGCATAACGGCACCTGGCATTTTAAAATTCTTAATCACATTGGCAATATGATAGCAATAATTAGGTTCCAATTCCAAATGTGTTCGAATGACATCTCGATAAAACGCATAATGAAGAGTCTCATCTTTTGCAAGACGGCGTAATAATGTAGCAAGATCTGGATCATGCTTACTTGCAACCTTAGCAACATTATTGTAAAACACCATCGTTGCAAGTTCTTGTAGGGTCGTATACGTCATGGCTTCGATTGGTGTATGAAAATCTGGCTCAAATCCACCCTCAACGACTGACTTTCTTAATTCATGTATTCGTTTAGGGTTCACACTTCGAGTGAGTAGTAAATATGTCTCCAATAAATTCGAATGTTGATCCTCTTCTGAAGTCCATGTGTGAATAAAGTCCGTAATAACAGAAAGGGATCCTTTAAAAGTTGCAGATAAATACGTTGTAAACCATGGTAAATTCACTTCTGTTAATAAAGCTGTTTCAATGGCTGTAATTACACCAGAAGGAAGAGTAACTTGACTTTCATCCCAAGGAACTCTTTTAAAGTCCATTCCCTTATCCCATGGTAAAAACTCATGATAACCCCAGTCTATCTTCTGAGCTCTTATTTTATGTTGTTCATACAGTTCTTTTAAACTTGGTTCTAATCGGAAATCTAAATCATTTGTTAGCATCTATAAGTGCCCCCTTTTCTTATCATATAAATAGTCATTCTATTTTTACTCTTAAAATTTTCTACAAATAAATATTACGTTCCTTTTTTAAAGTCAAACATAATAAATTTGTAATAAAATTCTTTAAGAGCGCAATATTTTTATAAGATTTTTTTATATCAAAAGGGGGACCCGTTACATATATTTTCTTTTTTATAAAATAGATACTGAGGCATACAATATGTTAGTTAGCCTAAATAAAAAAACTAACCTCAGTAAATACAGAATAACATTCATGGATGAAGATTATCGTCATGTTGTAAATCTTGGTGAGTGTAAAAAGGTGCATGCCTATAAAGAATCGTTTTATAATAAAGTTTGATAGTGTTTTATACACACTATCAGCTTATTTAGACGTAAAGATTAAGCGCTTGAAAAACAAATATAGTTGATTAGATGGCCTTAAACGACAAATCCCAACAAGATCAATGTACATTGGCTATGGATGAGTTAGACCAAATTTTGTGAAACGGTATACAACACAAAAGGAAGAGGCGATAAACATGCAGTCAACGGAAGCGCATATGAAGGAAAAACAACGTAGAGAAAAAATAGAAATTATATTTAGTCACATGGTAAAAGGAGAGAGTTATTTTCACTGCTCTTCCCATCAATGGAAAAACATTGTATATCAAAATTATAATAGAATACAACAAAAAGAGTTGAAAGTTGAACAACTCATTTCGAAAATAGAAAAATCAGGGATTCATTTTACGCAGCACCGTTCACTCATACACTATCCCGTCATTGATTTTGTAAAATATATAGCTAAGATTTATAATGAACCCCTCGAAATACAATAATCATATTTAAAGGAAACCTTTATAAAAGGTTTATTTTCGAGGCTTTTAACTAAATAAAGCTATTAAATTTCAAAACCTAAAACAAGCATAACCCCGTTCTAAATTTAGGACGGGGTTAAATTATAGTTGTTTAATTTTCGAAATAAGATATTTCACTGTACTCAAAAATATAACAATACAGTTGTTTGAAAATCTTAGGTTTATTCAACAATAGCTCCCTTTTATGGAAGAATTGATTTCAAAATAAATTATAGGAATGGGGTGTTGTAAATTGGGTAGAAGTATAAATTTTAACAAAGAACATGTTTTGAATAAAGCTATGTATTTATTCTGGGAAAAGGATTATGACGCTACATCCATTTCATATTTTTTCAACATAGTGACCTAATACATAACAATCGAGATAATTATGATGAATGCTGTCTTTAGCTGGTTATTTGTAAATTCTAGGAACTCTCTGACCCAAGTTACAAGCAACTTCATACGATATCGTTCCTAACATATTTGCCACTTCATCTAATGATATGAAATAATCCCCTTGACCTCCATATACTACCACCTCATCACCAATATTTACATTCTTAATATCAGTAACATCAATCATACAAAAATCCATACATATTCTACCAAAAACAGGAGCTATTTGTCCGTGTATAAGAACATAAGCCGTTCCAGATAATCGCCTCGAATATCCATCTGCATACCCAATTGGAATAGTTGCAATAATTGCTTTATCTCTTTCAATGTTAGTTGCTCCATATGATACGCCATACCCTTTCTCAAGTGTCTGAATATAGATGACTTTGGTTTTTAACTGTATTGCTTGTTTAAGATTAACTTTTGTTTTATTCACCTCTTTAGATGGATAAAGACCATACATTGAAATTCCAATACGAACCATATCGTAGGTCATATCTGGCATTTCTATTGTTGCAGCACTATTCGCAATATGAAATAGGGGAATAGAAACTTTTCGTTTCTCCAATTCTTCCAATAACCTTTTCCATCGGTTCTTTTGTTTTTCTGCATACCGTTTGTCAGCTTCATCTGCGGTAGCAAAATGTGAGTACACTCCTTCTAGATAGAGCCCATCCATTTGTGACACGATATGGATAAAATCACTTGCTTCTTTTACTTGAAGTCCCAATCGTCCCATTCCTGTATCGACTTTGATGTGAACCTTTGCCTTTTTTCCTAAGATCTGCCCAGACTTTGATAAAGCTTCTGCATGTTCCATATCAAAAATTGATTGTGTTAAATTCCAATAAACAACATGATTTGCTGCTGATGGAGGTGTGTATCCAAGTATAAGTATAGGTGCCTGAATATCTGATTTTCGTAGTTTAATAGCTTCTTCTAAACTGGCCACTGCTAAATAATCCACTCCACTATTAATAGCTTTTTTGGAAACCTCGACAGCACCGTGGCCATAACCATTCGCTTTTACGGTGGCCATTATTCTTGTTGAGTTAGGTATTATTCTTCGAAATTCACTAATATTATGTGAAATATTGCTAAGGCTAATTTCAGCCCATATTGGTCTATACATCATTTCCCCTCACTTTAGGTGAATTTTCAATGATCGTTTCAAGTAGCTCATTAAACGGATTATCCGCTAATTGTGCACTTTTTAAGAACAGACTTTTTTCGTCTTCCCAGGCAATTAATTAACTTCCAATACATAAGGGATACTATACAGGACGGCCGTCTATAAGATTAAAATCGTTAAACACTACATTCATACCCTTGCTAAAATTTTTACATACCTGCACTAATCCCAAAAGGTCCACGCAATATGTATTTTTACGTTCTTATGGTAGGGTGTAGAACCACCAAGATAGATGGTAGCTAGAAAATATGATGGTGGGTCAACTCCCTTTAGAGTAATTAAATTCAAATAAATTTTACAAGGAGTTATTCTATTAAATGGCCCAATTATTGAATAACATGACCAGCATTTTTTAAACAATTTTATTATGTTTTAAACAAATCTATTGTAAATTAAACTTCTTTTTTATCTCTGGACAATTATCTATATTGTTTTCGACACTTAAATGAAAGTAAACCTTTGGGTAAAAGTTTACTTTGGAGTTTTGAATCTTTTATAACTAATTTTGTAATAAATTTCTCAATATAGATATACTCGTTAATTATGGTTCTAATATTCAAAATTGACAAAAAATAAATTATAATAACAATATGATGGTTATCCTTTTGTTTACTCCTTGTGCTAAAGATAAGATCCTGTTCCCGGATCTTATCTTTTTATTTTTGGATTTTAGATACAAAAAAGGAATCCTTAATAGCTTAAGGATTCTGCAACAGGAAAGAACAAACATATAATAATAAAAAGAATTACTTATATTATAATTTAATAATAAGATAAAAATATTGAGAAATTTTAGAATGAATTGAATGTCACTACTCGGGGTACCGCCAGCATTTTGGAAAAAAACCACGCTAAGCAAAAAATAAAATAAGCCATCCATTTGGACAGCTCATTTACATAATTATCGTTATCAGAAGTAAAATTTAACTCGAAAATAGCTAATTTTATCAATTATTGAATGTCTGAAAAAAATCAAATCAATGATATTGTCGAGATCCTTTAGCAACTTCTTGCTGCGATGACTATCATAGTGACTTTTTCTCCAGCAACCACTATTAGTGGTTAATTACCATAAGGACTTATTTTTGAAATTTGCTATTTTTTAGAAAGTATGTTAATTTAAGAAAGACCTATTTTTGTTCGGTTTGAGATTAAGAATAAATTTTGTTTTTCGTCTAAGGTATTTGAGCAAGGGTAGTAACATATGTGTGGGTATCCACACTAGGAGGCAACAATTATGGAACAAGGTAAAGTAAAATGGTTTAATGCAGACAAAGGTTTTGGATTCATCGAGCGTGAAGGTGGAGAAGACGTATTCGTACATTTCTCAGCTATCCAAATCGACGGTTACAAATCTTTAGACGAAGGACAAAGTGTAACGTTTGAAGTAGAACAAGGACAACGTGGCCTACAAGCTACTAATGTTCAAAAAGCTTAATATTAGCTGATGAAAGACCCTCTTGTAGGGTCTTTTTTTGATTTTGTTACAATATTCCGAATACAACTTTTTTAAGGGGATTTGGGGTGCTTAACTTTTAAAAAAAGAAGATGTTAGAAATCATAATTTTAGCATTATGGGCTTTTTTTGAGTTATCTTGCAATTATATTAGGAATACCCAAAAACGGATTATATATAGTTGTAGGATTTCCAATCTTATTTGTTGGTAGACTTTTGATTGTGCATCTATTTCAAAATAAGAATGAAAATGGAAAATAACTTTGTTTGATTGTATATCTTATACACGTCTAGTTAACATAACGATCTATTATTAGCGATCTTATATTTGTTAAAAGCTTTTTGGGATAGTTACGATCCTATTGGGAACATTAATTTTTATGGAGGTGATTGTAATGAATAATAACAAACAACCAAACAAAACTTCTGTAAGAACAAATGGTGCATCTGCATCTAACAAATTTGGAACGGAATTTGCTAGTGAAACAGATGTACAAGCAGTAAAACAACAAAACGCTCAAGCAGAAGCTAAAAAGAACCAACAATCTAGCCAACAATAAACTTAACAAACAAAGGATATTTTCCATAATTGTGGGAAATATCCTTTGAGCAAACTATCCAAGGTGCGATAAGGAATTATTCATGAAACCCAATTACGTAATAGAAAAAGACTACTTCTTTTAACTGGGAAAAGGTAGTCTTTTTCTGTTTTTAAGATGTATATGGTATACAATTTTAGTCAACATAACGTCTTATTATCGGTAGCAAGGAAAAAGGCGGACCCTTACTCTCACAAGGAATCCGCCTTTTTCTTTTTCTATCATTCTATACATCTTTTTATACATTTCTATTGTGGCGCGGGTTTTCGGGTTCTCGTTTGTTACTAGATTAGCCGAAAAACTGTATAAAATCTTGTATGCTCTTAGCGTGATTTTTTTCCAAAATGCTGGCGGTACCCCATCGCTATCAAACTAACAAATGCAACAGATCCAGTGTATTTTAGCATACTTGTAACTATAGTAGTATTAATAAAATGTGGATATGAATATTGCATGTCTTTTTTTCAATTGAATATCGACAGTGAAATTATTCGCAACCATCTGCTGTATTGTTTAGAAAAAATAAAAAAGAGATCCGATAGGTTCTTTTGTCATAATTGATTCCACAATGCATATATTTAGTATGATAAGTGTTTTTTGGAGGTGACGTATGTCAGAAGAAAAAGATTTACAAGGTGCGGCAATAGACCCAAGCTTACTCGGTCCGACACTTCCACCTATTCCACCATTTACTTTGCCTACAGGACCAACGGGACCTACAGGAGTAGCCGGAATAACAGGCCCCACGGGACCAACGGGACCTACAGGAGTAACCGGAATAACAGGCCCCACAGGACCAACGGGTCCAACTGGATTAAACGTAATTGAATCTGCATTTAGAGCTTCTAAACAAGGACCACTAGAGGCACAAGCATATACCGCAGGGGATGAATTAGTTCTTACATTTAATAATGAACAATTTGATTTTGGAAATGAATTTGACGGTGTTTCAACATTCCAACCAAATCAAGACGGAGTATATTCATTAGCAGCAGGTGCAAGATTTAGCCCTAGTAGTACATTAGTTAGATATGGGTTTTCATTCAATATTTTTCTTAACAATGTTGAAGTTATAGTTGCAACTAATAATGTGGATTTTTTTGCCGACTTACTTGTGAATATTTCCACTATATATGGATTAAAAGCAGGAGACAGTGTGCAAGTTATATTTCGTGCTACTACAAATGGAAGTATTGTGGGCGATCAATTTAATCCAACATTCTTTGCGGCATCAAGATTTCCTTTTACAAGCCCGATTCCATAAACTTATTATTGTGTATGAAACAAGAGAGCCAAATTACTCTCTTGTCATATTTGGGGTATCACCACATCCATCAACTTAAGAAAAGTAAACACCTCAAAAACAAAACTTGATAATCCAGCCAAATAATAGATGGAATTTCTTTTGATAGTTGATGACCACATTGTTTCGTAGCACAAATTTTACTAATTGCATTTAAACATACAGTATCCCCAGGTTTATTTGCATCTGGTTTTCCAAATGGTGTAATTGTATGCATCCTAACAGGAGCTGTTGTTTCCTCTTTCTTGAATTCCTGATAAGCTCTAGTTTCCTCATTATTCATTTGTTTTGAATGCACTTCAACAATAAACGGGTTTCCATTAAAAGAACACTCAAATTCTGGCGTTCCAATTCCTTTTTGACATGGTACAGGTTTTACCTCTACGCCTGCCATTAATAAATAACCATATGCGCGTAATTCTCCCAATGCTGCTGAAGACGTTGTATAATCTTTAATCTCCATCATTCTACTTTTCAATGAAGATAACCATTGTTTATTAGTACCATTAAAATGACTTTCAATTAGTTGAGAACATTGCATATGTACGGATAAATAACAAGACTCAATGTAATTAAATACTTTATTATGGAAGAAAAATCAAAAAAGACCAAACCCTTATTTATTAAGGGGTTGGTCTTTTTGGAATTCTCTATAATCTGTTAATATATTCCTTTAAAATATATCAATTATTCGTAATATTTATCATATTCCACTGCATATTTAGTTTTTAATTGTTCTATTAACTTCTCATTAAATGAAATTATATCAAGTACATCCTGATTTATATACAATAAATAATTGTCATTATAAAATGAGATATATGCTGATGGATGCCCTTGAGATACATTTTGACAGTATTTATATACATCCTGATAATTTAAATTTTTTATAGATGCAAAAATTGTTGAACTTGTAAAATTATCGTTCTTTATTAATGTTTCTTTCCAATTTCTAATTTTAGTAAATTTACCTAAACCTGTTTTTTCATGAATTCTTTTACCATTTATAATATATCCACAGATAAAGGAAGAATTTATTTTTTCGTTTTGATTGAATAAATTATCCAAGATATTTTTTAATAATCGAGTGTTATTATTCACAAATAAATCCATATCGAATCTAATTCTATGATTCGAAGTTACTTGAAAAAAGGGAGTTTCTTCAGTATTTGTAAAATCTACTTTGAATTTTTTAAATTTATCCATAATTAGTTATTAATCTCCGATTCTTCTTAATTCTAAATCATAAGTTCCAGATCTAGTTTTCTTATTTCCAAGAGCTTTTACTGAATCAGCACCTTTAAAAGCTCCACCATTGTGGCCATCTTTGTCTCTAGTTATATATTTAGGTTTTCCTTTTTTGTTAAAATATACTCTTGCACCATGAGAGTAATAGTTAGTTTCTGCGTATCCTAATCTGCTTGCAACTGCTTTAGCAAGAGGTTCAGAGTTTTTCATTAGAGTTCTAATAGCAGTTGGTCCATATTTTTTTATAGCTGCTTTTAGACCGCTTTTAACTATGAATGCAACAAGAACAGGAACCAAAGGAAGAGCAGATGCAGTTATTTCTTGTGTATCAATAGAATATTGCTCACCAGTTTCTTGATCCACAAAAATGGCTTTTAAATCTTCACCTTCTACATCAGTCACAAGAATTGAAAAATTCTTCTCTATTTCATTTCCATTCTCATCATTTAGTATTGCTTTAGCACTCATTTCACTTGTTTCAATATTATATTCCAATGTACTTTCCATTTGTACTTGATCAGTATCTAATATTGATTCAAAAGTGTCTACATTATCAACAACATTTTCAGTTATTTCAATTTGTTCGGATGATTCTATCCCTAAATCTTCCTTTACATCAACTTTAACTTCGGTATCTATTTTACTAGTTTCATTGTTTTCGGTAACATTTACAATTTCTTTTAATGCAGAATCATTTTCTTGCGTTGCATATACAAACCCTGTAGGAACATATGTAATGAAAAGCGCTGTAATTATACTGAAGATAAAATATTTTTTCATTAAATTCTCCACCTTATTCTTTTATTTGTACTAATCCCATCCCAAATTTTTCTTTCGCACCTAATTTTATTGCTCCAAAGCGTAGATCCTTTTCTATGTCTTTACTCCCATTTTGAAGCAATATAGAAACAATCCCTGTTGTATATTGCATAAGAAGTCCCGCTTTGCATTTCAACCTCTCCATGTATGTTTAATACTGGTACATCTACGCCTGGTGCCACAAAATCAACCTTGCCTTGGCCGGCATAAGCATATAATTTCATATCCTTATCAATAGCAGAAATAGATAATACTTCAGGGTATTTAGCAGGGTAATCAGTAGACAAGCCAATGGTATTTCCCGTAGCAGCAATAATTATTATCCCTTTATTTGATGCATTTCTTATCGCTTCCCTTAACTTAGGGTCATCTTTAGAAAAGCCAAAACTTAAATTGATAATATCAACACCTTGTTCAACACTCCAGTTTATCCCTGATATTATATCCGCTATTTTTCCACTACCCTTTTCATTTAAAACTTGAACATCATACAATTCAACAGCAGGATTAATTCCCACCACATTATTTCTACTTTTTGTAGAAGCAATGATACTTGCAATCATAGTTCCATGATCTAATATAGCCTCTGTCTCAAAAGTATTATTAAGCGCATTATAACTTTTCTTTACCTGGCCTTTAAGTCCCTTTATGTCCTGATTAATCCCACTATCTAAAACAGCTACTTTCACAGTTTTAGAACCTGCAATTTTGATTACATGTTCAGGAAATAACGTACAAACTGCCCAATTTTTCTGGCAACTCCCCTCTGAGATAACATAATTATTAGATACTTTTTTAGTACATCCAAACATGATAAATAACACTAAAGCGCATACAAATAATAATATTTTCTTTATAAACACCACTCCTTTTTAACGATTCCTTCAAAAAACGTCCCCTTGTAATGAAGAGGATTAATCAACACAAACTTAAAGTTCATATGACCCTTTAAATATTAAAGTCAATTGAATTTAATAAAAATACTGTTTTTTACCAATATTTTCTGGTATATTCAATGGGAACAGATACCAATATTTAAATAAGTTTAATATTCGTATAATACGATAAATATATTTTATAAAGATAAAATTACTTACTAACAGAAGCAATAAGTAAAGTATAAATCAACATAAAAAAGCAATAATTTCCTGTCACGAAAATATGATAGGAGATTATTGCAGTTATTTAAAATAACTTTATTATACATAAAAAAGGTTTTTGGACAAAGGTTTATCAAAACTACAATAATTTCTCAAAACTCTCTTTCCATGCCACAAAAACCTTATCAAAATATAGTTTTTCAGCTTTTTATTACTTATCACTTCAGAAACAATAGCCTTTCCTTATTCATCTTTAATGATTTTAATGTATTCTACTTCTTGAATACCTCCTTCTTCATTAGGATTATCCAATAATATAAAACCAGATATGCCTTCTCTTATAAGGTCATCAATTGCTGCTTCCATAGAGTCTAAATAACTTGTTGTCCATTATCCCATTTTGCCCTTATAGTTAAAAAGGCTAGTTGTCCATAAGTATTTAACTTACCCCCACAAAAATCTTCCTTTTTGATTGTACTAAAACTTAATAACTATGTTTGAAACTGATGATCCTATTAAGAATTTATCTGTCACTTTTTATTTTATAAATACTGTTCTTTAGCTTAGGCTTCTTGTGTAATCGTACTTTAGTCCCATTAATATCTAAGTCAATTTTTTCTTCCTCTAAAGCCTCAATTTTCTCTTTATGTTCCTTTTCAATTCTATCTCTTTCTTCTTTTTTCTTAGTCGCCTTGGGACCAATTACGAACAGAATTAAGAATATACTCACCATGACAACAAAAGTAGTCACTAGTACCTCTCCCCCCTTTGCCAAAACTTCATACAACAGAATTCCTTTTAATGTCCAAGACTTAATTCAGAAAATTAGAGGAGAACAAGTGCTAGTATAATTACATAGAAAAATAATAGAAATTACCTGCACTATTCCCTTCTTCCCCTAGATAAACATAGATTATAAATGGCGCAGCAAGGCCGGTACTATCAATGTCATTACAAATATAAAAATTGAACTATATCTCAAACTCGAACTCCATTTCCCATATTTCGGATGTTCAAATTTCTTATAAAGCATACCTAGTGCTAGAGATATTAAAAACATTAATACAGCTGTCCCTAAAATTATTGAAGTGATTAAACCCACCATATTACTCATAAAAGTTTGAAAATCAAAAGAACTTGTTGTCAACATTAACACCGGTAGAATCCTTATTAATAGTATGAGAATGAATGACCCTACTCCAAAAGATATAGATCTTTTTTTCCACTTTATATGTTTAAACCATAAAGAAGCTCCAAAACCTAATAATGATATTAAGATTACTACAGAAAGAATAAGGAAAATAACATCAAAGAATGCAGGCACACTCGCATGGACTGCACCATCTATTTTATCTCCCCCATCTTTTATTACATCACTGCTGCCATTAAACAAAGAACCAAACCAATCTACAATCCAATCGGTCATCCAAGAAATATCAAATGGTAAATCTTCATTTTTTGTTTGTGCAGGAGCAGCTACGTTATAAACCTCCAAATTATCCTCCCCCTTAATTGAAATTAAGTCCTTTACTTTAAGTATATAAACTTAACGAACCAAAACTAAGAAAATATCAAATCCTATCTTATCTTATTAGATAGAAGAACCACACTTTCGAACTTCAATTCTGTACCTCTTTATTCACAACTAACATTTTTTTATCATTTTAGCCAAGAAGACTCCTTCCTCAAGGGACGTGAAGGGTCACAGCCCAGTGAGTAGGTGGGAGATGAATTGGCTTTGAACAAAGGATGGCAGGAAGCCATCTTAATTGTTCGACATACATAAAGTGTTACTCCATTATCTATCGAATGTACGTTCGGTAGATAATAGTCATATACCGAAATGGAGGTGAATGAAATGATGATTAATAAAGCCTATAAGTTTCGTATCTATCCAAATAAAGCACAAGCAATTCAAATCAACAAAACGATTGGTTGTTCTCGTTTTGTATTCAATCATTTCCTATCCTTATGGGATCACGCATACAAAGAGACTGAAAAAGGCTTGACCTATGGTACATGCTCTGCCAAACTACCTGCCATGAAGAAAGAGTTTATTTGGCTAAAAGAAGTGGATAGTATTGCGATTCAGTCGTCTGTTCGCAACCTTGCGGATGCCTATACACGCTTTTTCAAAAAACAAAACAGCGCCCCTCGCTTTAAATCTAAGAAAAACAACGTACAATCTTATACCACAAAACAAACAAATGAAAACATTGCTGTTATAGAAAACAAAATTAAATTGCCAAAACTAGGGCTTGTTCGATTTGCCAAAAGTCGTGAATTAAAGGGACGTATTGTAAATGCTACAGTTAGACGGAACCCTTCTGTTAGATATTTTGTGTCATTGTTAGTTGAAACAGAAGTACAAGAACTTCCGAAAACACATTCTTACATTGGAATAGATGTAGGACTAAAAGATTTCGCCATTTTGTCAGATGGAAGACCCTATAAAAATCCGAAGTTTTTCCGATCATTAGAAGCTAAGTTGGCGAAAGCACAGCGTGTTCTTTCTAGAAGAATGAAAGGATCTTCTCGCTGGAATAAGCAACGAGTAAAGGTAGCTAGAATTCATGAATACATTTCAAATGCTAGAAAAGATTACTTAGACAAAATCTCAACTGAAATCATCAAAAACCACGATGTTATCGGTATAGAGGATTTGCAAGTATCGAATATGTTAAAGAATCATAAGTTAGCAAAAGCAATTAGTGAAGTATCTTGGTCGCAATTTCGATACATGTTAGAATACAAAGCAAAATGGTACGGCAAACAAGTCATTGTCATATCGAAAACATTTGCTTCCAGCCAATTATGTTCTTGTTGTGGATATCAAAACAAAGACGTTAAAAATCTAAACCTACGTAAATGGGACTGCCCCTCTTGTCGTACACACCATGATAGGGATATTAACGCAAGTATCAATCTAAAGAATGAAGCGATAAGGCTTCTAACCGCAAGGACTGCGGGGTTAGCCTAATCAACTAGAGTTCGATAGAACTCTTTACTTAGGAATCCCCCTCTTCTAAACGAAGTGAAAGTGGGGGGAGTTCAATCTAGCTATATGGTTCCTAAAATCAGAGAAATCGCTACTTTATGAAGCGCCTTAACCTTTGTTTTCATCGGGGGATTATTCTCAATTGTTGTAAATAAAGACAGATTTAAAGCCCTAACCATAAGCACTAACAAATTAAGTGGATTACTAAAGGGCATTACCATCGCATTTGAAAATCCTAAAGTTGGTATAGGTGGTATTGTTATAATTATAAACTCGGCCGCTCAGTTTGGATTTGTTGTTTTCCTGCCCACTTATATGATGAAATATAATTTTACGATGACTGAACGGCTACAAATTTTGGGTACTCTATTCTTTGTAAATATGGTGTTTAATATTATTTTTGGTATTGTTGGAGACAAGTTTGGTTGGGTAAATACGATAAAATGGTTCCGAGGAGTCGGTTGCGGAATTGTAACTCTTGCACTCAATTATGTACCACAAATGGTAGGACATAATTATTGGGCTATATTATTTTGTTGCCTGTTGCTATGGAGCAACACTTGCTGGTTATGTACCTCTTACAGCATTAGTCCCATCTTTATCTCCTGAAAATAAAGGGGCTGCAATATCTGTCTTAAATCTAGGTTCAGGATTATCAGCTTTTGTTGGGCCATTAGTAGTAACTGCTTCCATCGGTCCATTAGGGGTAGGGGGCGTAATGTGGATCTTTGCTGGGTTGTACTTCTTTGGTGCATTTTTAACTCATTTCCTTACTATTCCAAAGGAAATGGTAACAATTTCACAGTTTATTCTCAAGTACCATTAAGCGCAAGTTTACGCTAGAGATGTTATTTGAAAAATAATGTTTTTGAAAAAAAGTAGTTGCACTTGCGACTACTTTTTTTATAGGGTCCATTGTAATAGATATTCGCGCCAATATAAATACCATCTTTCAACTTTTTCAAAAAATAAACTGTTTATTTAGATGTTATGTACAAAAAACATAGAAATATTTAATTCCTACGTTTTTTTATAGGTTAATCAATTTATTCATATACTATTACAATTCCTCAAATTCATCAATCTCAGCTTTACGCTTTAAAAATAGTTCCATATCTTTATTCTCTCTTTCAATTAAACCGAGAGCATGTGTATTATCCAAGGCCAACTCTTTATATCCCCATATATAATCTATAGTTGTATCTTTCACATGTCTGTGTTCTGAACAATACCCTTCTATAGGTTGTAACGCATCGGATATTTTAAATAATTCTGCTGGATACCAAGATGGCATATTTCCACGTTCTCCTAAAATTAAATATGTCAACTCACCACTTTGTAACTTACATATGCCATAAACAATATACTCCTTCTTAATAACTAAGTTAAATGTTTCCTCGGTTTCCTTTGTTAGATAATCTCCAATGTTGTACAAACAAGTTACTTTCATAATAAACGCCCCCTTATTAATTTTTTATCTCTAAATTTAAAATCATCAAATTCACCACTTTTTATATTTTTAAAATAATGTATTTCCACACCATTTACGCCTAGGATTTTTCTTTCCCCATTTCGCACGAAGGTTCCTTTTTGCTCTACGGTAACAATTTCATACATACACATCTTCATTTCCATTTGAATGATAAATTATTAAATCAAGATTTATTATTATGCAAAATTACATTTCAATCGTAGTTGATAATCATTCTTATTGTAACTATAATGATTACATGTTAGGTGATATACGAAAGTTATTTACGAATTAAACCTAACTGCGCATTTAACTACAACCGGAATGGAGATGTTATAAGGTATGAAAAAAATCATTTTAGCTGGTGCATTAGGAATTGCAGCTCTTGCAGGCACAAATCTACCAGGATTAGAAGTAACAAAAGCAAGTGCAGCTTCTATCGAGTCAAATTTATCAACAATTGAAGGGCGTGTAGTTGAGGTTACTGATAATGTTATCTCTGTTGAATCAAAAAAGTATTCTGAGCCTATTAGTATTTATTTAAACTCTACACCAAATGTAAAAGTTGGTGATCAAATAAAAGCTACTGGTGCAATGATGCGTAATTTTACGGACTATATGATTGCAGAGTCAATTGAAAAGGTTCAAGGTACTGATACATTACACCAGGGAAGTTATTTAAAACATGTTTTTGCATACGAATATGAAATAGGACATGTTACAAAAGTAGATAAGTTTAAATCTGGAATAGAAGAATATAATTATGTAATTGTTCAATATACTGGAAATGACGGAAGTAAACGTAATGTTACAGTTTATTTGACACACGGGCAGAAATTTAATGTAGGTGAAAAGGTTAAAGTTCATATGGCGAACGCTGAAAGAAGTAATGAGTGGTCGATAACAGATGAGATTGAAAAAGTTAATGATTCTCAAGCATTAACTGATGATCGATGGATTTGGTCTTAATATAAAATTGTATTTTTTCTCTTATTGAAAAGAATTATTTGTCTTGGTTAATTTTTTCTGTTAGTAATATGAAGAATTGAAATATTATCTAACCAACTAAATGTATAAACCTTTTAATCGAAAAGAACTTGTAGATAAAACTACAAGTTCTTTTTACTTTTCCAAATAATAAGCGAAAGTAAACAAATATTCAAAACTTCATATTTATAAACCAATCTGTTCAAAATCGATAGTATATTCTATAGCAATATTGGTTCTTTAATGGTTGGTAAAAACTCGATACTCATAGCATAATTTAATAACAAATTGATATACTCTTGATTTGGTTCTAAACAATGTACATTCTTTAAGTATCCTTGCGTGTATAAACAAGATGGTATAGCTACTGATAACTCTTCTACAGATTCTAATAAAGGCATTATGAGCTCTAAAGCTTTCTGTTCATCAGTAGTTAGATTCGTATCAAAAAACTTCTCTATATACTTTTCTTGTTTCATTAACATAATATCGTATCCAAAATCTTGTAAACTATTTATAAATTGGTCCCATTTAAGTTGATTGGGATTACAAATATGCATGGTTTTATTTACTGTATTGGCCTTATAGGATAATTCAGTAATAGCTAAACTTCCATAGTCTACAGGCGTTAAATCTACATACGTATTGATTTCAGGTGCTATGCTAGATAGGCATATCCCTTTTAATAATCTATAAAATGCATTTTCATTTATATTGTATTGAAATTTACCTGTTTTAGAATTACCCACTAAATTCCCCACACGATATATCGTGGCACGAACTCCTTTTTCCATTGCTTCTCTGACCATTTTCTCGCCTTGAAACTTACTTTCTAAGTACACATTATCTAAATTTTGCCCTCTATCAAAATTAGACTCAAAGAATTCAAATTCTTTTGGATCGCTTTCAGCCTGACCTACTACACTTAAAGTCGATATATAATGAAAACGTGCATTTGTATTCTTAGCTAATTCCAATAAGTATTTTGTAGACTGAACATTTACCTTTTGAAAATGCTCACGTTCCCCATAGTGTCTAACTTCTCCACCACAATGTATGATTGACTCTACCTTATTCTTTAAATAGTCCAATTGCTTTGAATCTAGACCTAGATTCATCAAAGATAAATCTCCTTCAATTAATTCTACTCTCTCCTCCAATTGTCGAAGAATTTCTTTACCGAAATAAAACACCATTCTTTCTTTCAACTTTGCATCAATTTCTTGATTCTCATTTTTTCTTACTAAGCAGTAAATAGTCGTAGATGGCAACTGTAATAACCGTTCTAAAATATGTGCTCCTAAATATCCTGTTACTCCTGTAAGGAAGACTACTTTTGGATAATTCACCATATCTAACTCACATTCTTCTATTTTAGTTCTTTTATAAACAGGAGTCGTTTTCGTTTCATTTCCCATACATGCTACATTCATATTTTTCTCTTTCTTGAACGACATTTCTTCCATTTCTTCAATATGAGAGGCTAATTTTTCTATTGTTTTATACTTAAAGAAATCTTGGATTTTCAAATTAGGGTATAACGGTTTTAATTTAACTAATGCCGGCATAACTTTTAAAGAATGTCCACCCAAATTAAAGAAATCATCTTTTAAACCTATAGATTTAATGTTTAGAACTTCGGACCATACTTTTGCAATGTTTTTTTGCACTTTAGTTTGAGGCTTAAGTATACACTCATCTTTTTGCTCATTATCAAACTCTATTTCTGGCAGTTTTTCGAAATCAATTTTCCCATTAGCCGTTATTGGTATTTCTAACACATGAGAGTAATATTTAGGGATCATATATTCTGGCAATACTTTTGATAAATGCAAAGCTAACTTATTTTTCTCTATTTCTAAACCGTCCACTGTTTTATAATAAGCTTGCAATAGCATTCCATCTTTCGTTTGTGTTACCACAGCCTGATTTATCCCCTTAAGTTGTAACATTGCATCTTCTATTTCCCCCAATTCAATTCTGTGTCCTCTAATTTTAACCTGCTTATCTTTTCTTCCCATAAATTCTATATTTCCATTTGGTAACCACCTTGCTAAATCACCGGTTCGATATAATCTTTTACTATTATCTGCTGAAAATAGATTCGAAATAAATGCCTGTTTTGTTTTCTCTTCCTGCTTCCAATACCCTTTGGCTAATCCTAAGCCCTCAATATATAATTCACCCATGCCACCTACCGGACAATGTTGCATATATGAATTCAATATATGAACCTTTGTGTTAGAAATTGGAATACCAATCGGTATGCTACCTAAAATGTTATTTTCGCATTCTAATTCTGGTATGAAATAGTACATCGCTGAAACAGTTGCTTCAGTAGGACCATACTCATTTACCAGTTGCACTTGGTTTTTAAAAGTATTTTGCCAACTCCTAATAGCATTTGTTGATGCAGCTTCCCCTCCCATTATCATAAATCTTAAAGAACGTATCTTCTCGCTATCCGGTTTAGTTAATGATGTCGATAATTCATTAAAAAATACTGTTGGTAAATCAGAAATAGTTGCTTGTATTTCTTGGACTGCTTGGGCATATTCGACAGTTGAATAGCGCTGTTCATCACTTAATACATACAGTTCCGCTCCATTTAACAAAGTAGAAAAAATTTCCGATACAGAAGAATCAAAACTATGAGAATAAAACTGTGTTACTTTATCATTTGGAGAAATCTGAAATACTTCATTTCTCCATTCAACTAAATTTAATACTCCTTTATGCGTTAATAATGTACCTTTTGGTTTGCCTGTTGATCCTGAAGTATAAATCACATATGCCAAATCATCTGGCTTATTAAAAATTTTCACATCATCATTTATAGTCGTACGATATATATCCTCTATTATTGAAACCGTATAATTGCTTAAATTCAAATGACTTTTGTATCTGTTACTCGTTATAATTCTACATGCCTCGCTATCACTAACTATATAATTTATTCTATCCTCAGGGTATTTTACATCGATTGGTATATAGGCAGCACCGGCTTTTAATATTCCAAGCATAGAAACGATACTATTCATACTTCTATCTAAAAATATGGCTACCTTATCACCTCTTTTTATACCTTTTCCGATTAAATGTTGAGCTACTTGATTAGAGCTTATATTTAATTGTCTATATGTTAAAGATTCCGTTTCAGTCGCTATAGCAATCCGATTTGATTGTCTTTCTACTTGCTTATAGAATTGCTCCTGTATATTTTGAAAATAAGGATATGGTCTTTCTGTCTGATTTACCTTTTTATATAGAGATTCTTCCTCCTGTGATAGGAATGAAAGATTTTCATATGCTACTGTTCGTTGATGAATAAATGCGTCCAGTATATTAAGTAAATTTTGAGTAAACCTATTAATTGACTCTTCCTTGAAAAGATTAATATTATACTCAAATGAAATCTCTACATAATCCAATCCTTCTTCAACAGCTAAAGAAATATCAAACTTACTAACATCTTGTTTATTAGGTAACAATTGAAGCTTGTACGCATCATGTTGTTGCAGAATATCTTTCTGATAACTAAACATAGTAGAAAAGATCGGGTTATTTCCAAAGCTTCTATCCGGATTTATTTGCTCAATTACTTTATCAAATGGGTATGATTGGTTTTGGAAAGAATTCAAACATTTTTCTCTCACTACTTGTAATAGCTGTTTTAAATTTTTCACATCATTTAATTGTGTTCTAATTGCTAAAGTATTTACAAAAAATCCTTGTATTTGTTCAAATTCTTGATAATTCCTTCCAACAACCGGTGTACCTACAATAATGTCTTTTTGATCCGTTAGATAATGTAACAATTGAATATATGCTGCCAAAAATAGCATATACATCGAAACATTCTCTTGTTCACATAATTGTTTCAAAGACTCTTTCATTTTATTATCTAACTTCATTTCAAATACTGTACCTCTATTTGTACTTTGACGATTCTTACTAAAATCTAAAGGAAGATTTAATATAGGAAGAGGCGCTGCAAGTTCGGCCATCCAATAAGATTTTTCGGTATCCCACCGACCTAATTTTAACTGCTCCTGTTCCCACTCAACATAATCTACATATCGATTAGAAATAGTTGGCAACTCAGGATTTCTTCGTTTAGCAAAGGCACTATATACCTTCATTAATTCATCTAATAAATTCCTTACACTCCACTCGTCAGTAATAATGTGATGTAAATTGATATATAAATAGGATTTTTTCTTATCAAAATTAAAAATTCTAATCCGGAAAAGCGGTCCATTTTCCAAATCAAATGGTGTATGATCCGTTTGCTTTATTGTTCTACGTATATATTCTTGTTGTTCCTTTTTAGCCATGTGTTCAATCTCATGGTGTATCAGGTCAATCGCTATTGATTTTAATATGACTTGTCTAGGCTCCCCACTTTTTTCAATAAACACTGTTCGGAGCATCTCGTGTCGTTCAACTAAAAATCTTATGGCGTCTTGTAAAATATCTTTTTTCAAACTCGGCTCTATATATATGTGTAGTGGTGTATCATATACTTTATTAATACCGTTAGATTTATTTAAAAACCAGATTCTTTTTTGAGCACTTGATAACTGATAACTTTCCTTATCTACAACTTTTAATATTTGCATCTTCTGTTCTTCCCTATCATGATTTACTTCCATTAATTTATCGATGTAAGCAGATAGACTAGCAATTGTTGTATGCTCAAAAATATCTCTAATTTCTATTTTCAAATGAAACTCTTTTTGAATTTGATTTAATACTTGCACAGCAATTAATGAATGTCCCCCAAGTTTAAAAAAGTCACCCTCTCTGCTGATTCTATATTTCCCTAAATTTAAAATCTCTGCCCATGTTTTTGCCAACCTTTTTTCTGTTTCATTTTTTGGTGGTACATATTGATTTTGCATGTTTTCAAGTAAAGATGGGATTTGTAATTCTAATTTTTTTCTATCAATCTTACCACTTGGTGATAATGGAAATGTTCTAAGATGAAATATATAATTTGGCATCATAAAATCTGGTAAACTTTCACTTAAGAATGTATTTAAGTCCTCTTGTTTTATCTCTGTATTGTCTTTTGATACATAAAAGCTAGCAATTTTGTCATTTTGATAAGTTACTACTACTGCATCTTTTACCTCTGGGTGTTTAAATAATGCTCTTTCTATTTCATCAAGCTCAATTCGATACCCACGTAGTTTTACTTGATTATCTTTCCTTCCGATAAATTCTAAGTTTCCATTTGGTAAAAGACGTACTAAGTCCCCAGTACGATATATTTTTTTATTGCAATTATATGATTTTCCGAAAGAATTAAATGCCTCTTCTGTTTTTTTCTTTTGATTTATATATCCTTTAGCAACCCCATCACCACCAATGAATAATTCACCTACTACTCCTGACGGACATAACGTTTTGAACGGACTGACCACGAAAACTTTACTATTAGCAATTGGTTTACCTATTGGGATATTAGAAGTTTCTTCTTTTATCTCATGATTTACTTCATAAATGGTTGTACATACAGTAGCTTCAGTAGGACCATATGCGTTAAGAATTGGAATCTTTAACCCTACTTTACTTTGCCATTTACGAACTGATTCAGCAGGTATGGTTTCCCCTCCTACAAATACACATTTTAAGGAATTTAATTTAAGCAACATTTCTTTTGACATATCAGCTATTAATTTAAAAAATGCAGTTGGTAAAAGAACAAATGTAATACCATTCTTGTTAATTACATTTATAAATTCTTCTGCAGAACGTTTTTCCATTTCAGAAATTAAATGCATTCTTCCTCCGCATAACAAAATCGGAAACATCTCCATAATGGAGGCATCAAAAATCATTGTTGCAAATTGTAAAAATACATCATTTTTGTCTAAATTAAATTGATTCATTAATGAATATGATAAATTAATTACTCCTCTATGTGGTACAACTACTCCTTTTGGTAAACCTGTTGAACCTGACGTGTAGATAATATACGCAGCATCTTCTATGGTATGTGTAGAAGCAATATTTTCTATAAAATCAGTGTAATGAAAATCCTCTAAATAAATTGTATGAATCGCAAAACTTTCAATTAATCCCCTGAATTCTTTCTTTGTAATAATCATTTGACTTTCACTATCTTTTAATATAAATTCTATTCTTTTTTCAGGAAACTTTGGATCGATTGGTACATAAACTCCACCTGATTTTAGTATACCTAGAATGCATACAATTGTATCAATCTCTCTCACCATAGTAATACTTACACGCTGTCCCTTTTTTATATCATTTTCACGTAAATAATTCGCAATTTGATTTGACCTTTGCTGCAAGTCATAATAGGTAATCGATTTATCCCCCATTGAAATCGCTATTTGATTTGGCGATTTTAATGCTTGTAGATCAATTAATTGATCTAATGTTTTTGAATTAGGATATGCAAGAGTATTTGAGTTTATATCTTTGTATAAACGATGATCCTTTTTTAAAAGTAAATCCAATGATTGAATAGGTTTGTTCACATTTTTCATTAGTTTTTGTAACAAATATATATATCTTTCAACTAAATCATTCATACTATCTGGTTTATATAATGCTGAATTATAGTCAACCTCAATTTTATTCTCTGTTTCCCCTTCATATCTCATTATTCTCCAGGTCATGTTAAAAGGATTTACTCTTTTACAATCTGTTAAAACTGTGGACTCAATATCCGGAATTTTCAATTGAGGTATCCTTACCGTATTAAATGCTGTTGAATATATCATATTATGATGTGTATTATTATTTAGATTTAAATATTTTACTATATGTGAATATGGATTATGTTTATACTTAATAGCCAAATGAACAGATTTATTCACCTTGTTAAGTATTCTCTTAAATGTATCCCCTTTTTCTATTGTTATACGTATAGGTAATGTATTAACAAAATAACCAAAAGCATTCCCTTCTTCCGTGTGTGGTCTAGTATTAATTGGAATACCTACAATAATTTCTTCAGCATTTGTCATTTGATGAAGCAAGGCACAATAAGTACTTAACATAACCCGATAGACACTTATGTTATTTCTTTTAGCAAAACATTGTATTTGATAAAATAGATCGGCATCAATATTCTTACTTATATTTTTGTTCGTATATATCGGTTCATTCATTTTATTAATAGTAGCAGGAAACTCTGTAGGAGGTAATTCACCTTGTAAATAATCTTTCCAATAGGATGATCCTTCTCTATATATTGCACTGTCAATAAAACATTCCTCAAATTCTACGAGGCTCTTATAAGGAGATTCTAATACTAAACCCGTATTTTCTTGAAGTAATTCACAATACGTATGAGACAATTGTTGGATAAAAATCCCTAAACTACATCCATCATAAATAATGTGATGAAAAATCATATGTAAAATAAATTCATCTTCACACAATTTAATGATGTGGAATTTAAACAAAGGCCCTTCTTCTAAATTAAATTTCTCATTCACTATAGAGTCTAAGAATTTTTTAAAAATAAATTTTTGTTCTGTGTTTTTAAAAGTAGTTAAATCCTTAATTGGTATATCAAAATCTATACTCTTTTGAATGAATTGTTTAATTTTTTCGTCCCTCTTAATAAATAGTGTACGTAGCGCCGGATGAGATTGCACCATTAAAGTAAGCGCTTTCTTCAAAATCTCTATTTGAAGATTTCCTTTTAGCTTTATTATGGTAGCTTCATTGTTCATTCCATTTTCTAATTCCATTTGATGAGCTATCCATAATGCTTCTTGCCCTACTGTTACATCCAATTCTTCTACAATTTCATATTGCTTTTGTATTTCCTTCATATGAATTTCTCCTTTTATAAATATTTTAAAACGGATAATATTTACAGTTACAACTATATGTACATATTCTACGATTTGTAAATGTATTTTTTTCGACTAAATCCAACATTTATTTTACTTATTGCATAGTTATTAAAATTATGAATAAAATTCATATTTATACCGTGAAAGTTCATACTTTTATTCAATTTAAGCATAAAAAATCATTTTATTAATAATTCCAATTACTTTTTATAAAGTAATCTCATATATATTTATTAAAGTATATACTCTAATTTATACCCCAAAAATAAATTCAAGAATATTCCAACTGGTCACTATATATATTTCTAATAACATAAACTGTAAAGGAGGAGTCCGTACATAATGGAATATAGATTATTAGGTAACACGGGATTAATAGTTTCAGAGATAGGATTCGGTTCTTGGGCAATTGGTGGAGATGAATGGGGCGCAGTAAAAGATAATGAATCCGTTTATGCAATTGAGAAAGCAATTGACCTAGGGGTTAATTTTATTGACACTGCTGATGTTTATGGATTAGGTCATAGTGAAACACTCGTTGCAAAAGCTATAAATAATCGCAGGCAGGATATCATTCTATCTACAAAAGGTGGATTAATTGGTCACCATTATGACCCAAATCAACCAGCCGTTTATGAAGATCCTCAAAAGATCATTGATGCATTTGATGCTAGTTTACTGCGGCTTAAAACGGATTATATAGATGTTTACTTTTGTCATATTTGGTGGGATAAACCTGAAGAAACAGAAGCCTTTTTACAAGCTTTCCAAACCTTAAAAAAATCTGGAAAAGTGAGAACAGTTGGCGTTTCTACTAATGATTTAGATTATATAAAACATTTTAATCAGAATGATGATTTAGATGTTGTACAATTCGATTATAGTATTCTGAATAAAGAACCTGAAAAAGACATCCTTCCTTATATTGAAAAACATAATTTAGGTGCTGTGATAAGAGGTCCACTTAAGATGGGGATTTTAACAGGGAAATTTAATCATGAAACCCAATTTCCAGACGATGATTTAAGAAAAGATTGGCCCAAAGAAAAATGGTTTAAAGATAGCTTAAACAAATTAGAGAAATTACGATTACTAGTACGATCAAATCGAAGTTTAGCGCAAATCGCCTTACGTTATGTTTTAAGCCATCCAGCCGTTTCAGTTGCTATTCCTGGTGCAAAAAATTCTACTCAGGTTGAAGAAAATTCTTCACACTTAACTCGTCCATTATTATTAGATAATGAAATTGAATTCATTAAAAAGCTTTAACTATACTATTATTGTTCCATAAAAATCAAATACCAATTCATCCCATATTCCCTATGTCTATCTACTCTTCATCAAAGAATCTAATATAAAATTTATAATAAAAGTAAATAACCGTTTCATATGAAGATTACTTAGGGAAAATGAGTGTAATTTACTGTATTCTCCTTTCTTCTCATTATCTTTAAGGAATTTTTTAAGTCTATTCTACTACTTTCCTATAAGATAGCATGCCACTAATAAATAACATGTTATATCACTATAGAAAAATTCTATAGAATCATTAAAGGAATCTCCTTTCCCCTATCGAATTATTGTAGAGGAAAGGAGAGGAATACATGGAAATTCTAGGATTAGACCCTCGTGCATTAGCGACTTTAGGTGCACTTGAATACACCAATCGTCGCAATAAATTAATTGAAGACTCGGAGAATAATATATACGAGTGTAAAGAAATAAAAGAAATACTTCAATCGCTACCTAAAGAGAAGCAGATTGAGGTTCTTGAGAATCAAGCTCACTTTGAAGCAGTGGCAAAGATGATTGAACAAAACAATTTAATTCTTTTAGAACAGATGAAAGCTCTACAGCTAATTCAGAAATAATAAACTTATGATTAATGAATTCTACATATGCTTCCATATATAATGTCTCTTTATCTATACTACCAGCCTCTGTTTTTACAGGGGCTTTTGTTATGCGTTAATTCATATTTTGTATTTGGATGGTTTCTTTCACATGTATGAATAGAACTTCTAGTAAACTTGGTGTAGATTCTAATTCCTGCTTTTCAATTCCCTCTGTTACAGCACTGATAAAATTCCCATAGTACTTTTGCACCTAATAGTTCTGCTAATCGTTTTTCACGCATTTCAAATGTTTTTTTATCCATATATAGTATTATTTTTCCATCTCTCCCGACTTATTTATTCTACAAAAATCATAATTAACCTCTTATATAAATAACACGAAAGCCATCACCGAAGTACAGCTTTAAAATAAAGTTTTTGTTTAGCTATCTTTCATTTCCGAATAATTTTTTAACCCTGTTGATACTATTTCTGTAACTTAAAGTTACAAATTATTTCTGTAAGCGTAGCGTTTCTTTTGTACAACGAGCACTTAATTTTATTAACTAGCTGCTTTGTTGTGCAAAATGAAGGTTTTGTCCAAGTTTTTCACCATTCGATAAAATAAACATAATAATAGTTAATGAACAGACATTTATAATCAATCTCCTAAGGAGCACTTTAATTAGGTGCTCCTTTCTACATATACAATTTAGATATCGTTGCGATAGGTAAAACTTTGAAGTTATCTCCATCTTTCCCCCCACCTAACGCCGTACATGTCGGCTTCCCATCTTATCCTTTTATTCTAAAGCAACTAGATTACAAACAATGTTGTACTCACCTATGCATTCATTCCCTTTTCTTACGAAAATCCCCATCATCTTACTCGATTCTGTGAATTACATATAGTTGATTTAGTTTTCAACGAACAAAATTAGGGACTATCCCTCCACATTTGTTACATGCTTCGTTGATACTGTGTTACCACGTTCCGATTGACTTAGCTATACATATATCCTTATGTGTTTGCTGTAAGCCTGTTATCTTTACATTCTCATCGTTAGATGTTCCGAATCTTATATCATTTACTCTTACTTTTCGGTAGATAACATTGTCATTAACGACATACACATTTCTAATGTATTAATCCTTTAGACCCGTACATTCGCAAATTCGTCAGTCCTTTATCGGACATTCTCACCATAAATATTTTGTAGCATCCCGACCTATCCATTACCATATGAGTTCTCACTTAGGTTTTGTTCAGCCAATTTCACCTAGCTTCATACAATTTGTGACTACTATCATGCCTTGCATGTAGGAGTATTAGTTAAGTAGTTTCAGCTCAACCTGACGGTTTTCATTCCTACTTTCAGTCGAACAGTTGTTATCATCAAATTGATAACCCTCCTATTTCGTGTTTGCACACTTATAAGAAAACGTGTCGCGCAAATAAGAATTTTATTTATTTTTCTAGTTACTCTGGATTTCCATAAATGCTACCAAAAACTTAAGCCTTCTATCTCATCCTAATCAAATACCGTGTAGCATAACTCCATGTACTCGTTACATCCTACCTTATAATTCCATTCATCATTTGGACCTTGGAATAGCTGATCACTAAATCACACAATATCTTCCTCATAAACCTCCTTACCATTTTTATTCTTTAAACTTGTGTATCGTAGTATTTCATAGTTATCATATTAATCATGAAGGGATAAAACCGGAAAGTGACTTCTAATAGTCCAAGCACTTCATACTACTACCCCATACAATATAAAATGTTTGGAATTTATTACATTATTAAAATTAGAGTTCGGAGGGTTTAATATGGCAGCATGTGAAGGTTTAGCTTGTGTTATATTCTCTGCATGGCCAGTGGGAACAGTTGTTACAGTTACTTCTAGATCAGGTCAAATTATTGGTCCTGCTACTTTTACACAGTTCATTCCGCAAAATTGTGCGGTGATTTTAGTTGAAGAAGATGTGCTAACCCCCTCTTCAACCAATACTATATTCATAAGTTGTGAAGATATAGAAAGCATTACATTAACCACCCCTTAAGATGATTCAAATGGTTTTAATTCGATCTATAATTTTGGCATTCATTAGAATGTCTTTTTATATTTCAATCATATTCTTTAATTTAAATTCCTCCCTTCTAAAGGTTACTTGTCTACACATCCTTCTACATACTTTCATATGATACAGTATATTGTTTAAAGGAGGGACAAATTTGTTCTTATGCAATTTATTTCGTTGTTCAGGTGGAATATGTAGTATTTTTAAAAATTTACAACCAGGCGAATTGGTTACTGTGACTGGTAAATCTGGAAATATTATTGGACCTGCTGTTTTTACAAATTTTAACCCTAATACTTGTATCGTCACATTAGAAGAGGAAAATTCGATTACTCCTCCTACTATAAGTATTACTAAGATCAGTTGTAAAGAAATAGAAAGTGTTACGTTTAGCTCATAATATATTTTATACCTAAAGCAGGGATTGAAATATGAAACTCTTATACATTACTTCTGGTTACTCAAAAATCTATCAATATCTAGATCAAAGCATACAGAAAACACTTATCAATCAAAATTTCGAATGGTTAGCAGTACAGCCGAGTGAATTAGTAGAGCAATTGGATTTCATTACTGCAACATTTCATCCTAATATTGTTTTCACCTTATTAGGTAATTATCTACCGCAAAAAGCAATTCAATATTTTTAAAAAAGGAATATTAAATTAGCTGTCTGGTTAACTGAGGACCCATTTTATATAGATATTTCTCTTCCTCTATTAAATAACTTTGATTTTATATTTACTATTGATAGCGAAGCACTTAAATATTACACAGCTTTAGGATATACCAATGTATATCATTTACCCCTAGCAACTAATATAGATGTATTTAAACCTGGTCTAAAAAATTCAAAATATAAAAGTGAAATATTGTTCATTGGATATCCTTATCCAACCCGAGTGAAATTGATACAGTTTCTTTTGGAAAAAACCCCTTATCACTTTACTGTTATTGGTCAACACTGGAGAAATAAGTTAATTAAAAAATGGAAAAATCACCGAAGAATTAAGATTATAGAAGAATGGATTCCACCTCAAGAAGTTGCATTCTATTATAATAACGCTAGTCTTATATTAAATCCTCATCGTAGTTATCTATTTCCACAGAATAAGAATAAAAATAGAGTAAAAAGTAATACCATTAATAATCGTACATTTGATATCGCAGCTTGCCAAGGCTTTCAAATTATAGAAGAAAAATCTGATCTTTCATCTTTCTTCAATAAAGATGAAATTATATCCTATAAAAGCTTTGAAGACTGTTTAAATAAATTATCTCTTCATTTAAATGATACGATTTCAAAAGGATTAATGGTCGAAAAAATTTACACAAAAGTTATTACACAACATACTTTTCATGAGAGAATCAATTTTATAACGACTATATTACAGTCACAACTTTATTGATTTATTAATTTAAAAATTTCTTTTCTTTTATAATCATTCTGAATAAATTAAAATGCCTTTTTAATTTTATGAAAAGGCATTTTAATTTATCTTTTTCCGCCAGAAGACTCCCTCCTTAATTTTCCTGAAGGTGTGATTGCACCAACAAATAAATAGGAGATGCATATCCGTTAGCACAAGCTATCTTGTTTGCTACTACATACTTGAAATGAATTCCTATTAGTATTTCAGTATACTCTATCAAAGTAAATCCCATGAAATAGGTGTTCCTTTCTCGATATCCTTACTCGCTTTCTTTCCGAGAATATTGGATAAGTGTTTTGGCAATAAACCATTACCTGGTCTAATAGCTTTAATATTTTCATTCGTGAATACTTCTCCCGCTTTTATGTCTTCTACAACATATAATGACCTTCTAAACTTTAAAGAATCTTTTTCTAAATTAGTTGGTCCATAATATACATTACCTAAAGATTCCCATGCTTTTTCAGTTTCACTTACTAATAATTTAAATTCAGCAGGCTCCATTGAAAATTCAGCGTCTACACCTCCGTCAGACCTCGAGAGGGTTAAATGTTTCTCAATTACTGTGGCCCCCAAAGCAACACTTGCTACAGATACCCCTACTCCAAGTGTATGATCAGATAAACCTATTTCACATTTAAATAACTCCTTCATATGAGGTATGGTAGCTATGTTTGTAGATTTTGGTGATGCAGGATACGTACTTGTACATTTTAATAGAATTAATTCTTTACATCCCTCTTCTCTCGCAGCCCTTACTGTTTCATCTAATTCAGCAATCGAAGCCATACCTGTCGAAATGATTATTGGTTTTCCTGTTGCAGCTACTTTACGTATGAGGGGAATATCAGTATTTTCAAAAGATGCGATTTTATAACAAGAAACATTTAATGACTCTAGAAAATCTACAGAAGTTTCATCAAATGGCGTACTAAATGGTATCATTCCTAATTCTGTACAGCGATCAAAAATTGGTTTATGCCACTCCCATGGTGTATATGCTTCTTTATATAAATGATAAAGTGATTTACCTTTCCATAAGCTGTTCGTATCCTGAATTAAAAAATCACCATTTTCTATATTTAAAGTCATTGTATCAGGTGTATATGTTTGAATTTTAAATCCTTGTGCTCCAGCCTCTGCAGCTGCTTCTACAATTTGCAATGCTCTACCTAATGATTGATTATGATTCCCTGACATTTCTGCAATAATAAATGGTGGCGAGTAAAACTCAATTGACATATGCCCCCGTATCATTACATTGCAAAGTCCACCCTAAAATAGTAACCTTTTGAATTCTTTGGCTTAGATAATACAATTCATTTAAATAATAAGATTTTACTGTATACTAGGATACCTAAAGCAATCTTGGTAATTCCTTTCAATATACTCTTATTGGATCTGCATCCAACATTCATATTACTAAAATTAAGTTGGTCCAAGTCAGAAAAAGTACACTTAAATGAATATCCTTTTTCAACAAAATTTAGGTTCAAATAACTTGTATAACTGCCCACCGCTTATAATTGCTTTTTTAATACTGCTTTTTTCCCCTTTAATATTTTTTATAATTTTCACCTTAAATGTATCACTTTTGATATCCTTTTAAATATTTGGGATTTGTAGAAATATTTATTTGATTTTTAGTAATATTTCGATTCTATTTTATCAAATAGAAATTAGAGGGTTTGGGGAAAGTATGTAATAATGCATAATAAATCAATCAGATATTATGATATACTTTCAAAGAGCTGATACAAAATTTCTTTTGATTGGAAAACTAAAGTTTTATCTACCTAATTGTGGGGACGCCTTATGGCGTCTTTTCTTTTTTATTTTAAGAAACCCCCCAAACATTCATATGCTTAAGGGTTTATCGATTGAAAGGTAGTGCCGTTTGGAATTCCTTAAATTAAGAACAAAGCGGTATTACTCCTAAACCAATTAATAAAGCTGCAGCAAACGCTGGAATTGACGCAGGAATCTCGATACCTTCTACAACTAAAAAATATTGTCCATTTACAACTTTAAAACAAACTAATTGCATGGCTAATCCTCCCTTCTGTTAGGATTAATAAATTTTATTAAATAATCTTATTATTTATATAATTAAATAGTCTGTTTTTTAGAAAATGTGTAATTTATGTATCCGAGTTTTGGTGTACTTTATATTAAATATGCATAATTACATAATTATTCTTTATATAACAATATTAAAATTTACATTTTTAACCTGTAAAATACAAGATGTTAAATAAATACCTAAGGAGTTGTTAATATGAAAAAATTTATGGGCATGTTAGCTATGTGTTTTGCACTTACACTAGCATTTTTACCAAATATTTCAAAGGCGGATTCTTCTCCATTACGAAGTGTTAGCATTAGTGCTGTAGGCGATAATGACAAAATGTATAGTGCAAGTTCTTACTTATCTATTCCTGTTCTTAAAGGCGATTATCTTTATGTGAAAGTTAGTGAAGTAGGTACACCGGATTCATATTCTGAGGCTTTAACCGTTAATGGTGTTAGATATGCAGGAAGTTCTTTAGACGAAGTCAGTTCTTATACTGGTCCATTCGGATCTGAAAAAACTTTTAGATTACGTATTAAGGATTCTTACATCTTCTCAAACACACCAAATTCAACAAACACTATAGCTTTTGAAGCTAGAGTTCCTTTCTCAATGCAAGTATTATCTAAAAGTATATCGGTTCATGTAGAATAATTTATAACATTATTATTAAATAAAAAATACATCCCTATAAAGATGTATTTTTTATTTAATTGAAGAAAAGACGATGCATACAATATCAAAATCTAATTCACATATCATTTGATTATCGGTAGCAAGATCAAAGATGCCCCCTACTCTCGGAAAGAAACCTCCTTTTTCTTTTAGTTATTTGCTTGTACCGAATGTAACAGCGAGGAATTTATATATTCAAGTTTTAGTTTACTTTCATTTGAAATGCAAATACCAATACATTGCAACTTCATCGCTTTCTTCATGTATCCCTTTATATACTAAAAAATCCAACCCACCTATTACAAACCCACATTTTTCATAGAACCTACATGCTGCTACATTATTATTTTGTGTTTCAAGCATTATACCTGGCATATTGCGTTCTTTTGCCCACTGCGTTGCTTGCTCAATTAACCTTCTACCAACTCCAAGTGAACGATATTTTTTATCCACCTTTATATCTTCTATGTAAGCATAGTGATTCCAATTCTTTTTCAATACCATTACTCCTATAATTTGATCATGTAAAATTGCTATGTAAATTACTTGTTCAGGCTTATTTATATATTCAGTGTATGCTAGTTCATCATCATATTGAACTTGTAAATAACTTTTCTCATAACTTGGAACGTCTTCTACTGTATATTCTATTTGCTTATTTACTTTTGAAAGAGAAAAAATTAACCGAGAGTTTACTATAAAACTATCATCAATCTCCGGTAAATTGTCTAAATCATCTACTTCTAATTCTCTAATTAAAAGGTTCATCGTATTCTCCTTTACGTGGGACCTCCAATTTATATTATTCCCCCTAGTTCTTTCCATGTCCCTTATTCAATTCTAATTTACTAACTGATTAGCGTTATTGCAAATCAAAATAATAAAACCGCACCTCCAATTATTAGATAACTATCTAATACATTGGAGGTGCGGTTCACTTAGGTCATTGATGTTTCAGCTATTCTCTTTATTTGAAAATTACATCTACCATACTAATTTAATATTATATTCCTGAAGCCAACTATTAACTTGAAGTAAATAATCTATTATACCTCGTGCATCATTACCTGAAATTACTTCGTCTTTTCCTTCTGCAATAGCACGAACTCTTTCTACATTAATTAATGGCAAAATAGGTGATTCAGGATTGTTTAACACATGTAGCATCCAATCACTAATACCTTGTAGATAAGAAGCATCCTTTGTGCTTGGATATGCACTTTTTTTGCGATAAAGTACATCCTCTGGAAGTACATTTTCAAAAGCTCGACGTAAAATACCTTTTTCAATATTGTCTATGCTTTTCATTTCGAATGGAACATTCCATAAGTATTCTACAAGCCGGTAATCGCAAAATGGAACTCGTACTTCAAAGCCATTCATCATACTTGTACGATCTTTTCGTTCTAGCATAAATGGCAAGAAACGTGTAATAAACATGTAAGACATTTGACGTTGCTTCATTTGCAGATCACTTTCACCCTCTAAAAAAGGAACCTCAGCAACCGCATCTTCAAATTTTTGTTTTTGATATTTTTCAGGGCTAATCTTATCTTTAAAATCCTCTGATAAAATTTCTGTACTATACCATAAATTAACACTCCAAGGGAATATTTCTGCATCTAAAAACTTCTCTTGGTGGAACCATGGATATCCTGAGAACACTTCATCTGCGGATTCGCCTGAAAGTGCAACTGTTGCGTCTTTTTTCATTTCCTTAAATAGCAAATAAAGTGATGTTTCTAGTTCTCCTACTCCAGGTAGATCACGCGCTCGCATTGGAATTAATAAATGCTCTATTAAACTATCTGATCCCAACTCTATAGAGTGATGCTTTGTTCCTACATATTCAGCCACACGTTTCACCCAAGGTTCATCACGATCAAAACGAAGGAAGTCTTGCTCAAAGTCTTTTTCATCATTGATGAAATTCAGGGAATATGTATGAAGGTGTTCCCCTTTATTCCCAAATTCGTTTCCCGCTAAACCTGTTAGACCACTTGAATCTAAACCTCCGGAAAGCATAGATACCACTGGTCTATCAGCAATTAACTGACGTTTAACCGTATCTTGTAAAATGGAGCGGATTGTCTCCACTGTCATATCAATATCATCTATATGGTTTTTACTTTCAAGTTTCCAATACTGTGTCGTATTCGAGCCATTAGAGGTAAACGTCATATAATGGCCAGCACGCACTTCGTGTATATCCTTGAAAATCGCATGACCTGGGGTACGTGTTGGTCCAAGACAAAATATCTCAGAAAGTCCTTCTTTATCTACTTCTGCATCTACAAGTGGATGCGAAAGTAAAACTTTTAACTCTGAACCAAAGAGAATTGCACTCCCTCTTCGAGCGAAAAACAAAGGCTTCACACCTAGATGATCACGACCAAGCATCAATTTTCCAAATCTTTCATCCCAAATACCAAAAGCAAAAATCCCATTTAAGTGTTGAACACAATCTTCTTGCCATTCTAAATAAGCATGTAGTAATACCTCTGTATCAGACTTTGTCTGAAATTCATGACCTTTCTCCTCAAGTTCTTTACGTAATTCTTGATAGTTATAAATTTCTCCATTGAACGTAAGACCAATCGTATCATTTCCATCTTTATACAGCATAGGTTGAAGGCCACCTTCAGGATCAATGACGATGAGACGTCGATGACCTAATGCCGCTCGTTTTGAAAACCAATGCCCCTCTGCATCAGGTCCTCTGTGAATGATAGCATCTGTCATTTTTTTTAACGTTTCTTGTTCATGAGACAGGTCTTTAGACCAGTCTATCCACCCTGCAATTCCACACATAGTGTCTACCTTCTCTCAAATAGTATAGAAACCGACTAAAATCAAATATCAGTCGGTTTTCCGTAAAAAAATCCGACTAAAACTATCTTTTAGTCATGTTTATATAATAAAATGAATTGAGTAAAAAATCAAATTATTAAATCGATGAGGAGATCGCCGTCTCCTTTCACTTGAATTCTCATCTTCCAATTAATAACCTATGATCTCATACTCTCATTTCTATTCTTAAGATGTAAAATCGTATTCTATTATGGTTATATACTAGATATAGGAATGATGTGTGTTATTCTATAAGAAGCAACTAGAGGACTTTCTATTAGGAGTTAATAAATGACAAATAGACTGATAGAGAGTGTAATGAAAGAAAACTTCGCTAAATATTTCAAGGATAGGGTGTAGACGATGATAAAACTAGAAAAAGAAAATAAAAAAATGAAAATCATTCAATCTGCCACAATACTGTTCTCTACGCGTGGTGTCCGTAACACAACGGTTGATGAAATTGCAAAGAAAGCTAAAGTTGGTAAAGGAACTATTTATTATTACTATACAGATAAAACTCAAATATTATGTGACTGCTATATGCGTCATATTCAACTTAAACGCTCACAATTATTTGATTTATATAAAGAGGAAAAGGATGTTTTACTACGAATACAAAAAATCCTTCATTATATCAGCCTAGAATATCATCAAGACCCATTTGTTTCTACACTCTTTCAAGAATATAAAGATTACCATTCACCTGAAATTATAGCTTGTTTAAAAAAATCTGAAGAAGAAGCAATTAAAATGATAAGTAATTTGCTTGAAAAAGGTTATCAGCAAGGGGCTTTTCGGAAGGTACCATTACCGCTAACAGCTTTTATGTTAGTGCGAATGATTTTTAACTATGAACAGGATTATATGAAAGATGATAAAAGTGATAAAGAATTTCTGCAGTTGCTAAAACATATGCTTCTTAAAAACTAGTTTTAATCAGATACAAAAGTAATTGTGGTACAAATATATAGAAAAGCACGAATAATGGTGTTTTTTTATGAGCTCTTTTCAGTCTGGACAAATATAAGAAATATCCAATGTTTATTTGGGAATAACTGATAAAATCCCAATCCGTATGATTGTCCATAGAGTAATAAATTTTGTAAAGGACCTTTTGATATATTATTAATTTGCTTACCTGAAGAAATTTCTTTAGTTAGGGATTTGCCAACCTTTCTTGTTTACTATCAATCAATTTAAAAAAATTCTTCGTTTAGGGGCTACTTTAAAGTCTTAAGTTGATGGGCATGTGGTGGACCCCTACTAATATTCTTGCTTTTAAATTATTTTTAGTATATTATATTCATATGTTAATATAGGAATTACGGTATACAGAAAGGGATCAAATCTATTTGTAAAATTTTATATCCTTTTCAAAGATAAAAAAATTCCACCAAAATGTCATATAACTTAGGCTTGTCTTTTTAAGATGTATCTAATAAACACACATTTTTTATCAATACAATTGTGTTTTCAATATAAATGAAAACTTTTAAATAGAGGTTTATTTACTTGCAATGATAGGAGTTAGTGTCTAAAACATAGAGAAATAAGGCACCATACATAGTACCTGACAACCTTGAGAGGTTTTGTATGTAGGTTGCTCATTACAGATAACAAAAGAGCCTTACCTATCTAGGCAAGACTCTACTAGTTTAGTTATATAATATTTACATAACAACTAAGAAACTAAAAACATATAGCACCAAGTAGCAGAACCCTAATATTCCTCCTACAGCTAATACCTGTTTAGCCCAACTTTTAATTTTCAGATTACTGTAAATCACTTGTACTCTTTCCATATTTCCTCCTATTAGGGCGAACCCTTAAAGACTCTCACCTCTGTATGGTACCATTAAAGAATAACTAATAGAGGTATAAGTTTTGTCTAAACGTATAAATATGCAATATTGCATACAAAAATGTTTTGTTATAAATGTAAGCGCTTGCTATAATGAGGTTATAAAGATTCAACACATCTTAATACAAAAACAGAGGAGAGAATCATATGGAAATCGCAATGGCAGTTTTAAAATTTATTGGTGGAGCAATCCCACTAATTCAAGAACTTCTAAAAGCATTTATGTAATTTCATTATTTAGCAATTCCTTATAAATATTATCATACAAATGATCTGTATATCAAAAATGAATTGATTTACAGATCATTTGCGTGAGTAAAGTCCCTTTAACATGATTGAGGGGATTTTTTAAATTTTTAAACACTTACGGTTACGTCACATCAAAATCAAGTTAGCAAAACAAAATAAAAATATGCCACCCATTCCTAGGAAGTAACTCGTTCATTTCTTCTTCGAATAGCTTTTTACATTGAAAAAAGACCTCGTAAATTACAAAGTCTTTTTTCTTCTATATAAATTTATAACTTTCATATTAGTATTAGTTAAATTCCCCCACCAAGCTCTGTATTAGCTGGTGCCCCTCCTGTATGCCCATCCGATCCTAACTTTGGTGCAGGGAAATGTCCATGAGTATAAGTTGGAGCTCCTCCATGATCCCCATCAGCTTCTAACTTAGGCGCTGGAGTGTCTCCTCCATTAAAAGAAGGTGTTGGATAGTCTCCATATCCATAAATTGGTGCTCCTCCTGTATGTCCATGTGCATAACTCGGAGACCATCCCTCTCCATGAGTATAAGTTGGTGCTCCGCCATGATTTCCATGTGCATATGCAGGCGCTCCTCCTCCGTCCCCTTCTGAAGCAGCTTGAACAATTCCTCCACCATTTCCATGAGTAAAACCAAAAAGTCCAAATCCTAAAACAGATAAACCTACGACTGCTGTACCGATTTTTCTTTTCATAATCGCTCTCCTCTATGTGTATTTCATGTTAATTGAAATGAACATATTATGGATATCAGTCATGATGAAAATTCGACTCATTGCATTACCATATATTTATACTTCTATGTATTTTTTTGTAAAACCTTCTTGAAATCTGAAAGAAATGGTATTTTTGTAATTTTTCAAATGTAGTAACAAATTATCCTCTTCACAATTTAGGCTTTGTCGTCTAGCCATATTCACCACTTCGCGGTAATCCCTAAATATTTATTGTTTATATTATTTTATTGTTATATAATATTACCTGTCTTTACTTATATGCGATTAAGATATATCGGAATTAGAAAAAGGGATCTTTCGGGATTCCTTTTTTCTATAAATATTGAAATTCTCTAAATCTCGATGTATTATAATTTTGTATTTTCTCATTTCCCAAACCAAGAATACATCATCACTTCTGAAAGGGCCCGAACTCCAGCGGGTTCTTTCTTTTATTCCTCTTCTTATAAATCTATTTATTTAAATGTAAAATTATAAATAAGTTCTAGCATTTTGAATCGAGGTGAAAATCATGAGAAGTTTTGGTTCATTAATAATCTCTACTGTCTGTTCAGTACTTCTTATAATTTGGAATGCCTATTCCTTCTATAACGGATTCACAATAGGGCGCACATACTACTGGATTAATGGTATCGCAGCTGTTATATTCCTTCTATTCTTTATCCTCAACATGCGCGATTTTAAAAAGAAAAACTACAGAACCTCATAACAATAGGAGTTGATACATATGTGGGAAAGATTTAAAAACTATAAATATTCCTCAAAAGAATTAAAGTTCATGCTTTGGTTATTTGGTATTACTTGTTTTGTACACTCGGTCGCTTTCTTTGGCGGACTATTTTCTTCTGAGTTTCTTTGGTTTAAAGGCCTTTGTGCGATTGCAGCATTACTAGCTTTTATGGATGTTAAGCGAAAAATCAATAAGTATAAGATAGCAATGTGAAAAGGAACCACTACAGGTTCTTTTTTTCTGTTCAAAATGAGAACGCTCTCCATATTTTCTCGTTATAAATAATGATATGATAATTCCATGTCACCAATCGACCCAGCAACATTGCCGATCTCAACAAATAACACAAAAGCCACGACACTCACGCACCATGGCTAAATATATAAATGTAATTAGCCTTTTCGTCCTTTTTGCGGATTCTTACCGTCCATGCCAGTTCTCCGGTAACGTTTTAATAAAAGGGTCTATGTTGACTGTTTATCAACGCATAGATACATTATCCCCACACTACTTTTCTTTCAAAGAACTGTATAGATATAGTGTAATATCGATTCTGTTTTGAGAAATCCCTGGAAACATCCCTTTTTTATCGAAAAAAAAGACCTGCATTTATGCAGGTCAAATATAAATTAGGGACTTTACTTAGATAAAATTACTGACAAGATTTCATACTACTTATACTTGTGGAGACGGGAATCTTGCAGCTTCAAAATGCGTACTATTTTCTACATTTGAAATAACTCCAGCTACGCTACTTTGTGCAAAAACCTCAACTATATCCCCTGCATTCAATTGAATTATCGATGAAACAGCTACAACATTAGCAAAGTTTATTGGGCCAAAAAAATCATTATCTATTGCAATTGCCGGATTTCCATTAACTCGAATTTCAACCCGCGCTCTATAATTTACGTTTAGATTATTGGGAATGAACGCAATTGTTCCAATAACAGAGTAAACACCTCTTGTCTTTGGTATAAAAATGGATGTTGCAGGGTTATATTCATTTGCTAAATCAAATTGTTCATTTTGGAATAAAACTTTAACAAATGTATTTGCTGGCAAGTTCTGATTAACTGTACTCACAGCTCTAAAAGCAGATGCTCTTACAAGATTATATCCGTTATCATCAGAACAACAATTCACTTTTACATTAAACCAAGGCTTTTCCTCATGTTTTTTATCACATTTGTCATAACTCTTACTGCTTTTATGACAATCATGATATTTCTTTTTGGAATCCTTACATTAATCATCGTAGTAATAAGACATACTAGATTCCTCCTTTAAATTTATTACTACATACTATGTAAGATAGATTAGATAAGTTTGGACGAGCTGTTACTATTTTTAATAGAATTACAAATCTCAGCATAATGGCAGAACACAACTAAAGTAAGCAACTTGAAAGCGATGCTCAGGAGTATAATAACAGTCTTTCTGACATTTTCATTATCTGTATTTTTAGCCATTATTTTGTTTGTGGGATGTGGATTAAGTTAAAAAGAAAGCCTTTAGGTACCCTTGAATAAAACTCAATATTCCGTCAATAATATAGACAACCCATTTCGAACCATATTCCATGATTGGAGCAGTTAGCTTTTACTAACTGCTCTTTTTTTGTAAAAAACGAAAACAATTAACTGCACGCACATATAATATTCAGTGTTCCTTTCTTTATAAAATAGTGTTTACAAAATGAATCTCGTCACGAGAGCACTTTATTAAGTGCTCTTTTTTGTTTTTAAACTAACACAAAATGAAATTTTTACCACATAGCTAATTGTTAAATATTTTACGCTTATACATTATAATGGAATAGTTATTGTATATTGGCATTAAGAGGAGCGTCCCGATTAAGCGCTTCTCTTTTTTATACAGTAGCGTTTTGGTTAACATTCACTTATCGCCCGTCAAATATCTACAGATTTGAAACTTTATAGAAAAAACCTTTACTTTAAATTTAATTATATTGATATATTGAATAAAGGGTGTGATAAATTAATGGAACAACTTGACTTTAGTGTTTTAGAACAACCACTATTTTTGTTAGCACTTCAATTAATTGCATTTGTATTGATCATTTGTATCGTATACGGAATCTTATACAACACCATATTAAAATTAAATATGCCTAAATGGACTGCCCATGCGGTAGCTACGGTATTTTCCCTCGGTAGTGCCTATCAATCTTTTATGAATTTCATTTAAAAACATTTTTCTTTATTTCTCTCTTTTGTAGAGGAATCTATCCTTTACCATGCAAAAACGTCAGGCAACTTAATTGGTTACCTGACGTTTTTGCCGTTATTTATTTTCAAATAACTATTTTATTAAGTTTTGCTCCATCCATTTTTTATACGTCTTTCCGCTAAGCATATTTGTCCAGAAAATCCTATATTATTGAACAGAATTATCGACTCTCAACTTACAATTTTTCACTTTCAATAATGTAACCATCTATAATAGAACTATACTTTTTCAAGGGAGGAATCTAATGTATATATCAAATAGGATTGGCTTATTAAGCTGGATTGCAACTTGCCTATACTTTTTAATTGAACCTTTCTTTATTTTCACTTCTACAGCACCTTATAACTATTTGCATCATGCAATGAGTGATCTAGGTGTAACAACCTGCGGAGAATTCACCTACGAAATAGCGCCTTATGAAATATGCTCCCCTAATCACTTTTGGATGAATTTACTCTTTATTCTTAATGGAATAACATTTTGTATTGGAGTACTATATATTTCACAACATCTAGAAAAAACAAAAATTAATAAAATAGCAACATTTTTTATACTTATAATAGGAGTCTCTACTATAGTTTCAGGATTAATTCCTGCAGATATAAACCTAATTGGACATTCTATTCTAGTTTGGATAGGTATGCTTACTGTATTTCCAGGATTATTTATTTTTGCTAAGAATCTTAAAAAAGCTGGAAAATGGACATATTTCTGTTTACTAAGCTTAATAGTAATAACAATCCTTATCTCACTTATTTTTCTTTTCCCCTTACCTGCAGGTCTACTACAAAGACTTTTTTACTTGGTTCTTTTTGTTTGGGGAGCTGTATCAACCTACAAATTAATAAAATAAAGTTTTTATACAAAAATGCACATTTATCAGGAACAAACGTAAAATAATCATGATCAACTCAAGAGGTAGTCATTGAGCGCCTTTTATGGTGCTTTTTATTTGCAACTAAATAAGGATTTTATTTAAATTTCATAAAACTTCTCTTTACACAAATAAGTTCAAAATTATCTATTTAGCATATATAATACTTTTAAGCAGTTTAAATTCTATACATAGGTAATGGAGGCATTAAAATGGGGAGTATCCCAAATTCACTACCACAACAATCAATCTCAAAAATACAAATTAATCCTAACAAGAATCCACAAACGAATAAAAAGCTAAGACGTCGTCTTTTATTAGCACTTGCTTTTATGCTACCTATGGTTATTTCCATTCAAATTTCCATTTATAAGCAAGAACAAATGATTCAAGAAAAACAAATTACACTAAATAAAGAAAAGAAAAGATTGTCTGAATTAGAAATCATAGGACGTTATTATGAAAACGATATTAAAACTTTAACAGAGAGCGAAGAAGGCATTTTAAAGTTCGCAAGGAAATTGTATGGATTCTCTAGACCTGATGAAACTATATTTCAAATAACTGAATAGCTTTTCAAGACATAAGCGATTGTCATTAATCATGAAGTGATTTAATGATAATCGCTTTTTATCATTTTAACCAATTCATCTCCCACATACTCACTGGGGTGTGACCCTTCACGCTCCTTGAGAAAGGAGTCTTCTTGGCTAAAATGATAAAAAATACATACAATAAGTACCCTATACATCATATTAGATTAAATCTTATTAAAACAAAAAGGGATGTCCTAGTAACATATCTAGGGCATCCCTTTATTTTTACTCATCTTAAAACATAACTTTTCTAAATTTCAAGATTCTATATATCTCTAACAATTAAACAATTATTAGAGATATCTTCTACCTAAAACATCGTATTATTATTAGCTGCCTCATTTGGAATCTCTTGAATTACATCCCAATGTTCAACAATCTTTCCATCCTTTATACGAAAAATATCGACTATAGCAACTCCCTTATCTTGAGAATTAGTACGAGAATGTACATGAAGGGCAACTGTATCTCCTTCAGCTACTACACGTTTAATCTCTGCAGAGGAATTTGGATTTTTTACAAAGTCCTCCTTAAAGAAATCCATGAAGGCTTTTCGTCCATCAGCAACAAAAGGGTTATGTTGCTTATACTCTTCACCTACATATTTAGGGATAATATCGATATTATGTTTGTTAAAAACTTCATTATAGAAATCAACTACCATCTTTTTATTCTTTTCATTTTCTTTTACTTCTTTTGATACAGAAACGACATTCTCGCTCTTGATTGAGTTACCTTTGTGATTACCGGTGGAAGCTTGATATACCAAAGTCGAAACTACTCCTAAAATAAATACAGAAATAATTGTTATGATTAAATTTTTCTCTAATTTCATATATACCTACCTCTTCTAAATTATATAAACTATCTTCCATAACACGTTTGAAAAAGGAGAAACCTTCCCAAAAATATGATCTGAGGGGTAATGTTAGTAAAACCTGTTTATCCTAACATTACTCCTTATACAAGATATGCTAGAAGCGATTAACTCTAACTCAATACCTCATTAACAGTTGCACTGTCCACAATTTGAATAAACTTCTTAACCTTATCGTTCTCATCAAACTCATAAAGGTGACAAAAATCTGCTATGAACGATTTCCCTGTTACTTTATATGTTCCACTATATTTTCCATACACGATAACAGTATTATTATTAAATGCATAAATTTCATCTTTAGCGCTATAGTTATCCCATTCCATGCCAAGACGTTCATGTACGTTTTTCACTACTTCATCTGGCCCTATATAAGTACCTGCATATGGAAACCCAGCAGCTTCTGTCCAAGATACATTTTCACTTAAATACGTTTTGAAAGCATCCAATTTTCCCTCGCCTGTTAACACATACGTTTCATGTAATAGTTTTTGATATTTGTTCATAGCATTAACCCCATGGCATTTCTTTTGTTACAACTTTTGCACTTAATTCTAATACACCTTTATTTGCATAGCCTGGATATGCTGCATCAAGTCTTGCTACAAAATCTTTTGAAGTTTTACTTTCCTCAGAAGCTTGAATCGCAGTTCTTAGATAATCCATCGTCGCAGTAAGTGATTGATTATTTAAGGATTTTTCAATTGATCCATGGCTAGGTACAATGATGTCAGCATGTAATGCTTGTAACACTTTCAAGTTCTCAATCCATGCCTCCATTGCCGCTTTTGAGCTAGTATCAGCTAAGAATACATGTATTTCATTAAAGACATCAATACCACCAATTAATAATTTTAGTTCTTTATTAAATAGACTAGTTCTGTAATAATCTAAGCCTACTAGTTCAAATGTTAACCCCTGAAAATCAATCGTTTTTTCTTTAAACACTTGAGGTAATACCACGTTACTTGGTGCATTTTCTCCAAGGGCGCCTTTCCAAACTTTTAATTTCCCTAAGACAGAATGAACGATATGTTCAACAGTAGACTCTGTTGCATACGCTATAGCTTCTGGGTAAGCAGCTTTAATACTTTCTAATCCAAAGTAGTAGTCTGGATCCCCATGAATAATAAAGATTTTATCTAAAGATAAGTCGTTTTTTTTCAAATACTCTACAATTTCTTTCGAATCAGACTGGGTAAATTTTGAGTTTATTAAAAATGCATGTCCCGCTTTCTCAACTAAGGTTGCAGTAACCATAAAGCTTTTTTCGTCCGAACTAAACACCGTTAATTTCACATCTTTTTGATTTATATCGATTGTTTTAAACATAGAATGTTATTCTCCTTTTGTTAAAGTTATTAACTAATTATCATATTTTTATCTTGTTCCGATAGAATCTCCCACTCCCATTCACCTGAAAGTGTAATAGCACCGGCAAATATCCCGGAGATGAATGTCAGGTGGAGTAAGATAACATGTTTGCTACTATATCCTAAATTTTCTTAGTATAAATTTTTAAAACGCGCTTCAATTTTATCTGGCGTCATTACGCCACCACCAATAGGAATAATTTGATTATCCTTTTGTAAAAGTAATGAAGGATAGCTATTAACACCAAGCTGTCGAACTTTATTGAAATCATTTTGGACATCTATTATTGTTTCTTGAGCGTTTAAACGTTCTAATACTTGTTCAGGGTCCAAACCATGCTCGATTGCAATCTTACGATATGTTTCAGGATCACTCAGACTTTGGCCCTCATAATAAAACGCTTTTTGCATAGCCGAAGTGAATTCTAACAAACGGTCTGGAGCTAATGAGCGTAAAGCTGAAAAGCCAATTGCAGCATCTTTCGAATTCATTTTAAAAGTACCTTCTTCCACCAATTTTTGATATGAAGGACCAAATTTTGCACCTGTAAGTTGATTAATTCTTTTATTTCCCTCTTCTATATATGAGAAATTTTTAATTGGTAAATTATCTAAAAATAACCCTCCACATAAAACTGTTAACGGCATTTCAGTGTGGTTTTTGTAAAACCCTTTAATACTTTCTGAAAAGCCATAGCACCATCCACAATAAGCGTCCCATACATAAATAAGGTTATCTTGTTTCGTCTCCATTTAAATCTCCTACCTTTATTTTTATTATCCAGCTCAGCTACCACTTAAAATTCTCAGCTAACTTTCTGGTTTATATAAGTACATCTTTTTTATATCTTGTTCTTTTTTGAGTTACCTTACTATATTTTTCAAAACTAACCCTTTCAAAAAAATCAGCTAAGAGTTTTAACAAAAGATAACGTTGCACATTTTCCCCCAAAAAACAGATATGAATTGTAACTAACTTGATTACACCTTTATGTAACCATAATAGTTACAACCTGTGTAGAAGTCAATTCTTTTTTTCAAAAATCATTTGAATTCTACCCTAACACTTCCAGAATTCTAGCATCAAATACTTTTCTTCTTGTTCTTAAAATTGTCATAGTCCTTAGTAAATTAACCCTAAAACTTATCATAGACCAACGCTCCCTTTTCAATATAAAAAGATATGGGTATACTTATATTTAATTTCGAGGAATTTCTTAAAACTTAATAAGTCCAATATTTTCTCAAAAAAATAGCTATATATGCTACCTCTTTTCTACCATAGTGCTACGCCACCTCTTATACGATATATTCAATAAAAAACATTTAAAAATCAAAGAATCCCTTAACGAAATTCTTACTATCTTGGCTATATTTTTTCGCATTAAAAGGAGTGGATATCTTTTTTGTTAAGAATATTCTGTCTATTAATGAAAAAAACTCATTGTTAAATTAAATGTGTCTAATTCCTGTTATTATCATAATAAGCCTTTACAGAGAAAAGGGGAATCTTATGACTGTTCAAGAAACAAGTAATAAGCAATTGATGGAATTATTACATGAATGGTATGAAGAAATTCGTTTATATCATGTAAAAGAAGCAAAACAAACATATCTAAAAGTAAAAGAAAGTTTAAAAGGACTAGAAGCAGACCAATATGTATCATTCTATTATTCCCTACTGAATTTTAGATATAAGGTCTTGGTCGATGGAATGAGTATTACAAAAGATTCTTTTAATCAAATAGAAAAACTCTCTACTATCAAAGATGAATTTTTAACTTACTATTATCATTTCTTTAAGGCAATTCATTCTACAATTTCAGCAAATTATACTGAAGCGAAAACACACTTTGAAAAAGCGGAAGAACTTTTAATTGAGATACCTGACGCAGTAGAAAAGGCCGAGTTTGAGTATAGATTTTCAACTTACTGTTATCAATCTTATCAACCATTTGAAGCGATTCAACATGTAGTACAGGCAAAAAAAATATACCAGAATCATGTAGGCTATGAAATCAATGTTGCCTTATGCGACAATGTATACGGTTTAGCTTGTATAGATTTAAGAGAGTTTGAAAGAGCTGAAGAATGTCTTAATACGGTTATTGATGTTTTTAAAAAGTATAATGAAGAACAATTATTATTAAGAGTACGTCATAATTTGGGCTGGTTATATAATATTCAAAATTTATTTCCATTGGCGATTAGACAGAGTTCTGAAATTATAAATACCCTACCGAATCATTTTAAAGCATTATTTGTCTTAGCGAGAGCATATTATAATTTAGAAGGCATTGAAACAGCTAAATCATATATCGAGCAAGGAATGCAGTATACAAATGAATCAGGAAATGAGGAATATAAGCATCGTTTCGCAGTTTTAAATGAACTAATCACAGAACTACCTAGAATTAAACTAGAAAAAGTAGTTACTGATGCAATTTCTTATTTTGAAAAAGAGGAAATGTGGGATTGTGTAAAAGAATATGCTGAGATTTTAGCAATCCAATTTTATGAGGCAGATAATCATGTTAAGGCAAGCAAATATTTCTATATTAGTAATAATGCTGATAAGAAACATTTGAGAAAAGGAGCGTTAAAATAATGAAAAAGATTAAAAAAATTGTATTAAGTATGGTAGTAGTAAGTGCATTAGCATGTAGCATAATTAGTTTAAATGTATCACAACACTCTTCATTTAATGGTGGAGATACGCCAGCACCAACAAAACTTATTGTCTCTGGTGGAGTATCTATTGATTGACGTAAAATATTTCTTTGATTAGAAATCAGAAAATTCAATTTATTAACCTTTATATAATCTTGAACCCCTAGTCCGAATCATACCTGTTTCGGACTATTCACTATTTTTTACATTCTCCCCTCCAAGCTTAGGAACACCGTATTAACTAAGAAACGACCTCTATTAAACAATTATTAAATCTCCTTTCATCCAAGTTAAAGTAACTACAAAGTTCATTTCATTCCTGCCTCATTCTCATAAATATATGCCTTTTCAACAACTATTAATTATTTTTTATTAAATACACTTATCATTTTCCATTGTTATATCTAATATTTAATATCATTTTCCGTTTAAACCCCTTTTTGTATTTTTTACTGATACATTGTGTTAAATTGTGTATGGCAAGATGAAACAAGCTAATAAATTAAATTATTGTTAGGTTAGGCAGTTTCTACGGTATGATATTATCGTGCAATTAGATACATATAAAAAGGCTTCCTGCCTTGTAACAGGAAGCTTTTTATGTATTATTAACCTACAAATCTAAAATTTCAACAATCTGACGGGCCTTAGCATTATCTATATAATAATGCATCTCTAACCCTCTTCTTTCTGATCGGAGTACGGTTCCCCTCAATTTTGATAAATGTTGTGAAACAGTGGATTATGGGAGTCTCAATATCTCCGTTAACTGTGTAACATTACATACTTTATGGTGCATTAATTCATTTACAATTTGTAATCGAACAGGATGTGCCATTACTTTTAATACATCTACGTCATCTTCGTGGATTTCAGCTAGATTTCTTTCAGATATTAATGTTATCATTTTGCATTCTCCTTTATTATTAATTTCTATTTTCCTTTTATCCTCATAATTAATACTTATAGCTAAATACCATTTGTCCTGTTGAGAAAATATATTCTCTTTTTAAAACAAAACGGACACCAATTCATTAAAACGTTTTTTTATCGCTTTAATGAATTGGTGTCCTCTAATTTTTTGACCGAAATATATCTTATTTTAAAGGATATTTTCAGTTCCTTTTTTCTCACGTCTAGTGAAATTTTGTATTTTCTTTAAAATTCATATTAAGAATATTCTTCAAACCCTGAAAGCATAAGTTTGCGGTAAACTTATGCTTTCTATCACATTCCACACCAATTAAGATAGTTAACACTATTAACATAGTGCCAACTATCTTAATTGAATATTAGTAATAGTGAATCTGCATATTATCAATTCACTTTATATTACATATATGTAAAAATAATAACATGATAAGCTTTTTCAAATTTTTCTTCTGATAAAGATTTGAAATTAGCATTTCAATACTCTCCTTACTGTTAATATGCCCAGAAAAAGAAGAGGGATATCTCCCCTCTTCACCAATAAAATCGAACATATTTGCAATTAAGGAAGGGCATACATTCATCAAGAGATGAAAGGAACAATAATAGTTCACCTAGTGAATTATAACACAAATCCAATTCTATTAATAGATAATATTAACATTTTGGGATTATTGTGACATATTTGTTAAATATCTTAATATTAAAAGGCTTTATATGTATGTAAATTGAAAGTGGATAGTGCAAGAATAAAATATAAGGAGGATATATCATGTTTAACAAAAAACAAATATTCGTAACAACGGTAACAGCTTTAACACTAGGATGTGGATTTACATTCGGATTAACACCGGCCTTTGCAGATTCTAACAAGATTTCCGCCAACAATATTCCTGTTCATTCTATTCAGAACCAAGAACAAGAACCTTTTACTGGATATGTCATTTCAGTAGAGAATAATTATTTAGTAGTTGCTGCTACGTCTACAAAAGATGAAGCCCTTGTTTATCAACATGATTGGTGGGATCTAGTTTCTCAAAATAAGATTTTAAGGGTCCCTGTTTCAGATGGCGCATATACATTAGGTGAGAAATTAAATGTATATGCAGCTGCATGGACTAAATCCCTACCACCAATAGCTGTTATGCCTACAATTGAAAAAGTATTTCAGTAGGTAATATTTTCAATAATTAAGCTATCTCATATAAAAAACGTATCCCCACCTACATTTACCTATACAAATTTAAGAAATAAATAGTTCAAAAAGAAAAATAAAAATACTACAACAAAGATGTCCATTTGTTTCTTTTTGTTGGTTTTCCAGCATGTTGTATATAAAAAAATAAGGCAATACCTGTCATGGTAATTAAAAAGATTTGATAGTAATCAATCATCTGTAATATCCCCTCCATACAAAAATAAGAAGTCTCTTTTTAAGAGACTTCTTATTTCTAATACAAACGACATACATAAGATAAATATACACAATATTATCAAGATGGTGTACTTTGTTGCTCCTTTAGCATAACACACAATATCTCATTTTTGTTTAATAATTCCAAATTATAAAACTTTATCAACATTAAAATATTTCATTTAAAGCAAACGAACAAAAATAAACTCAACGAAATATTCACTTATAAAACCAACATATGAAAAAAAATAGCTGAAATTCTATTCATAGTTTTAAAAATTTGTCCTCCTCTTCTTCTAAGAATATTCTAAATCTCAGATAGATTATCTTATATCGCCACCTTGCTTATGCAGAATTACATATCAAACCATATCGAAAACCATTCTCACTGTAACTATAATGGTTTCAAGGAGTGGTATTTTCACTTCCTTTTCAAATCTCAAAATATATTAAAGGAGGAACTAGCATTATGAAAAAAGCTATTTTAGCAGGGGCACTAGGAATTGCAGTACTATCAGGTATGAATTTACCAGGGGCATCAAAAGCGAGTGCAGCAACTACGAATTTAGAAATTCAAGAAGTTACAAAATATTACTCTATGAATTCCTATGAAGTTTCTCAAAAAGAATCATTTAATCTTAGTACAGGGGCAGAACTTACAGTTTTTGTACAAAATTCCGGCTTCCCAATTTCTTATACAGTCTTTGATACAGATAATCAAGTAATTGGCACATACAATGCTAATTCACCATATGGTCGCGTATTCAAAGCACAAAAAGACGGTAATATTTCTGTACAATTTCAAGCAGGAGTAAATTCTTCTTACATGAAGAAAATGAATTTCACAGCTAAATTTGCAGTTTCTAAACTTAAACAACAATAAAAATTTTAACGATTCTCTTTAAAAGCAAATTAAAAAGGTATATCCCTTCAATGGGATATACCTTTAACTTTAGTGAATTTTATATTGACCAGATAACTGCTCTTGCGCCATACGAACATTAGAAAAGAGCATATCAATCTCTCCTCACCTATATAGCGTCTCCCTATAATTCCAATATCCCCATAACTTCTTTTGTAAATATTTTAAAATCAGTTAAATGTTTTTCAATAATTTGCCGAACAATATCTAAATTTACACTTTGATAATCATGTACAGCGATATTTCGAAATCCAACCATCGCCTTTAACTTATTTGCCAGCTCCGCGCTAAGTAGTCCTGCTGTAACCAATAAATCAAAAACTTCTCGACTAGATTGAGGTAGTCCTAGTTTTTTTCCAGCAACAATATGCATTGCTAAATCAATACTCGCTTCACAAGCTCTTTGTATATTTAATATTATTGAATCTTGCTTTGTGTAATCCTCCAAATTTTCAGGGTCATTTCCATACACGTCTTGGATTCTTTTTAAACAACGCTCTATTGTGGAGATTTTATTTAAAATAACCTCATTCTTCATATATTGAGCCTCTTTTCTTTATATCATCGAATACTATCTTGCGTTCCTCATTCAATTTTGAATACATTTTTAAAGTTTTCATTTCAAAAATGATTTTCCGTTCTTCATTAGAACAAAATATTGTCTTTCCTGTATGTATAATCTGAGCTTGAAAAACTGTAGAAGCTTCGGATAAATCAACTAAATCAACATCTCTATGAACAACGTTAGCTAACTCCTGTGCTAATAAAAAACGTTCATAGTTCCCTAAAGTTGTGTCACTTAAATAAGCTATATCAATATCACTATCTTCCCGTTCTCTGTTCTCAGCCATTGATCCAAACACAATTATCCAATAGGGATTCACCGTCTCTTGTAATTTTTCTATAATAGCTGTTATCATGCTTTGAAAAATCATTTAATTAATCCCCCTTATTATACTTGAATTTTATTATATCATAACCATTACGAAATCCATTAAGCTACAAAAAATACATAAACAAAATTAAACCTTCTTAGTACTTAAAGCACCTCAAAATTATGTGCTTATCCCTGTAAAAGCAAAAGACTGACAATAACTGTCAGTCTTTTGCTTTTTGAAACTCTAAACAAATAGGGGCTATATTTCTCCAACAATGGCGTCTTTTATATGTTAATTCACCTTTAATTTTTCTTTTACTTTTGTAGGGAGTTCGTCTTTTTTAACCTCTTCCCAAGATTTCACACCTTTTTCCTCAGAATAGTATATAAGTAAAAATGCTTCTTTACGAAGATTTTTTAATGCTGTAAACTCCATTTCTTTTTCCTTACCGTCCTTATCAATTCCAGACAATTTATATTGGTAAGTCGTATCACCATTAACATTTTTCTCTTTTAATTGTTCGCCATCCTTAGTAATTTGAACATAATATTTATCTGTACCCAGTCGATTTAAGTTACACCCCGATAAAAACACAGTAAACATCACAAAAACACTAAACATAAGCATTATTCGTTTCATATCTTTCACCTCATATTTCTTCTCACAAAAATTATATCCTAATCTTCTTACTACCAAAATCCATTAACATTACACTAATATTATATTTTTTGTAATATAGGCTTTTCTATCAACTTGTAGCCTGGAATCTCTTATTAAAGAAGGAATCGAAAAAAATGAAATTAAAAATGATATAGATGTTATGTCACTTGCTTCTTTCTTTTCTTCTTCAATGAAAGAAGCTATTATGGCTAGTCGAGTATGAAAAAATAATATACACCATCATTATTTTATAGAACAAATAAAACATCTTCTTAATTTATATTCTGCATAAAGAATGCAAAAGAAAACTCAAAAAAAGATTAGACTCTTTTTTGAGCTCTTTTCTTTTCATAATGCAATTTATTATTTTAAATCTACGCAAATTCTATCCTTTAATGCAGGGTAGATTTATAGCCTGTGAAAATGTTATTTCATTTTTGAAGACCTCTTTACAAAATCCTTAATATCCTTTAATTTTTTCCCACTAATATTATCTTTGATGGTTGAATCTATTTCATTTTCAATATAAAAAGTTTTCTCTTTAACCTTTACCTCAAATTTATATTTATATTTATTTTTACCCCAATCTATTAAATTGCTTTTTAGTTGCGCAATATCCCTTAAATCAAACTGAATCATAAAAGGTTCTAAAGCTGGATAAAAATGTCCAAGTTTACTATTTTCCTTTAAAAAAACTATATATGTGTCACCAGATTTAGGTTTTATATACAATGGATCTTTATTTTTCACTTTTTTTGTAAACACTTTCGTAGCACCTTTCAGAATTATTCCATTGTCATCAATAACTTCATTACTTTCCTCTAATACGAGGCTTTCTGAGTATCTATGATTTATTAAAATTTTATCCTCTACAGAGTCCCCTTTTAAAATTTCTTTGACATGAAAATTAAACAGATGGCCTTCGACATCTTCACCTTGAATCTCATATGATGAATTGTTTGCCATATTCCATTTAGAGTGTAAATTGTCATATTTACCTAGTACAATTACATCTGCTTCTTCCACCATTTCACTTAAATGACTTGTAGTTTTGAATGTCTTACTTAATACTATAGTTTCAGAATTCGATGAAACATTGGACACTTCTGCTATGTCTGAATTTGACCAAATTGTTTTACCAATAATAATTAAAAAAGTAAATATTAATAAACATAGACTCCATTTTATTACTTTATATTTATACATTATAATAACGTCTCCTTAAAAGATATTTTATATCATTTTCTCAATATAAATATTCCGAATTTTTAAAAAATATTAATTCAAAACAAGATAATGATGCTATAATTCTCTTGTTAAAAATAATCTTTGGAGGGATAATATGAATTTTAGAAAAGGGATTACTGCATTTTTATTAGGTAGTGTGTTTGTCTTTTCCAGCGTTGGAGTTTCAGAAGCTTATGTAAAAGAAGGATGGAAGCTACCTTCAAAATCAGCTACATATAAGTGGGGAGACAGATTAGACGATGGCTCCAGTATCATTAAATCCGGTTGGCAAGCTGCAGATTCAGCCTGGTACACTGCTTCTCGTATTAACTTTACAGTCTCTTCTTCTTCTGTGAACAAATTAAACTCTTGGTTTGAAAGTTCCTCTACTTATTATGGAAGAATGAACACAACTTATAATACATCCACTAAAAAAGTAACGAAATTCGCTGGTGATATTAATGCAGGGAATACAAATATTACAAAATCTAATGTTGCTAAAAGTACAGGAGTACATGAGTTTGGTCATGCAATAGGAATAGGTCACAACAGTGGTACTTCAATTATGAACAGTAATCGTAATCGTACTACTATGCATGTTCCTCAAACTGACGATAAGAATGGTATAAATGCAATCTATTAACAGAAAAAGGAGATGATTTCTTAATGTTAAGTAAAAAAGCAAAAACTTTAGTAATTGCAATTCCTTTAGCTGCAGTGATTGGTTTTGGAGGTTATTCAGCATATCATAGTCATTTCTCCAATGTTGCTGGCGAAGATAAGAATGCTGAAACTGTCATTCTCAGTAAAGATTTCCCTGCTACAAGTGATTTAAATCAAATGATTAATGAAGCCGATCTAGTTGTAATTGGTGAATATGGAGGTCTTGACTCTAAGTGGAATATGGCACGTAATCCAAATAATCCATCGGAAGAGGATACAGAAAATTATGTTGAAGGACATCTATATAATTTCAATATTTCCGAAACAATTAAAGGTGTTAATGAAAATAAACAAATAAAAATCAATCATCGTTTTGCAGAAACTGTTAACCTTGAAGATTCTAATGCAGTTGTTGCACCAGACGGCACAGTTACAAAACAAGCTACTAAGGTAACTACTAAAGAAGTTCAAAATAAGGATCCTTTATATATCGAACCTAAAGTTAATAAAAAATATATGATGTTTTTAAAGAAAGATCAATTATTTGGAAACTACTACGGAGCAATTGAACCATTTGCAATTACTTTTGATGAAAATAACAAAGCTGACCTACAAACAAACATAGAAACTATTAATGAAAGTAAGATGTCTTCCAAGGCAGAAATTGCAGGTAAAACAATTGTATTGAAAAATGAAATACATGAAACTATTACTGACAATATTAGCGGTAAGACACTTAATGAATTAAAAGATCAAGTAAAACAAAATGTTAAGTAATAACCATAACTTATAATAATTTATCCTAATTCATACGATAGTAAAAATTAATTTATTAAAGTTGTCAAAAATTAAATATAAATTATCTTGAACTCCTCCTACTTCCACATCGTTTAGAATTTTGGGTTGAATGTCATGAAATAATAAAAAAGAAAGGGCTTATCTTTAAGTAATCCTTAACATAAGCCCCTCCTTCTATCTAATTATTTAAACACATTCATTTCCATCACTCTATACTGCAATTTCTATAACAATGGATTACCTATTTCAAATAGTGAAAACTACAAATTAGTTGAAAAATTAAACGTTTATGCAGTTGGTTGGACTTTACTATTACCACCAATTGCCGTTATGCATATAATTGAAAAATAGTTCATTTCTAAATTTATTATGAGTCTACACTGAATATTATATAAATGTAGATATAAGACACTTCACTACACTAAAAATATATCCAGAAGTACTTTCCTCCTCATATGATTAAAAGTACAACAGATAGGCTCTTATGCGATTACACATAAGAGCCTATCTGACTAGTATTATAAACAACTATTTATATAAAATTCTTTCATACTAAATAAAAGATATCTCTACAATTATTCTGGGAAAATGAAGCTAGCGTTCCCTTCACTATTAGCTGAATCCTCTTTTGGGAACGTAATAGTAGATCCTTCATTTCCCTTATTTCCATTATTTATTTCTTGTTCCTCAGGAAATACAATGAAAGAATCGTTATTTAAGTTTGGTGAAAAACCAAGTTTAGATAAAATGGCTTTTAAGTCAGGTAACACACCAATTTTATCGGAAGTTGGATCATTAGATTTCGTTCCAGTACTAGAATCACTTAAAATATCCCTTAGCTGGCTTGGTGTATATACTTTCCCCTGATTATTTTTTGCAATTCCTTGAATTGATGCAGCAGCACCCGCAATAATAGGTGATGCACTAGACGTTCCGCTAAAGCTAGATGTATATAGATTTGTCATAAATTCACTTGGTTTTGCATCTGTTGTGTCTACTGCATTTCCCCATCCATAAACATCTAGTCTACTACCGTAATTAGAGAAATATGAACGTTTATGAGGGACCCTTGCAGAAGCTGCCCCAACCATAATTGCCCCTGAATCTTTAAAATCAGGACTATTACGATTTAAAACTTGTTTACCATTACGGTCTCTAAATTGATCCAAATCATTTCCGCCGTTTGCACCTGCTTCAATGATAATAATCCCCTTATTTGCTCCTATACGAATTGCATCAAATATATCTGGTTTTACTTCTACAGGAAGATAGTTCTTATCTCCATATCCATCGTATGTTGCTTGGGCTTCTAATAAAAGGATATCTCCAGCTTGCATATTGTTAACTGCACTTAATATAGCATCCGCTGTATTATATCTACCGTTATCTCTAATCTGGGATACAACTTTCACCTTAGCTTTTGGTGCAATCCCAATTCCGCCTATGTTATTATCTTCTGCCGAAACAATCCCTAAGACTGAGGTACCATGATCATGATGTTCACTCTTATTCTGTCCTGATATCAATTCGATTTTCTGATTCACTAAATCTTCATGAGTAAATAACCAGCCATACTCCATATCTACAAAAGTGGTTCCTTTTCCATCTCCACCTTTTATACTCCAGGCATAAGGTGCATTGATTCCTAATGGTGCTGGTTCAAGGTAACCTTGCCTTGTAAGTCTAGGCTCATCATATGGATTAACAGATAAATTCGGTAAACGCTCTTCTGGTGGTGCTTCTTCTTCCTGTAGATATGCCGTTTCAACAAGAGATGATTTTTCAAATTTTACAAGTAATGCTTGTACATCAACATCAACTTGGGTTTCTACAATATAATAGTTTAGCAAATTAGAAGAAATATGATCAGAGTCTTTTATTTCTTCACCTAAATTTTTAATTTCTGTAGGGTTTAAAGAACTAAAAAGTCGATTTATAGTTATATTTGGGTATTCGGCTAAAATTTTAATTAATTCAGGGTCTTGTTTTTCTTCTTTAATGAAATTTTCTATCCCATCCTGATATGGTAAATTTGCTTCATTTTTAAATTTCAAAATTAATTGTTTAGTAACTTGCTTATGTACAGTAGAATTTAATTGCTTATTTGAATAATTGTAAGTAGCTGCGTAGGCAACTTCTGATTTTTCACTTGGAAGTATACCACCTACCCCATTAAATGCTGTTAACGCAATTGAAGAAACTATAATTCCCTTAAAAATTTTCAAAATGTGCACCTCTTTTAATTTATATATGATTATAAAATGCTTTATATGGCCTTAATTCTTTTTTTATATAAGCTTCTTATATTTCCAACTCCGTCCATTTTTTAATATTTGCTTGAACATCATTAATACAGCTACTTCATATCATTAACCCTATTAATTTAGCTGCATAGATGTAATCATTATAGTTACAACGATAACGAATAGTCAATCTAATTTTTTATGCAATTTCGCATTTTAAATAATACATACTCCTAATTATTTTAAGATAAGTTAAACTTCTATCATTTTAAGTAATTGCATATATGTAATATAAAGCATGTAAAGGAGGTCAAAACGTGGTAATCTCAAGGCAAGATTCCTGGACTAACGATAACGATTTACTTCTCGCATCAACAGTACTCCAGAATATTCGTAACGGTGGAACACAGTTAGCTGCATTCAAAGAAGTAGCAAAACTACTAAATAGGACACCTGCAGCTTGTGGATTTCGTTGGAATTCATACGTGAGAAAACAATACCAAGAGGAAATACAACAAGCAAAACAAAATCGAAAAGTGGGAAACACTATTTCTCTCTCTCAACAAAAAAAAGAAACAAATTCTTTATCTATGACATTAGATGATATTATTCTCTTTCTAAAAAATTATAAAAAAACAAATGAATTTACAAACTTACAAAACCAAATAAAAAATTTAGAGGCAGAAAATCAGTCCCTTCTACAACGTGTAACTATGTACGAAGAAGAGTATCGTATGTTACTTAATCATATTGATAGGTCAAGAAGTTTAGTTGTAATTGATTAAAAGAAGCAGTAAATTACTTTTATATACTTAGGTTGTAACCTAAAAGATTACTATATATGAATTAATTTTAAATACTAATAAATAAAGTGCACGTTTACTATTAATAAACATGCACTTTACTTAATTCTTAAAACATAAAATTTAATTTTCAACTCATTAACAATATTAAAATTAAGATGTTTGTTTTATAGGTATTTCCTTACTTCTATTCTCAATAAGTCTATCTAATAGTAGATAAACAAATCCAGAAATAATACAACCCACACCTAAGATTGTAAATAACATATGCCCTAAAAGCTGATCCAGTAATAAACCACCTAGAAGAGGTCCAAATACATTACCTGTAATCCATTGCAAATTAGCCGCTCCCATATAAGTCCCCCTCAAATGTTCTGGAGCTATATTAGCAACAAATGTCATTTGGACAGGTGACATAATCATTTCCCCTACTGTATAAACTGCATAAGCTATTAATAATGAGCTTAGGACCCCTAAATCATTTGCGTCTATTACATGAAACCACTTTGGTAACCACCCTATAGCTAAAAGACCAACACCAAAAAGAATGGCACCATATAGCATTGATTTACCAATTGATTTGTGAGTTAACCACTTTGAGATAGGAAATTGAAAACATACAACCAATAAGCCATTTAAAGTCATTAAATATGGAAATGGATTACTATTTCCAAAAATCATTGTATCCTCATTACTAAAATGAAGTGGTAACATACCTTCCGATTGTGAGAATCCCATAAATATAATGATTCCTGTCACTATATAGAATAGAAATATTCTATCTCTTATAACAACTCTTAACGTAAATCTTATTGACTGTTTATGTGTTTCCTCATGTATCATTATATTTTTAGGTTTTGTTTCCTTTAGAAACAATAACATTAATATTGTATAAAACAGCATGGTTCCAGAAGTAATCAAAAATATGACATCTTTTGATACAATCACAACTGCTGCACCAATTATAGGACCTATCGCTGCTCCTATATTATGAGCCATTCTAAGTAATCCATATGCCTCAGTTCTTTTTTCAGGTTCTGTTACATCGGTAACCATTGCAGATGCCGCTGGTTCAAAGAAAGAATTACATAGCCCTAAACCAATAGATAAAATGGCATACCCTATAAAACTATCAATAACCAAAAAAACAAGCATTAGTAGCCCATTACTGGCCATAGAGAGTACCATAGTTGGTTTCCGTCCATAAGTATCCGCTATATGCCCTCCAATTAATGAACCAAAACTTGCCGCAATTGGGGATAAAGCTATAATTATACCTACCTCAAGTAGAGAATCCACTTTATCCTTCAAATATAATGCAAAAAATGGCATTAACATCATCATTGCAATACCATTTAAGGCTTCTCCGATAAAGCGGATCCAGACATTAAGATCCATCCCCTTTAATTCTTTCCATGTACTCCTCATATAGTTACCTCGCCTATGCTCAAAGTATATTTTTATCCCAACAAAAGTTTTACTATATTATTATTAAAATCTAAATTTAGTCGGCTATGCTGAAACCTCCGAAAAAACCTATCTTTTGATAAAGTAATACAAACTTGTCCCTATAATTTCTAGCGCCTCCTGCATACGCTGAGGAGAAATATTTTTTAAAACGGTGTCTTGGGGGGTATGGAATACCTTTTCAACATGATAAATTAAGGGATTCCAACTTTCTACATCCATCCAAATAAATAGTGCCGAGGAAATTCCAGCTTCGTTAAATGGTACATGATCACTAGAATCAAACTTTCCAGTTAATACAACCGATTTCCCTAATGCTTTACTAGTAGCTACCGCAGTATTTGTTACTTCATTTTGAGAACCATCTAGTGTCATTGCATATAAATCCTTAGCCTGTTGGTAACTAGTCGCTATCATATCTGCATTAAAAACCCCTAGAATATGTTTCTTATCTGTTGTAGATAACTGATTAACATAATAGTAAGCACCTAAAGATTCATTTTCTTCTGCTCCAAAGGCTATGAACTGAATTTCTTTATTAGTCTCTATATCTTTAAAATTGTATGCTAACTCTAATAAAAGTCCTACGCCGGAAGCATTGTCATTTGCTCCAGGTGCTCCGATAACACTATCATAATGAGCACTCATTATTGCTACATCCTCATTGTCTGTCTTGTATTTGGGCTTTTTTTTCGCAATAACATTTAATGAACTCAAATTCATTTCGTGTTTTGCCTTTAAACTAACTATATTTTTATTATGCACTATCTTATCTTTCATTCTAATTCCCTGATTATAAGCAAGCCCAAATACAGGTATTGATTGTTTCTTTTTTAGAACTGGGTTAAAGGCTTCTCCATAGTTGCCTCTATCCCCAATCGTACTATATAACAATACAGCTTTTGCTCCCTTTTCTGCTGCATACTCAACTTGCTCATTATATTTCTCATACGTATCAGCTTGTTCTAATAATACTATTTTCCCATGAATTGGCTCAGGTGAATTTTTAATATCATTCTCTTTTCCAATAGAAACTACCTGTCCCACGACAGGATCTTTAGGTATAGATGCATTAGACGCTGCTCCAACTTGCCATTCTTTTTCTCCATACATACTAAAAGAGATACTCCCAATATATTGATCTGGTACAGGAAATGCCTGATACTCAACTTCATACCCTAATTTTTTCAATGTATCTCCAATGTATGTAGCTGCTTTATGTTCTTCCTTAGTCCCACTTGGACGTGGACCAATTTTCTCAGACAGAAAACGTATATGTTCAATAGCTCGACTAGCACGAACCTTATCTGACATGAGAGAATGCTGATCATTCTTAGTCATAGCATATACTGGTATTGCTTTTCCAGATAAATTACTAAAGAGGAAAAGCAATACAACCCCAAAAGTTACAATAAACTTCTTTGTCAGAATTAGTTTCTTCATTTGTCCTCCCTATAATTAAAAAAGTTTAATAGTAAAACCTTCCCTCCTAACACACTCACTTAGAAGAAAAGGTTCATTAAAATAATCTCTAACTCAAATTACATGTAAAAATAAATAAACCGATATTGTTTTTTATATCTCCAAAAAATTCATTTTTGTTTGCATACCAGCAATATTCTTTTGAAACCAATTAAGAGTTTCCCATGACCTCTTTCTATTCGTATAATCAGTTTCCTGAACCTCAAATACAATTCCTATCTTTTGATCCAAAGTATTGTTCTTCACTTTTAATAAAGTTTCATGTAATAAATTTTCATCAATAGATCCATTAACCGGATTCTCTCCCTCAAAGCAACGTACCTCACTATAAGGAATTGTTAAATGCTTAAAAGAACTAAAATGAAAATGTTTAATATGATCCATTAAGCTTAAATACTTATGAAAATCCTTATATTCAATTTCCTTTTGCCTTAATAATTTAGAAATACCTAAACGTGTAAGATAGGTTATAGACCAATGACATATATCCCATGTTATTCCAACGTTAGATAACTCCAAATTAACCAAATCAGTAAAATCTTCGGGATATATAAATATAGGATCAAAATCATCGCCCAAGTTTCCAATAATGGGTAGGTTTTCAACGCCAATCCATATATCAGTTCCTTTTATTTCTTCATCTAGCATGTTAAAGAACTCTATAATCCTTTTTCTATTATCAAGAAGATTATAGCTCTGAAATTCCGCGACATTCATGAATTGATTAGCATGCACCGTTATACCAGATGCATTATACTTTATAGCAAGATTAATAAATTCATATAGTTGTTTTTTAATAAATTCATCATTGAGGTAGTCTGTATTATCAGTAGGAAAATGCAACGTTAACAGGGATGGATTAAGAGTTTGAACAAAAGAAAGGACTTCTGAAAACCTTTTTATATATGAGTTATCAAATAAAGATTTCCCATCAAAAATATTTGCTTCTAATCCATAGCCTTTTTCAACCCATTTTAAGTCAATCTGTTTACTATCTAAACCAAAGAACGGGACCTGTGGTATTAACATATTCTCTTCACCTACCATGTCCCCCTTACTAACATAAATGCCTCAGCCGCTTGGTATCCAGATTTGGCACCCCATACCAATGCGTTATGTCTCATTGCTTCTATAGATCGTGGATGAGGAAATTCCCTTAACTCAGATTCATAATGTCTCATCGCACTTAATTTCTCCTCCAAATGATCTTCAATATTCACAAAATAATTAGGAAGGAACTTATCTTTTTCATTATAATTCCACTCTGTAGAAGATAAGGTTTCATATGCAAATACCCATTTGATATTAGTATCTGGCAGAGGGCGTGTCGCTGTCATTACTGCTCTGTAAACAACAGTATGATCAATATTTATATCTCCACCATATTGAGTATAAATAATTGTAGGATTTATTTTTTTAATGTGATGTTCAATCTCTTTGACTACATCAAGTAAAGGTAATGTATCAAGACGATTATCAGGGAAATCTAGTCTTGCAAAACTTTTTACACCAAGTGTAGTACATGCCCCCTCTGTTTCTTTATAAGATAAGTTCTTAATCTCTAAATCTAGCTCTTTATATTCTTTAGCTCTAGAAGATTTTCCCTCTGCAAGTATTACAACATGTACATCATCACCTTGTTTCACGTGTTTCGCTATTGTTCCACCAACACCAATTATTTCATCATCCGGATGAGCGGCAAATACAAGTACATTCATAGAATTTTAGACTCCTTTAATTAATTTTTCTGTTTCCTTTGGCCCACAATTTAGTAAAATATCTAAAATAGATAAATGTGGTATAAATTCCCCAAATAATTGCTTGTACGAATAATCTCTTATTCTTTGGTAGATAATTTCTATATTCTCATTCTCAAAGTCGTTTTCGTTTAAATAATCTTGCCCTAAACTTCCAGAATAATAAGTACTGGCATTAAATTTCTGACACAACTCTAATACAAAATCACTTTTCTTACCTGTAATCCCTTCTAACTCTGATACATAATATAGCTCCGTATCAATGTTTAATTCACGGATAATAAAATGAATAAAATTCATGTTCATATCATTTAAATTAAGCCAATCTTCTGAATAAAAACTTTCTAAATAATCCTTATATACATTAAAGTAAGGTGCATTAGAATAATTAATTCTTATCGCTTTCCAATGCTTCCGTTCCCAATCTTGAGTATTGTCTATCTTTAACTTATTAAATGGAATTTCTTTATAATTCTTCATTTGTATTGGAACCGTTAACCATGATGCCCCTTGTGAAGTTTTAATACGGTTCCTATTTAAAAAACCTTTTTTTTCAAATTGTGCTATATCATGAAATACAAACACATCTGATTTATGAATTTTTTCAAAAAAACCATACCAAGGTAAATAACTTGGTTGGTGGCCACTAATAATCATAGCTTAAGTCCTTTCTTTTAAACAAAAACATTTTTTCAAAGCTGCTCCCCAGTATATCTTAGGTCTAGCAATCCCTTTATTATGTGAATATCCTAAATCCGCATACTTTAATTTATTATGAATTGCTAATTCAAACGCATCATTTAGTAGTAAATATGAAGATTGTGAATTTTTCCCTTTGGTATTATTAATATTAATCCAATAATATAAAACCTGTTTATCCATTATAAAAATGCTGGAACTAATTAGTTCTTCTTCTAAGAATGCCCCTAAGAAAAGGATTTTTTCTTGTAAATTAAGAACTAAATGATAAAAAAACTCTCTACTAAATGAATAACTCGCTCCTATACTGTTATTATGTTCTTGATATAATTGGTAAAACTCATCTAATTCCGCTACAGTTATAGGACGAATTTCAACATTCTGTTTACGTGCATACCTAACACTTGTCCTAGCTTTCCCGGAACACGATGTCCATAAATCCTCAAAGCTATTTGGTAGATCTAACATATAAGTTTCTTTATAATCCCATTTTTCCTTACTATAACTTTGAAAAGGATTTATCGTTATAGGTAATAAAAGCTTTTGAATTTTATTTTCAAACTTCTTATTTATTATGGATTCATAAACTGAAAAATCTAATTTATCTTGGCCAATTATTATTGGGCCTCCATAACCAATTAAACTTCCCAATAGCCTACCATCCTGCACATACATAGGAGATAAAACTACTGTATCTCGTGTTTCTATTAGTACTGGGAAAAATTGAACACCAGGTAATAATTCCATTAATTTACCCCATTCGTAACTATGAAATACAGAACCATTGTATTCTTCCATACAGGCATCCCAATATTGGGCGTCAGTACATATTTCGATTTCCATATAATCACCTTTTAATTCTTATTCTCTAAATATTTTAGAATTTGACTACATATATACTTAAGGTCCTTGTTCTCTAAAGGATGTTTAAAAGGTATTGATAATACCCTTGGCCATAAATAATCTATATTTTCTGACTCAGTTGCGTACTTTGAAAAAATAGGGATCTCACTCAGGGGTAAATAATTCCAACAAGTTTGTATACCTTTTTCCGCTAAATGTACAGAACACTCATATCTATCAGATGGTTCTTTGAATATAATGGTAAAATAGTTCAAATAAACATTCTGAGCTGAAAATATAATCTTAACGCCATACTTTTCTTCAATTTCCTGCAGCATTGTATAACACAGACTAGCATTACATATATTTATGTCTAAAATCCTCTTTGTTTTCTGTAGGTGTTTATCAATTAACAATGAACGTACTATAGACATTCTTTTTGGATTTATAACGTCCGCTTTCTCCGGTAAAGAATCTAATTTACTATTATTATAGAAGGGCAGAATCTCTAATTCCCTCCAATAATTAGTAAATAAACTCAGTACTCTACTCTTTTTTATTCTTATAGCCAATTGTGTTTTTAAATGATTCTTATAATCTAAAATTACTTCTTCTTTCTTTTCTTCATCCATGTCACACAATTCACTTATTGTACGATTAAGAAGTAACGCCCCTCCCCCTATACTCGGGATTGGTTTAGTTCCCCCAAAACTTAAAATACCAATGTCGCCTAAACTACCAACTGGCTTTCCATTTTGATAAGAAAACATTGCTTGTGCAGCATCATCGATGATATAAATATTATTTTCTCTAGCCCAGTCAATAATTTCTAAATCGTCATGACATCCATACAAGTGTGTAAGAATAATTGCCTTTGTATTAGCATTCAAATGTTTTTTTATTTTATTAAGAGAAATTGAATGATTCGTGTTTAAATCAATTAATACAGGTTTTGCTCCCACTGTTAATATTGCTTCTATCACATTCGGACAATTAAAGTTTGATAGAATCACTTCATCTCCCTTTACTACTTTTAGGTACTTTAAACCAACAACTAATGCAGATGTACCACTATTAGTTAATATAATTTCTGCATCCGGATAAAAAGCTTGAAGGCTTTTTTTTAGGTTAGAATTATTAGGTCTATATACACTTTTCAAAAAAAACACATGATCAGATATACTCCAAAGAGAAGAATATATGGGATACTTAATTTTCTTTGGATTCTTAGGATATAGATACTGTGTTTCCATACTTCTCCCCTATTATTATCTCTAGTCCTTTATCTAATGAAATAATTGGTTGATAGTTTAAAAATAATTTAGCTTTCTCTATTGAAGGGATTCTTCTAAATATTTCAATACTAGAATTTCTGACTCCCTCTTCACCTAAATTAAGAAATTTAATTTTACTTTTATTTCCCATTAATTCATTAATTTTTATTGCTAGTTCTTCCATAGATATAGGTTTGTTATTGCCAATATTAAAATCTGCAAAGTTCTCTCCTTCATATTCAAAGGCTAGTATAGTTCCGTTAACAATGTCACTTATATAACTAAAACATCTAATTTGCTGTCCATCTCCATAAATAGTAATATCTTCGCCACTATGAGCTTGTTTTAAAAACTTAGAAATTACAAAGTTATCATTTTGTTGTGAACCGTATACATTAAAATAACGTACCACTCTGATTTTCAAACTATTACTAGCATATTCTTTCAAATAATCTTCGGACATTAATTTAGCTTTTCCATAAGCTGATTTTGGAATTTTAATATCATTTTCTTTAAACGGAACACTCAAGCCATCCCCATATACCTCTGAACTGGAAGAAAATAACAATTTTTCTATACCATTTTCGCTACAAACCTGTACAATATTTTTCGTACCTTCAAAGTTCACCATCACTACATCTTCTTCATTTAAACGGCAATTATCAACACCCACTAAGGCAGCTAAATGGATTATCCCATCGACATTAATAAAATTTTCTCTTAATGTTGCAATATCTAAAATATCAATTTCCTTAAAGGGAACATCAATACTTGGTTTAAATTTATCAAATATCACTACTTCATAACCCCTTGCTAATAACTCCTTTGTAACATGCTTACCGATAAATCCGCTGCCACCAATAACCCCGATTTTCATAAATATTTACCTCCCTATTTTTAATTGATATAGACTTTTTAAAGACGTTATAATATGTTCAACTTCATTGTCTGTAAGAGCACTATATAGTGGTAATGAAATAATTTGATTAAATATTTCTTCCGTTTTAGGTAAATATACGTTAAATCTCTCTTCATAATACGGATGCATATGAACAGGAATAAAGTGAACACTAAGCCCAATATTTTTCTTTTTCATTTCTTGAATTACCTGATCTCTACTAATAGGAGAATTAGAATTAATTTTTATAACAAATAAATGCCATGCGTGTTTTACACTTGGATCGTTAGTATAATTAGGTAACGTTATATACTCTTGAACCTCTTTTAATTCCTCTTGGTACCTTTCAGCTATTCTCTTGCGTTTTTCAATCATTTCATCAGCTCTTTTTAACTGACTAATACCCAAACTAGCTTGTAGATCCATCATGTTATATTTAAACCCAGGTAATAGAACATCATAACGCCAGCTTCCTTCTTCACCATAACGATTCCATGCATTTTTCGTGATACCATGCCAACCATATAATCTAGCTTTTTCAGCAATCGATTCATTTTTAGTGACTAACGCTCCCCCTTCACCTGTTGTTATATTTTTTGTGGCATAAAAACTGAAACAAGTAACATCTCCATGTGTACCAATTAAAGTATTATCATATTTTGTTCCTAATGCATGCGCTGCATCCTCTATCAAAAACAGTCCGTATTCTTTACATAATTTTTGAAGTTCTTTTAATTTAGCCGGGTATCCAGCAAAATGTACTGCAATAATTGCTTTCGTTTTTTTAGTGATTTTTCTTTTAACATCCTGAAGATCAAGACATAAATTCTCTTCATCTATGTCTACAAATACTGGTTTTGCACCTACATGCATAATAACGTTTACACTAGAACAAAAAGTAAAACTTGGAACTATTACCTCATCTTCTAATCCAACTCCCAGAGACAATAATGCTAAATGTAATGCGGCAGTCCCTGAATTACAACTTACTACATGTTCAGTATTCAGATATTCTTTTAAATTCTCTTCAAACTCTATCACTTTTGGCCCCTTTGAAAGCCATCCAGATTTAAGGGCAGAAACTACCCTATCTATATCTTCATCATTGATTTCCGGTCGATAAAAAGGAATAAACTCTACCATGTAATCACCTACAAACTTATAATATTTTTTTTATATACTGATTCATCTTTAAATATGTTTCTTGTGTCTAAAATTAAGCAATTTACCTCATTAAGCAATTTAAAATTAATGCAATCATGATCCGTATGAACAATAATTAAAGCGTATTTGTCTAATTGACTTAGGTTTAAATCTATAGATTTTTTCAATGTGTTATTGCCCACAATGAGTTCCTCTATAAACGGATCGTAATAATCCACGTTATAGTCTTCTATCATTAAATTATTCATAATATCCAAAGCTGGCGATTCCCTAGCATCATTAACATTCTTTTTATATGCTACCCCAACCATAAGAATATTCTTACCATCTTTATCATGTAGTAACTGTAGTGCTCTATTAAGAACATACTTAGGCATGTTTTCATTAATTTCTCTTGCCACATCAATCATTTTTGTTGCTAAATCCTTATTATTTGCAATCCACTTAAAATAAATAGGATCAATCGGAATACAGTGTCCTCCTACGCCAGGACCAGGATAGAATTTTTGAAATCCAAATGGCTTAGTTCCTGAGGCATCAATTACTTCCCAAATATTTATATTTAACTCATTACAAATTTGTGTCATTTCATTAATAAAAGCGATATTTATAAAACGATACGTATTTTCTAATAACTTAGCTGTCTCTGCTACTTCTGGACTGCTTACCTTATGAATATCCTTAATTAAATTACTATAGAAGGCTGCTGCACAATCGGTACAATTAGATGTAACTCCACCTACGATTTTTATAATATCTTGAATTGAAAACGATTGATTTGCAGGATCAATTCGCTCTGGAGAGTATGCTACAAATATATCTACTCCAATTTTAAAATTAGTTTTCTGTTCTAATTTGTATAAAACTTCTTCCCTTGTAGTACCTGGATAAGTAGTACTTTCTAAGATAATTAATGTACCTTTTTTAATGTATTTAACTATTTCATCAACTGCTGAATGAATATATGTTAAATCTGGTTGTTTACTAGTTCTTTCTAATGGTGTAGGAACACATATAACTACAACATCACATTCGTTTATATAATTCATTTCTGCACTAACAAAAAATCTATTTGTATGTAAAGCATCTTGGATTTCAGTATCTTGAATATCACTGATATAACTTATTCCACGTTCTAGTTTTCTTATTTTTGCTGAGTTTTTATCAAAACCTCTTACCGCATAACCTACTTCTAAACATTTAAGAGCCGATGGTAGTCCAACATAACCTAGGCCTACATATCCAATACACGCATTTTTATTTGCAATTTTTTCAAATAATAAACTTTTAGTTTCATTATTTAATACTGTGACCATTACTTATCACTTCCCCAAAAGATTTGATATTAAAATGCTTACTAGCAAATAATAACTGTGCGTTCTAAAATCCCATGGATGCATATAAAATACTGAATTAGCAACAAACTACATTTTTAGCACTATCAATCCTCCTAATTTAATAAACATCTAAATTTGTAGAAAACTCATCTGAAATATCAAGGTGTTATTTATATCTATAATATTCACACGTTATTTTTTGGAATTCAATTGATATTTTTCTAATTTTTTACTTTCTCAATATATAATAATATTTATAATTCAGAAAATTCTTTTTTGAATTATAAATATTATTATATTATTAAAACAACATAATAGTTGTTATATCTACATTTAGTACGATTTTCATCCATAAATAAAGAAAAAATTTCAATTATAATTATCCAATAAATTCCATTATTTAGTTGTTTAAATGAACATTTAATTATAACTAAAATGGATGAGTTTCATGTTTTTTACTTTTCATTAAAATTAATGGAAAAAGATCTATCTGAATTATAAAAAACAATTTGAAATATATTCAAATTGTTGACATAACAGATGAATTTATTAATACTTGTTGATTTTGTAATAATTCTCAAATACATATACTCCCTAATGCTACCCACAACTCATAATGCCGCATTACATCAAAAAAATCGCAACCCTCTACATTTAATGGATGTTGCGATTTTTATGTACAAATAATTTTTATAAATTTTGCGTTAACCTAATCATATCCATACATTGAATACCATTTTCATATATTTCTTCATTATAATTTCGTAAGAAAAAGTCCTTATCCACACTAGTTATTCTAAAACCACATTTTTGATAAAGGCCTAATTGCATTAAACTAGAATTTCCTGTGCCTATTTCTATAGTTTTATATTCTTCTTTTTTAGCATAGTCTATAGCGAATCCAAGCAAATATTTCCCATATCCTTTTCCTTGCTCTTTTTCAGAAACTGCTATATTTATAATCTCAATTGTTTCAGTTCGGGTAGGAATTAAAATCATAATACCTACAGTAACAGCATCTTTTTTTAATACAAAACAATCTCCCTTTTTAAGATACCCATTAACTACTTCTGTTGAGGGATCAGCAAGCAATAATAAATCCATTTCCTCCATGTTAATACTTGTACTTTTTTCTATACTAATTCTATCCCCATTATTTAATTCCATTTCTAACATCCTCCCAATTAATATTTTCAATTAATATCTTAAATGAATTCCTTCTTATAAGACAATATCAACAACAATAGTAATTTACATAATGCCAATTCCATCGTCTTACGCTATGATTGGCTGACCGTTTCCATCAAATTGTTTCCATTCATATTCTAGCTACTGCTTTTACAACTTCAGGAGGAACATTTTCTTTTAATGATGCGTTATGAGGCCTTACTCCTCTTCTAAAATAGCGTAATAATATTCGTCCCACCATTCATTCCCATGTGGTATACACTTCCTGAAATAGCCTTCTCTTCTCATTCCAATCTTCTCCATCACTCGATATGATGGTATATTCTGTGGCTGACATGTAGCTATAATTCTATGTAACTTCAATTCCTTAAACCCATATTCCAATGTAGCTTGTGCTGCTTCAGAAGCATATCCTTTATTGAAATACTTAGGATTGAACACCCAACCAATCTCATATGTATGCTCACCAAAATATTTATGAAAAACAATATGACCAATTAGGATATTTTCATCTATTAATACCACAGGAAAGTTCTTAGCGTTTTCACCAATGTTTTCATTCACAAAGTTTCTTGTATCTTCTTCAGTAAAAAAAACTTCAGGTATGTATTTCATAACATTGATATCTGATGTATACTCATGAACTGCTTGCCAATCTTTGAACTCAAATTTTCGTATTAATAATCTTTCTGTTTTTATAAACATTTACTTTTCCCCCTCAAAAAATTGCAACTATATTTTAAATCCACTTTTAACCCTTAAAACAAAAAGAACTTGTAGGAATCTCTACAAGTTCTTTTTGTTTTAAGGTGAAAATACGGGCCAAACAAACTATCTTACAGCTTGACTGTAGAAACTTTAGGGGTAATGCTTTGACAAATATATTATATAACAAATATTAACATCTAAGGGATTTATTTTTGAAAATTATGTGAATTAAGAAAGAAAGTAGTTTTTTTCTTAGATATTATTATTAATAACTGGGTATCATTATATTTCATTCTGCAACTTATTTAGAAGAGCTATGTACATTTCGAAGAAGTTCTTCAATATGTTTTGTTTTTTCATTTACCTTTGTGGCATATGTGAAATCACCATAACAATATGGATACCTAAAATTATTTTTATTTCCACCACAAGTATACATCGCTGGATTTTGATCAACTTTCATCTTAGAAAACTTTTTGGCTGAATCCTCCGAGTGTTGTTTAACTTCTTGACTAGCAATAAAATCAATATACCCTGGCCCCATATTATAGCTTTGAATAATTGTATCCATGCTGACATCCTTGTCCGTTCCATATTTGTACATTTTAGCAAAGTGCTTTACCCCTTGTTCAATGCTCAAGCTTGTCTCTTGAATTTCATTTGGCTTTAATCCAATTGATTCAGAAGACTGCATAGGATCGTTTCCCTCACCTCTACTCTCTTGATACATAATTCCTAATAAAACTGCTGTTTTTTCTCCTAAATTATATTTTTCTAATTCTTTTTTCAAGGTAGACTCATATTGCAATACACGCTTTTCTGTGGCTAGCGCTTTATTTTGTTGAATATTGGTTTTATGATTAAAATATAGCATTCCAAGTATTGTTCCTAAACCTAAAATACAAATAAGTAACACTTTTATAATTTGGTTTTTACTTATATCCTTCATAATATTACTCCTCGTATAAGAAATTCAATTTTCCAAAGATAATTGGTTATTTACAAACTATGTAATGAACATCTATCTCCCGCACTTTTTTAGACTCAAACATCAATACTTTAAGGTTTTAAGTTTAATATAAAAATTTAAAGATAAGGTAAAGATAAGATAAAGGGCATTTTTTAGCGTACTTTAAAAGATATTGGTACAAAGTGATATGTGGGACAACTTGTTGATATGAATGGATTTAGTGATAATTGAGAGGTTATCGTACAAGTTATTAATTTTGGAGATATCATTCCAGAAGATTTACCCTATCTTTTCAATATGCTTTATATAAAAAACTAAAACATAACATATAATAAAAAACGGCGAACCCTCTACGTAGGAGAATCCACCATCACAAATAACTGATTATTTCACACCTAGTATTTCTTTTGCTTTCTTAGGGAGCTCGTCTTCCTGCACTTCCTCCCAAGCTGTTACACCTTTTTTCTCTGAGTGATATACACGTAGGAATGCTTCTTTACGAAGTTTCTTTTGTGCCATAAATTCTAACTCTTTTTCTTTACCTTCCTTATCAAAACCCGATAATGTATATTCATACTCCTTTCCCATCACTTTACCATCCATAGATTTTGAAACTTCCTCTTTTTGACAATGTAATACAACGAGAAAAAGAAATGAAATTAACGAAGGTAATGGATGAAATACGCACTAAGTTTGGTAAGAACAGCATATTAAGAGGAATTTCTTATACAAATAGTGCTACAGCAAGATACAGAAACACATTGTTAGGAGGACACAAATCATGACAACGCTAATATGCCAAAGGGAAGAGGAATGGTGAAATGGACGCCATTTGCTGCAATGACAGAACAATTTGATGGTATACGTGAGATTATTAAGGAAAAGAATAAAGTAGCACGTCCAATCTTAACTTCTGAAAAAAAGAACTTATCGAGAACATGTTATTATGCTCATTACTATCTGAAGAAGAGGTGTTGATTACATATTACGAAGATGGCTATTTGCTTACTAACTATATGACCGTAACTGATATTGATCCATTGAATTGTTCTATACTATGTACAGATGCTTTTTATAACAGAATTAATCTTAAATTCATGGATATTATTGATGTAAAATAAAAGAATTCCATGCTAAGTATAAATGTTAAATGTGATGATTGCGCTCCCCCCTTGAAATAAATGAATTCGAAGCTAAGGATATGAAACTATATTTTAAAGATATAATAAATGAAACTTGAGTCAAAAATATCTTATAGTAAAAGAGACTCCATTATAGAGTCTCTTTTGCTAGTATACTCATATGGAAGTATCTACTGTAGAATAAAAATAAAGTTGTTTAATTTTTGATAAAAAATATTTCACCAAACGAAAAAATAACAATAAAGTCGTTTGAAAATCTAAGTTTTATCATTTTAGCCAAGAAGACTCCTTCCTCAAGGAACGCGAAGTGAGTAGGTGGGAGATGAATTGGCTTCGGACAAGAGATGGCAGGAAGCCATCTTAATTGTTCGACATACATAAACTGTTACTTTACCATCTATCGAATATATGTTTGTTGTATGATAGACATATGCAGAACTGGAGGTAAAATCAATGATGATTAATAAAGCATATAAATTTCGTATCTATCCAAATAAAACACAAGCAACCCTAATTAATAAAACAATTGGCTGTTCTCGTTTTGTATTCAATTATTTCCTATCTCTATGGGATAACGCATACAAAGAGACGGGGAAAGGTTTGACATATGGTACATGCTCTGCCAAACTTCCTGCCATGAAGAAAGAGTTTGTTTGGCTAAAAGAAGTGGATAGTATTGCGATTCAGTCGTCTGTTCGCAACCTTGCGGATGCTTATACACGCTTTTTCAAAAAACAAAACAGTGCCCCGCATTTCAAATCTAAGAAGAACAACGTACAATCTTATACCACAAAACAAACAAATGAAAACATTTCTGTTGTAGGAAACAAGATAAAGTTGCCGAAACTAGGCCTTGTTCGATTTGCCAAAAGTCGCGAAGTAGAGGGGCGTATTGTAAATGCTACAGTTAGACGGAACCCTTCTGGCAGATACTTTGTATCATTGTTAGTCGAAACAGAAGTGCAAGAACTTCCGAAAACACATTCTTACATTGGAATGGATGTGGGACTAAAAGATTTCGCCATTTTGTCAGATGGAACAACCTATAAAAATCCGAAGTTTTTTCGATCATTAGAAGAGAAGTTGGCAAAAGCACAGCGTATTCTTTCTAGAAGAATGAAAGGATCTTCTCGATGGAATAAACAACGAGTAAAAGTAGCTAGAATTCATGAATACATGACGAATGCTAGAAAAGATTACTTGGACAAAATCTCGACTGAAATCATCAAAAACCACGATGTTATCGGTATAGAGGATTTGCAAGTATCGGATATGTTAAAGAATCATAAGTTAGCAAAAGCAATTAGTGAGGTATCATGGTCACAGTTTCGAATCATGTTGGAATACAAAGCAAAATGGTACGGCAAACAAGTCATTGTCGTATCGAAAACATTTGCCTCCAGCCAATTATGTTCTTGTTGTGGATATCAAAACAAAGACGTTAAAAATCTAAACCTACGTAAATGGGACTGCCCCTTTTATCGTACACACCATGATAGGGATATTAACGCAAGTATCAATCTAAAGAATGAAGCGATAAGGCTTCTAACCGCAAGGACTGTGGAGATAGCCTAATAAATTAGAGTTAGATAGAACTCTTTACTTAGGAATCCCCCTCTTCTAAACGAAGTGAAAGTGGGGGAGTTCAAAGAAAACTAACTGTACAATACGCAAAAGAATCCAATCCAAACGCATTTAAAATTCTTTGATTAAAGAGATAAAACATCGCAACTTTGTTCAAAGCTTCGCGTCTTTCTTACAAACATCGTGGATTTATTTCAAACCCACAGAAAGAACATTATCAGAGCGGTTTTGATATAGATGTAAAACTACTATATTTCCAAAGAACGTGTATAAACTGTGACAAACAAAAGATATAGTGTTAATAGCAATAATATTAATACACAAGTAAAATACACGATAGAAATACGCTTTCTATTCTCTTTCCAATTACGTATGCTGGAAATTATAAAACTTACTATCACCATGCAACAAATTCCTACCAAAAACACCAATACATACTCGTGAATAATAACACCACAAATTAAAAATACAACTGCTAATATTGCTAATAGTGAATGTATTACACGCAAAAATAACCTCTCCTTATCTCATTGGAAACTCCGCTAATATATTATTATTTAGCAAACAGATGGTTTCCAATTTGTGCAACGGTTTGACGTGTTGTAATCCATTTGTCAGTCGATGTTTGAGGATTATAGAAATAAAGCCAATCAGAATTTGTTCCTTTTGAAGTGAGAGCCTCTTCTACTGCCATTCTTGCTTCCTGTGTAGCAGGCTGATTAATTCTACCGTCTGTAACAGGAGTAAATGCATAACCATTTTTAATCGGTTCGTAAATTACGCCTGTAATTGTATTTGAAAAACCATTTGCGTTAGCACGATTTAATACTACCTTTGCAACTGCAACCTTTCCTGCATGCGGCTCTCCCCCTGCTTCTGCATTTACTAATCGAGCCATTAAATCCACTTCTTGTAATGAAATACCAGTATCAATCTTTAAGTGCTGACCGACAAAAATATGGTTTTCGTCTACGTTATTGTTTTGTTTTATTGACTGTATTGAAACCTTATATTGTTGTGATATAGAACTTAATGTATCCCCACTTTTCACTTGGTAAATTGCTTGATATGTATTAGTTGAAACTGGTGAATTATTTTTTTGAACATATTTGTTTGCAGTTGACGATACCGGAATTGTTAAACGTTCTCCAATATAAATTTGATCATTTGCTTTATTATTTTCTTGTTTAAGTGATTGTACTGATACCTCATATTGTTTACTTATTGCTTCTAGGGTATCATTTTTTTGAACCGTATAAACCGTTGAAGCCGCAGTCCCTACTGGATTTGATACTACTGTAATCATTGCAGCAGATAATGGTAACCAGGTTTTCGCCTTACATAAATTCATTCAAAAAAGCCTCCTAAAAATTATTATGTACTCTTAATATGTTTAAGTTAAAAACAAATCAAGCTATTTATAGCGTAACAAAACATTGAATTCAAGTCATTGAATTTGTATTTCTATATAATAATTGGGTTGCTTATGATATTGAAATTGAATTATTATAGTTATGTTTCAAAAGAATCGGACAATCTAATTCTTAAACTAAATATGGTGAAAGTAGAGGCTTATTTCAATTGCCTAATAGTTTCTTTACTAAGAACTGTTACTATATGCTATACTGACTCCTAATTAATTGTAGAAGGAATGATAAAAATGAGTGATAGATCCTCAAGACGATGGAAAATGCAACAAAAGTTACGGGCACTGAAAACAAAAAATAGCAATGATACAAACCCTTTGTTTAATGAATGTATTGAATCTCTCGGAGAGGAAACTCTCATTTTCTCTCAAAATAAAAGCCAACAAATTGCAAATACTTTAATAAATTCATTTCCTATAACTGTCTCTGGAAGAATAGATTGGGAACAGATAGACAATCAATTAATAGCTTTAAATAAAGAGCAACTAATTTCCCTTATTAAAGAAAACAAACCAGGTTTTGATGAACAAATTTTTATACTATGGGATAACTATGAAATCCCTGTAATAAGCACAAATCTTGATAAAGTATTCCAATCACTAGTTGATATTGATGCAGTCAGTTTTTATTTCTGGTTATTGGATAAAGAATATAAATTTATAATTGAAATAAAAAATGAAGAAATGATTATGGTTGGATTTCGCTAATAATCCATTCCACTTTCCTCATTCTCTTTTTCTATAAATGAGCTTTTTCCTAGTAGGTTATAGCAAACGACAAGAATATTATTTTTTTCTTCTAATTTCGTGCTTATATTCGTTTATTTTGTTATATTTCCTTAACAACAAACAAGACGCCACCCAGATTACAGAAGCGCCTACAATACTTGCTATAAACTTAACAAAACTTATTTACCTTCACGTCATTTATTTCTTTGTTTCCATACCCCATTTTCTTTACGATAAGTATTCTTTCCATTCATGAATCCCGCTGTATTACCAGGAATTCAATATTTCTTATTCTTAGCTTTCTTCTTCATCCTCTTTTCTTCTTGAACAGTTTGCAGATCCACCTTCCATTGTTTCAGCAAATCCTCTTTACGTCGCATCGAATTTGTACCCCTTATATTGAAATATTAATTCAATAATCACATTATATACATTTAAATATTTTTTCAATAAAAAGATAGCACCCTCGCTACTGGTGCTATCAGTGTGAATTGGGGTTATCCTGAGCATTGAATAGGACACGAAGAACTCGTCCTATTACATAATATGCTTGTCCCTATTATAATGTGCATTAAAAAAGCAGCCTCGCACAGGTGCCAAATGATACATATAATTTGAGGTAACTAGCATGTTCGAAAAGACCCTTCCATGTATGATTCGATTATCTTTATACCTAAATGACTCCTTAAATATGTTTAATGTGTAATTTCTATATAACTAAAAAAAAGCAACCGCATCATATAACTTTCTATCTTTCTTTAGCTATTCGCTTTACGTTTAGTGGTTGAGAGAAGACTAAGAATCTTCTCATTTATACTCCATAAGTCCAATCATTACTTCTGTTGTCTCATCGCCTTCGCTAACCGATTATGGTTACACAACATGATACCCATAAAACATTTACATCTATATATATAGTTGTAAAAATAAATAGTTAAGCGTTAAAATAGCATAGGTTCTCTTTAGGGAGTTCTCATCTAAATTAGCAAGAGTTTAAAAATTCTCGAATCTTAGCCCCTTGGAGCGCCCTCCAAGGGGCTGAACTAATTAACATATAGATTTTATGTACCTTTATTATTTTTTAACAACCTTATTAATCGTGAATACATTTCACGTTCTTCTTTCAACTTTTCTATATAATTGTGAGCAGCATGAAAAACATCAAAAAATTGATTAAGAAAAAGCACTGCCAAAATCTTCAGCAATGCTTTCCCATTAAACATACTATGATAATGAACGTCTAATTTTTTCTACTCATGAGTTCTGTATACCCATATATATTTATTTTAGATTTAAGATACGTTCTATTTCCTTCACACTCAACTTACTTGCTTTTGCAATAGTTTCAAGTGGTACACCAATTTCATGCATTCCTCGAATCATCTGCATCTTACCTTGCTCAATGCCTTTTTCCATGCCTTCTTGTTCTGCATGAGCTAACTTAGCTTGTTCATCTAGAAGTAATTTCTCCCGAGCTTCGTATGCTGTTCGGAAAGAAGAATCATGGCTCATATTTTCCCATTTATTTATTGCCTTTTGTAAAATTGGATCTTGATTCATCGCAATCTCCTCCAATGTTTGAGTTAAATGTTCATCTTCATGTGCTGGTAATAGTAACATCCAACGAACAAATGTATTTTCCCACGGGTTTACTTTTTCTTCACGCCATTGTTTTACCAATTTCGGTATCTCTACAAAATGGATTTCAATGTCGTCACTTAATAGTTGCTGCATTTTAGTATTCCATAATTGTCCGGTGGTATGAAATGCATCATCCTGAGAAAATAAAATAAAGTCTAGTAAGTTAATGGTAATCGTTTTCCGAAGTGAACGATATGGCATTCCTTCTTGCATTTGGGATGTATAAAGTTTACTCCAGTAATATAAAGATCGCTTTACCATATCATGTGTATTTCGAAGCTGAATTTCGATATTTACTTGCGTTCCATTATCTAGTGTTGCTAATAGGTCTAAAATCGATAACTTATCATCTTCATAAGATTTATGGAGATGTGGATCATCTAATTGTAGCGATGTAATAGGTGCATCTAAAGATTCCTCTAAAATTGCATTTAAGAAACCCGTTAAAATTTCCTCATTTCCTTTCGTTCCAAATAACTGTTTAAAAGCAAAATCAATGCGTAAATTTACTAATTTAGTGGACATGGATTTCCTCTCCCTGCCTATATTATCTCTTATCCTTATTGTACATAAAAAAAGGTAGAACTTGCAAACAGGCTCTTATGTTATCAAGTTGTCTAAACCTATAAAAACTTGTGATTCCGACAAAATGGTATTTTTGATTCCACATGCACCTCTATTTCTATATCTAATTCCTCATTTTTAACAGCCTTATATAAATTCTTTAAATGCTCAATTTTTTCCAAGGCGCTTTGTTTTAAATATTCTTCGGCTCCTACTATTTTTAAATTAATATCCCCCTCATACAACACTTTATCTTTATAATATTTCCTATAATATTACACTTTAAAGAGAAACTAAAAACTCATTTCATCATTTTTCTTTTCTGAATTCCTACTTAATATTACTAGTTTTAGTTGTTCATAGATTTTCTGTGTATCTGGTGTACTTTCAGCTTGTCTACGCTTACGTTTTACCGTCGTACCATTTTCCACTATTACATCATCTTTAGTTTCTGCGACCATTTCCAGGTGTTCAAGTACCGCAATAAGTTCTAATCCTTCCATTCCTTCTGACTCTTTAACTTCATCTGCATCATCAATTATTTCTAGCTTTTCTGTTTTTATAATTTTCTCTTTTTCTATGTTAACTTCAGAAGCTTCAATGACCTCTAAAGGTTTATTTTTAACATTTACTTTTTTATTTGCTTTTGATATAGCATTTTTCACTTTCATCGCTCTTAAAGAAGAGGATATTTGATTTAGTATTCTTCCTAACCCATAGAAACGAATTGCTTCAACTATGACACCCATTACAATTCCAAAAATCCATGAATTCGAAAAATAACCAACTAAGCCAAACGTTATAACTCCTGGTAAATATAAGCTGGCATAGGCTATTAAGTTAGGTATAGCTTTTTCTACTGTTAATTTGAAGCTATATTTAATTATTATATATATAGTACTTAACCCCACTATTAAACCAGCCAGACCTATTAGCAAATTTTTAAAAGTTTCACCTACCATTATAATTTCCTCCCTTAATGCTTTAATTTTAATAACTCGTAGTGTTTTCACATTACAAATTAACAAATCATCGCACTTTCTTTATAGAAAACCTCTAAATAATGGGACCAGCTTAATTGTTTTTAAATATAAAAACCCTTTCAGGTATATGAATAATTGCAAGCAGTTTTGCTCTACAAAATCATAGCCCCAAAAGGGTTATATTAGTAATTGATTATGAAAAGTAAGAAAAAAAGAAAGTCTTATCTATATAATACCTTTAATTATCTTAATTTTCAATATATAATAGTTAGTTCTTCTAATCGATAAAAACAAAAAAATTAGCAAAAACAGGCCTTCTTTCTCGCAATGGTGTATTATAAATTATTAATCAATATATACATATAATTCATTCCCTGAAATCTATAAAAAATAAAAGTAGATATATTTCAAACAAAAGTTGAGTTGTGAATATCAATTCATCGTTAGAACAACAGAGAGCCGCTTCAGCATATTTACCTGAAGCAGCTCTTGTTATCTCAAAAATGGTAATGTTGCTTGTTGAATTCCGTTTTGTGTTGAGATATAAAAAGATTTTGCGAATCCCTCACTGTGAATACCTTCGTCTATTAAAAGCATTATAGGAATCTTTCGTAAGTCTAACATTAGCTCCTTTCTAACATGTTCTGCTAAAGCAAGATTAGATATAGATAATATAAAAATTCCTGGTAAACTCTTCGTGTTTTCGAAATTCAATAAATTATTTGGTCCATTTTGAATTTGATCTTCCCAAATTCTCAATCTCGATTTCAAATGTTGTGCATATCGCTGACCTTGTTGTACCCTTTCAAATATGAAGTTTTGATTTCCAATTGGAGTTTTAATTTCTCCAACAGCAATGGGATTATATCCATTACCAGTACCTTTTAGCTTCGGATACCAGCACCAGTTTGTTAATAACTGTTGGCCTATTGCAAACTCATATTTTATTTGATTCATAGTGACAAATCTTTGTACCCCCGCTACTCCAAGTTTTAACCACTGTTCTGGCTTCAAAGAATAGTTTGTATTACGGTTATGATAAGCCCACATCATCAAATAACCAGCAGTATTTAGAGTAATTGGAGCAGAGGTTTTAGGCTGATCCGGAAATAGCCCCGATTTTATCTCCCATCTACTAACAAATCCATACAGTGCCAGTTTTTTCAGCGATTCTGAAACCTGAGACCTACTAATTTTGGATTCCACAAAATTTTTAATTTGAGCTTCAGTAATCGCTAATGAATCCCAAATAAGCTTTAGTATTAAATTATCTTTTTCATTTATAAAACCTGAATTAATTCTGTCATAAATACTACGTAAATCTGTGAGTGGTTTGAATTTATCTGGAAGAATTGGTCCCCCCTGTAAAGAGGGGTCATCCCAAAGTGATAAAGATTGGTCCCTATTAAGCCAATATTGAACCGCCTTTCCATTCTCTTGTACGGAAACCTGCGGCGCACTCATTAGTTATATAAAAACGCCGTTGGATCGTTAACTTTTTTGCGTCCAAATGGAAACTTAAAGATAACCCCCGACCCTCTCTCTTTTTCCACATCCACACTTACAATTCTCATACTTACTAGGTCATCCAATACTGGCTGTTCGATTGTTTTAGGGACAATTCCTTTAATTGTGCAGCCTTGGTCCAATTCAACAAAAACTCCAAAACGCGGGTCAACATTTACAACCCTTCCTACAATTGTATCCCCTTCAGCTAATTCAGATAATAACTGATAAGGATTTTCCACGGCTGCTTTTCTAGAAACGTGGATTAGTCGCTGTTCTGGATTAAATTGTAGAACCTTAACTGGAATGCGTTCACCAATAGGCGCATAGCGATCCCCAGCGTTTTTATATACTCTTCCATAGTTTAGTTCATGTAATTTCATGAAGCATTCCGCACCATTAATGCGTAAAAATATAGTAGGAACCTGAGCATTCATGTTATACCCAGTTACCTCTGCTTCGTATGTTGGTTCTTGCAATTTTTCATCCTGCTCCAATTCTATTAATTCACGAATTAAAGCGTCTGCCGATCTCCTACTTGCTTCTTTTACTGATACCTGAACTTTATTTACATCCAGTTCATCAGACATTTGAGTAATTACTACATTAAAAATATTACCTGTGAATTGAGTAATACTTCTAAAAGAATAATCAGAGAAGTCTTCTTTTTTACAAATACCTATAATCTTACCGTTTTCAAGGGCAAACTCAGCGTATTCAGTATCTGGATCTTCTTTATCATGTCTTTTAACCGTTCTCAATACTGCTTGAATTGGCTCTTTATATCTACGTAGTGCCTGTAGCTTTTCATAAGTTTTTGAATCCATAAAAATATCTCCTCTCCCTCGCTCAATATTTATAAAATTCGAAAATAATACTTCTACTTGGATTATTGATACTTTTAACTGGGAAACTAAGTGTTTTAGAAATATTTTCTAAAATTTTTAAAACTAGCTCTGATCCTTATCTTATTTGTAAAAGTTAATGTTAAAATAGTTGTATATTTAATCAATTAAATTTTTATCAAAAACTAATCCAATATGAACTATTCTTTTATTTTCAATTTTGATTGCGAGGGGAAAAAGAATGCGTAAACTGTTTAATGAAAAAAGGATATTAGAAAAAGAAACCGAGGAAGGTTCGCTTTATTTCATATTACCTACAGAGGCATTTCAGAAATACGTAGGACTTTGGGGGTATCTAATACGACCTAGAGAATTTCATAAACCTGTGAAGTGGGTAAATACATATAAAATGCACTCTTTGGATTCCTACGTATTACTAAATGAATTTAACCCTAACGAATATGAATACATGATTTTTGAAGAGTTTGGTTTAGCCAAACAGCTAAATCAAATATTGACTTCTCATGGAATAAATATAAACAATAGCTTTGAAGAATTTTTGAATATAGCAGAAATACCAGCAGCTGCTGTAGAAGAAATAAGAGATTGTTTAATTAAAAATGAGTGTATGAACGTTTATCCAGAAGATTTCCCTATTGTAGATGGGTATGAATATGCATTTGCAGGAGAAAAGAAAAAATTCATTGTTGAAACTGAAGATCATTATGATAATGTTACTTTGTATGATCAAACCCATTACTTTTCCGATCATTACATTGTGGAATCATACAAAAAAACAATTAACGAGCAACATACATTCTTATACAAAACACATTACGATGAGTGGTATCAACTTTATTCTTTAGATACAAGTGATAAGTGCTGGGTTTTTAAAGAAGTCTTGGAAGATGAATTGGATAACCTACCACTCTCCTCATATGAAAAAATGATAACTGAAAAAAGAGAGATTCCACAAGAAGAGATAAATTATCAATTAAATTTAAAGAAATTACATGACCCTAATACTGAATGTGATTTTTATTATTCTGACAAGATGTTTGCTTTAGGCTTCTTAAATAATGGGGGAAGAATTAATGTAGTAAACATTGATGGAGAATTAAAAAGGTATAGCGAGATGGTTTTTAAAGGGGAACAGCCATTCTCAAAATGGGACGATTTAGTATATGTAGGTACAGCAGCGCAAAAGGAAATACAAGAAGATATTCTAACAGAGCAAGAAATGATGCAATTTGCTGTTTATATGAGAGAAAAAAAGGAAAAGTCTTCATTACATTAATTTGTTAGATGTTGGTTTGAAATAAAGTTTAATCAAAAAAACTCCACAAATCTATATTAGATGATAAATAAGAAGACTCCATTTTGAAAAAAGATTAATCAAAATGGAGTCTTTTGTTAGAAATCCAAATCTAGTTTTTATAAAAAAGATTAATCAAAACTCATAGACATATTTATTACAACAATTTACCTATACCTAACCTATTCTTCAAACCAAAACAGAACTTCAATAGGTGCGTTCAAAACCTTCGCAATATCATAAGTAAGCTTGAATGAAGGATTATATTTTCCATTTTCGAGATTGCCAATTGTTTCTCTTCTGACACCAACTTCATTGGCTAAATCTTCTTGAGACATACTTAGCTTTACCCTATATTCTTTCATTCGAGTTTTAAGTGGCATCTTGCATCCCTTTCTTTTCTCTACGCTCAAATATTTCTAAATTAATTATGAATGTACCTAAAGGTATGAAAAACGAAAATATAACAAAGAACCGAATTACATGTAGATTTTCAAAAATAAAAACACTTAAGAGTAGTATACTACCTAATACTAGTGCTATGAAAAAGGCTCTTGTAGCTGCGAGGCGAACATGTAGCATAAAAAGCTCATCTGGTACGACTTTTGCATATGCAAAGAAGAAAAAGAAACCGAAAAAATAAGATGCCCATGAAATATTACCTAAAAATGAGAACGGACCTAAAAAACCCAAAAAACCGAGAAATCCTAAATAAGCTAATTTATTTTTCATATAAACCTCCTGTGTGATATATTTCGCTCTTTATGATATAAATATATCACATTTACTTAGGGAAAAATAGGATTTAAAACAGTACGACTTTTTTATAAGCAGTTAATCTTTTTTCAAAACGGTTAAACTTTATTTCAAACCTACATTAGGTATCAAAAATAACTACTAAAAGCAAAAGGGCCCTCTCTACTCAAGAAAAATAGAAAAGGCCCTTTTATTATTAATATTTTCTTAGCTTATGGCATTTGATCTCGTAAATCTGCTAATGGGATAACCTTGTCAACGAGCCATAATTTCTTATTTCCATCATAAATTAAATTGATTTGCATTAATGACATGTTTTCTGATGATACACCATTGATAATCATTTTACTTTTAACTTTAGCAAGTACGTTTGCTTTGGTGGTATCCATGAAAGCATAGTACAATTCGCCACCAATGTACTCTGATTTAAAAGCTAACTTTTTCTTATCTTTTTCTTCTGCAGTACTTGAAGCTGGTGGGTTTGGTGCACCAGGAGGCGTCAATTCCTTCTTCGCATTTGGAGTTATATACGCTTCAACATTTATAAGATATGATTCTCCTTTGCCAGTATCATATGTTCGGAATGCCTTCAAAAACCTCTCAGCTGCTTCCTTTACCTGTTGTTGATTATTACTCTTTAAAGCTAGTAATTCCTTCTCAGTATCCTTATATCGTGATTCTATTTTTAGTATTTTCTTAGACAACTTTTCCTTTTCATCTTTGATTTGGGCATTATCTGCGTTTATTTTAAAATTTAATCCTATGCTAACTATAAGCAATACGATTAATAAAATTGTTGTTTTTTTCACTTCACCCCTCCTATCTTTCCACCCTACCATAACCCGCAAAATGCTGTTGCCAATACGGTGTATTTAAATCTGCATAACCTATTGGATCTCCTGCATGGAACATACGATTGTTACCAACATAAATTCCAATATGTGAAATGCCTGGTTTATACGTACCTTGGAAAAATATTAAATCCCCTGGTTGTGGATCATTGGTTCGCTGTGTCATTTTAAATTGTGTTTCTGCAGTACCAACTAAATTAATACCTGCTTGCCCATATACCCACTGAATGAGTCCACTACAATCAAATGATGATTGTGGTGTTCTTCCTCCCCAAACGTAAGGCCACCCCTGATATTTAATGGCTTCATCCATTACCTTTTTAAATAATTCATCTCCACCGGCTACTGGTCCACCACCACTACCACCTTGATAATATCTTAGTACATGCGGAACATAGTCTGGATCACCATAGCACCAATTATTAGCTACTGCCTCTGCACTTCGCCAAGAACCACATTTATAACCAGTTTTCGCTGTCTGTTCTGCAGAAAACGCTCTTGCATTCGCGTGAGAATATCCTCCATTAGAAAGTGCGTAGTTTGCATAACCAGTTCCATAGTTGTAGCACTGTAATGTAATATTTGGATCGCCGTTGGATTTTTCATGACAATCTGCAAAATGCATTAAACCATATTTAATACTTTCTTCTGGATCTGTAAAATAACCAGGAGGATGATTTTGTGATTCGGAACTTTGCATAACGTCCAACTGGGTTCCAGAACTTTCTTGCTGAATAAGAGCTAATATTAATGGGGTCATCGCTTCTATACCGTGTTGAGCTGCATATTTCCTTACTAACGGCTCCCATCTCATTACTTCAGGACTAACACTTGCAGTACCTGGTGTAAAAGGACCACCAATTCCTCCAGAACTGACTTCATCTTCACTCATATTAGCAGTTAATAAAAATATCACTATACCTAAACCTGCAACAACAGCCAAAATAACACCGGCTACTATTAATAATGGCTTTGCAACAGCTACTGTAGCTGCCTTCTGTGCTACTTTAACTGCTACTTTCTTACCTACTTGTGCAACTGCTTTACCCGCTACTTTTGTACCTTTACCAGCCGCCTTCCCTAAAGAATGGCCTGCCTTTTTCAAGGCAGGCTTAGCATTCCCTAGTTCAGCTTCAGGATGATGTTCATTTTCAAAGTCGCGATTTGGTTCCGCACTCAATGTATAAACCCTCCCTCACAAGCTGAATTATTTTGGTTTTATAGTTTCTTTCGCTTTTACATTTTTTAAAGCTTCTTGTTGTGTTTGTGCTTTCGTTTCAACTTTTTTAATTGCTGCCCCTTCTTTTACCTGTTGTTGATTATTTACTTTAGGAACATTTTTAGTTGGTTGTGAATTAACCGGTTTTACCTCTACTTGCTTTTGCGGTGTACTTACATGTGAAGTAGTGACTGGTTTACTCTCAATCGGGTTCGGTTTTGATGGTGTCATCCCCGACTGCGGTGCTGTAATTGGTTTACTCTCAATCGGATTCGATTGTAATGGTGTTGTTCCTGACTGTGGTGTTGTGATTGGTTTACTCTCAATCGGATTCGATTGCAATGGTGTTGTTCCTGACTGTGGTGTTGTGATTGGCTTACTTTCCATCGGATTCGATTGCAATGGTGTTGTTCCTAACTGTGGTGTTGTGATTGGCTTACTTTCCATCGGATTCGATTGTAATGGCGTTGTTCCTGACTGTGGTGTTGTGATTGGCTTACTTTCCATCGGATTCGATTGTAATGGTGTTGTTCCTGACTGTGGTGTTGTGATTGGCTTACTTTCCATCGGATTCGATTGTAATGGCGTTGTTCCTGACTGTGGTGTTGTGATTGGCTTTGTTTGACCTGTTGGTGTTTTAATTGTTGCTGCTGGTTTTGCTTCTGCTTTTACATCTTCTTCTTTATTATTTAGTTCCTCATTTGATTGCGCTACTGGTTTAACGTCCGCTTTTACATCCTCTTCTTTACCTTTTAGTTCTGCCTGTTGCATTTCAGGATCATTACCTTCATGATTCCCTCGTACTGCTAATTCTGGATTCTCTTTAGTTGCGGCTACTTCTTCCTTAACTCTTTCTTGCTCCTGATTTCCTTTTCTATCGCGAACACCTAAATTTTCTTCTTTTTTCATTTGATTTATATTTTTTTCTTTTTCTGCTTGCATTTGTTCTTTTTCCTTGCGTTTACCATCTGCTACCTTTTCTTTTCTATCTGCATAGTTTTCTTTCAACTGTTTAAACTTACTGTAGCCTGATTTACCCACTTTTCCTGCCACCGCAGCACTTGCAAGACCCGCGGCGCCAGCTACCGCTACACCTCTTCCAACTGTCTTAGATCCACGTCTAACATCACGATATTTCTGCCTAATATTACTCATAGCATCTGAAGCTCTTGCTGCTCCTGCACTTGCCGGTACTGTAGTAATTGCATCGAAAATTGTTTTACGGTATAACCAAACACCTAAGAATGAAAGTACTTGTAATGCAGCTACAACTAAATATCCATATTTATCAGTAGCGCTAAATAGGATTGACGATACCCAAAACATTAAAGTTACCAGAAAGCCAATTGCTACTTTCATTAAAAGTGTTCTAAATAATTCAGCTAAGAACCTTTTAGCTGTTCCAGTCCAGGCTGGAACTAATGCCATTAATAACATTACAGGTGACATTAAAGCTACAATAATAAACATTAATTGATAGAATAACATCGCCATACTGCATAATCCAAGAACAATCCATAAAGGTAGATTTATTGCTCCAAGTAATAATACAAGTGCTCCTCTTTCAAAAGTAGCATCTAACGAGAGTGTTTGGTTTTTCTGAACCTCAACTTCATCCTTTAAAAGAGCTTTTCTTTCATCAGGATCTGTCGTTGTTAACATTTTCTTAATTCTCTCATCACCAATTTTTTTCATATCTGTTGTACCAAACTGTAATAACGTATAAGGTTGTTTGATTAATAGAGTATGCGTTAAATCAGTGATAGAATCGACACCACTTGAATATCCTTCACTTGCTCCACTAATACTTTGAGTTGAATCAAGAACAGTTTTATTTACTTGTTCAGAGAAAGTGTTCAGTCCTTTGATAATATAGCTAGAATTTGCGAAAAAAGCTAAAGTGAAAACTAAAATACCTAATGCTTTTAACAATCCTCCTAGCATCTCTGACTGGCGTCGTTGTACAAAGCCTACCCAGATAACCCAGCAAGCTAATAAAGCTAACATGAGTCCAATTAATTCACTATATATTCCATTACCCCAAGAACCATTGAAGCCTGCCGCTTTAGAGATTACATCACCTAACTTATCTCCAACATCAGCTACTATATTTAAACTCATTGATTGGCCTACCATACTAGTCACAAAACTACTAATTGCAAGGTTTACTGACCATCCAATACTAATTAATATAAAAATAGTTGCTACAATTTGTTCTTTAATATTGTCTTTCCATTTCCAAAATTTAAGAGATTCTCCAAACCCACCTTCTGGGGTATAAACATCAATTCCATAACTACTTGGTGGGTATTCCTCATATTTTAATTTCTCTTTATTTTTAGGAATAATGTCGTCTATAAGTGAAGGCCTTGGCTCTTCATCTGCATAGACTGGTGCAGCTTTAAAAAGTAAATTAAAGGCTAAAAGAAATGTACAAACCAATAACAATAGGGTAATAAACTTTTTCATTACATGTTACTCCCCCTTTTATGGGAAAACCATTAGTCTTTGGAACTAAACTCATTTGTCGGTTTAGTATTTGCTAATTCATCAATTTCATTTCGTTCAGGGCCGGTATAACTTCGAACTTTGAACCCATCTTCTGTACGAACTACTCTTACCCATTTCACTGCTTTATCGATATTCTTAGGGGGCTTCTTTGAAATAAAGTTATACATAATTGTGTCCTTATCTACCACATATTCTTTTACTGTATAATCTTTGTAAGATAAATTATTTTGAGGTCCTTTATTAGGGTCCAATATTTTATTTTTCTCCCCATCGACAACTAATTTACGTATTGTTTTATAATCATGTTGTAAGTCGGCCTTTACAAAGTCCAACATCATTTCTCTAGGAGTGTGCCCCTGTTTATCTTTTTCTTCTCCTACATTTGTTTCACTATTTCCACATGCTGCGCTCAAAATTAGAGCGCCAGCACATAGGCTAGATAGCATTAATTTTTTTAGTTTAGTTTTTACCATGTTAACTCACTCCTACATTTATTTTTTCTCCCCCTTCTTCGACAAAGGTTGCATTAACTTCCTGCTTTTCATCATCATTTGACTTTCTATAATTCTTTCTTGCATTTGGTCTTGTATCGAATGCATCGTATAAATCCTTAAACACTACATCCATTGTGACAACACCTGTTCTTCCTTGGATATCTTGGAATAAACATTGTCCTGTTTCTAAATTAGTAATAATCGCATGATTTTCTTCATTATCAGGTAATCCAAAGAAATCTAAGATCGAAGAAATCTCTATACTGTCGGTATTACGGAATGAGAACTTCATACCGATATTATTCTTAAATGTCTCATCTCCAAGGTCACTCGCACTTTGAGTAGCAAAGTATACTGCTGAGTTTAAGGCACGACCTTCACGAACTAGCTTACGAGCTAACTCTCGCCCTTGAGAAGTTCCCATGATTGCCCATGCTTCATCTAATAGAACAATTTTGAATTTAGTAGGATCCTTTTGAAAGAATTTTCTTGCAAATGAAGATAGAGACATCAGCATACTAACTGATAAATTTTCTTGTAAGGTATAATCTTTCGGATCTTTTTGAATATCTGGCATGTCAAGATGTTGAATTTGTATGATATTTACTGCTGTATCAAGTTCAATATCTCTATTTGTTCCATCACCAAAGATTAAGTGTGCAAATGATAAATTCTCAAATGCTTGAATATGAGCGGCCAATTGCTGATCCACTTTATCGTCACTATCTTCAAGGTATTGAGACACAGCTGTTAAGCACGGCTCTTCCATTCCTGCTACGAATTCTACGGCTGAAGCTAAGCGTGGGAATTTCTCCGAGTTATCTGGTTTAATACCTGTAATGAAAGTAAGAATTGTCATCGCTAACTCAATTGCATCTTTTCGGCTATGTTTATGAATGATAAATGGGTCTAATTTTCCTTCATCTCGCCTATCAGTCCCCAGTGTAATTACGTTTACCTTACCTTCTAATCCGTGTAAATCTTCTGTCCAGTTTCCCCTCTCACCTTTCGGATCGACTATCAGTGTTTGAGCTCCTCCTAGCACCGCTAGGTAAACAATTAAGTTCGTTCCAAATGATTTACCAGAACCAGTACTTCCTGTTACTGCAACTGAAAGTGCGCTCGTTTTTTGATTTGCAACGGTATTTGTCGCTGCGAGAGAAGGTGTCATATAAACTGCTTTGTTTAAAATACCAGTTGTTCCTATATAAAACCCGATATTATCTCCTAAATCTTGTGTTGCACCAAACATTCCGGCCGCCAGAACTCCAGGCTCCATAAAGTGTATATAATCATTTACATATCTTCTAGAACCAGGGATAAATTCATTAAACAGCAGGAACTGATCTCCATATGGTCTTACTAGTTCAATCATCATCTCTCTATAAATAGAAATGAGTGAATTGGTATTTCGACGCATTGTATCCAAATCTTCAGCACATATACAGAAAGATACTGATGTCTTAACTAGTGGCATACGTGTCTTTTGTATAAGGGCTTGTAATTCAGTAGCTTCTTGAACACCCTCATACACGTTTAGTCCAACAGTTTGTGAATTTTCCCTTGCATGTGCCTCTTGATCTTCTAAATCTTTTTTCTTTTTATTTAGTTTAGATAGTGCTTTACGATGGTTAATATTTTCTGTGCGTACACTCAGTTCAATTGGAAAATCGATATTTTGAATCATGTACATCCACTCTTGGTCTGGAAACTCCATTGTATATGGAATCTTGGATGCTGATAAGAAACTCATATATGCTGGATAATCTAATCCATCAGAACCAATTTGGTTCATTTCTATATGTCTTCCTTTAACCTCTACTTCTGATTCCGTTAAACGTAGTAAACTCTCTTGATTCGGAAAGATTGCAGAATCGTCATCAACCACTGGAGGTGTCCATCCTGCTGTAACTGGTGCGTCTAATGTACGATAGAAGTTTCGTAATACAATCCATTGTGTTTCATTTGTTTCTAAACTTCTTACAGCTAAATGTTTTCTTATTTTGTTTCTAAATGCGCTAGCTTCTCGTTTAAACATCGCCAAATCAGTTTTTAGTATTTTGGTATCACCAAGCAATCCAAACTGCTCTGCAGTGTTTTTAAAGGTATGAAATGCAGTGTAAAGCATTTCCTTAAGTCCCTCTTGTACATGACGTACTTTTAATTTCACACCAATAAAGTAACGATACTCTACAGCGTTTTTACCAAATTTTCTTTCTAACTCATGGACAACGTCATCAGTATGATCGATTGCCAGTTCTTTTAATTCTCCACTGATTGTTTCTTTAAACTCATCGGCTTTCTCTTTAAAATTCTGATAAACAGGTATCATTAAGAGGTGTTTTTCTTCTTCATAATTCCAAAATAATCCGAGTTGGCGCATAAACAACGTATTTTTATCATCGTCTCCTTTAAATTCATAAGGAATCCCGTATGCCTCATAATACGCCCAGCAAGAACCGTCTTGGTTAAAAATCAAATTTTCATCAAAGTATTTGACTGGAAATTCAACCTGATTCATTTGTGCCTCCTTAGAGAAGAATATGAGACTAAACTAATTCTTCCGTATAGATTAATTAATTACTTTTTCTTAATTGAATCATCCTTAAATCGAACTACTGTTTTATATTGATAGCTTCCAATATTTCCAGTTGTATCTTTATAACGACCCAACTTCTTTTTTTCAAATGTAAATACAAAGAATCGATATATAAATTTGTGTGGGCTTTTTCCATCCAATTCTACATTTCCAAAGAAGTACGCTATACCACCAGGTAATATTAGATATTTAAAAAAGACGTTGTTTCCTAATGGTAAAATCTGTTCTAAGAATATTATTATTAATAGTGTTCCAACAAAAATCCCCAACTGTCTGTAAGGTACAGGGAAAGGGAGTGTTATATCCCTTATCCCATATAAACTCTTAGGAATATCCCATATAGAGTTGTAAGTCCTTACTTCTTTGCGAGTCGGTTTCTGAGTCACCTATACCAACTCCTTAAAATTTCTATTTTTTACAAATGATTATTTAAATAATAAATTATATAATTTTGTTCCAAGGTCTTTGAATACATCTGGAGTGAATACAAACACAGATACAATCGCACAAAGTACTAACCAACCAATTAGACCAGCCATTTGTCTTTTTACAAGTAAAACTATTACACCGATGATTGCTACAACTAAAAAAATGGGACCTAACTGAGCTACTAACCAGTTTTTTGCATTCACTCCAAAATTAATGTTGCCTAAGACCGCTGCATCCGTAATAGCAGGTAATTGCTGAGCAACCATATCTAATCCCAAAAGCTCCATAATTATTTACCCTCCACTTTCTCTAATGTGTTTTCAAATTTCTTCATAGAGCTAATTGAAAACTTGTTATCTTTATTTACAAGATTTAAGTCATATGTGTATGTGTACTCTAAGCTGCTATCATTGTCTTTTAACTTAGCATCAACTAAGACCCTGTATCCTTTATCCTTATCTTCATAAATTCGTAGGTTTTCTAATTTGCTAAATGTCATAATACCTTTTAATCCATTTGTTATATTACTTTTTTCAAAGTAGTAAGCTATTTCTTCTGGTGTTCCTTCTGTATACACTTTAAATACAGATTGTAAAAATTGTTCTACTTTTTTAATTTTTGCATTTGTATTAATTTCTCGTCCTTCTGATTTAAAAGTGGCTATTTTATAAGGTGCCTTTTCTCTCTCTCCATGAACGATTGTAGGATTGTTAGGGACTACCATCTTCCCTTTCTCCATTAAAATTGGTATAGAGAAGTACCTTGTAACTTCTTTTGGTTCCTTTGGTGTGTCTGGAGCTTGTGTCGTTCCAGGAGTAGGGTTATTTACAGGTTCTAGTTTCTGAATGATTTTCAATGTAACTTCTGCTTCATTTCCTTTTTGCCGGACTTCTACTGCTTCCGATTTAACTAAAGTGCTAGAAGCATTTTTTAAAGTATCTCTATTTAATCCGCCTTGCTCATCGGATCCTTCAACTAGAAATTTCTCTAATCGTTTTCTTCGTTCTTCAGCTACATTCATATCAACTTTCCAATTAAAATAATTTGCTGCAAAATTATTCGCATATGCAATTAATTCTGCTTCTGACATTTTAATTTTTACTGGTTCCTCTTTCTTTTCCTGAACAGCTACTGCTCTAGGAGGACCGGCAAGTTGGATAAATGAAAGGGAGCTTCCTGCAATCATGAATCCCATCACACACCAAAATGTAACCTTACCTACTTTTCTTCCTGTTATTGCTGGAACTTTCTCCCTTGTTTTACGTTTCTTCTTTTCTTTAAGTGCTTCTGAATTTTCTTGTTGCATATCTAATATTTCAGTTGTTTTATTCTTTGCTTTTTTAAAGAATGTAAATTTCTTTTTTACCATGTCTTCACCTCTCTTTTTAAATGGTTAGGAGATTACAAAGTTCATTGTAATTTCCACTAATCAACTATCTACTTTAAGTATGATTTACTTTTTTCGGAAATCTAAGAGAAATAAAAAAAATAATGTTTTATATCAAAATTTTTTTAGAATGATTAAAACTAAATATAATGTTTATTAAAGTACATAAAAAAACCAATTCCATTAAGAAATGAAATTGGTTTTACACAGGATATATTCTCTATAGTAAGTATTACACAATATAAAAACCTAATATAATATATATCTTTAATATATATAAAGAAAAAAGATAAAACTTTTATACAGAGAAAAAATCGTCTTAAAACATTGCTGTGCTAAGGGTTCATCATTAATCTAGCCGTAAAAAATCATAAAAAGTAAATACTGGGAATGTACTTAATGAGCTGGATGATGATTAAAAACTACAAAATATCGTAAAGTAGGTATATAAAAACTACATATAATCATCGTTAATTTGATGCGAGTGAATGAATAAATAATAAATGCAAATTTTGCTGATTTATGAACAAGCTTTCCACATTTCTTAAAAACTACACACAATTTATTAACAAATAGGTCAAAGTTAGGAACAGAATCCACTTTTTAAACATAACTAACAGAAGTTTTTCTGATTTTAAGTAGATTTAGAGATAGAACGTGATAAGAAAAGTACTTAAGGCTTTATGTTATACACATCAGGTTAAAATTATTAAGATATCAACAGAATTATAAAAAATATTTCTGCTTTTTTGTAGATGAAACGACACAAAATGATTAAAAATTCAGATTTAATAACTCGGAAATTGTGAATATCTCATTTTGTTTCACATGCACTGTATGTAATTGCATAAAAAATAGAGAGTTGTGATCATTAAATTTGAAAACTGACTCTCTACTTTGCTTGAAGTAATACACTCCACAAGTTATCTCCAACACGAATAGCCCTCCACTTTTGTTTTTTTCAAAAGTAGAGAGCTGTATCATTACATTGCTGGAAGCAGCTGATCAACCGTATGTGGTACTTCACTTGTTGAACGGAAATATGCTTCTAAGGACTGTAGAAACTGAATTAAATTAAAGTCTTCAGGGACCTCAATTACACGAATCTTTTCCTTCGGCAATTTATCAATTTTTTCAATGAACAGTTCACGAATTTCACTAGGGATTTGATTTCCCTTATGCCCACTAGACTTTAAGAGTTCGCGTATTTCAATTTCTAACGCTGTATATGCGTTAATATTTACTCCTTGCTCATAAGCATATTTTCTAAATAATGATTCCTCTTGATACTGCATATAATTACGATGGTAAGCATCTATAGTAACAGGTACAGCGTATTTCGTATGAAGCAGGTCATGCGAAATACGGAATAGCTTTTGAACATTGCGTAAAGAGTATATAGCAAAATGAGTACCAAATTTAAAAATGGCCTCTTCTTGTTCATGTTTAGGTACATTGTGTGTAATTAAAGGATAAATACCAGTTTTAGCAGCTGTATCTAATACACGGTATTGAGAAGATTGCTTTAATAATTTACTTAGTGTATAAACAAGCTTTTTCGGATACCCTTCTTGTCGATCAATCATTTCTCGTAAGCCACGAACTACTTGGCGAATTTGACGATGACAAGAGTGTTTTAAAACGTTAATGAATTGGTTCATATCCTTTGCAAATTCAGCAATATTCATTTCAACTAACAAGTTTTCTATGAATTTAGCTTTACGCTTATATGTATCTCGTGGTGTAAATGGATCACGGTATTCTGCTCCTTCTTCTTTCGCGCATAAGAAATCAGGATGTACTGATAAATGCAATGTTGTGTATTGCTTTTTGTTCTTCTTCCCTTTTTCTAACTTGCAAATTTTAAATAAAGGAGATCCGGTAGCAGATAGTTTTGTTTCTAGTTCCTCAAGTACAGCACGAATCTGATGTGGGTATTTCTTATGTAAGTAACGATACATACCACCAAAGTGTGTTGAGTTTCCTTGTTCGTCAACTTTGAATAAAGAACGTTTCAGGGTAGTTTCGCGTTTCTGCTGCATTGCTACATCCATGAATAGTTTCTTAGCTGCAATGGATAACTCAAAGAATTCTTTGGTAAATACTATCGGGCTAATAAATGTATATGCATTTGCTTTATTTGTTTCTTTATTCATGAAATCAGTTAAGGTGATTTTATATTTACCACTGTACTCATTTTCAATTGTAATGATGTTATGGAAACGTAACTTCTTCAAAGCCACATAAAATTGTGAGTGATGAATATGTGCAAATGCTTCTTTATAATTTTTATAATCTTCCCAAAGCATGTGGATCGATACATGTGAAAGCTCACCATATGTATTACATTTTTTATGAAGAAATAGAAATACTTCTAAATCAGCATTTGTAATTCCATATAGCTTATGTTTTCTGCCTTCGTTCTTATCAAATTCACTTACTTTATCTACAATCTTTTTCATTTTCAGTGAAAAAGATGGCTTTGCTTTAGCAACAAATCCCTCTTCATCTGCAATTCGTTCTTCATAGGACATTGACTTCACAATGTCTTCTAGATAAGTATCTTTAAAACTGTAATACTTACCTTCTAAAGCATCTACTAACCTTTGCCATGATTTAATTGTTACAATTACCGGTGTTGTTGTTTCACCATTCAAACTACGTTTGTTCTTTATAACGAAAGGTTTTGCCATCTTTTTCACCTCCTTTTATTTTAAGTTGCAGTTTTCTCCACAATTAGATATAGAATTTCATTTTTGATTATATCAAATCGAATACTGGTGAAATCTGTCCCTTTAAGAGGAAAAATAAAAAAATGAAACGTGCCTAAATCCCTTGGGAGACAAGGGATTTGACGTTTCATAAAAAAAAGTTTGTTGCCACCATAGGGCTATGAAGTTTTTTGAATATGAAACGTAGTATGCAGTGGGATAAATCTTTCTAAACCATTGATCTTATAGGGTTTTACGCTAACCTCGTTTTAAAGTTGTAGCCACCATATAGCTATAACGTTTCATGCTTTTGATTGACTGAGAAATTTCTGTAGATTCCGTATAAACACTGATATATAGGGAGTTATAACTGTTTTTAAATGAAAAGTTGTAGCCATCATACCGCTATAAACGTTTCATTTCGTTTCATGTTTCCTGCCGTCATATAGCTATAACGTTTCATGTTTTTAAAACAAGTTATATTTTAATGAAAACTGCTGTAACCCTTGGTATATATAGATTTGTTTGAATTTTTAAAGTGAAAGTTGTAGCCATCATATAGCTATAATGATTTTAGCGTGTTTTCTTTCATATTAAATGAAATGGCTTTATATCAACGTTTATTACTAAATTACATAGAATAAAAATTTTTTTAGTCGAATGATTTTCAGGATATTCTCGTTTCATTTTTTTAAAGTTGTAGCCATCATATAGCTATAACGTTTCATAAATTACGAAATTGTAACCACAATATAGCTATTCATTATTAAAAGTGAGCAGTAATAGCCACGATAAGGCTATATAGTTTCAAATAAGAGCTTATAGCCATGATAAAGCTATGCAGTTTCAAATAAGAGTTTATAGCCATGATTATGTAGTTCCAAATAGAAGTAATAGCCATGATAAGGCTATATAGTTTCAAATAAGAGCCTATAGCCATGATAAAGCTATATAGTTTCAAATAAGAGCCTATAGCCATGATAAAGCTATGCAGTTTCAAATAAGAAGTAATAGCCATGATAAGGCTATGTGGTTTCAAGTAAGAGTTTATAGCCATGATAAGGCTATGTGGTTTCAAGTAAGAGTTTATAGCCATGATAAGGCTATGTAGTTTCAAATAAGAAGTAATAGCCATGATAAGGCTATGTGGTTTCAAGTAAGAGTTTATAGCCATGATAAGGCTATGTAGTTTCAAATAAGAAGCAGCTGGGGTATTTAAGTTGTGACTTAAAGTAACAAGTTTTCTAGGCTTTAAGTAAAAAATTAGTGTGTTTAACTAATTTACTTTTTAAAATTGAAATTGTATTGTAAAGTAGTGATTTTACAAATAGAAGCAGTTTTATATAATTAAAGACAAGTAAAGAGGATTTAAATGATCCACAATAAAACGAATAAAAACCAACAATTGTGCGGATTATTCAGATAACATTTCAACTTAAAGGTTATGTGGTTTTTCATCTAAATGGGAAAAATAAACGCATTTTGATTCAGTCATTCGTTTAAAGTGAACTTCCATCAGTGGGAGTCTTATAGCCTGCGAATTGTGTTATGAAAAATGGACTAAGAATTTAATCTTAGTCCATTTCTTATTTTATATCCATTTTGTATGGAATGTACCTTCTTTATCTACTCGTTTATACGTATGCGCTCCAAAATAATCGCGCTGCGCTTGTAACAAGTTTGCAGGTAGTTTGGCAGTACGATAGCTGTCATAATAAGAAATTGCTGCTGAAAATGCAGGTATCGGAATGCCCTGTTGTACCGCCATTGAGATAATTTGGCGTAATCCGCCTTGATATGACTCTACAATTTCTTTAAAGTATGGATCAAGTAAAAGGTTCGGTAGGTCAGTGTTTGTCTCATAGGCCTCTTTAATGTTCTGTAAAAAGGCAGCACGGATAATGCATCCGCCTCTCCAAAGCATAGAAATGCTGCCAAAATCAAGGTTCCAATCATATTCCTCAGAAGCTGCCTTCAATTGCGTGAATCCTTGTGCATAAGAACAAATTTTACTCATATATAAAGCTTGGCGCACCGCTTCAATTAATTCAGCTTTTTCAACTCCAATCGCTGTTTTATCTTTAGGGCCAGATAAAACTTTGCTTGCGTTCACGCGCTCTTCTTTTAAAGCAGAAATGCAACGTGCAAATACAGATTCCGTGATAATAGGGAGAGAGATACCTAAATCAAGTGCGCTTTGGCTTGTCCATTTCCCTGTACCCTTTTGTCCTGCAGTATCAAGAATAACATCCACTAATGGCTTACCAGTTTCTTCATCTTTCTTCTTGAAGATATCGGCTGTAATCTCAATTAGATAGCTGTTCAGTTCACCTTTATTCCATTCAGCAAATATTTCATGGAACTCTTCTGCTGTCAAATCAAGTGTTTGTTTCAAGAAGAAATATGCTTCACAAATTAATTGCATATCTCCATACTCAATACCGTTGTGAACCATCTTTACATAGTGGCCTGCCCCATTAGGTCCGATATAAGAACAGCAAGGCTCGTTATTCACTTTTGCAGAGATGTTTTCAAGCATATCCTTTACTTTTTCGTATGCATCCTTCTGTCCGCCTGGCATAATAGATGGTCCCTTCAATGCCCCCTCTTCGCCGCCTGACACACCTGCACCTATGAAATTGATTCCTTCTTCGGCAAGACGTTTGTTTCGGCGAATTGTATCGACAAAGTATGTATTACCACCGTCAATTAAAATATCACCTTTATCGAGGTAAGGGACTAGAGAATCAATCGCCTTATCTGTAATTTCCCCTGCATTAACCATTAATAAAATCTTTCTAGGTGATTCAAGTGAGTTAACAAACTCTTCAACTATATGAGTACCTACTAAGTTTTTACCACGGTTTTCCTCAATGATTTCATCAACTTTTTCCTTTGAAATATCATATAGGGCAACAGAATACCCTTTGCTCTCAAAGTTAAGTGCGAGGCTTTTTCCCATAACGCCCACACCAACAACTCCAATTTGTAACTTTGCCATATTCCATCGTTCCTTTCCATGTATGTTACTCTGTATTATAGTATATATACCTAAAATAACACTTTAATCAAATAATCAATCTTTTTCATTTCAATAGGCTCCGCCAGTATTCGTGCGAAAGGTTATAGGGACACGGCACATCACTATCAAGTTAAAAAATAAAGAGAAATTTTCATCCTTATTAATCAATCATGAAAAATTACATTAAACAGCTTCCGTATCCCTTGTATTGTTTAGAAAGATCTATACAAATAAACTTAATAATAAAGTAAATCCTAATCCGGCTACAGAAACGATAGTCTCAAGTAAAGTCCATGTTGCAAATGTTTCTTTCATGCTTAAACCAAAGTACTCTTTAAACATCCAGAAACCAGCATCGTTTACGTGTGAAGCAATTAAACTACCAGCCCCTGTTGCAAGGACAACTAAAGCAAGGTTAACATCAGATTGACCTAACATCGGAATCACTAAACCGACAGTTGTTAATGCGGCAACCGTAGCAGACCCCAATGAAATACGTAAGATGGCAGCGATAATCCATGCGAGCAAGATCGGTGATAATGAAGTTCCTTTGAATAATTCGGCTACATAGTTACCAACGCCGCCATCAATTAATACTTGTTTGAAAGCTCCGCCTCCACCAATAATTAAGAGCATCATCCCAATATTTGAAATCGCTGTTGTACAAGATTCCATCACGCTTTTGATTGGAATATTTCTTGCCAATCCCATTGTATAGATCGCAACTAGTAAGGATATCAACATGGCTGTATCCGCATTCCCAATAAACTCGATTGCTGCTAGTAAACTATTATCTGTAAATCCCATTGTTTTTTGCAGCAAAATAATAATTGTAGCGATTGCCATTAAAAGAACAGGCAGTAAAGCGGTAAAAACGCTGATTCCAAAGCCAGGAGTTTCTTCAAGTTTAAATACTTTCTGCTCACCTAAAGATTTGATATTACCGGTTTTTGTGAATGCCTCAGGTACTAGTTTTTTTGCAAGTTTAGTAAATACAGGTCCAGCTAACACAACTGTTGGAACCGCTATCATAAAACCGTAAAGTAATACTTCACCGATGTTTGCATGCAATTCACCTGCGATAGCAGTTGGCCCTGGGTGTGGCGGTAAAAATCCGTGTGTTACAGATAAAGCTGCTGCCATCGAGATACCGAGATATAAGATAGAAACTTTTAATTCTCTTGAAATCGCAAATACAATCGGAATTAATAATACTAATCCTACTTCAAAAAATAATGCAATACCGATAATAAATGAGGCAGTCACAACAGCCCATTGAATGTTCTTTTCACCGAATTTTTTCACAAGGGTCATGGCAATGCGTTGTGCGCCCCCAGAATCTGAAAGCAACTTACCTAACATCGCACCAAGTCCAAAAACGAGTGCTAAATGCCCAAGTGTTCCGCCTAATCCTGCTTCAATGGTTTTAAAAATTTTTTCTGGTGGCATTCCAAGTGATAAAGCAACCCCGACCGATACAATGATTAATGAAATAAAGGTATTTAATTTAAAGCGCATAATCAGTAAAAGTAATGCTAAAATCCCAATTGCTACAATGACTAATGGCATCGTAGTTCCCCCCTAATCTTAGCTGTATTTGTATTTCTCCCGCTATTCGTGGGCAGTAAGGCCCCCACCTCGAGATTTAGATAGAATCGAGGCGTGGGGATCACTGATGAAAGTTTTACTTTATTAAATTTCTTTGATAATTTGCAATTCGTGTATAATCATCTTCTAGCGCCCTTGATAGGTTAATAAATATCGGCAGTAATTGTCTGTATTCTTTTGTTGCTTCTTCTTTCGGTGTATGTTTGTAGGTACTGCCAACCATTTCGGAAACGATTTCAAAAGAATCAATTTTTCCTGTGGCATAGAGACCTAAAATACATGCACCTAGACAAGAGCTTTCGTAACTCTTTGGAACAACGACTTCAGATGCGAAAATATCGGACATCATCTGTCGCCAAACGTCAGACCTTGCGAAGCCGCCTGTTGCTTGAATACGGGTTACAGGACCATCCATGCATTCGGTTAACGCTAAGAATACAGTGTACAAATTATATATAACGCCTTCTAAAGCTGCACGAATCATATGTTCCTTCTTATGTGACATCGTTAAACCGAAGAAGGAGCCACGTACATCTGGATTCCATAATGGTGCACGTTCACCTGCGAGGTATGGATGGAATAATAATCCGTCTGCACCAGGTCTCACGCGTTCAGCTATTTTAGTTAATACATCGTATGGATCAATTCCTAGTCTTTTCGCAGTTTCTACTTCTGATGAAGCAAGTTCATCACGAATCCAACGAAGGACCATTCCGCCATTGTTTACCGGTCCACCAATTACCCAATGCTTTTCAGTTAAGGCATAACAAAATATTCTTCCTTTTTTATCTGTTTGTGGCTTGTCAATGATGGTCCGAATAGCACCACTTGTCCCAATTGTGACAGCAATCTCACCTTTTCGAATTGCATTCACACCTAGATTAGAAAGCACCCCATCACTGGCACCAATGACAAACGGTGTTTGTGAATCGATACCAATCTTTTGGGCTAAATCTGGATTGCAGTTGCCAAATATTTGGGTGGTTGGTACGAGTTCAGATAATTGAGCTGGTGTTATACCAGCAATTTTTAAAGCTTCCTCATCCCAATCTAGTGTTTTTAAGTTCATCATACCCATGCACGAGGCGATGGAATGATCAACAACATATTGATCAAAGAATTGTTTGAAGATATATTCTTTGATTCCAATATATTTTTTCGTTCTAATAGCAATTTCCGGATGATCATTCACAATCCATGTAATTTTACTTAATGGTGACATTGGGTGAATAGGTGTTCCTGTTCGTCTATAAACTTCATGGCCATTCAGTTCATCTTTGATTTTATGTGCCCATGCCTCACTACGATTATCTGCCCAAGTGATACAAGGTGTCAGCGGATGATCATTTTCATCCATAGCAATGACACTATGCATAGCACTGCTAAATGAAATAAACGATGGTTTTTTATCTGAATGCTGTTTCGTTATATTTGATATCGCTTGTAAAACAGCTTGGAAAATCTCTTCTGGATCTTGTTCCGCTGTGGATATATCTGGTGTGCGAAGTGGGTAACCAATATTCTCGGTTTGGATGACTTCGCCTTTTTCAGTAAATAAAACTGCTTTCGTACTTGTTGTACCGATATCCATACCTAACATATAGCTACTCATGTCCTTGCTCTACTCCTTTAGATAACATTTGTTGTGACATCCAGAGATCTTCAACTTTCCCTTGAACATCATCAAAGTTTTGATGTAAGGCCTCAATCATGAGGGCCCGATCTTTTGATTCGATTGCTTTTATATAAAGCTCATGATTTTTAATAACCCGTTCAAAGTCTTCGTACTTTTCCTTGAAACGATTACGCATTGATAAAAGGATTAAGCTTTCCATAACAGGCTTTAAATTATTCCAAATCATCAGGATGTAGGAATGCTCAATGGTTCGAATAATCGTTTCATGGAATAAGAGATCTTGATAAGAAAACTCATCAGCATCATTATACTTAATGGCGATTTTCATCATTTCCATTATTTTATTTAGTTCTCTTACTAAATCATTTGTGTCCATCTTTACAAGTCGCTCAAAGATAAACGTTTCTATAAGTAAACGAACATCATATATTTCTTCGATTTCTTTCTCGGTTAAACCAATGACAACTGCGCCCATTCTTTCTAAGCGAATAATATTTTCAGAAGCTAGTACTTTTAATGCTTCACGAACGGGTGACCGACTTACAGAAAAATCGGCAGCTAATTTATTTTCCGATATGATGGTACCGCTTTCAATTTCACCTGCAATTATGCGCATTCTCAGTTCGCTCGCAACACGATCACCTGTAGAAGCTTTTGAAAGCCATTTTTCAGGATAAAGAAATTCCATTGATTTCGTCATAAATTCACCTCGTGTTAATAAAGTATACTTGTATACAAGTATTATAACTCGGATTTTTAATTATGCAAGCGCTTTTATTGTTTACTTTGGTTCTTTTAGAGGAAAGCCCCATAATTATCAAGCTAACAAATCGAGTCGCCCCAAAAACTACTATTGTTGATGAAGAAGATTTAGGGAATGGAAAACTGAAGAATACGATATCCAAGGACTTACATCAACATATTTAGCACTCGGGTTTACAACTTTTTGAATCAAAAATATAGATGTAAAAATGTAACAGTAACTGAATTTGAGCATTAAAAGCTTTTAAAAATTGAAATTGTATTGTAAAGTAATGATTTTACAAATAGAAGCAGTTTTATATAATTAAAGACAAGTAAAGAGAATTTAAATGATCCACAATAGAACGAGTAAAAATCAACAATTATGCGGATTATTCAGATAACATTTCAACTTAAAGGTTATGTAGCCATCTTATAGCTATGACGTTTCATAGTGTTAGGATTTAAATTATATTGGTTATTAACATTGTTAGGAGGTACTTAAATATGGAGAAAGTATTAGTATTGTTCAGTGACGCCCTCCTACTTGCTGCTCCAATCTATGAAGAAAATAAGCAGTTATGGGCCAAATGGAAAAAATATTATAACGAAGTACAAGAGAATCACGATAAATTAGTAACATCAGCTAATATATCCCCTTCATTCTCAAAACTTGTTTCTTGGTTGGGTCAGAAACAAGAACAAGGCATATCGTTGTTGAACATTTATGCGAATCTAGATAAATATAAAATTGAGATTCAAAATGTATTAGATAAAATCATTGAACAAGAGTTTGGAGAAAAGTTTGAAGCAGTTGAACCAACTCAAATTTCAAATCCTGAACATGTTCATATAAAAGAACATATAGCAGATATACCTGACGACTATTATCCTGTATCTAATGACGCAATGTACTATCAATTACGTGATGGAATAGCAAAAAATCAGTTTGAAGAAGATGAAGCAGTTGCAAAACATGTACTGCCATTAGAAACAAAGAATTCAAGCGGAGTTGCACAACTATCTTCACATAAGGATGAGGATTTGAGATTAGTGAATACAAACGAAGCAGAAAGATGGTCTATATTGGTTGATGGAGTAATAAGTAATATGGATGATCTTACAGCAGATTGCTTGGATACAATTACAATACAATGGTTGAATCAAGCTAAATCTCCAGATGAATTCATAGATTTTAGTTATGAGAATGTATTGGAATTATGTAATATGCCAAAAGCATCAGCAAACGGTGTAGAGTATTATCGTGCAGAAGATAAGATAAAGGTAGCACAACGTATTGCAGCGTTAGCAAGCATCTTTATTTATTTGAATGATGATAATGAAGTTGTAGTATTGAACGATCAAGCTGAAACTGGGGAACAATTTGAGGTAAAACGTGAAGTAATCAAAAGACTATTCGTACTGGACTCTGTAGTGTTATGGAGAGATAAGAATACTAATGAATATATGGGGATAGAATCCTGTAAGATTAAACCAGGTAGTTTCTTATCAGGCTATTTGTATGGATCTAATAGCACAACTGCTTTATTATCGAAAAAAGCATTAGAGTATAATAGCTATAGACACAAGTTTCATAAACGTTTAATACGTTATTTATCCTGGCAGTGGCGAATCCGTCAACAATACAGTACTTTAAAAAGACCATACTCCATTGGTGGAGAAAAAGGGCTACTATCTGTAATGGGTATTACAACCACAAAGGGTCGCCCAACTCGAATTCGTGAACAACTAGAAAGTGTTTTAATTGATTTAGAAAAAGAAAAAGTAATTTCACATTGGGCGTATGCAGAGGAATTGGATGAAACAAAGATAGGAGAACGTAATTGGTTTAAGAATTACTATTCCAAATTAGGAATCATTATCTTACCACCAAAAGAATTGATGAATAATATAGATAGTATGGTAAAGAAAAAAGTAATAGGTATGCAAGAGAAGCAGGAGGACCATTATATTGCAGAGACAGTAAAACAAACTCCTGAAGGATCAGAAGATGTGATACGAGAAAAAATTATGTATCAGCATATGCATCAAAATAAAACAATGCGTGAGATAGCAGATGAAATAGGCTTATCCCCTGCTACACTATCAAGATTCTGTAATAACAAAATGAAGCGTATTTCAAAAAGTGTTAATGAAAAGCTAAACAAGTGGTATGAAAGACAAATGATTATAGAGTCTATGTAAAAAGAAGCAGCTACCTTTAACTGGAGAGGTACCTGCTTCTTTTTAGTTTGTTCATATTCTGCTTTTGCTTTGAAATAAACTTTGTTCACAATATGTTTCACTAATTATTCTTAAGAACGTCGTGTAACCTCTCAGCAAACTCTTTATAATGCACTGTGTTGTATCCCGTATGGTGTCCGGGAAACTCAGCAAACTCTGTTCCGAGTTGTTTTGCTAAGTTGACTGCGCAATGGTAAGGAAAAAATTCTTGTGAAACACTTCCGCCGGCTGGAAGTACTTGTATCAATACAGATTTTAATGGAGTCTTTAATGCATCGATATTTAAAGTATAGTTGAGAATTCCTGGGATTTCATACTCAGTGAAATACGTCGAATTATCGAGTAGCCGCTTTGTTAGTACATCTTTCGATAATCTGAAATTGGTATCATCAATATTTGACAATAACTTCATAACCTCACTTCGATGATTTTTCTTAAGGTCTTCCATGAATTTTATAGCTTGATTCAACTCATTTTCAGTTAAAAGTTGTAATAAAACTGGTTCGTGTGAGATTAGTAACTGTATCTGCTCAGGATGGCGTATGCACAGATCAAGTCCGATGACAGCGCCAGAACTACTTCCGAATACATAAGCTGGTTTATCGGTCAGATTGGCTAGCAGTCGGTGAGCGTCTTCACTATGTGTGTTCACATGATAATCCTCAGTCTTATTCGCGAGATTGCTACGGGAATGACCACGACGATCGTAAGTAACAACTGTATACCAATTAGCAAGATGGTCGGCGATACTATGGAACTTGCCGGCATCACCACCCCCACCATGGATCAAAAGAAGGATTGGACCTGAGCCACGCACCTCATAGTAGATGCTCGCTCCATGTACTTGCAATTTTCCGGTTTTTACTATACCCATTTGTACATTCTTCCTTTCTTCTGTCATCTCCCTTAACATTACATGATTGGCGAATGACATAAAATGCAGGAAATGACTAAGAAACAAATTCGCCATATGAAAAAGTAATTAGCATCATTTCACCGATGCTTCCTTTTTATTTAAAGTAGACAATTTTTGGTCGTTTCAATGGAGAGGTGATTTCATCAGCTATTTAATTAATAGTTCTACAGTTTTTAGATTCTACTTTAATAGAAACGTTGCTTTCATCAATCAGCTTTCTTGTTCTAGAGCGTGTACCCGTCTCTGATGAAAGGTTTAGGAATACATATTGTTTATCCTTTTCGCTATAAAAACACCTATTTAGATAGAACCATATCCTATGGAATAATACGGTATAACTGTATTCAAAACGGTACGACTTTATTTTAATTCCATATCTGCCTGTATTAATTCATAAACGTGCTAGTTTGCTCGGTGGATATCATGTGTACTTTTGCACATAATAAGATTGGCAAATGTTAAAGTCAGGAGGGTTTGTATGCAACATAATAAAAAAGATATAGAAAAGTCTGATTCTATTATGAAACCAAATTTTGCAGAAACTGATCCGCAAAAAGTGAAACAAGAAATTCAAAATGATGTAAGAATAGGCCAAGGAGCAATGACTTCCCGAGAAGCAGGTGCGATGCGGGATTAAGAAACCACTCCTTACTGTTTTTTATTTAGTGAAAGTTTTAAACAGTAAGGAGATAATCCCTTATCTGCTTTTGTTTCTTAATAAATCGTTTTTACTTTCATATAAAGTGTAAAATGACAATAACGTTATTTAATTTTAATATCTAAAACACGTATAACCCCTTTCTGACTTTAAGAAGGGGTTAAAATAAAGTCTTTTAATTTTTGATGTGAAATACTTTACTACACTTAAAAATACAACAATAAAGTTGTTTAAATCTAAGTGTTATTGTACAAACGTGCTCTATTCTAAAATAGTCCTTTACTATTACCTCGTGAAACCCTTTTCACTTTTCTTGTTCTTTTCGTCTCCAGAGTAGTAGCAGAATTTCGAACAGTTGGGGTAAGCATAACATAATTCGAGATAGCTGCCACTGCATAAATAATCGCTATCCTCCACATTGCAACTTACCAAGCCTCGGTGAACTGTGAAGTTACGTTTTTCTAGTCGAACCCAGAACATCTAAATAATGCTGATTATACATAATCCCTAAGATGTTCCCAAAGGGATCGACCACGGAAGCAGTAATAAACCCCTCGCCGCGCTCTGTGGGTGCCTCGTATTCTTTCGCTCCCATAGACAGCAGATTCTTGAAAGTTGCTGTTACATTATCGACGTGCCAGTACACTACAGCACCGGCCGGTCCGGTCGCTGAACCATCGGGCGCATAGCGGCTATCAATCAGCCCCAGCTCGTGCTGGTAATCGCCAAGGCGAAACTCGGTATATCCTGGACGTTCGAAGTAAGGTTCGATGCCCAACAGCTCGGCGTACCACTTCTTTGCCGCTGCTAGGTCATCCGTCCAAAAACTGACTGTGGTTAATCCTCGTAATGTCTGTGTGTCACTCATAATCGATTTCCTCCTTAATGTTGAGTAGTACGTCCCGATGCTATACTACATAACAGCTTTTGAATTAACTTCGATTTACTTATGAATAGTCCTTTCTATTATTCAAGAAAATGACCCTTTAACCGAATAAAATGACTGACATTTTTGAACACCTTTATTGTAGATGTAACAATTTTATTTGTAATTAAACAATTGTATTATTATTTAACATAAAGTTTATTTCACGTAAGTATCCCCATTAGAAATAATCTATATTTTGTTTGACTTTTTTAAAAAGAAGTTTAACTTGCCGTGATATAAGGAATTCCAAGATTGTCTATTGTAGTTATCATTATTAATTAATATGTTATTATCAAGCTCCACTAATTTGTTCTTCAAATCATGAAAAGTGTTTATTAGATCACAATATTTGTAGTACTCCTGCTCTATTAGTTGAACCAAATACTTTTTAAAATAATTGAAGCAGCAATACATTTTCTCTATAGAAGAATTGACAAAATATCTTTCTACTCTTTCCGTAATTTCATGTTCTAGCTCATATATTTCTCCTGTAGGCTGTTAGATAGTAATTAGATTACCTGAGTCCATATTGCTACCAATAACAAGGTATCGTTTAAACTTCTTTAAACTTGCTAAAAACGCTTCTGTATATTCTTTATCCAATATCGATAAAGAAAAATCATTTTGTTTTGTCCATTCCACTACATCTAAAAGAAAACCATTTGAATATGTGTAAAATTCTACATTGAAACATTCGAATTCATTTCCTTTAATTTGATGATTAAGTAAAAAGTCCATACTATCCATGGGCAAATTTAATTTGGCTATTTCCAATGTCATTCCTCCAACCCTTAATATTTAATCCATTTTCTGCTTCTACACAAACTCAATTAAATTCTAGCATAAAGAAATGGTCTCCTTGGGGAAAGTTACATATGAAATAATAAAAAGGTATGAGTTTACGACCCACACCTTTTTACCAGTAGAAATATTCGTTATATGCTTAATGTATCAATCATGATCAATGTCACCCTCTATATATTGACTGAGTTTATTCTTAATTGCCGCACTTTCTGGAGTTACTTCTGCTACTTTACGATTGTGAAGACGAGAGCCACCTTCCATTTCATCTAAAGGTAATGTATTTTCATCATCTTGAGGAACAGTAGCAGCCATTTGTTGTAACCATTGCATTGTTAAGTTAGATGTTGTATTTTTACCATTGATTTCTGCAGTTCGTTGAATTTCCTGTTCCTGCTGATTATGGGTTACAGTCGATGTGTAAGCAGGTTCTCTATATTGTGGTGTATGCTTCGCCCTTGGCACTTCTATTGGAGTTTCAGTAATAACTGGTGCTTTGTTGTTAAGTTCAATAGGTTCTCTATGTTTACTTGTATCTGGTACATTTTCTTTTTGAACATTGATTACTTCATTAATTTTTGCGGATTTTGTTGTATTAGAAGTAGCAATTGATACTGTAGTGCTTTCCTTTTCTAGCTTAGGAACAGAATTTCTTGAGTAATCTTGTACAGATTGACTATTTGTTAACTCACCTTCATTGTCAGTATCATCTTCATTAGTATAAAAATCGTAAGTATCAGGATTTAACGTTTGTAACCAGCCTTCTATTGCAGTAGGTGCTGTTTTAGGTATACTCAATTCCTCAATTACAGTTTCTTCACTATCAACATCTGTATCTGTGACATAATCATCATATTTAATTTCCGTATTCAATGACTCTTCACGAATTTTTAACCAATAAGCAGCTGCTTCTGCATCAACTTGAATCTTAGCTGTTTTAAACTCAGAGGCAGGAACAAAGTTAGCATTTACTTGTATTCCTCCTTGAGGAGCATTATCTTTTACGATTTTAGCAGCGCACTGGAAGGCTTTTTGAATTAAGATATCATTTTCAGAAAGGATGGGTACCTCTAGTTTCGAATAAGAGTAGGATGTTCTACGTGTACTTTGTGTTTTCGTTTCAGCTGTTACCATATCAATTTCTTGATCACCTTCACGTGCTTCATAAATTGTTTTCGTACCCATTAGCTTACTAAACAATTTAGCATCTTCATTAGTAACATCACCATAAACAAGCTTATTACGAAATGTCCCTAATAGGATATCCATAAACCTTGGTCCATGTTCAATTGCTAATTGGCTAATTGTTTGTGCAATAACAATTAAAGGTGCTTTATATTTACGTGATTGAGCAGGAAAACTTTTAAATGCTTTATAAATGTAATCCGCAAACTCATCGACTAAAACCGGATGGTAAGGAGATACGTTAGGCTTACGACGGAAAACAGCGTTCTGTACGGCATATAAACACAATTTACCGAATACATCAGATAGATCAGAAAGTTCCCCTTTCGCTGTATTGACTAACAGAATACCTCCAAATTCCAAATGCTTCTCAAAATCGAAATCCGATGGACCACATAAAACACGACGGAGCAGAGGTTGAGCAGAAATATCATTTAATGTGTTTCGTAAACCGCGAACAAAGGTTTCTTGTTTATCAATAATCTTTGGTTGACCATAGTATTTCCCTTCAGTATGATAAACAACTTCCCCTCCCCCACGGCCACCAGAAATTTCAGGAACATAATTTAAATCAAACCATTCATCTACTTGTTTCATTATGCGGAAATGGTTTCGTTCATCCCTATCTGGAATAGATTCAATATCATTCGGAAGTCGTTCTTTTAATTTGAGATGCATCTCAAACACGAGATTAGCATCATTATACATATCAATTAAATGCTCAAATCTAGCTTCAAAGTTAGAATCATGGAGTTTTAACAAATAAATATGTTGTTTAAGATGAGAACGCTCAGATTGAATAAAGAACGGATTCCCTGCTCCATTATCAGAGAGACCCGTTAATACTGAACATAACATCTCAGCAACTTTATCGACTGGACCACGTACAAAATTTATTGAAGGGGTATCAGGATTTGTTGGGTCTAAATAGAAAATAACACTTTCGGGAATCTTGTGTGCCAATACCAAGTTATATACCTTTTCACAGAAGTCATTAGATGGCTCGATAACTGTAAGACCATTTATCTGTGTTCCTTTTACATCCTCTGAATGATAATCTTTTCTTGCATATAAGGTTTTAAAGTTATTAATCATTGAAGCCATATAGTCAAGAATTTGATTAGCAATTGGTAAACCAAGGGCAGCCGATTTACCTGTACCAATGTTACCGATGATCATTATATTAAGTGTTAAAGACTTGCCCTGTATTACTGCCATTTCCCGTGTAGCACTGTTAGGACCAAGAAAGATATCGGGTTCTGGCAATTTTGATGGATTTTTTTCAGTGAAAAATTTGTGTAATGAAGTAGCAAGTTTTCGTTGACGATCATCATTCAAAAAGGAAAGCATCCAACCAGGTATTTTAAATACGTATTCCCATTTTCCGAATTCATCTAAAAGCTCTTTTTTATGTTCATAAAAAATCTTAAAGAGCCATAAGAGTACGAGAGTAATAATAATTACAGGTATAGCAAATACAAGGTGCATGATATTACTAAAATTTGAAAGTATAGTATCCTCTAATCCTTTGTCATTTAGTGAAACTTCTCCAGCTTTCGAATGTAAGAATGGAATAAATATCTTAGCTAATGGAACACTAAACGCCCATAAGTACTGGGCAACTATACCAATTAACATCATCGAAAAAATAAACCATCTACGCTTTATCTCCTGATAGGTCTTAACCTTGGTTGATAGTTGCCAAGTATAAATTAAAATCCAAAAGCTAAAAAAGGTTTCAATGTAATAATTAGTTTCAAACGGATTACCGAAGATACTCAAAGTAGGTAATGGAGCCCCCATTTGTATTGACCAGAAAGAAGCGTATTTATAAATTCCTCTAAAAGCAAAATACCAAGCTAGCAGAAGTAGTAATGTCACAACATAGTAAGATGAGCGGGCTGCTAAACGATATTTCCAGCTTTTTGTAATGTCGATTGTAACTGTATATGAATTTTTTATGCTCTTTCCGGTTTTTGGATCCTCCCCATTACCTGGTGCATTATTGAGTTCAGCATTCTTTTGAACTGCATTCTCCAAATTCTTGTTTCACCCTCTCTTTTAACGAATAAAAAGCAGCGGTGAAATTAAGCAATTCAGCAGAAGTAGCCAATAATATATTCTCTGGCGCTATGGAATTGTGATACAGATCAGTAAAAATGGCTTGCTGCCCATGCTCTAATTCATCCGCTTCATATATCCCCAAAATTTTAATTGGGTTTAGTGTTCGGTGTTGATTTTGCATGGCCAACAATCCTGATAATTGCTGTAATTTTAAGTGTGTGTTAACCTCCCCTACCTTAAGTATTGTTAATATACACAATATTTCTAAGTAATCTAAAGATTTTTTTTCTTCATTAGGTGCTTTTTTTCGTAATACCAAAATGTCTTCTGTTAGCTCAAGTAGTTTAGAATGCTGAATCCCTTTCGTTTGCATTTCGTTTTTATTAGATATCCACTCTACCGAATAAGGGAAAGAAGAATTTATGTTCAAACGTTCAGTGATTTTTTTGAACAGATGACTTTTGCTTAAACTATTAATTTCGCGAATTTCTTGAAGAATATTGTTTATTACAAGTTCTGATCCACCCATATTGCATACGTAAACATGTAGGTTATTCACTACCCTTAAACGTGGTATATTGCTGAAAGCCTTTTTTAAATTTGTTACACGTGTAGTTCTTTTTTTGTAAGTAGAAATTGTGTGATAGGAATCATCGATTACTGAAAATAACACGTAAAACCGTTTAGACGGATTAGAAGCAGCGATATCAAGATATTTTTTTAGTTTGTTTTCTAGAAATGGAATGTTTTCTGTTCCTGTATCAACTTCAATATTGATAATAAAATCGTTACATGTAAGAACCCAATCAGGAATGATTAATGGGTTGCCCTTTGAGTCTGGATAAAACTCTTTAGATGGACGAAATGAATAAACGAGTTGAGGTAAATCTTGTTGGAAGGAAACGAGTTGAAGTTCTGGCTGAAACATTTCGCGAAACTCTTCATCTTCGTATAAGAAGTAAACATCATTTGAATCGGAATACATTAGGTTGGGTAAATGTAAGTTTTGCTTCACAATTGAGTTTAATGGAAAAAGATAATCGCCATTACCACCTACAATTGCACCGGTATGTTCATTTTGGGATTCTGCCTCAAGTAGATTTAGCACAAATTGTGTAATAGCTATATTGTGTTCATATTGCCTTTTGGTAACAAACGAGGTATTGCAATCAGTAATTAATTTTAAACGATGTAATATTTCCGCTCCCTTTGAAGCTATAGAAACGAAATCCAATGTAAAACCGCGCTTTTTTCTCACACTTATATTTTCTTTTTTTATTAATTTCATTTTTGCCCACTTTGTTAACTTGGATGAAAATGTAGTTCGACTTATAGGCTCTCCACTTATCAATTCATAAAATTTTCGTAATTGAATTTGAGATACTGTTCGTTGTTCATATAAAAATAAGACTGTAAAAATGTCAGAACGATTAAAATAAACTCCACGATCATTCTCTCCGACGATATATTTAACGGCATGATCAAATGATTTTTTCAATTTTAAACACTCCCTTGATATGGAAATAATATACGTAAATCTGCATAAAATCGGGTGTAATTGTCATGAAATGAAAGTATTTATGTTGGATAAATTAAGCAGTTCAGTACATAAAAATGATTAGTGTATATTTTAACTGAAATTTGCAAAAAAGTAACCCGTTATCCCCTATGAACTCTTGGTTTAAAAATACGTATTATTTCGTCAGGTGTGAGTAATAAAATACAATGTTATCAAGTGAGAATTTGCTATCAGAGTTCGTCATATGTATTTCGACAGTAATAAGAGGACATATGACGAACTCTAATGATAAAAAATGGGTTCGTCATATGTATTCCGTCATATATGTTTAGAGTATCAAAAATAGATAAAATGTACAGTGAATATACTTTTGCATAGATGAAACTATGTATTAAATAGACTTGCATTTATTTCTGTAGAGGTATTTGTTTATCAGAAGGGAAATTTACATCATAAAAGAAATAAGTAAATAAACATAATAAAGTAAATGAAAATTGTGTATATTTCATATTTTGCATGTTAAAATCTGATTTAAGGGGTGAAAAAATGCGGAATTGGAACACAGAATATGGGTTAATAACAAAGATAATACAAAGTGAATTTGAAACAGACTTTCTTTATACTAAAGTAATCAACACATTAAATAACGAGTATGAGATAATTCCATTACAGTTTGCTGCTCTAGATCCTTATAAAATCTACAATACCTCACAAGTTAGTAGAATATTGAGACTAAAACCTAATAAATTAAGGTATTTAATTAACAGATACGGTGAATACATCCAATTAATAAAAAAAGGAACTAAATATATTATTTCATTTAAAGCTGTATACAAGATTTATTTAGTACATCTATGTTTAACAAAGAAATTAATTAGTTTATCTGAGTTTAATCGCTTTATGGCTTTACATGTGAGTTATAGTGATTATATTGATATGAAATTGACAAGTTATACTGACAAGTTTGTAGAACTTAATTTCAGAGAAAAAGAAATGAATGAAAATGAATCACAATTTTATGCGTTATTTCTGCAAATCTCAGAAATAACTACGGAATTAATAAAAGAAATAACGAAATATAACATGACATTGACATCCCCTTTCCTTTCTGTAGACAAACAACAGAAAAATGAGTTATTAAAAAAGAAGCAGGATCATAAAAATTTGTTTAATAAACTAAGTGTTTTATATAAAACTATATAGTTAAAAGAGTAATACTTAAGAAGTATTACTCTTTTTTTATAGGGTTATATACACGTTTTATTTATAAGTCTTTCATATAAGACTTATAAATAAAACGTGTAATAATTCATGGTAATATTCTATTGACATGAAATTAATATAAAAGCATATAAACCTTTAATAATAAGTATTTGTCCATACGTCTTGCATGTAGTTCATATATATAAGACGTATAAATCGAAGGATTATGATAATAGTACGTTATTTTAGGAGTATTATATATTGGAATTATAATTCTAGATAAAAATATACATAAATACTGCACTCATATTTATTGTTTAATAGTTATTGTTAGTTATATGAAACCTGATATTAACATGTTTTATTTACTGCTTATATGAACGACTTTCATGTACGTCTTATATATTTGACGTTGATATATGGGACGTTGTTTCGATTTTACATTTTGTAAATGTTATATAAGTCTTGTATATAACAACTTAATATAAGACTTATATATAATGACTTGATATACGTCTTACAATGATGTAATATGTTTTTAGGAATAATTAACCAACGTTTTAAGGGGGGGACAACTTGAACGAGGTATTAAGTGAAAAATATAAACAAAACAAATTCACTGAAGAAGTTGTGGAAATGTTTGCAGACATTATTGAAGAAGACGAAATACTCTACAATGTATTTCATTACATAGGATCTCAAGTAAACAAACAATACCAAGAGACAAAGTATATGAGAGGAATCTCAATAAATGAAATAGTAGAAAGTGTTGTTATTGATAGGAGAGTAAAGAAACCTAAGGGTAAATCCTATTCATTAGAACTTGAAAGAACTAACATTTCAAGAAGATCGGCAGAAGGTAGTGTTGCTACTTTAGCTTCAATGTCATTAATAACAGAAAAAATTATGCATCCGTATAAGTTTTTAATTTCAACTATTAGGGGACAACAAGTATTAGTTGAATTAGGAAAACGTAAAAAAAGTAATGAGAATAAGGGAGAGATAAAATAATGGCAAAAAAATTTCTGAAAAACGAAGTAGCTGTGAAAATGACTATGGTTGGTTTTGGTCAAGCTGGAACTAGAATGGTAGATAAGTTTGCTGAGTATAAGCATACAGACGGTACAGCAGTTTATAATTGCCTAGCATTGAATAGTAATGATGGGGATTTAGCTGAACTGAAAAATGTGCCGAAAAGTAACCAAGTTTCACTAAAATTAGGTGGTTTAGGTAAGAATCCTGAGCGTGCTGTAAAGGTTTTAGAATCTAATGAAGAAGCTAAAGATAAATTAAAAGAATTTATAACGGAACGTGTTAGACCAACTGATGAATTAGTACTATTTTTTGCAGGTTTAGGCGGTGGTACAGGTACATCTACAATTATTCAAGCAATTGAAGAATTCTCCGCTTTTCATAATAAACCTGTAATTGCTGAAGAACTTAAAAGTATGGCAATGAAAATTCCTAGAGAAGAATTAATAAAAAATCAACAAAAGTATGCAAGAATTGCTTTCAATAATGCTATTGAGCGTAAAGATTTCATTAAAATGGGTATTGTAGTTACACTTCCAGTTAGAGCTGATGGGCCTGATGTACTAAGACAGGTGAATAAATTTTCACAAGAAATTTGGAAGTTAGCTAATGATCCAGCGAAAGGCGTTGCATTTGTTGTATTTGCAGATAACCAACACTTCTATGATGAGTTTAAGGGATTAAACGAAAATGAGAAAAAAGGCATTGGAAACTCACGAGACTATGCAAACCAACGCATTGGAGATATTATTCATGAGTTAAATACAGCTGCAAATGGTTCAGGAACATCAGTAATTCTAGATTCTCAGGACTTTAAACGAATTTTACTAGAAAGAACAGGCTGTTTAGTAATTAATAAGGTTTCACGTAATATGAATCAAATTGAAAACAGTGAAGAAATTGTAGATATGTTCTCAGAATCATTGAAAGGAAGCTCATTCCATCACCCTATTGACCTGATGAAGACAAATGAAAATGGAGATTTAGAGGCATCGAAGGTACATCATTTTGGTATGTTAGCAATTTTAGATGAACAGAAGAACATTGATGATTCATTTATGGATGATGCAAAAGTAGAAGTGACAAATAAACTACCAATCAATGGAACTGTTTTTAATGGTTATTTAGTGAGTAAAAATGACTTTATGGGCAGCGTGTATACTTTCTATAAGACAGATGCACTACCATCACGTTTATCTAAAGGATTAGTTGAAGAATATAACGAATTTAAGGAAAAACAGAGTCAAATTCAATATACAAAGTCACAAATTAATACTATTGAAGCGCAAGACTCGGACGATGACTTCAATATTAACTTTGGTGATTACTTTGAATTAGAACCAGTTAAAGATGAAGAACCACAAACGCAAAATGATGAAGAATTAGCTGCATTTATGGATCCCGATAAGATGTTCGGAACAAAATAAAAAATAAGCCTGGAATTTTCCAGGCTTATTTTTCTGTTTTCATTACATTTTTCATGTATTCAATCATGTTCTCATCAATATAGTTTTCTATGAAAAGTTGTTTTCTCGCAAGATCTTCCTCTTTTTTAAACCAACCAACTTTTTTTATACGAGTTTCTTCCGGCTGTGTATTCCACTCGTTTTCAGCTTGTTTTCTTAACTCTGTACGCGCTCTGTGTTGAATAATTATATTATCTAGTCTTTCTTGTCTTTGGCGCTCTTTTAACTTTTCAGGGTCTTCTGGTTCAGGTAGCACTGTACGTATAGCCTCTTCAAACTTTCCTTGATACTCTAATTCAATGTTTTGTAAATGCATTTGAATCTTTTGTTCTACTATTTTTTCAATAGTCGCTGCAGCTTCCTGCATGTTTAATTGGGTTGAGACTTCACTGGTTTGATTTTCTGGAGAAACTGGTCTTAGTTCAAATTGATGTGGTAAAAGCTCAATAATTGCATCTAGCGACCACTTTTCATCCCTCTTTAGCTTGATAAATAAAGCTATGTCTAAATCCAGTGTATTATATAGCTTTTCATTTGTATTATTGGTTCTTAATGTTCCGTGTAACCCCTTTTCCTCTAGGATATTGAACCAATTGTATACAGTGTTATGATGTCGGCCTACTAGTTTTGAAAACTCTGTTATTCGCCAAGCTTTTTCAAAAGTATCTTCATGACTAGAGTTTGTATTGTTGGACTCCATATGTTCATTTGTATTTTTGTTATCTTGTTCAATCATCGTTATACCTCCTTGAAATATAATGGCTATAGCAAAATGTAATTAACATATAAAGTGAGATTAACATGTTAAGTGTCTTTCGACGATATAAACCCCAATACCTTTATCGATTGACATTCACATGAAATGTGTCATTGATATATAAAGTATCACTTGTTAACATGAAGTTGATAAATCAGGCTTTTGAATTAACTATTGTTAATGTCCTATTAATAATCCGTTAGTTATTAATGATTATTGTTGTTATGAAATTAACAAATTAGTCTACAATATACTAATGATAAGAAAATATTAGTGATTTGTAAATAAATTATGAGGATATAACATTAAACTTAAAGACTTAAAAGCTAAAAAGTATGTATAAATCTAATGAGAAAAGCCCATACTAATAGTAAATAAAGGCCTATATTTATTATAATTTATGATACCCGATAGTAGAAAACCAAGAACTGTATAGCTAATTGGTTTCAGTAGGTCTTTAGAATGTACGTAAAGGCTATTATAGGTTATTGAAGTACGTTTATGTGGTTTAATATAAACCTACTTTTTTAAGGGGTATCACCCATTACAAGTGATCTCTATATAATCAAAATTGATTTATACAATTGCTATTTTTAAATCAAAAGTAATAAAAAGCGATTCATTATTTTTTATTACTATTAAAATGTTTTCAAGAATGATATCTTTCGCAGTTTATGCAGTGAATTTTACTATAGAAAAAAGTTCTTTAATAGATGTAGAATCTAAAACTCTATCTGTATGTATATTCTCAACTTTAGAATCAACAATTGTTAATGTTATGTCAATATTAATTGACGATAGTTGATATGAAACTACCATTAATTAATAACTAGCCCTATTAACATGTTAATCTCAGGTTATATATCAATGATAAATAAAGAGAAAACTGTTAATTTCCGTGTGTTATTAATAAGAAACGATCAATTGTAGGGATCTCTTGTTAATGTCTATCCACAATTATAGTTCTTTTAGGGTGTTTTCCTTTTTGTTTTTCAATATAAATCTGTTGTAGTAGATAAAATTTTTAACTAATGTGGATTTTAAAATACCGAAAGCTGCTTCTATGTGCATTTCTACTATTTAATTGTCAATGTCATATTAAATAGTAGAAATGCCAATTTTTGATATAACATTAATAATTAAATAGCATGTCTCTTTACGTTTTGCTTTTAGACTATATGTCATTGCGATTAAATTTTAACTATGTTTTGATAGTGTGAAAACATCTTTTAGGATAGATCATCACTAAATTTGCTTCGAGTAAACCTCCACAGAAGAAAATTTTCACCGATATAGATTTTGAAATCTCGAAATCCATAAACGCTTTCGCTTTTTGACACCTTATTGTTAATGTCTTATCAACATCAATTATAATAATATCGACAACAAAAGAAAATGAGTACTTAACATGTTAACCTCAAGTTACATATCAATGATAAATGAAAAGAAAACTGTTATTTTTTTGATGTCACTAATAAGAAACCATCAATTGTATGGATTTCTTGTTAACTTCTAACCACAATTATAGTTCTTTTAAAGTGTTTTTGGTTTTTCGATAGAAATCTGTTGTGGTAGATAAATTTATAACTAATACAAATCTCGAAGACCTAAGATCTGTATTTATGCGTATTTTAACTACTCAATTGTTAATGTCATATTAATGTTAAACGCAAATTGTTGATATGAGATTAACAATATAAACAGTATTCCTTTCTATGTGTTGTTTTTAGACTATATGTCAATGATAAATAAAGGGTAAAATGCTGTCATCATTTATTATCCCGATTAAATTTTCAACTATGTTTTAATGGTGTCGAGACATTTTCTAGGATAGATCGTCACTAGATTCACTTCAAGAAAAATGCCGCAGAAGAAAAAATTCAACTGATATAGATTTTGAAATCTTGAAATCTATAAACGATTCTTCTTTTTTGAAACCTTATTGTCAATGTTATGTCAATCTTATTCAAAATGATATTGATAACAAAAGAAAATAATCAATTAACATGTTAATCTCAGTTAACATGTTAATAACAAATAAGAGATTGAAAACCAGTTATCTTTTCATCGGTATCAACATGAGATTGATAGTTTCATGGTGTTTCTTTTTTAGGTCGTACTAGCATTGAGACATTTCCAAAGGTAGTTTATTAATTAACTTATTACCGTACAATCAGTTGGAATGGACTAATGTTCAACTAATATAGATCTTAAAGTTTAGATAGGTACAAACGTTTTTGATAAGTAGCTGCTTGTTAATGTTATGTTAATATTAACCGGTGGATATTAGTGATGAAGTTAGTGCGCTTCTTTTGACATGTTAATCTCAGCTGATATGTCAATGTCAAATGCAGGTGAGATGTGTTGATTTTCTGTTGGTATCAACATGAGATTAATAATTATATTACTGTTTTATAGTCCTTATTCTAAAGTGTCTTTGAGTAGGATTAATTAATTTTGAACAAAATATAATCTTATGATGATTATTTACAATAAATGAATTATGGTCAACAATGATGCGCTTAATAGCGCAATTAATTGGTTAGTAGAGAGTATACTGTACCAAAAAAAGTTAGCAGAAAAACATTAGTGGACGGTTAATAAGGAGGATCCTTATAGCTTAGTAAATATAGATTGCTAAAATAGTATCTAATTCCGAAGAAGTTCTCGCTTCAAAAGGTCCAAAAGGGGTTAAGCAGTAAGATGCCCATGTATAATTATAGTGTGGAGTTTAATAATATTATAAGATTATTTGATTAAATAAAGAATATTATAATTAACCTCTAGATTAAATAAAGAATTTTTAGTATATTCTTATTATAACTTATTAATTTTTTTATTTTCTAATGATTACATAAAGCCCTTCGGGTTACGGATTAAATTACACATTTGTGTGGCATTTAACCTCCGTATTCCAAAGGGCTTTTTTATTTGATCAAGGGAAAAGGAGATATGTGATGTCAATTGAAAAGTTAGCAGCAAGTAGAATATTAAGGCCAGTGAGAAGCATGAATAAGGGGAGTAATGAGAGGTGGTTTGAATATTATAGAACAACGTGCCCTATATGTGGCAAGCAAGGATGGTGCATGGTTAATGATTCTGAAACTAAAATAATATGTGGACGAATTTCATCTGAAACAGTATTCGGGGAAGCAGGCTATTTACATATAATAGCTGAAGATCAAAAAAGGGGATATGACTTTTCTCAAAATCAGATGATTAAGGAACATAGGAAGAAAAATGATTACAACCTTGATATTATTTACACTTTATTCCTAGAATTTTTAGACGTGCGAGATGAACATATTAAAATGTTAATGGGATCAAAACGTAGGATTACAAGAGAAGTAATAAATGTTAGAAATTACAAAAGTTTTCCTATTAAACCTTGGGATACTACGAAAGAGCTAATAAAAAAAGTAGGGGGGAAAACAAGCTATATTGTTGGAATTCCAGGATTTTATGCAAAAGAAACAAAGGATGGAAGATATTTTACGTTTGCAGGAAGGAGAGATTCTTTATTAATACCACAGAGAAATATATATAATCAGATATGCGGTTTTCAATGTAGAATTGATAATCCTGAATATATGACAGTTGTAAAAAATCATAAACCAAGCTTTAATGCAGAAGTTATTGAGCAACCCAATGTTATAGAGGTGACCTATAAAATCAATGGGAAGATAGAGTCTATATTTAAAGGTAAAATCGATGCTAAAGAATGGTATGAAATTAATTATGAAGGTGAAAAATTAGGTGAAGTACAATTAAAGTTAGAAAGTAAATATATTTGGATCAGCTCAGGTGGGAAATTCCATGGAACAGGAGCTGGGAACCCATTGCCAATACATGTAGCAGTACCTAGTCGAGAGTTGAAAAGTTTGGAACGTGGAGAACTAATAAAAAAGGATAATGTATGGATTTCAGAAGGGAGTCTAAAGTCTGATATTTCTGCTGAAAACTTAGAGGAGCTTCTAACAAATGAGGAAAAAGTAATGCATGGTACCACAGTTGTATCAATACCTGGGGTTAAAGTATGGAGAATATTAATTGAACCATTAAAAAGAATGGGAGTTAAACAGGCGACGTTCGCTTTAGATATGGATATGATTACAAATTCAGATGTTCAGCGGTCGTTATTAGAATGTGCGCAAGCGCTTTATCAAGAAGGGATAAGTATTAATTATGCAAGTTGGGATATTAATCTTGGAAAGGGTCTAGATGATTTACTGTTAAACGATTATATTCCAGCAATAGAGAAAGTGAGATAAACGCTATTTTAATTGAAATAAATTAAGAGATATATTAATAAGGGGTAGAAATGATTAAGTACTTTTCTATACCATAACTAGAATGAGTGGGTTTTATAAAATCGAAGGATGTATTGTATAGAAGAATACAATACATCCATTGTTTTATACGTGTTTTTGATAGTCATCAGGGTTTAAATTGTATATATAAACCTCGATGATTATCAAGATTTATATAAATATAATTAGTTTAATCATAAGGAAATGATGGATATTTTAATATCCCAGTAATTTTTTAAATTTTTAGAATAATTTATTTTACATTTTGTTATAATCCTATATCATATACATACAGGAGAAATTTGGAAGAGTTTTGAAGGCGAAGTTTCGTATCTATGTAATACCGATAGTAGTTTTTAATTACTAAATAATACTATTCATGTATACGAGGTGAAACAAATGGGGAGACGAGTAAGGGAGAAGAAAACAAAAGAGCAGTTTTTATATGAAAGAAGAAGACAATTAGAAATAATGGAAGGTATTAGTAGCATCTGCAAAGGATGCGATATTTATATAGAATTGAGAAAAACGAAAGCGCATAAAGAAGTTGCCAATACATGCGCAAGGAACTGTAAGTTGATTAGTAACGTACAAAAGGAGACAAAAATGTTTTTAGAAACAATTCGTTAAAAATGAGAAGGGAGGAATAGGTATGAACGAATCATATAGCAGCTTGAATCGCGATGAGTCATTAAATAAAACTATAACACAAGGTTCTACTGCAAGAAGTATTAAGCCAATGGCAAATCTAGAAGAGAACACTTTTGAAATTAAGGAAATTGGGAATTTTAAGGTACTATCAAAACAAGAAAGTTTAAAATTATTTCAGCGGTACAAACATGGTGAAAAGGATCTACGTGATTATTTGTTTCATGTGAATGTAGGACTAGTATTATCTATTGCAAGAAAGTACAAAAACAAGCACCCTGATATAGAGTTTGATGATCTGATTCAAGAGGGTAATGAAGGAATGTTACGGGCAATGGAAGACTTTAATCCGGCTTTAGGTTATTGCTTTTCCACGTACGCTTTTTGGTGGATACAAAAAAGTATGTTAGGAATTATATGTAAAAAAAAGTCTGGACCTTTTAAAATCCCTAATTATGTGAATCAATTTAATTTAAGATATGTCGAGTTAGAAGATAAATATCTACAAATGTACAACAGAACCCCTTCAGTGGAAGAAGTAGCAAAAGAGTTAAATGTAACTAGCGAAACAGTCATTAAGCACAACGTATATTATAAGCGAGCTACTACTATGACTTTGGATGTAGATACAATAAATGAAGATATAGGTATACTAAATCCATTCTATGATGATAGTTCAGCAATTCCGTCAACAAATGAAATGGTAATTGAGGACTTAAATTACGAGATATGGTTAATATTTAATGAAGTATTAAACCCAAAGCAAAAGATGGTACTAAATCTATGTTTTGGTCTTCTAGATGGTAAAGTGTATTTGCATAAAGAAATTGCAAAAGCACTTATGATAACAACGGAAAGAGTGTCACAAATAAAGGATGAAGCAATTAAAAAATTGAAGAAATGTGACTATAAAGATGAAATTTTTAATCTACTACATGAAAAGTTGAAAGTAATGGATGAACTTAATATGGCGTAAAAATATATATTTGTATTTATCGTAATATACAGTATAAAGAGCGTATTGTATCTTTTTCTATCTAAAAGTTGGAAACAAATTGATGTATAAAGGGTATAACATGTACTTCGAACTACTCACCACTTAACGTCCTTACGGACTGTTTGAAGTGGGAGGTTCATGCGAACACCGATGTATCCACCGGTTATCTTAGCATGCTCTGCCCGTAGTCCTACGGTGAAAACATAAGTATCTTGTACGTTGACTCACCACGCTTCCTACTTTAGCTTGGTTTTCGCTACTTCGGCAAACGTGGGGTGCAAGAACGTTGAAGATATAAGGTTGGTTGCAACATTTTTTCGCAACCAACCTTATATCTTCAGTTTTCAAAGAGTAATCTGTACAAGTATATGGTAGTAAACATGTTGGCTTATGCCAAGCGACATTCATCTCCCGCCTAAAATTGGTGTTTCATACTTTCACATTTTAAGGAAGGAGTTTTCTGTTGGAAAACGATAAACTCAATAGATGATAAATAAAAAAAAGGATAAATGGGTGCTACCTATTTATCCTTTTTTTATTTATCATGCTTAAAAAAATAATATTATCTCTAATTTTCCTTAGTTTTTCTGTAGAAATATCTCATGATTAATTATGAAGGATAAATAATTTAATTACTCTCATTAATGAGGTACTGATAGAAAGGAGGCCATTGTTGTTATATGCAAAATAATAGAAAAAGAAACGTAATTAAGGAAAGGATTAGACAAGAAAAAGAACGACGAGAACGATTGTTAGCTGAGGAAGAAGAACAATATGGGGATACCCATGAGAATCAAGTAAGTGAGAAATTCCAACAAGAGCATTCAGATCAAACGTTGAAACAAAGTGAAAATAGAGAAAAAAGTGTAGTTTTAAATACACCTAAAAATGAAGCTTCAAATAGTAATCCGGCTCTTGATTGGATTACAACAATTCAAAAACAGTCAAGCACTTCTGAAAGCGATTTTAATATAGAACAACCAGAAGCACGTAGAGAAGCAGAGGAAGAAGCAAGAGAACGTGAAGAAGCAAGGAAACGTAAAGAAGCGGAAGCGCGTAGAAAGGCGGAAGAAGCACGTAGAGAAGCGGAGGAAGAAGCAAGAGAACGTAAAGAAGGGGAAGCGCGTAGAAAAGCAGAGGAAGAAGCGAGGAAACGTGAAGAAGCGGAAGCACGTAGAAAAGCAGAGGAAGAAGCGAGGAAACGTAAAGAAGGGGAAGCGCGTAGAAAGGCGGAAGAAGAAGCAAGAGAACGTAAAGAAGGGGAAGCACGTAGAAAGGCAGAGGAAGAAGCGAGGAAACGTGAAGAAGCGGAAGCACGTAGAAAAGTAGAGGAAGAAGCAAGGGAACAGGTAAAAGAACGACGGAAAGAAGAAGAGAAAAAACTTGAAGAAGTAAGAAAAAGAAGGTTAGAGGAAGAAAAGAAAATAGAAGAAGCTCAAAAGAGACAAAAAATAGTTGTGGCTAAAAGGGAACCAGAAAGGGATGAAATTAATTTAAATAAGGAAAGAAATCTACCAAATGAAACTAAATTTGAACAAGAAGAGAAAGTAGTAATCAATAAAAAAGGAATCTTAAATAATATGAAAAAATATAAGTACGCTATTATAGGAGTCGCATTAATTGTTTTATTAGTAGTAGCAGGTTTTGCATTTAGCAATATGAAAAATTCACAGGCTGCATCTGCAAATAATATAAATAGTTTAGAAGTTAATGCAAATTTAATAAATGGATTAAGGTTATCTGCAGTTCAAAAATATCAAGATGCTGCCTTGGAATTTGATAAAGTCGATTATAAAAAGTTAGGAAAAGAAGATAAAAAGGCAGTTTTATTTACGTATCTATTAAGTGGTAAAGGACAAAAGGCAATTGACTTAGAACAAGATTTTGCAGAATCAGTAGTTTCATATTATATAGCTGTAGATAATTTGAAAAAAGTAAAAGAATTAAAAACAAAAAATCCACTAATTAATTTCGAAATTGCAGCATTAGATAACAAACATGAAGAAGTTATCAAATTAAGAGATCAAGTGCCGCTAGATGGGAGAAGAGAAGGAATTATTGTTAATAGTTATTTGAAATTAAATAAATCTGAGGAAGCTAAAAAGTTTGCTCAAAAGGTTGGAAATAAAGATTTACTCGAAAAAATTAATAATTCTACACCTAATAGTTCTGCTACTTCTGTAGCAACTATAAGTGCAGATTAGGTAATAGGGAGGAATTGATTGTGCCTTTAGATTATTCGAAAATTTTAAAGAAAGTGTTACTTACGACTACTGTAACTACCTTAAGTGTTGGGTTAGTTACAGGCTGCTCACTGTTTTCTTCTGAAAAAAAGAGCACTAAAACAGCATCAGTATCTAAAAAGAAAAAAGATAGTGAAAAAGAAAAGAAAAAAGATGATAGTAAGAAAGAACCGAATGAAAATCTAAATACTAATGATTTTGATGAAATCATTGATAATGCAAAACGTAGCTCTGATCAAAATTTAGCCGGTATCATTGAAAATAACAAAACCAAAAAGAAATTTGATGACTTAACAGATTCAATTGCAACCGCAGCTATAAACTCAGATCGAAACTTAGCATCAGTTATTGACGGTGATAAATCAAATAATCGTTTTTCTGATTTAAATACTTCAATAGCATCAGCAACAAACAATCCCTCTGTCTCGGATAATAAGGATTGTAAGAACTTTGTATTTGGTGGCGATCTAAATATTAATGATGGTGTGGCTATTGCAGATAACTCAATACCTCCAATTAATAATGATAAAAAGCCACCAACTTCTGGTGACACAAGTGGCGGGGAAGTGAAAACGCCAACAGGTGGTGAAGGTAATAATGGAGGCGGTATAAAACCACCAACAGGCGGAGATGGTAACGATGGTGGAGGTGGCGCAAAACCACCAACGGGCGGAGATGGTAATGATGGTGGTACAACAAAACCAGAAAAGGATACAGTGGCACCAGTAATTACAGCAAAGCAAGGCGTAACTGTACATATAGGAGATAGTTTAAACGCAGGTGATTTAGTAGAAGTAAAAGATAATAAAGATCCAAACCCAGTAGTAACAGTGAGAGGGTACGATACAAGTAAGGTAGGGGAAATTCAAGTAACAGTAACGGCAACAGATGCATCAGGAAATAGCTCAAGTACAACAGTAACCGTTAAAGTAGTAGAAAAAGAAGAGGAAAAGGATACAGAAGCACCAGTAATTACAGTAAAACAAGATGTAACCGTACATGTAGGAGATAAATTAAGTCCAGAAAGTTTAGTGAGTGTAAAAGACAATAGAGATTCAAATCCAGTAGTAACAGTGGGAGCATATGATACAAGTAGACCAGGTACTTTATCAGTTCAAGTAACGGCAACAGATAATGCGGGTAACAGCTCAACTGCAACGGTAACAGTAAAAGTAGTAGAAAAGGAAGAAGAGAAGGATACGGAAGCACCAGTAATAACAGCGAAACAAGGTGTAACCGTACATGTGGGAGATAAATTGAGTCCTGGAAGTTTAGTGAGTGTAAAAGATAATAAAGATTCAAATCCAGTAGTAACAGTAGGAGCATATGATACAAGTAAGCCAGGTGCAATATCAGTTCAAGTAACGGCAACCGATAAGGCAGGAAACAGCTCAACTGCAACAGTAAATGTGGTAGTTCTTGAGAAAGAAAAGCCAGAGGAGAAACCAGAACAAAAGCTAGAACAGAAAACAGCAGAAACAAAATCTAAAGAGCAGGGGAAAAGATGGAGATAATTTCAAAGTTTTACCTATCGCTATTTTCAAGACAACAATTCCATCAATTTTTCAATGAACAAGAAAATATTATTTATATAGACACAGGTAATGATGCAGTGGATTTAATAAAAGGAAATCCAAGTGAGGAAATAATTAAACAACAAGAAGAGAGCGGTTATACAGGGCAAACAGTAACAGGGTTAAGAGTGAAAGGTGAAACAATTTTAGCACCTGTTGCTAAATTGTATCCAGATGTTTTAACAGATGAGGATACAATTGCACCTAGCGATATTTCTTGTGATCGAGTAGTAGAATCACAGCCGCAAAGACGTATTACAAATCAATATTCTGCTTTGGCAGTTAATAATATGTTAAATTTTATTATCAATCAATATTTAATTGTAAATCATTATATAGTATTTCATGCGAAAAAAGGATATAGTAGGGCATTTCCTGTAACTGAGGAACAAAGGCAGCTGTTTAATCTAAAAAATAAGAGTGGTAAAGAATAATTGTTTGAAATATGTAATTGGATTTTGAATCTTAATAAAAGGGGAATGAAAAATGAATAAATGTACATTTTGCGGAAGAGAATCAGATTTTCATGATACTAAAATTGTAGGCAGTTATTAAATATTAACATGTTGCACAGATTGTGAAGAAGAAATACCTCAAGATCAAAAGGATTTTTAGAAGGAATTTAATTTCGAGAGAGATAACACAAATGTAGAAGTGAATGGACCACCTGGTTCATTCACTTCTACATTTGTGTACCCATATACTACTTAGAGTTAGTGTTTCTAATTGAGCTTATAGATGTTGCTAACTAGGTTAATAATATGAAAGGTCTTCTACGGTACTAATTTTATCATTTCAATCTTTCCTCAATTTTAAGTACTGGGAAGTAATCACCAACCTCATTTGTTTCCTTTTCGTTACGAGTCATACTAATACTTCCTATGTTAGCATATGTAACAGTTAGTGTTTACCAACCTTCATGTTTTAGTAATTCATCTGCTAATTGACTGTAACTATTAACTGCCATATCCTTAGCTGGAAATAGATTGTTAGATGCTAATACAATATTTGCTTTTATTTCCCCATTTTCAACAGTTAGGTTATTTAATTTGTCATTTTCTCCAATAGAATAATACTCAATTATTTCTTTTACTTTATCAACTTTAAGTTGCTGTGGTGATTGTTCTACCGCTGATTCCGTGTCCTCAGTGGATAATTCCGGTTCGGCTTTTTGTTCTATCGGCTGTGTTTGAGTATCTTTAGTAGCTAAGTCTACATCATGATTAGACGGCTGCGTTTGGGTAGTTTCAGTTTCTACTTCTGTATCTTCATCTTGAGGTATTTGTCCAATACTTTTTTCTGTGGTACCTTCTTTATTTCCGTATTGTATATCCACAATATTCCCAGCTGCAATAACATACATATTTGTCGCTTTATTGAACTGATTAATACCAACTTTCCACTCGGTACCTTCTGTATCAGACATTCCTGTTAATAGTTTTGATGTAGACAATTCATATTCTTCCATTGCTTTTATTAGGTTCTTGTGTTGAGTTTCATACTTTTTGTCAGGAACCAAGTCTTTAAATTCTTTAGTTACGTTTCTAAATTCCATAACCGCTTCTTTATACTCTTCTTGTGACGAAGATAGCGAATGGTCTCTCTCTTGTATTTCAGTCATTTTATTGGATGCCTTCCTCATAGCTCCAGTTCCTTTTAAAAACCCCTTTTCATAATTTGTCTCATCTTCCATGTTTCCGCAACCTCCAACAAATAGCATAAGTGGAAGTAAAAAATATACGAGCCTAAGCCTTAACCTTAACATGTTGTAAACACCTTACTTTCTAATTTTTGTTTTTAATCGTTATATATTAAACCACTACACTCTTTTTAGGGCTTCTAAAATTAAAGTGTAGTAAACTCAGATTTTAAAATGTATGTATGTGATACAAATCTTAATATAACACTTTAATAATATTATGTTTGAATAATATTGTAATTGTAACATCTAAAGTGAAAGCAGGACTATAAAAATTAAAGAAATCATTTCTTGTTTGGAAATACAATTTAATAAAAAACACACCATAAACCAACAATATACAATATAATTTAGACTTTTGTATTATTTCTAGTTTAAGAATTGGATATTATTGGTTATAGATATGGTATAATAAGTATATAATCTTTTTTCTTTTTCCTTTCTGTAATTAAAGCAACCTATCGGGTTGAAGAGTACGCATTTTTAATGTGTTATGTCTTCTCCTTTTAGGTTGCTTTTTTATTTTGCTTAAAAAAGGAGTGATAATTCGAATCATTTATTGAGACTTTCAGAAACAATACATCCTGTTACCTTAAATGCTTATCGATGGAAAATAACTAAAGGGAAACTAATTAACAAAAGATTAATTAGAATTGAAAATATCGATTTAAGAATTGATACAGAACTCGAAGGTGTCAGAGTAGGTGATACGGTTTATATTCATATAGGTGATGTTATCTCGTAAATCACAGCCGCTGAATGGGATCAGTATCAAAAAGAATAACATGTAATTGAAGATAGTTACAATAAGATGGTAACTAGTAACATTCGTAATAGATCTATATTTTAATAAAAACGATAAAAAGAGGAGTGTATATTGATGAATATGTCTATTTATAATCGCGAAAATAAAGAATGGAAAGAGAGAAAAGAAACAAAAAACAACAGTTTTAAAGAAGTACTGAAGACATTGTAAATTCTTGAAAAAATTTAAGAGGGAATACCTGTATTGCACCGTCAGAAATAGATTTGGGAATTTATCCAGAGTTGATAAAGATGGAAAATATAATACGAAATAAGTTAATAGGATATCAAGAAGACTTTTATTTCTTTGATAAATATTATTATTTCTTATTTAAGCGAAAGGTATTGTGGTTAGTACGAGAGACAGGAACGAGAATAATAAATTTATGCAATTATGAAAACGTTGAAGAAAAACAGGTAGTATTTGAAATACTGGAATTCTATATTTATCAAAATTGTTGTGTAATCTATAGCATAATCGATGGGAGATTGAAAAAATTAAATAACAATCAGGCTTTAGAATTATTAGAAAGTGTAAAGATATCAAAGAATTTGATTTGTTAACTTGAGAAAGTTAAATAACGAAAAATTTTCTGAATTTAAAGATAAAACAAATTTCAATGTGATATAATTTAGTTGCATTTTTTTCTTTTTCTTTTTTATATCACTAATTACTTATAACCTTTCGGGTTAATGAAATTACACAAAAAGGAACTTTATGTTACTTTATTTCATTGTGTAAACAATTCATTTTCCTGGAAGGTTATTTGTTTTTGCCTGAAAGGGGTGATGCTATGTCATAGCAACTAATTATTAAATAGGAACTGCTGCTGCAATGTCAAAAGTTTTTTCGAAAAGGGGTGTATATTATGTTGGTTACAGTAATTGTTTCAGTTGTGGCTGGTATGGTCTCAGGATTGGCTAGTCATTACATCACAAACAAAAAGTTTTTGTTGCCTCGTAAGAGCAAGCTTGCATTTCACCCGGGTTTCTTGGGAGAGATGTTTGTAGGAAGTATTGCTTCACTCGTTGGTGTTGCAATGTTTAACCCTGAAACAATGATGGATATTCTTAAAGTGAGTATTCTTGCTGGGATTTCAGGGCAAGCTTTCCTGCTGCACAATCGCTTGGCAACGGAACAAGTAAAAACCGACGAGATTCAGTCGATTTCAAAGAAATTGAACGAACTCGAAAAAAAGAATAAGGAATAATAGAGGAGTAATCTGGTATAAATAGAAATAGAGAGATGAGGAGATTTGGTTATGTAACGGCCAAATAAAGTGAGTTGAGTTGAGGTGAGCCCGATGTCTCGAAAGGAAGTTTTTGATTATCTAGATGATCAAGAAAAGGAAGATTTAGCAGAATGGACAGAAGAGCTTAAGAATGCTCAATCTACGAAAGCAGTTAAACTTTATTCAGATAAGATAAAGGAACTGCTAGGAAAGATTGAACAGCGAATGATTAGTTCAGGAGAGGAAGCAGCGACGGTTAGCTTCTAATTGAATAGCAAGATAAAAAGAGGCTGGTGGAGAATTAATCCATCAACCTCTTTTTATCTTATAAATATAAAAACATCTTCTCTTTATAAAACGAAAGGTTAAATAAGTGAGATTGCTGATGAATTTTCATTATTAATATCTATAGCAGGTTGTCCAAAGGGGTAAAAGGCAATGCGTATACCTTCATTTTGAAAGAATATTATAAATGTCTTTGATTCTGTTTTATTGTGTTGTTATCATATAAAAAAGAAGACATCTTAATCGATGTCTTCTTTTCCTTGTACAATTGGTGTTAAGAAGGTATTTTATTACTTAAAAACCATAACAAAATATAACAATCATCGAGTAAGCTTATTATAGCTTCAATAAATAGGGTTTTTATATGTAATATTACATATATATAGATTTATTTATGTTTTATCTATATAGTTTAATTGTCTGTTATTTGTTTTAATTCATTTACTTATATTATTTTTTGAGCGCTCCAGCAATGGAGCCTTTTTTTATGCAATAAAACATTTTCTTTACATTATTTAGTCGATCTATATTAGCTTTTCCTTCTTAAAAGATACTTATATGTTACCAAACTATTGTATAGACGACCAGTCTTTTAATGAGAATTTAGTGAGTTAATAGTATTAAATTTGAAAAAAGTTTTTATAAGGAAAGTAGTGGATGGATTATTTTGTATGTCAATCGATATGCTAAATTGCATATCGAAAAAAGTAGAATTTGTTAACGTTTTCAATATAAGGAATATTCTTATAAATTTCTGTTAATATCAAACTTGTACTTATTATAAAACAAGGGGATGTTTATATGTTTAAAAAAGTTACATTAGGGATATCATCATTAGCGGTGGCAGCGGTAGTTGGGTTAGGAATGGCATCGGAGGCATCAGCAGGACCAGCAGCACCTCTAACTTCTTTAAGTGTAGTAAAAGTGGAATCACAATTGGGTGGAGTTGAATACATTACTCCTAATAGTTTTAGTACAACTAAAGATCATGGAGGAAGTTACTTATATGTTTACACAAAAGAAATAGGATATGGCCAGTTTCCTTTTGCCAAAATGAATGGATTTGATGTAAAAAGTATTGGCTCACAAATAATTGGTGGTAATCCTATTGTAGGTTGGGAATATAAATGGGACGCATCAAAGCATCAAGAAGGGACTTTTGAATATCAAAAGACTTCAATAAATTATCCAAGAGATACGTGGCGGACGTCGTTATATATTAAATAATCAGTTTTATATATTCGTAGCATGAAAATCCCTGCACTTTGTGTAGGGATTTTTCCATAAGGAAAAGACACCCATATAAGAGCGTCTTTTCCGATAGTTTTTTTAGCAGAAGCAAGCAGCTCCAACGATGATTAATAATATAAACAATACAACTAATAAAGCAAATCCTCCAGCAAAGCCACAGTCGCCGCCGCAATTACCACCAAATCCCATAATGGTTCCTCCTTTAAATCGGAGGTTAAAACAAGGGTTCACTCATGTATTTTAACGGATTCAATTTACTGTATGTTTTTAGGCATTAATTGAGCAGGTCCTTTTGAAAATAAAAAAAAGACACCCAAAGGCGCCTTCCTCCGTCTTAGACTATCCTGTATTAATGTCGTACCGATTAATAAATTAAATTATAAAAATAATTTGTTATATTTCCATGTAACCTAGTTGATATAATGTATAAGGAAATTATTGGTTAATTAATGGTTCACATATATTAGGGAGGTACATAAGTCATGGAGTTAATAATTTCTTCATTTGTATTAGTGGTAATATTCTTTATTCTTTCGATATCTTTAAGTGGTAGAGGTCAGCGAATAGCAAAAGAAGTTTTAAAAGAGCTTATTAATGGTCCTGAGGGGAAAATGTTGGTAGGTGCTGCTATGGGACTTGTAATTTCTGTGATAATTTTTGGTTGTTTTTTTATGAATCTATAGATGTTCAATCAAGAAGAAAGTATTAGAGAAAACAAGATACTGAATAATATACATAAGAACCTCATCATTGGATGGTTGTTTTTTTAATACATAAAGAAAAGACACCCTAAGGTGCCTTCCTCCGACATGAACCACTTTAATTTTATATAAATATACACGTATTGCCCCTTTGTTATACGTGTAAACACATCCTATAAAACAGAATCGTCTATATACACCAGATTGTTAGTTCACAAAATATCAAGAGATTTGAGATCAATATGTTACGCCTTTCAAAAGAATCTGCTTTATAGAATATATCCACAATTTATATCTTACTACATGTAATATTTATTTAGTGTAATTTTTACAAATATGTATAATTACATAAAGTTTATGAGAAAAAGAGAGTATACTTTGATATTGTGTAATAAAGATAAGGCCCATCTACGGAAATAGGTGGTTTTTTTGGGGCAATACTATCTCATTGCATAAAAGGGAATTTGTATTAAAATAATAGCATATTCTTAGAGTTCTTATATTGAGAAATAAAGAAAAGACACCCTAAGGTGACGCCAAAGTTTTTAAGCTAATTCTAGAGTATCTCCATGTAGAGTACAGATTAAGTTTGTATAATACATATGTATTATATAGAAAAAACAGATACATGTTGTTAACAACTTACATGAACTATTCAATGTTTATATTTTCTTTTACTTACAAGTAGACCTATTGAGCAATGGGGGGATTTTTAGTGTTAAATATGGTATGTATATGCTTAATTATAGCAGCTCCTATAGCTGGGATATGTATTGGGGTTACATCGATGATTTTTCCACAAATAGAGAAAAGGGTTCCTAAAGATTAGTTATAATTACTCTTGTAGTAGCAATAATCCATCTTAAAACAAGTGGATTGTTTTTGCCCATAAAGAAAAGACACCCAAAGGTGCCTTCCTCCGACTTGAGAATCACATCTATGTATTGAAGAAATTTAGAAAAGGTAAATATTAAAAGGAAAGCTTCTAACTATAATTTATAGATGTTTATTATTCCCCAACGTACTGAAAATCTCCTGATTTATGTAATGCGGCTGTTACTTCATCACCGAAATTATTTAAAGAGAATGTTTGCTCTTCTATTGGATCCATTTCTGTAGCTTCACCTATCTTGCCGTCTTGAAGTTCCCAGAAATAGTTATGTTCTTCTACGATTTTACTAAAATCTCTATTTACCCATCTTTCAGTGATTGCTAATAGCTCTTCTTTGTTCTTAAAATCATTTTGGTTTAGAATGCTTCTTACTTTTTCTGCATTTTTTTTAGACATAGGAGTTGCTCCCCGTCCGTCATTTACTTTTACTTTTTGATGAGTCATGCTATGCATTGCTGAAATAACTTCTTCTTCAGTAGAACTTTTAGTGATGTGAAGTTGTGCATTTGAACCTTCAATTTCTGCTTCATTCGATGGTGGTGCTTCTTTATAATCAGACTCTGCAAAAGCATGCTTCTCACTATCCATTGGTACTTCAGCAAACTGTAACATGCCATAAGTCATACCAGCTGCAAGTACTATTATCCCTATAATAGATCCTAGCCAATACGTTAGCTTCTTGTCCATATTCACTTCCCCTATCTATATTTTAACATTTCATATAAATAATATTATATCAAATTACCTCTTTATGGATATATTATTTTACCATGTTAAGTTATATTGTTCATTAAGAAATACAAGCATAAAAAAGACACCCAAAGGTGCCTTCTTCCGACTTGAACCACGTTCATTTAGTATAAACCTATCCGTATTATCCCCTTGTTATACGTGTAAACACATCCTATAAAACAGAATCGTCTATATACACCAGATTGTTAGTTCGCAAAATTCAAGAGATTTGAGATCAATATGTTACGTCTTTCAAAAGAATCTGCTTTATAGAACGTGTCCACGGTTTATATTTTACTACATGTAATATTTATTTAGTGTAATTTTTACAAATATGTATAATTACATAAAGTTTATGAGAAAAAGAGAGTATACTTTGATATTGTGTAATAAAGATAAAGCCCACCTACGGAAATAGGTGGGCTTTTTTATTGGGTATTACTACCTCAGTGCACAAAAGGGAATTTAAGGGGTATTTGTACGTACTGAAATCTTTATTAAAAATATCTTGTACTAATTGGATAGTTTCTTGATCATAAAAACTATCGTATGTTGGGAGGCGTGGGAATAAAGGATCGGTAATATCAGCATCTGCAAAAGCACCTTTAAAAATCGCCCTGCCCTTCTGATGATGCCATGATTTGGTTAGTATGTGTAAAGGAGAAGTTTTTAATTGATATGTTTGTTCTAGACGTACAATTTCGGTAGAGAAATTTTCAAGGTAGATATAATTTGTAACAAATGCTTCCTCACCGGGCACATACTGCGGTGTAAAATGTGGATCTACTTGTTCTAAATCTGTCATTTGTGATTTTAAGTAATAGAGAAAGATTTTAAATGAAATAGGTTTACTACAAATGCTGTTGCCATAATAAAAACCCCGAATGGGCTCCCATGCTGGGTTTTCTATATATGGAGGAGCGATTAATGAGAAGAATGAACTTACAGCTCTTGTATACGGGTTTCTTACTATCTTATAGGTATCTTTTTCTTTTGAATATAAAGTTGCAGCTAATTCAATAAAGTAGTCTGAGGAGTTTTTGTATATTTCATTTTCGTAATTATGGATGAAAGAATTGTATTTTATCGCTTGCTTAAATAAATTAATTTGATAAAAAAACCAATGTGCAAGAGAAGTACAACCACTTTTCTGGCTCCAAAATAAAATTAAAGGGAAGTTAGGATTGGAGTGGGGAACGCGCCTGTACTTAATAATATTTACAAAAGACATAGTTAGCCTCCGTTCAGTTATGTCAATTTTGTTTAGTGTATGAATAAAGAACTTGGCATATGAACAAGAGAAGGGAAGTAGAATAGATAATTTAAAACAATATAATTTTGAAATAAAATCGTTAATTGAAAACAAAAAAAAGGGCGTACAGATGAGTAGGCCCTTAGAAAGATAGGTTTTATAAGTATTGAACTGTCATATACTTTATGTTTCTTTTGCGTAATCATGTAATTAAAATTGACTAAAAAGAGCACATGTTTAAATGTGCTCCTTAAAAAGGTGATAGCTCACAAGGCCTAATTTGTAAGCTGAATACTTGTGCAGCCGATATTAATATATGTATTTTCTCATGAAGGGTGAAAAGAGAGCACCTTTTCAAGGTGCTCTTTGTAAGGAGATTCCTATAAGTGAAAAGCTTCCTTATAAATAATAAATGCTTATCCAATTAAAAGGTGAAAAGTTTTTAACAAAAACGCTATTTTAATAATGAATGGCTCTTACTTAAAAGTAAAGAACGTATGGAAAGTTTCAAAATGTTTTTGATGGATTACTAGTTAGGAAAACATAAATCTGGAAATATAGCTTGATATTCTGGGAGTAATCGAAGATCGATAGTTGAGGTTGCAAAGGATATATAATTTCTTTCTAATTCTTCTAGTGTTACTAGGTGATGAGTACCTAAACCATGCTGGATGCTATGTTTAGAAAGAGTAGGCCCAATTTGTAATTTTCGATTTTTCATGGCTGTATTCCATGGGCTGTAAAAGAATTTTAAAATGAAAGCAGGATACATGTAAACCATAAATGGATGATTTGACCAATGCCTTCCGGCTGTATAGTTACCATGCAAATAATTGTGGATCAATCTACCTCCGTAATAAGGTGCAGGAGGAGTATGTGGGTGCATCATTCCATGAAAACGCTGTTTGACAAGGGGAATACTGTATCTCGGATTGGTATAACTGTGAGTAGGTTCATCCACCATCAGAATAGTTCTAATGGAATACATGTTTTTCCCTAAAGTAGCAAGAGAAGAGAAAAAGGCTTCCGTATCAAAACAGCAAAGAAATTCAGTGGTATTTAAAACCATTTTCCACCCCTTAGTTTCTTTTTCTATTTCCATTACTTCTTGATCAACTAATAAGGCATCAAACTCTAATACTTTTGAATCTCGGATTTCCCAATGAGGTGCAAGTATTCTACATAGTTCTACTGAACGATCAGTAGAACCTCGATTAATAAGAATACCATGATCAAATAGTTTCGTGTGATGTATTAACCACCATGGTAGTAAATACTCTTCATTGTAAAAATGTGAAATTAAAGTTGTACTAATTAGAAACACCTCTGTTTAATAATGGATAAAATCTTTTTTGTTTTATTATAATATGGTGCTTATCCTAATAATTCTTAGGTATTAAATTAAATGAGTTTAAAACCCAAAAGATATGTAAAAAAATTGTGTAAACACATTTTAATAGAAATTTCATTTTGTATGTATTTGAAATACGAAAAGAGCACTTAATAAAGTGCTCTCGTGACGAGATCATCCGCTTGTAAAGACTAACTTATTTTATATAGAAAGGAACACAGAATATTATATGTGTTTCTTGTTAATTGAGTGCATTTTTACAAACCAAGAGCAGCTAGCGAAAGCTAACTGCTCTTGGATTTCAATTCGTATTCAGAAATGACTTCAACCGAATAGTACTTACTAAAATTTACAACAGCATAAACTTTTTGTAGTTCGTTATCAGTGACATGTCCGTATAGGAAGATTTCATGCGTTCTATATTCTTCTGATGGACTAATTTTATCAATTACAATTTCAAGATTTTTTTCTTTTTTAAAGTAAACGATAGTTACTAGTTCAGCTGTTCTTTTAACTTCTGGCCATTCTTTACCGTATTCTTTGGGAATGGATTGAGACGATACCAAAAGTATAAATATCATTGGGATAGTGAGAAAAGCTATACTCATTATTCCGTAGCGTAATAATTTTCTTTCCATCAAGTGGCACCTTTCATTGATGTTTTGTTTAGTCATTCTGTATGTTAAGCCAAGATTAACCAATTAACTATCCATTTTGGTGACAGTAATATTACAAATTTGTAAGGTTTATAAGAAAAATAGAACAATGAAATTTAATAAAATAGTTATTTGAAACTATTCATGAAAAAAGAGCACTAACGAAAGTGCTCTTAGAAAATACATTTTATATTCTGTTTTGAGCTACGATTTTAATATTCTCTGGTGGAATGATATCTTGAATCTTTTCTTTTAAATCTACTTGGACCATTTCTTCAAGATGTTCAAGTGAAACTTCAAAGTTTATACACTCCGCAGTTGCGATGTTTAATAAAGAATAATTTTCATTCTTTTTAACAACAAGATATTGCGATTGATCTGTAATTACAATACATCCTTGTTGAATTCCTAATTGACGATTATCTTCAAAGGTCATAAATAAATCTCCTAACATTTTTCTGATAGGAATTGTACTACATAAAAATGTTAGTGTCTAGTCGGTCTTAAGTAAGAACTGGAGTCACACAAAATCCTTATTTAAAAACAAAAAGCCCTAGAGTTAGGGCTCTAGGGCTTCTTGTTTTGGTATTCTCACATGGTTCTTCAAAAAGAATAGAACATACTGAAGATAACATACGAATGTTTCATAAATGTATCGAAAAAGTGAACAAAATTGCTATTGCAGAAGATGCAGAAATGAAGTTTCTAATACGTAAGTACGTGAAAGGTATTATTTCCAATGGATAAAATGCGCATGGGACACTTAATCATTATTTTATTGGAGGAAAAGAATATGTTATGAACTCGGTTGAATGAAAAAATGAAAATTTTACTTTAAGCGAAGTTAATGAAATATATTTTGGGGGTTAAATCAATGATTGTTATCTCGATGGACACTTTAACTTTATAAAAGTCCTAGAAGAAAAACACAACTATGAGGAATAGTAAGCTATAAAAGTGAACAAAATTGTTATTTAAATAAAAGAAACCCCGATTGTCTGCGGGGCTTCTAAGGGTAATCGTCAAGTAATGACGTACTCGACTAAATAACCATATCATGAATTTTTTGGTAAAAATACTGGTAAATGTGTCCAAATTAGAAAGGGCATCATTTTGAAAAAAACGCTATTTAAATAAAAAAAGAGCTTGCAAGGAAACAAGCTCTAACGTAATTGAGATGCCTATATATTACCATTCATTTCATTATAATTCCATACGTTGTGGTTGAGAAATAAAGTATAAGCAATTTAATAAAAATTTCATTTTGTAGAAATAAAAAAGACGATCGTCGTCGAATCGCCTTTTAATAAAACAGAGCACTTTCAAACATAATTTATTCGATGTTTAATGTTATGTGCAAATAAAAGAGCAGCTAGCAAAAGCTAACTGCTCAATACAAGGAGATACAGAGAAAATTAAATGGATTTTGGCATACAGCCTATTAACATTATGGACATAATATTGATTTATATTCGAAGGATTTCATGGTTTATAAATCAGATTATGATAGTCGATATTCTCCATATTGACCAGAAAAGAACCAAGAATTCTAGGGAAATTCCAATTGTTCTTTTCCTCGTTTTTTGAAATTCTTTTACTAGATATCCAACAGCACAAATTGCTAGAAGAATGAAAAGAATAAGTTCTAGTGTAACTGGCATTTGATCTACTCCTAATACATTGATTAATTTAATATATAACAATTATAAGATGTTTTTGTGGTTAATGGTGAAAAATTAAACAAAACTATCTCTATATGAAAAAAGGCCCCGTTGTCTCCAACAGGACCTTTCCTAAAATGGCAAAGAGTAACTCTTACCTTACTCTTTGTTTATATACTACAAGATTGTTAACGAAAATCCAAGGCTCTTTATATTGAGAAATAAAGAAGAATCACTATAAAGAGTTTTATCTTTTTTTCATAAATAAAAGAGCAGCTAGCAAAAACTAACTGCTCGGCTGGTTCTCCAAGGGGGAAAGGAGAAAGGCTAGGGACTTCATTAAATGAGTTCTGGCTATCGCCTATCTATATTATTGACGGAATATTGAGTTTTATTCAGGCGATTAGGTTAAATGTTTGACGATATAGTCTTTTATTAGTAAAAAAGCTGCAAGGAGAAACATTACGTCAATTGAGAACCAAAACATATCTTTTTGAGGTTTCCTAAACTCTGATATTATGGAAAACATTAAAAATAAGGCAACGGCTATTACAATACAAAGTTTAATTAAATCAGACATTTATAATACTCCTAACATTTAATCTTTTTTATTATATAGCTATTTCCAATGTTGAGGGATTTAAAAAGTGTGTTATGAGAATTTAAACAAAATAATCCTTTTACGAGAAAAGGCCCCGTTGTCTCCAACAGGACCTTTCCTAAAATGACAAAGAGTAACTCTTACCTTACTCTTCCGCTATATAATACACCATATTTGACTATTTGTGTAGAAAGATGTCGAAATATGCAACATTTCATGTCGACTATAAGCACATGAAGAAGTGAGACCGATAATTAAATAAAAACGCTATTGTAATTGAAAGGGAGATTACAAATGGCTAAATTTATGTTTTCAGTTAGTACAGGTTATGTAAAGAGCGTTATTGAGGAAGAAATCGAAATAGATGATAGCGTTTTTAATGGAGTGAAGGAAAACTCTTTGGAATACTACAAAATAATTGATAAGTATTATATAGAAAGTGAGGAATAACAATGGGACAAGGTAATCGCGGAATGGCTTTTGAAAAGCTTATTAATCTATCGAATGAAATGTATCAAAGAGAAGGAGTGGCGCTTATAAACAAGCGCCCGACTCCTGTGAAGGTGTTAAAAAGTGCAGGTGGACGAGTATTAAATGGATTCTATGAATCTAAAAGTATAGTAGACTATGACGGCGTGTATAAAGGACGAGCTATAGCATTTGAAGCGAAATCTACAGAGAATCCTGGAAGATTTGATTTAAAGAACATTGCGCAGCACCAATTAGATTACCTGGAGAAAGCGGAGCAGATGGGAGCAATTTGTTTCTTCCTTATTGAATTTAGCAAGGACAAGTCAGTGTTCGTAGTACCTCTATTAGTGATTCAATCTTACGTGAGGATGTCACAACAGCCAAAAGGTAAGAAGTCGATACCAAGAGCAGACTTTGATATTTATGGGTACTTAGTAGAACAGACAGAACGAGCGCCAGTGGATTACTTACAATATGTAGATGAAGCAGTAGCTCCAGTTATGTTTGATGGAATGATTCAATTTGATAAGGATCATAAAAAGGTAGCAAATAACATTGAAGCAGCGAAAGAGAAGATGGCCAACAAGAAACGTAAATTATTAAAGGCTTAATGAATAACGGAACCATGCAGAGTGGATGGTGGGGGCTACTCGCTATGCATGTTTCCCTTATTCAACAAAGAGATAGTAAAATTTCACGTACCTGATGTGAATATAAAAACCAAAATTCGAAATAGGGGGATTCCTTCATGGAGAGACAATTAACTTTATTACCTGCTATTGATGATAAGAAAGTGCAAAAGGAAGTAGTAAGCATTTTAAAAGAATACAGAGCACTTAAGATGCGATTCAGTAATGATGTGGAGCAGGAAGGAATCAGTTTATTCCCTGAGTTACGTGATTCAAGGAATACGAGTAAATGGAAGGTGCAGCAGGTAGAGAAGGCACTTAATAATTTATTAGATGAGGATGAGCGTAAAATCGTTGAGCGTAAGTTCCTGACAAACGAGAGAGTAAAAGATTCAGATGTTTATAATGATCTACTACTCAAGAAGACCTATTTCTATGAGAAGAAGCAAAGTGCGGTTAAATTGATTGCTACAGCACTTGGAATCATCTAAAAATAGCGAACAAAACGCGGTCAAAATGCTAACTTTTGGGGGGACTAAATAAAATGACAAAAATTATAAATTATATGTACAAGCTCTTTGAAAACCGCATATCGAAGAGGGTTAGTACTCCTTAACGTATACCGCGGCAGGGCGGGTATGGGGGGAAAGAATCTCGCCGTAAGGGTGGTAAGATTCCCTTAAATGATTAATCATGACATATTCCAGTGTGGCGGGTGTGATATAACTCGCATTCGTCATACTGTTTCTAATTTGTATTTATCAATTAGCTCGGAACGCTGATAATAAATATAAGTCTATTACTCTCTAATATGTCGGTTCTTGAAAATGGAGTGGGGGTGGTTGCTTATGATTGAGTGACACTTGCATTCTAAAAATCTAAAACAGTATACGTGATCTCGTACATTAGTAATTACTCACAATTCTTATTAATGACCAAAACGAAGGCAAAGAGTTCCACTCTTTATTTGAGCCAATACAGCGGAAACATTGCCCTTCCGTCCCCTTAGTGTATTGGTTCAAACAAGGCGCCGGAAGAAACATATACGTCTTGGAGATAATCACGTTATCAAACAATATTGGCCAGCTAAGGCGAAAATGATATTAATTAGCCTAAGTATTGAGTCAGCTCTACGGAGTATAAACGAGAAGAGGTACTTCTTCTTTTGTTTTTATTTCTCTCTATTAAGTTAGGTTAAATATGGTCGAATTTATAAAACATATTTTTTGAATTATTTAATAAAAATATATATAATTATATCGATATTAACATATTAACATATTAACTAGTTAAAAATGGGGAAAGAAAAATGAAGATTAAATTTGATGTGGTTAAAGATGAAAATTTTGATTTTACTTTATTAGAAACAAAATTGCTGAAAACTTTTAAAGAAGTGGATAATGTAGCAATAGTTGAAAAGGTTGAAGAAAAAATTTTTGAAAAAGGTGATGTACCAACCCATTTGGCGGAGATTACTATTAATGTTACAGGAAACAATATAGGATATAGATCAGTTTCAGCTAGTATATTTATTGTTCTAGAAAGTTTATCAATGAAGTTATTCAATATTAGTATTAGTATACATTAAGCTTCCACCACGGCTTTTTTCTTTGGTATATAGAAATTACACATTAAATATTAGGGAGACATAGAAATGATATGATACAACCCTAGGTATTTGTTGCGTTTTAGTTTTACCCCTGTGTTCATAAAAGACTTGTATAAGGTGTCTTTTTTATGATGAACCATTTTAATATAGAAATCATATAGTGTAGTGTAGGATAAGCGAACGGCTTATATCCTATTCAATGCTCATTGGGGAATTTCCCTTCGCATATTTTAGCATCTACTGACGTGGATGCTCTTCTTTATTGAACAAGATGGGCACATTTGTTTAATTTCCATTACACTGTAAAGAATAACGCTAGAGCAATGAATCCATATAAAAACAAAAAGAATCCTAAGATGAGTAGTATTGTACGAAAGTTGAACATGATAGACCTCCTAAGGGTATATAAGGAATTTTAATATATTGTTGGTCTATTTAGAAGGATAACCACAAATTGGTAAAGGTTAAACGAAAATGTGAATAAAACGGATATTTGGATTAAAGGATATCTATATAAATAGGTAGAATCTAATTAGTTGGTTCACATTTTAATCCAAGGGGTACAAATTCGATGCGGCGTGAAAAGGATTTGTTGAAATAATCGAAGGCGGATTTGCAAGCTATTCAAGAAGAGAAAAAGCTGAAGAAGAAGGCTAAGAAAAAGAATAAGAAATACAGCATTCCTGGTAAGATAGCTGACTTCATGGATGGCAAGAATACTTATCGTAAAAAGAATGGTGTATGGAAGCAAAGAAATCAATAATGTGAGGATAAATAAGTTTGATTAAATCAATAGCGATTATCGTAGGCGCTGCCGTGATTTGGGCGGTGTCTTTTTTGTTGTTAAGGAAAGATAAGGGGGAAATAAAAAAAGAGAGCTAGTGCCCTCTTTTTCTTTTGATAAGGTAATTAATCGCAGATTGGTATTCCAAGCACTCTTAGAGCTAATGCTACTTGAAGAGAAATCTCCAATCTAGCAATTTCAATACCAGCTACTGAAAGAACTAAAAAAGGTTGTCCATTTACAAACACAACGCAACTATCCATGGTTACGCCTCCTTTCTAGCAATCTACTATAGTATATGAATGAAACGATAATATGTAATAGTTGAATTAATGGATTTGATAGAATTGATAGATTAACCTATTAATGAATTGATTAAATTAATAGATCAATTGGAGTATTCTCATGAAGGCGCTTTGAAAATGAAGAAGGCAAGAGAAAAAAATTTAAAGTAGCGAATCCGCTGCTTTTTTATTTTATAAAATAAATTATTTTGAGTAGAAAAGAAAATAGGTGTTTGCCGTAACCACTTAATTATAATCGAGAATATGAGTATAGAAATAGGTCGGATTTTTGTAATGACGGAGGGGATTATTGTGGACATAACTCAAAGTGTGGCAAGAATAGCAGTTAATGGGAAAGACCTTCCGTTTACTTCAGTTCAAACCTCTGCATGGAATCATGGACCTGTAAATGATTTAATTGTTTCAACGAATCAGAGGGTGAATGAGTTTTATCAATTCATGTGGTCACAGGTACCAGTTACGCTCCAAATGTATTTTCTTCAGGGAATGGACTTAATGAGATTCGCTAGGATTGCTGGAATTAATGAAAGTATAACGGGAGAATATATATATCATTTTATTTGGTGATAAGAAAAACTTTAAGTAGCGTAACCGCTGCTTTTTTATTTTGCATAGAAAAAAGGAAACCTTAAAACTCATTCATTCTCTCCTTTCTAGACAATACAAAAAGCCCTTCAAGGACACTGGATAGTAAGAACCAATGCATTTAGCATTACATTCTTCTTTCAAGTAACCCGAAGGGCTTATGTGTATTGAGATTGATTTAAAAAATAAAAAAGGTGTATATAATAAATAATATCTCAAATTTCTGAAAATGTAAATTGATTATAAAGAATTCGTTTTAGAGTTTGATAAATATAATTTATAAGAAGTAAATATGAAAAAGTTAAAGAATTATCTTAGTTATTAAATAGATTCTGCCTATACTTTAAGTAGAGGCCAATTTATTAAATTTAAATAGTTAATATGTTCATATATAGAATTTTGAAGGGGGTATATTGTAAATGATTCCAACGTCAACATACGTGGCTAAATGGGTATTAGATGACTTAACACTTGCATCAAGACCAAATCAGGGGATCAAACTAAGTACATTTAAAAAATTAGAGAAACTTTATGTAGAATACAGAGAAATGATTGAGGGGGATACTAGCTTTGAAATCACACATTATTTGCTAGAGTTTATCAATCCGCATAATCTCTTTGTAGTAAGAGAGGGTTACTATATATTTGATAATAAAACGATGAAATTTATTAAAGTATCGGATGACATCCATTTTTCAAATCAAAGCTTAGCGTACTGTAATAATGGAGTTGCAGTGGATTTAATAAACGGAAAAATGCATTTTTTAGAAGGCCATTATTATAAAGTTAAGACCTCATATGTTGATTTATTAAAAGGAGAAACTATACCTGTAATGGTATTAAGTCATCTAGATAATAATGTTGGAGTATCAGTTCCTTTGACAATGTTTAATGAGGAGAGAACTTTTAAAATTTCAGAGAGTTATATAGTAGATCTTACCGCCAAAAATTGTAACAATGTGAGTGAATTTAGTGAAAAGGGAAACGTAGTACGATTTCTAAAACCATCTATTGTGTAGTTAAGTATATATGTTAATTAAATTCATAATGAATTTAAGAAGGTGATAAATTTGTCTTTTGAAATGTATACAGCCTTTCGAGGTAAAGTAATTATAAAGGATGAATATAAGAATTGGTGGAATTAATAAATACAGGAAGCTGGGAAGAAGAGAATGACTACTATACAAATTTGAAAGGTAATGAATGGTCATTTATAGCTAATCTAAAGAATTGCAGCCCTTCCTGAACGAGAAAGCGGCATGGGATGAAAGTGAGGTTGGATAAGGAGTGCTACTAAAAACCGCAAAGTTGGTGGCACTCTAAGTATCCAAAATGTTGGTTCAAGAAATATGCGGAGAATTGGATGTTTCTATAGTTGCGATGGAATTCGACAAAGACCATGTTCAATTGTTCTTAAATACACCAACACTTAGTCCTGCTGATACAATGGCAAAAATTAAAGGAGTGACATCAAAACGTTTGAGAGAAGAGTTTCCACATCTTCAACACTTGCTGATCCTATGGATGCAAGACCAAGACCACAAAGTAAGTCGTGTAATCGTTGATTTTGCAACGGATAATAATATTTCTGTCATTCGATTAGAGCAACTAACGAACATTAGACAGACGGCACGAACAAGCCGTAAAAACGGAAAAAATCTACACACTTGGTCATTCCATCGTTTAGCACAATTCATCGAGTACAAAGCGACATTAGTTGGCATAAAGATCGAATATGTGAACCCTTCTTATACAAGTCAAACATGTCCGAAATGTTCTGAAAAGAACAAGGCGCAAGACAGAAAATACAAGTGCCAATGTGGATTTGAGAAACATCGTGATATCGTTGGGGCGATGAATATTCGCTACGCAACTGTGGTTGGTGGTAATAGTCAATCAGCCTAAGAACCTATATGGTCTGTCTTAGGAGGGGTGATGGCACACCCTCATCTTGAAGGCTGTTCAAAACAGAAATGGACTGCGAATGCTTAGTCATTCAAGAATCCCATCCGTTACACCGTAAGGTTTAGGACTTGCGGCTTTAGCCGTGGGAGTGTCAAAGAGATACAGAATATAATGTGAACCCTATTTTATTATTTATGAATTTGATATTAAAAGAAGTAGCAGAACATATTAAAAAGCTGGAAGCTTGATATGGTGAAGCTGATGAACCAAAAGAATATGTTTTTATAAATAATGGATTTATAAAGAAGTTGTAGCAGTAATGAATTATTGTTGCTTTTTTATTTCTAAATACACTAAATTTATTGTTGTTGGTTTTATGTATATTCATTTATAATAAAATATGGAAAATTTTACATCGAAATAATAAAGATTTTTATTATACAAGCGCTGGGAGCAGCTCTTTTTATTTTGCTTAGGAGGAGTGTGAAAGAAAAAAGTTTATGTTAGTGGCGAAGTTAAATGACCTAATAGAAAATAAAAAGTTACAATTAGTAGAACTGGTAAATAAACATGGTTTTAGTCATACGAAAGTCCTCCATTTAAGTCAGGAAATTGATAAATTAATTAATAAATATATGATTATAAAAAAAGGAACCCTATAATAGTAGGGTTCAAAAGGAACAGATACATAAAATAAATAAAGAGAATAATTTAATTATATAAGAAATTTGATACTGTAATATTGAGAAAGTGTAAAACCTTAATTAAATATTTTCGTTTAAAAAGTGATGTGATTACTATTTTAAAATTAAGAACAGATTTAATAGAGAAAGCAGTAAACTAACTCATATCAAAGAAGACACCAATGTTAGTAAAGAGGAAGTCAATATTGCATTAAATTTTTATGAAAAATTACAAAAAATAGATGAACCTAAGAAATTTAAATTATATCCTTATAATGAAAAGTAAGCCAGTGAATTCTCAATATCTGATTTCTCGAAAGACGCTAAAAAAATTACCCGTTTAAGAAACTGGGTTTTAGAAGTGCTGCCTATTATTGAATTATATAAGAAGGCGGGAAAGTTACCCCTTACTAGGGAGAATGATGACTTTATAGAGTATCTTGAAGATTGTTTTATTACTTATATCTCAGGGGTAGAGAGCATTTGTAGTACAACATTAGAAACAGTGATTACCAAAAAGGATTTGGAGCTTGTAAAGGATTTGTGTAATGGGATTATTAATTCTTTAAAAGAATATTATAAAGGTTATCCGTCAAAGGCTTTTAAAGAATTTCATAAAGTTTTAATAAATAACGTGTCTATACCAAATCATTTCAATGATATAAAAACACTTCAAAACTTTGACAATGAATTCCTCTATAAAATTTGAGTCGGTACCGATCATGTATTTACAGGTGAAGAAATATTTCATATTCCGTTAGAACTTCGGGGAATAGTCAGCACAAATTGATACAGTATTCATGGGTTACTATGTATCTATTTAGGAAGCTCACCTTTAACCAGCTGGTAAGAACTTAATAAACCTGACTTAAATACGGTTCAGACTTCAGTATTTAAATCAGATGATATAAGTTATATGGATTTATCTACACCACCTGTTGTTTTTATAGATAAGATAATTAAGAAATTCTACGATATCGGTACAATTATGAAAAAACGTTTTGGCGGATAGATTAAATGAACCAAATGAAGTAATTTCTTATCTAATTATTTGGCCTTTAATGGCAGCATGTTCTGTACGTGTAAAAATACGAATGACACATTCAAACCAGAATATATTATCCCACAACTATTATTGCAGTTTATAAGATATGATGGATTTTTTGATGGCGTAAGCTACTTCTCAACTAAAGTGGATAACTACTCTGCAGCAACAGCCGTACTTTATATAAACTTCGCTTTTCCTGTTCAGGATGGAGCAACTAAAGGTCTTTGTCCAAAACTACTAAGTAAATTTAAGGTTTCCGATGCAGTACCGTGGAATATGTTTCAGTTATATAAAGATTCACAACATTGTCTCCCCCATGAGGGAGAGAAACGAGTTGAACATGAATTTATTATTTTCTTCTACAGATTTTAGTAAGCTTGAAACTTTTTTACAGAATAAATCTTTATTAAAAAGTTCTAATGGACGTTTGTCTTAAATATGGTGTTTCGACCTAGTTATAGATTCAAATGTTTAGGAGACTAGATAAATTTATGATATATTTTTAAAGTAGTGCACAAGTGCAAAATCACAAAAAAGATCACCTATGAAATTTTGTAGGTGGTCTTTTCATGTTCGTTAAATAAACTTTTGTTCCAATTAGTCCAGATGTTTTTTTACGTATTTTCAATAGATAAAACTACATGAAAAAATAAGTAAAAAAGTGGAGGATTATTTGTCTAAATATATAGAATTTTTAACAAAAATTCATAATTATGTTATATAATGATGTTAACAAACCATATTTTAGGCATTACCCCCGATTGTGCAGAATAAATATTTATTTGATGAGCTAAAGTATTTGGCTAAAAGAACTTGTAGCGGGGCCTGCTACAAGTTCTTTTATTTTTTCAGTATAGGAAAATAAGAAAAAAGGAGGGAATACAAGTATGACAAGAAATTTAAAGAAAGCAGCTCTTAATTCGTTAGATGGTAAATGGGGGGGAGGTATAGGAGTATCAGCGTTAAACTATTTTGTACCTACTCTTAGTGCATCAGCAATCGCGACATTCATGTATTTAATAGTTGGCCTGTTTATTGGGGTAATTGGTTTGGATGTAATTTTTGTTTATTCAATTAGTGGGCAACCCCAAGTAGACCCTACTGCACTAGTTTTAATTATTCTAAGTTATATATTTTTAGGACTTATTTGTTTCTTAATTTACAGTTCCATACAAGGTATCTTTAACTATGGATATTCTGCTTTCACCTTACATTTAGGGAAAAATGAAGACGCTAAAGTGGACGATGTATTTCTAGGATTTAAAAAAAGAAATTTGTTTAGATCAATAAAATTGGGCCTGTTGCAAGCTATTTTTCTTTTTTTATGGAGTCTCTTATTAATTGTTCCAGGTATTATTAAATATTTTTCTTATTCCATGTCGTATTACATATTAGTAGAGAATCCTGATTATACAGCAAGTGAAGCATTGAGAGAAAGTAAAAGAATAATGAAAGGACAAAAGCTAAAGTTATTTGTTCTTTGGTTATCATTTATTGGTTGGTTTTTATTAGCCGCATTTATCGGAATGTTTACATTTAATCTATTATTTATTTTCATTTCTCCTTATTACAACACAACTGTCACACATTTTTACTTAGATTTAATTAAAAAACAGGATGTTGGAGAAGCGAAGGTAAGTATATAAATAGGAAGAAAGTATGTATAAGGGAAGTGTATACTATCTTGATAGTGGATATGCAATTAAGCATATCCATTTTTAAGTATTATATTAAAAGAGTTAAGCTGCTAGATATATGATATTTATTATGATTTGAGCAAGGATACCGCAAACATGTTGCGAGTTGGAGGAAATAGCAATGTGGCGACACCCCATACCCATCAACTTAAGAATGGAAACAAAGTGTACTTTCATTTTATGGAGTAAAGCATTCCTAAAATAGAAGCATACTTTTAATAATACGCATACCAAATAAACCCTTTCGTTTTATTAAAAGTCAAGGCAATAGTAATGAAATCCTATATTTATACGATTGAATATAATATCACACATTTTATAAGGTAAAAAGGAAAGGATAGATGAACAGGGGAGTATACCTGTTTACATCTATCCTTTTTTACAACAATATGACCACATTTACTACTACAACAAATTTTCATATAGTTATTGAACTATTTTTTGAATAACTAAATTAACCTCTTCGTTAACTTTAATTACGAATAAATGGTCCCCTTCACCTTCAATTGGATCAATTATATCTTCATTAAAAGATTTAGCATGTTGTCTACCATATCTATTAAACTAGCGGTTTTTATTTTCCCTGATTCCTTTCCATACCTAAGGTACCCAAAAGTCCACTGGATTCCCGAGGCTACCATCCATATTTGTGTCTCTGAAAAGACATTTTGTACCACTAGACGTAACTGTAGATTCCTGAACAAGCCAAATCATGAAAATACACACAAAGATAGATTATCATCCATTACATTACTATTTTGCTTCGTTCGAATAGAAAAACTTGGAAGAACGCCACTTGTTCGATATCTCCTCAATGTGATAAGGGGTCGTTTTGCAGCATCCACCTATTAAACGTGCACCTGCTTGGTACCATTTTTCAGATTGAATATCCAACGCGTTACATTGTTCATGACCATGCCATGTTTTTGTTTCTGGATTATAAGTTTCACCAGAGTTTGGATAAATAATAATCGGTTTTTTGGTGTTTTCCCTCAACGCTTGGATTGCACCAGTCACAACGGTTACTGGCGCACAATTGATGCCTATCGCTACAATTTGTTCACTTTTCTCAAAAGCTCGTGCACACTCCACGAGTTTCATACCTTCACTAATCTCTTTCTCATTTTTTACCGAAAAGGAAAGCCACGCATATGTTTCTGGAAACTCACGCAATAATCTATCTAATACTCTTGCTTCTTGCAGGGAAGGGATTGTTTCAAATGCCAATAGATCTGCACCTGCTTCGATTAACGCTGACATTCTCGAACGGTGAAAGTCTGCTAATGTTTTATCTGTCACACCATAGTTGCCTACATACTCTGAACCATCTGCAAGGTAAGCCCCGTACGGCCCAACTGATGCAACAACCAATGGTTTAGGCCTATTCGTTTGCGTATTTTCCTTCCAAAAATCATCTCTTGCCCTTCTTGCAAGTAACACCGTTTTCTTAATTAATTCCAAAGCTTCCTGTTCTTGTATTCCACGCGCGGAAAAACCACTAATAGTAGCTTGATAGCTTGCTGTTATGGCACAGTCCGCTCCAGCACGAAAATAGTCCGAATGAACCTGATAAATTAGTTCCGGATTTTCTAGTAACACACGTGCCGACCAAAGGGGATCGTCCAAATTACATCCATGCGCCTCCAATTCTGTAGCTAATGCTCCGTCAAGAAGCATAATGGAATGTTGGGATAAAATAGCATCAATTGGGTTGATTTTGTTCGACATAATTTACGTCCCTCTTTTTTAGATTTTTTGTTAGATAATAACTTCCATAGCAAAACAAAATAAACGGTATGCCGCAATATAAGGCAATTCTCTGTGTTGGATCGAATGCAATTCCAATACACGATGCCAGACAAAGGATAAAAGAAGCAATTGGTACTAATGGATATAGTGGTGTGCGATAAATCAAGTCCTTTTCAGAATTTCCTTCTTTCAAAAATTGTCTGCGAAATAGGAACTGGGAAGCACTAATACTCATCCAAACTACAACTACTGCTAGACCAGAAATGGAAACAAGTACGATATAGACAGTATCTGGTGCCACAATACTTGAGAGCAAAGCCAAAGCTCCACCCACCATGCTGAAAATGACGGCGTTGATTGGAACACCTTGCTTTGTCATTTTTCCAAAAATCGGGGATATCGTATTCTTATTAGCAAGCGACCAAAGCATTCTAGAAGAGGCATAAAGGCCTGAGTTTGCTGCAGATAAAATGGCTGTTAAGATAACGAAATTCATTATGTCAGCTGAATATGGCACCCCAATTCGTTCTAGAACTGCAACAAAAGGGCTCTCTAATACCCCTGCATCGGAAATAGGCAATAACGCAGATAAAACAACAATCGTTCCTACAAAAAAGATGATCAATCTCCACAGAGTAATTCGAATGGCCTTCGGTATCATTTTTTCCGGGTTCGCTGTTTCTCCAGCTGCAATGCCTATTAATTCTGTTCCCGAAAAAGCAAAATTAACCGCAAGCATGGTCATTATAATGGCGGTAGCACCATGAGGAAATAAACCTCCACTTGTAAAATTAGAAAAGAATGGTGCTGCTTTTGAATGAGTCATCGGAAGAAAACCTAGCATTGCCGCTACTCCTAAAACAATAAAAATCACAATAGCTATAACCTTTATCGATGAAAACCAAAATTCGGATTCGGCGAAAAATTTAACAGTCAGGACATTTAATACAAAGATCAAAATGGCAAAAAGAGCACTCCATACCCAAACATTAACCGATGGAAACCATCGCTTCATAAGTAATCCTGCGGCTGTAAATTCAGAACCTAAAGCAACAGTCCAAGTTAGCCAATACAACCAGGCTACTGTATACCCTGTACCTGGTCCAATGTATTTAACTGCATAACTATGAAATGCGCCCGTTTCAGGCATATGTACGGATAGCTCTCCTAAACATAGCATAACTAGATAAACCACTAGCGCACCAATCAGATAGGATAGAATTGTTCCAAACGGGCCAGCTTGTTGAATAGTGTAACCCGAGCTTAAGAATAAGCCCGTTCCAATCACCCCACCAAGTGATAGCATGACTAAATGACGTGCTTGCATTTTCCTTTGAAATTCTTGTCCATTTTTGTTCTCCATTTCTACTCTCCTTTAGTTACTATCCAGAAAAAACAAAAACGCACTCTAAAAAAGAGGGCGCTACTGACAAATAAAAACGGAAGCTCTCATCTATCAGGATTATCACCCGCTGGAATTAGCACAGTGTCTACTTAAGCAGACCTGTTGCTGAGGTTTCATAAGGCCAGTCCCTCCACCTCTCTGGATAAGAAATATTTTTTTATAACCTTATCAATCCATTCAATAATTGTCAAGATAATTCTGTTTTTTTAAAAAAATTATCTATTATAAAAATACAAAAAATAGAGTATTACTATAACTGCAACCCACTCCTTCTTGGGTATTATTTAAAAATAGAACATATAAAACCTTATTTATTTATGATACGGTTCACAAGCACTTCCTCAAAATTTGATGCACTTCTAAATATCTTCTTATTTCTTTGGCTATGGGGTCACCATATATAACCAGCAACTCAGGAGATTTTAATACCCTCAAATATTAAAAAACGTTATCTTTTCTAAACAAGCTAAATTAGTAAGGATGATGTTTTCTTATGAATCTCTCGATTCAAGATGAATTATTACCATTTGCAGAAGAATTACAACGATATGTTAAACCTGTATTCTTAGAAGAACTTGCAAGAGAAATAGGGTTTATAAAGCGAAAACGTAAGTTTTCTGGATCAGACTTAGCTGCTATTTGCATTTGGATTAGTCAACGGGTGGCAGTGATTCCTTGGTTCGATTATGTAGTAGGCTTCATGCAGCGACAGGCACTTTACTTAGCCCTGAGGGCTTAAATATACGTTTAAATGCTAAAGCAGTTTTGTTTTTAAAACATATTTTTTTTACTGTTAGAACAAAAGATATGTGAACAAACACAAATTTCTAACCACCTTTTCTCTTATTTTCAACGAGTCCGTATCCTAGATGCCACCGTATTTCAAGTGCCAAATGCTTTAGAGAATGTATATCTAGGCTCAGGAGGGTGTGCCCAAACAGCTGGAACCAAAATACAATTAGAATATGATCTGCACAGTGGAGAATTTCTTAATTTTCAAGTTGGACCAGGGAAAAAAATAAAAGAGCCTACATCTCCAATTACTTAGTAATTGGAGATGTAGGCTTTATTTTTCAATGTCTATTTATAGTTATTTATATTTAACGTTCCGGGTAAAGTTATGGTTTAAATTGTGGCAGATGTATGCTACAAATCACATTTATAGAAAGACGTGAAAATAGTAATTAATTTTATAGTGTTAGGGGTCTTGTCACACATCCTTAAGTTGATGGATATGTGACAAGACCCCATGACCATCAAGATAAGTTCCTATAATACCCTAAAAACGAAAAACTTATCTCTCCACAGTCATTCTTCTTTTTTCAACGCTAATTAATTTTTGAAAATTATACTTAAAAGTGTGGATGTTAAAAAATTTAATGACTATTAATACTTCATAAAAGTAATTGTAAATTTTGTAAATGAATGTTTTTGGCTTTCTACTTTAATAAATCCGTGATGAGCTTCGATAATTGATTTTGCTAGTGCTAAGCCAATTCCAATAGATCCTTCTTTTTTAGAATTTTTTGCTTTGTAAAATCTATCGAATATATATGGCAAATCTTCTGATGCAATACCTTCACCAAAATCTTGAATTATAATTTCAGTATGAATAGGAGAGTTTGTGACTTCAATATAAATAGAACTATTATCATTTGAATGTTCAATGGAATTCTTTAAAATATTTAATAAAGCTTCTTGCATCCAAATACTGTCATGGAAAAGTGATATTTTTTCATTGGTTTTTAAATGTATGTTCATATTTTTTTTATTTAATTTACTGTGCAAACTAGCAATGACCTCATAAATTGTATCAATAATATCAGAATTTTCTTTTTCAAATAGTATTGCCCTAGCATCTATTTTTGAAACTTTTAATAAATTATGTATTAAAAAGCTGATTCTTGAAATTTGAACTTCATTATTGTGTAAAAAATGATATTGCTGTTCATTTAATTTACCTTGTAATAAGATATCGTTGTTCACTGTTAGTGTTGAGAGTGGTGTTTTTAGTTGATGAGAAATATCTTGTAAAGTTTGAATTAAAAATTGTTTCTCTTCCAATAAATTATGCATACTTTTTCTAATAATATTTTTCAGTTTATGAAAAGAATTAGCGAGTTTTGCTAGATCTCCTTCTCTATTTTCCTTTATATCAATGGTGTAATCACCTTCAATAATTTTATTCGCTGCAGCTGTTACATTTCTAATTTTTAAGAAAAAAGATTTATATTGTAAGTAATTTAGAAAAATTAGGATTAAACTGAACCCTATTGCTCCAAGGAACATGTATATATTGTTTTGGGATATATGTTTATTTAAATAAGGAAAAAGTCTTGAATCCAATTCAGCAGATAGACCATATTGATTTAATAGCATTTCTCCATCACTGGAATAATCTTTTTTATTCGCTGTATCATTTGTAAGTGCTTGTATTATTTCGTATTCATTTTCTGGGTTTTGTGTAATTAGTTTTCCGGTAATTTCACTCCAAATAGTAATATAATCATTTTTTAAATGGTCATATAGAATATGAACTGTGATAACTTGATATATAATAAATAAAAAAGAGATTAATGCTAATGTAAGTATATTAATTTTTATTTCTCTATTTATCATTAAATTACTCCTTACTGACGTCTTTATTCCAGAAATATCCGACACCTCTTTTTGTAATTATACAGTTAGGATTTTGTGGAGTATCCTCAATTTTACTTCTTAATCTTTTTACATAAACAGAAAGAGTATTTTCATCGAAAAACACTTCACTTTCATCTACTATTTTTTTCAATATCTCATTTCTTTGTAACACTTTATGAGGATTTAGCATTAGCGTTAATAAAAGTTTGTATTCTAAATGTGTTAAATTTATACTTTTCTCATGCTTAAAAGCTCTGGCCGCCTCAACTTCAAGCTGTATATTTCCAGACCTCAATATAGTATTAGAAGCTGTTTTAATTTTTTTTCTTAATTGTACCTTTACTCTAGATAATAGCTCTTTTACCCTGAAGGGTTTTGTTATATAATCATCTCCACCAATTTCAAGGCCCATTACTACATTTGCCTCCTCATCTAGTGCTGTGAGAAAAATAATAGGTATATCACCTTTTCTTTTAAGATAGGTACATAAATCATACCCATTTCCATCTGGGAGTCCAACATCTAATATGGCTAAGTCAAATTTATTATTTTCGTATTGGTCTTTTGCATCTTGTACAGTAGAAACTCTTATAACCTCAAGTCCTTCTCCTTTTAGAGTAAACTCAATAGCCATTCCTAGATCGTTATCGTCTTCAACGAATAATACTCTATCCACAGTATCTCTCCTCATTTGTCTTTGATTATGGCAGTATTTTAGATTATGACAGTTATTTTACACGTTGATTGGCTAATTTAAAATAGTTTAGTATGGAAATGGACTTTTAGAGGCTTTTCTGAGTATAAGCATAATACCCAAATCGCCTTTCAGCTTTTCAACACATAATGAGATACAACAATTATTTAAAGCAGAATATTCACGTAATTCATACGTGTTCTTGCTTATATTTTGAAAAACCTTGTAATAGAATCTTGTTGAAATTGTCCGTTTTTATAAAATCAGTAATGTTTTATTTAAGTTAACTTAACTTATACAAAAATGTTAAATGAAAATTGGATTCGCATTAATTATGTAAATGAATTAAAAAAACAGCTCATTGAGAATAAGAGCTGAATGGGAGCGGATTTTCGAGAATTTGAAAAGTATGTGTGTACTTAAATAAGTGTATAAAAGCCATTTAAGTGTACAATTTTAAAATATATCTTGAGCAGAGTTACGAGTATATAAAAAGTTAGATTTAGTAATCTTACTAAACTGTAAGATTAAAGTATATATAGTAAGACAAGAGTTATTCAATTAGCAATTAAAGACGTCTATACTGGAGGTAATCATTCTTTATTAAGACTTGTAGCATTTTAGTCACTGTTTTATTTAAAGAAGAAAACCACTGTTCTAATCCCAGATTAAACATAGTATATGAGGAGGAAGAAAATGAAAAAGGTAATAGGATTTCTAGCAGTAACAGCAATTTTTATAGGTATAGGGTTTGCTGTAAATCGTTATATAAATGGTCCCTCACAACCGGTAAACGGTATCATGGTATCTGGAACGAAAGAAAATATATCTGCTGTTAAAAATCTGTATAAAGATCAAAACGTACGAACAGCAGATTATAGTTATAAATTGGTCAAAGAAATAATAAAACAAGAACTCACTACCGAACAGAAAGAAGATATTAAGAAAGAATGGAAAGAAAAAGGGGAAAATATGACTGAAGAAGAGATGGACAAAGAACTTGATAAATCATCTGTTAGAAAGAAACAATACGCGGTTATTACAAAATCTACAGCAGAAAAATTCTTGAAAAAAGGAATTGTAAGAACACCCTTATCTAAAGAAGATAGTTCAATAACTTCAACCCCGGTAAAAGAAATAAAAGAATTAGCGAGTGAAAAAAATTTATTTTATAGAAAAAAAGCGGAAGATGAGGAAGTTAAGGATGGAAATTTAAATTTAAATGGACAAATGATACCTGTTCAACATATTGAACAAAATAATTGGATTGGCTATTTTTCATCACCGATAGTAATTGTTAATGAGGACACATATAAACAATTAAAAGAAAAAGAAGTAAACCTTTCGTTAATTCAGTTTGCAAAAGAAAATTTTGATTATAAAAATAAAAACAAGGTAAATAAGGTGATCGAAAACATTTCAAAAGTGTATGAAGTGAAAGACAAGAATAGTGAATACGATAGGGATAAAATCTATTTTGTAGAGATTCAAAATTAATCTGTGAAAAGGATGAGTTGTATGGAGGTTGTTAGATTAGAAAATGTAGAAAAAACATATGGAGAGGGAGAAACGCGAGTACAGGCGTTAATAGGAATTAATCTTTCCATTCATAGGGGAGAATTCGTAACCATAGTTGGAGCGTCAGGTTCTGGTAAAAGTACATTATTACATATTTTAGGAGGGTTGGATCGTCCGAGTTCAGGAAATGTGTTTATAGGTGGTGAAAATATCTATAATTATAAAGATAATGAACTTTCTATTTTTCGCCGAAGAAAAGTTGGCTTTATATTTCAGTTTTTTAATTTGATACCTGTCTTGAATGTACAAGAAAATATTGCTTTGCCAGCTCTACTGGACGAGGAACAGGTAGATGATCATTACCTGGATGAAATTATACGAACTCTAGGGTTAAATGAAAGACGAGATCATTTGCCTTCTGAATTATCGGGTGGTCAACAACAAAGGGTATCTATTGGTAGATCTCTTATAAATAAACCCGATATCATCTTAGCAGATGAACCAACCGGAAATCTAGATACAAAAAATACAAAAGAAGTTCTGAATTTATTAAAAGTAACAGCTAAAAAATATAATCAGACGGTGATTTTAATTACCCATGACCCTGCTATCGCATCAAACTCTGATCGAATTATAACCATTGCAGATGGCATGATTATTTCAGATGAACAATTATTGCAAAATCAAGCAAAATGTGGAGGGGAGGAGTATTGATTCGTAGTTACAAACAGTTAAGTCAAAAATATCTCAGAAGTAATATAAAACGTACTCTGCTAACATTAACAGGCATTATTTTAGCATTGGCGCTAATAACAACGATTGGATTGTTTTTTAATAGCGGATACACTTCGGGAATTGAAAATGCCAAAAAAGGTTCTATGGGTTCCGCAAATATTTCAGTTGAAAATTATAATCAAAAGCTTTTCAATATGATAAAAAGTAATCCGAATATATCTTCTTATGGCATCATAACTCCAGGAGAGACGCTCAATGTTGATGAAATAGCTGTCTCTTATATGTATGCAGACCAACAAGCATTAAAGCTGTTAAATTCTAGTATGCCAGTACAAGGTAAGCTACCTTCAAATGAAAACGAGGCTGTTTTGGAAAAATGGATGCTACCTTACTTCGGGCCCAATCTTAAATTAGGCGGTATGTTTACTATTCATGATAAAAAATATAAACTTGTTGGTTTGCTAAATAAGTCTAATAGTACTCAGGAAAATAAAACAGGTCAATTATTGACATATAAAAATAAGTTTAAAGTTGGAGAAGGTAGCGTATTGATTGAATTGCATAAGTACGCAAACTTTGATGAAGTTGAAAATCAATTTAAATTATTAACGAATAAAGAAAATATAAGAGTGAATGACGGATTAAAGAGAGCCTTAAAGCCTAGTGTTGAGATAATGATGGCAGCCGCTATTAGTATTGGGATTGTTGTGATTTCTACGATTGTTATTATTTACAATGCATTTCAAATTAGTATAGTAGAGCGAATGAAACAGTTTGGGCTATTGAGGAGTATAGGAGCTACAAAAAAACAAATCAGAAAAATTGTGATAAGGGAAGCAACAATTCTTTCAATTATTGCTATCTTTTTTGGGATTATGTGCAGTATATTAGTAGTCTTTTTACTTAATCAAGTACTGATAAACGTACTTAAAAACTCTATGGGATATACAATTAAATTAGATTGGTTAATTATATGTGTAAGTTCTCTAATTACATTGATAACTGTCTATATTTCAAGCTATTTTCCTGCTTTTTTTGCAGGTAGAATTTCACCGTTACTGGCCGTAAGTAGCCGATTAGCTATAAAAAAAGAAAAAATAAAGAAAAAAAAGAGAACAAAGTTAAAGAAACCACTATCTTTTCCCTTAAGTATGGCATTAAAAAATATCCAAAGGAATCCCAATAGATATACAGTTACAATCTTGTCTATTATTATAAGTAGTGTACTGTATATTACGTTTACGTTTCTCATAGATACTGTCATTCAGCGTAAACAACCGGAAATTCAAGCTCTAAAATCGGACATATCAGTTACGCTTAATTCAAATTTAGACAAGCCTAGCATAGATCGTATGAGTCGAAATATTTATAAAGTCAATAATGTAGAGAAGCTGTACAAGCAATATCAGGCAAATGATTTTTATACGAAAGTACCAAAAAATAAACAAATTAAAGAATTACAAGGAAATGAATCGCTGTATCAAAAAGTAAAATATAATAATCAAACTGTAGAAATTATGAAAACACAAATAAAAGCATACGATGAGAATAGTTTAAAGAAACTAGCTGAAAATGTAACTAGTGGAAGAATTGATATTTCAAAATTAAATCGTGAAAAAGAGGTTATTTTAGTAAAACAAGCTGCAACGAATGATATGAATACAAGTAAAAAATATATAGGTTCTCTAAGCACTTTTCAGGTAGGGGATGAAATCCAAATAACAAGTCAGCAGGAAAGAAAATCTACAGAGGAAATCTCCTACAATGAAGAAAAACTGGAAACTTTAAAAATAGCTGCAATTGTAGAATTGGATATTTTTAATATGAGCAGAGTGATGGATACCATAACTTTTATTACTAGTGAACAAATAGCTGAATATATTACACCATCTCCACAAAAATTATCAGGTTTTGAAATTGATTTAGAGAATCAATCTCAGGCTGATGCTACAATTTTAGATATACAAAAGAAACTGGGTGGAGATGCATCTATAGATGTACAAAATAATATTGTTCAAAGTAATTTTCATACAGACAATGTACTTTATATAAAAATATTAGGGTACGGATTTATAGCTGTTATTACACTGATTGGTTGTGTGAATATTTTAAATACCATTACAGTCAGCATCATTATGAGAAGAAAAGAACTAGCTGCTTTAAAATCGATTGGTATGTCGCAAAAGAATTTAAAAAAGATGATTACTTATGAAGGGCTCCTGTACGGTCTCTTTGGAAGTATACAAGGAATCTTTTTCGGCTGTATGCTTTCATATATTCTTTATATAGCGCTTTCGAATATGGTGTCTTTTGAATTGATTATTCCTTATCAATCTATCTTTACCACATTTATAACTGCACTGTTGATTAGTTATGTAGCGGTACTAATACCACTTCGGAAAATTCAAAAGGATAATGTTATAGATGTAATTAGAGAAGAATAACAGTAGTCATAACAATATATTTTTCGTGAAATACAATGCCTGTAATTTTTAGAGTGGAATATAAAGGGTTTGTAAAAGAAGGTTAGACAAAGTTAAAGCTTTATCAAGGGAAGGTAATTTCTTCTCTTGGTAAGCTTTTTTGAGATAAGGGATAGTTTTAAAATGTATAAAATAGAAAAAGCTTCAGAAAAAGATAAAGAATAGTTAAATGAAATCAAAAGAATTAGAACTAAATGAAAGGTGAAAGTGGACACATTGTTAATGTTAGTTCATAAAAGGGTATCACCACATGTTTATCAAGCAAATATTTTAAAGAGTCTCCGAAATAAAAAATTTCTTCGTTTTGAGGAACTATCAAATTCTTAAGTTGATAGATGTGTGGCGGTACCCCCATACAGTAAGGTTAAATAATAGAAAAGCACCTCTCTAGCAAAGAAGAGGTGCTTTTCTATTATATAACTTTTTTAATTTTTTGCGGTGATTGTTTCGTTTGAGTAATGATATTCTCTTGTCGTAATTCTTTAAAGAGCGACGTGACCATAAGAACGACTACAATAGAGAATGGTAAAGCTGCTATGATCGCTGCAATTTGCAGTGCATTTAACCCACCTGCTTGCAAGAGAATGGCTGCAATAGCTGCAATTGTTAAACCCCAAATAAGCTTCAAACTGTTTTTCGGTGATAAGTTACCATTGCTTGTTTGCATAGCAACAACAAATGTTGCGGAGTCAGCAGAGGTAACGAAGAATGTTGCGACTAAAGTTAGTCCAATAATGGTCAAAAATGTTGAGAATGGTAAATGCGAAATGACAGTGAATAAACCAATTTCGGTACCATTTTTCGCAATTTCATCAGCAATTCCAAGTGATTGGAACATTTCCATATGAATAGCTGTACCACCAAAAACAGCGAACCAAAATGTACAAATGAATGTTGGGATTAATACGACGCCGATAATAAATTCACGAATTGTACGCCCGCGAGAAACACGGGCAATGAATGTACCGACGAATGGAGACCAAGAAATCCACCAACCCCAGTAAAAAATAGTCCAATTTTCAATCCAAGAAGAAGATTCTTTGCTAAAAGCACCTAAATTTAATCCCATGCTTGGTAATGCTCCAATATAAGAGCCCAGTGTGGAAGTAAAATACTTCATGATAAAGACAGTTGGCCCTAAAATTAAAAAGGAAACGAGTAATATTCCAGCGAGTGAGAAGTTTAAGTTACTCAAATATTTAATCCCACGATCTAAGCCAGTTTGTGCACTTGTTAAATAGAGTACAGTGAAAATGGCAATAAGTACGAGTTGTGTACCAATTGTGTTATTAATAGAAGGGAATAAATAGCTTAATCCTCCAGCGATTTGTTGTGCACCGATGCCTACGGATGGTACGATTCCAAATACAGTTGCTAAAACAGCCAAAATATCTACTGTTTTTCCAATAGGAGAATGTTTCGATCGATTAAATAATGGAGTAACTGTAGCGCCAATTGTGCTACCTTTTTGTTTTCGGAATGTAAAATATGCAATTGTTAGAGCGACCATTGCATAAAGTGACCAAGGGAAAAGACCCCAGTGGAAAAATGAATATTGCATAGCAAGTTTTGCGCTTTCCTCAGATCCAGGTTCACCGGTAAGCGGTGCTCCAAAGTGTGAAATGGGTTCAGTAATTCCATAAAAGAGAAGTCCGATGCCCATTCCTGCTCCAAATAACATGGAAAGCCAAGAGAGGTAACTATATTGCGGTTTTTCATCATCTTTACCAAGACGAATGGAGCCATACTTTGAAGATGCTAAATAACCAGCTAAAATAATCATTGTGGTCATAAGTAGAGAGTAAAACCATCCAAATTTATTGAGAATAAATGCGTTTAAAGAAGAGGTAACACTTTGTAAATCATAGCTTTGTATCCAACTTGCTGGAATTATACCCCATATAATAAATAAGGTTGTAAGCAAGATGGAGATATAGAATACACTGTTTTCTTTTTTTATCATAGAATCCCACCTTTTATTTAATAAAGTTAAAAATTATATTAATAATAACAATGATAGGATTAATTGTCAAAAAATTCTTTTTTTATAGGTGATATAGGGTACAGCCAACGTACTAACATAAAACCCGCATTAAGAATTGTTTGCACCGTAAAAATACTGTACATTTTTGTAATAATGCTTTGCTTGAATCGCCTACTGCGATAGCACCACATGCCCATTAAGCTAATATTTTAAGGTACACTCTAAATAGAAAAAATTTTTATAGCACAAAATTTCATTTTTGGCTTTTTTGGGGTAACCTGTTCTGTTAGGTTTATAGTAATGTGGTAATACCTCTTTATGGCGAAAGCCTGTTACAATAGTTAATAATAACTTAGGTACAAATTGATAATGAAATGGGGAAAGAGACTAGATGAAAGCAACCGGAGTAACTAGAAAAGTAGATGAATTAGGGCGTGTAGTAATTCCAAAGGAACTTAGAAATACGCTTGGTATTAAAGAAAAATCACCATTAGAGATTTTTGTAGAAGGGGAAGACATTGTTTTACAGAAGTATCAGCCTGGTGGTGTTTGTGCATTAACAGGAGAAGTGTTAAATCATAACATAGCATTAGCAAATGGTAAGATAACATTAAGTCCAGAAGGTGCAGAATTATTACTAAAAGAAATAGAACAGTATCTTGTAAAATAAATGCTCCTTTCAAGGGGCTTTTTTTTTATAGGGGAAATATAAAATTTCACGTATCATAATGTTTAATAAAAAACTAAATACCTAATTAATAGTCTACATATAATCTTATGTTGAATTAATCCGCTAAATAGATACTGTATTGTTTGTTTTGAGAAGATTAGCAAATAATTTAGTACGAGATACTGAATTATAGGGTAAAAAAGAAAAAGGACGCTTAGCTTTAAAGGTCTAAACGCCAAAATGAATAGATAAAATATAAGTACATAGAGGGGAGAGTGATTCCCCGACTCATTATGAGTATATCATGGAATCAGGTTATAAAGAAAAACAAATAATAATTAGGCTTGTTAAGTGGTGGGGGAATTTTGAAGAAACTTACAAATGAAAAAATTTTACTGTTAAAGGTAAATATAGGGGTACTGCCAAGATACATGTAATTTTGAGTTATAGGCTTACTTTTATTTTGAAACATAATCAAATCGGGGTTTTTTCTATAATTTTTAAACTTATTATCATACACCCTAATCATACAATTGAAACAAAGTATTTTCAGTAGCTAACTAATGAATGATTAAGGTTGCTTGTGCTTTATTTGGATAGATACGAAATTTATATGCTTTATTGATCATCATTCCTTTCACACCCATTTTGATATGTACCTATTATACAACAAACGTACATTCGAATGATATTGAAGTAACAATGTAAGTATGTCGAACAATTAAGATGACTTCCTGCCATCCCTTGTCCGAAGCCAATTCATCTCCCACCTACTCATTTCACGTTCCTTGAGGAAGGAGTCTTCTTGGCTAAAATGATAAAAACTACGATACCTTTTCTGTGGAATCCTAGGAAAAGATGACGCTTTTATCTCCCAATAACTTAAAAACTTAAGCTATAAGAGAAAAAAGAATGAAGTATTCTGATGGTAGTAACTGACTTAGCGGTGTCAATGTATATATGACAAATCCGCCTATAGCTATTTACTTTCTTGAATTTTACATAATATTAATTTTTTGTGAATTATTACTCTTTAATTAATTAGATTTAATGTATTATTCACACGAAATGACTACCTTTGTGTAATTTATTTGATTTGTAAGACAGTTAGGAATACTAGATTAAAACATAAATACACGTTTTTGATAGATATTTTATAAAGTTGTATTTATATGTGTCATAAAATAACATCTAAATATAATTATAAACAGAGTAAAGGGAGGGCTATGTAAAAAGTAATAAATACAAGTTCATGAACTGTTTTTGCACGTAAACACATGCTAAAGAAATGAAAACTTTTAAATTTATCAAGGAAATGAGAGGGAGATACTATGGGGAATAAATCAAAGCATAAAACCAAAAGAATACTTGTAGCTACTGCAACATTAACTATACTTGCTTCTGGAATGGCTTCTTCACCAGATGTCTTTGCAGAGGAAATGCAGCAACCAAAAAAATTATCAGCATCACTGCAAGGCGAGAATTCAGTTAAATCAGAAAATAGAGCGTATACAGTCCCAGGGAAAGGTGATGTCGAGGTACTAAAACAACAGGAAAGAAAAAGTATGGCATTTAGCCCATATGAACCCACTGGTTTATATGCAAAACCAAATGAACAAATAACGATTAATGTAGAAGGTAATCAAGATATTCAGGTATATATTGGAACGTATTCGTATGATGCTTCTTGGAGAGAAGATTCTAAAATAAAATCATTTACATTAAAACCTGGTATAAACACAATTCAATCTCCAAATGGGGGGATGATTTATTTTTATAATAAACAACAAGGTGGCACCATTCGAACAACAGTCACAACAGGTGGAACGACTACGCCTTTCTTTGAATTAGGAAAGCATACGAAACAAGATCTAATAAACATGCTGGACCAATATCCTAATGCACATGCAGTGGAGTTAAAAGGAGAACGTGTATTAATTACAGCCAGCCCTGCACGTGTTAAGAAATATTTGTTGGGTTCTAATACAGATCCTGTACAACTCTTAAAAAAGATGGATGAAGCTACTCGAATTCAAGACAAAGTAGCTGGATTATCCGAAGAACAAGTAGATAAACATTATGTTCATTACGTAGAGGAAAATCATTCTCCTGATTATTATATGTATGCAACTTCTTATCGAACTGCATATGTAGGAGATGCAATTCAATACGTGTTAGATATTGATAAATTTGTAAAAGATGGCTGGGGGCCATGGCACGAGGCAGGACATTTGAGACAACAATCGCCCTGGAAGTTTTATAATATGACAGAAGTACAAAATAATATATACAGCCTTTCTGTAGAAAAAGCATTTAATCAACCATCCAATTTAGAGAAAAGTGGAATTTATCCAAAAGCGTTTCAATATCTAGAACAAACGAATAAAAATTATGATGAAATTAGTGATGTTTTTGTTAAGCTTGTTATGCTTTGGCAACTACAGTTAGCATATGGAGAGGATTTCTATCCTAAATTGCATCAATTGTATAGAGACATGCCTTCAAATGAAATTCCACAAACTGATGAAAATAAAAAACAATTATTTATGATTTCAGCATCAAAAGTAGCCAAACAAAATTTGATTCCTTTCTTTGAGAAGTGGGGATTACGTCCAAATAACGATACCATCCAAAAAGTGGCTGCATTAGGATATCCAATTTTAACAACAGAAATTTGGAAGGGTACGGATTCTAATCCAATTAAACCAGATATGCCTAATGGAAATAATATTTTAGAAGGAAAACAGTTTGCATGGTCACTAAAAGGAATTAGCGATTTTGAGTTTGCTAAAGTCAATTTCAATAAGTCGACAGAAGAAATGCAAATCGACTTAAAAGAAGGCATACCGCATCATTATTTTAATGAAACATATGCGAGTATTAAAGTACAAAATGCATCAGGAAAAGTAGTATATAAGAAAGACATTTATGGAAACAAACAACAAAATGCTGAACTGCAAAAAGTTCCAGTCAAAGTAGGAGATTATATTGAGTTAACACATCTAGAAGGTGTGCATAGAGCAACTTTCATGAATGTCGATAATAGTAAACAAGAGAGCTTTGGAAAAAAAGCCATATACGAAGTTACAAAGGATGGCCTGAAAACAGTAAATCAAATTGTTAATCCGAAACCAGATACAGAAGCTCCCACACAGCCACAAGGATTATATGCAAGCAACCTTACTTCTAACAGTATAGAGCTAAAATGGAATCCTTCTACAGATAATGTAGGTGTAAAAGAATATCAGGTATTACGTGATGGACAATTGATTCAAACGGTAAAAGGAACGACGTTTACTGATCAAAACTTAACAGTTAATAAGGAATATAAATATGCAGTGAAGGCCGTAGATGCAGCTGGAAATACATCAATTCAAAGTAACATTCTTCCGGTAAAAACAAAAGATCAAAATACATCTTATGAGAAATGGGATCCAAAGAAGGCGTATACAAAGGGAGATAAAGTAGAACATCAAGGGAAAGTGTATGAAGCTGTTCAAAATCATCAAGGAAATGGTGACCCGAATTGGATATTTGCAGTATCGTTATGGAAACCACTTACAATCAAGTAATATGTAAGAATCAGATGTGAAGATAGAAAAACATAAATTGGGGCAGTATTTTAAAGAATTACTGGATGTTGCTTGAATTTTGATAGATTTCTCTATTAAGTTATTATTCAAAAATTAAAATTAGAAAAGGAAGAAGATTAGTGATTATTCAGAAAGAAAAGAAAAGATTTAATAAAGTTATTATAATTACCGCAGCATGTAGCATGTTTTCTATGTTTGGAACGTCTATTTCGCACACTAAAGCTGCAACACATTCAGCTGCTCCAGCAGTTTATGTCAGTCCCCAAAATATACCTGCCTCAGATATTATTAGTATAGACTGGTCACCAGTTCAGACTCCGCCTTATACGTACTGGGCTGTACACAACTGGAATGCAGGTGGTGAAGCTGGAGGATATGCTGGTTTTCAACAACAAAGTGGGTTTGATGAAAATGGAAAACGTACTTTACATTTTGCTTTATGGGATCCAATTTCCTCTAAAGAAGCAATAAAGGCCGAATACTTATCTCCGAATTCGCAAGCTGGACCCTTTGGAGGAGAAGGAACAGGAATGAAGGTTCAAACAACTTATGGTTGGAAAGACTACAATTGGTACAGAATGACAATGCGTTCATGGCAAGAAAATGGTCATACTAAATTTGGACAATGGCTGAAAGATGTAACAAATAATAAATGGCATCAAATTGCAATTATGGATTTTCCTGTTGCTAATGTTGCATTTAATCATGGATTAGGAATGTTTCAAGAAGACTGGGCTGATAGTGGACAGAATGTTCGAGAAGCGCGCCTGAAAAATGGTTATAGCCGAAAGTTAGTAGATAAACAATGGAATTCATGGAATAATCAAAATATTTCAGGGACGCATGATAATGCTTATCAATATGATGGAGGAGCCACTTCAGAATATGTATGGGTCAAAGCAGGAGGTAATACGCAGTCTACCATTGGATCAGGAAAAATATTCACGCTAAATCAACCTACTCAACCTGAAATAGGAAAACTAGATTTTGATATCCAATCTATATATTATGAAAATGAAAAATTAAATGTATCTTGGAAACTAAAAGAAAATAGTACACCGCAATTTAAGGGGAAAATTGAAATTTATAACAATGAAAATATGACGGGCCAACCTATTAACGTAATTGATGATATTAAATCTTATCAAAATGGGATCAGTCAATCTATATCATTATCAACAAATGCTTATGCAAAAATTGTATTAACGGATTTATTTGATCAAACTGTTGAGAAAAAGGTACAAATCAAAAATGAATCTCCAAACATTTTTGAAGGTAACGAATTTGCATGGTCGCTGAAAGGGATTGGAGACTTTGAATTTGCGAAAGTAAATTTAAATAAATCAACAGAAGAAATGCAAATTGATCTAAAAGCAGGTGTACCACATGACTACTTTAATAGTACATATGCAAGTATTAAAGTGCAAAATACATCAGGTAAAGTGATCTATAACAAAGAGATTTATGGAAACAAACAGCAAAATGCTGAATCACAAAAGGTACCAGTCAAAGTAGGAGATTATATCGAGTTAACACATTTAGAAGGTGTGCATAGAGCTACTTTCACAAATGTCGATAATAGTAAGCAAGAGAGCTTTGGAAAAAAAGCCATATACGAAGTTACAAAAGAAGGTCTCAAGAAAGTAGAAAAAATGCCAGAAGCAACAATTTTAGATGGAAATCAATTTGCATGGTCATTAAAAGGATATAGTGATAGAGAAATTGCAAAAGTAGATTACGATAAAACGGCAGAAGAGATGAAGATAAAACTAGAAGCAGGTGTACCACATTCCTACTTTGCTAGTACGTATGCGAGTATTAAGGTCCAGAATTCTTCTGGAAATGTTCTGTACAATAAAGAAATCGTGGGAAATAAACAACAAAATGCTGAAAGCCAAACTGTGCCCGTCAAGGTAGGGGATTACATTGAATTTACCCATATAGAAGGAGAAGCAACAAAGGAGAAAACGCGAGCAACTTTAACTAACCTTAAAAATAAAAAAAATGAAACCATTGGAAAGACAGCAAGGTATCAAGTTACAAAAGAAGGCCTGAAGAAAGTAGAGAAAATGCCAGAAACAACAGTTTTAGATGGAAATCAATTTGCATGGTCTTTAAAGGGATATAATGATCGAGAAATCGCAAAAGTAGATTATAACAAAGCAACAGAAAAAATGCAGATTAAATTAGAAGCGGGAGTACCCCATTCCTATTTTACTGATACGTATGCAAGCATTAAAGTTCAAAACTCATCGGGCAATATTTTGTACAATAAAGCAATTGAAGGAAATAGACAACAAGCTGCTGAAAGCCAAACCGTTCCAGTCAAAGTAGGGGATTATATTGAGTTTACTCATATAGAGGGAGAAGCACAAAAGGAAAAGACACGCGCCACACTTACTAATCTTGAGAATAGTAAACAGGAATATATAGGAAAGAAAAGAATATATCAGGTTACCTCTATGGGATTATTAATAAAGTCATAGATTTCACTACAAAACTTAAATTATTGATTTATATAATATATATAAATCTTAACTATTATACGCATTAAAAAATGCTCAAGAGAAAATAGATTGGCGGGTATAGTATGAACATATTTAAAGGGTTTCTAATTTCATCAATTGCAATGACAACATTTGTAGGAACAGATCTAATACTACAAAATGATAGAATTCATAATAAAGTTTACGCGGAATCTTATAATGTCACATACAAAGAAACAGATTCTAATAAAAGAGATTCACAGGAAGAACAATTAATTGTAAAGTTTAAAAATGAAATTGACTTACCTTATGAAGATGGTATTGAGAAACGAATAAAAAATGGGAATTATGATAACAATTTAAAGAAGTTATTTTCCGAAAATACGGAACTTACTTTAAATCGCCTGTTCTCATCTGTAAATCCGATAGAGATTGAAAAGTTATCATTACACTCTAAATCATTTGCTAATCAATCAGCTAACAATCTATTAAATTATTATATTGTACAAGCTCCTAATAACATAGAAATAGAATTATTACTGAAAAAATTTGAAACATCACCTCTTGTAGAGGAAGCTTATATACAAGAAAAACAAATTTTGACACCCCCTGAAATACAACAGTTACCAGATTTATCTGTTAATCCGTACGATGATCCTAGATTTAAAAATCAAGGATATCTTGAAGCAGCACCAAAGGGAATTAATGCCTCGCATGCTTGGAGCATTAAAGGTGGTGACGGAAAGGGTACTACTTTTGTGGATATGGAATATGGATGGTTATTGAACCATGAGGATTTAGTCAATAAAAATATAAAGCTTATGTCTGGACAAAATATAAGTCAGCATAGAGCTCATGGTACTTCTGTATTAGGAATTGTTTCATCCGAAGATAATCAAATTGGAAATATTGGAATTGCACCAAGAGCAAATGTAAAAGTAATATCCCAAATCAGGGATAATGGAATTTATAATACAGCGGATGCCATTTTAAGTGCTGTACATAATTTACAAGCAGGGGATATTCTTTTATTAGAGGCACAAGCTTCGTATGATGGGTATGGGGAGAAATATTTACCTGTAGAAGTACATCCAGATATTTTTGATGCGATTCGTGTTGGTACAGATAAAGGGATTATTATTATAGAAGCTGGCGCAAATGGTTCAAACGACTTAGATAATTTTAAAGATCGTAATGGAAAAAAAATCTTAAATCGAAATAGTCCAGACTTTAAGGATTCAGGTGCTATTATGGTTGGGGCGGGATCATCAACTGTTCCACATAAACGTTTATGGTTTTCAAATTATGGAAGCCGATTAGATGTATATGGATGGGGAGAAAATGTTGATACAACATCTGCAAATCCAAGTCAAAATAATACAAATTTATATACATCAACATTTAGTGGAACATCAAGTGCTTCACCAATTATTGCTGGGGCAGCAACTTCGATTCAAGGTATTGCTAAAGAACACCGAGGTTCTCCTTATACACCAGCCGAATTAAGAAATATCTTAAGTAATCCAAATACAGGAACAAAATCTCAAGATCCATGGAATGATAGAATAGGTGTTTTACCTGATCTAAAATCTATATTAGATAACTTAGGTTTTAATCCAGATATACCGAACTCTTCTAATATTTTAGAAGGAAAGCAGTTTGTATGGTCACTAAAAGGAATTAGCGATTTCGAGTTTGCTAAAATCAATCTCAATAAGTCGACAGAAGAAGTGCAAGTTGATTTAAAGGCAGGCATACCACATCATTATTTTAATGAAACATACGCGAGTATTAAAGTACAAAATGCATCAGGGAAAGTAGTATACAATAAAGACATTTATGGAAACAAACAACAAAATGCTGAATCGCAAAAGGTTCCAGTCAAAGTAGGAGATTATATCGAGTTAACACATCTAGAAGGTGTGCATAGAGCTACTCTCACAAATGTTGATAATAGTAAACAAGAGAGCTTTGGAAAAAAAGCCATATACGAAATTACAAAAGAAGGTTTGAAGAAAGTAGAAAAAATGCCAGAAGCAACAATTTTGGATGGAAATCAATTTGCATGGTCGCTAAAAGGAATCAGTGATTTCGAGTTTGCTAAAATCAATTTCAATAAGTCCAAAGAAGAAATGCAAATCGACTTAAAAGCAGGCATACCGCATCATTATTTTAATGAAACATACGCGAGTATTAAAGTACAAAATGCATCGGGGAAAGTAGTATACAATAAAGACATTTATGGAAACAAACAGCAAAATGCTGAATCACAAAAGGTACCAGTCAAAGTAGGAGATTATATCGAGTTAACACATTTAGAAGGTGTGCATAGAGCTACTTTCACAAATGTCGATAATAGTAAGCAAGAGAGCTTTGGAAAAAAAGCCATATACGAAGTTACAAAAGAAGGTCTGAAGAAAGTAGAAAAAATGCCAGAAGCAACAGTTTTAGATGGAAATCAATTTGCATGGTCTTTAAAGGGATATAATGATCGAGAAATCGCAAAAGTAGAGTATAACAAAGCAACAGAAAAAATGCAGATCAAATTAGAAGCCGGTATACCACACTCCTATTTTACTAGTACGTATGCAAGCATTAAAGTTCAAAACTCATCGGGCAATATTTTGTACAATAAAGAAATTGTAGGAAATAGACAACAAGCCGCTGAAATTCAAACTGTTCCAGTAAAAATAGGAGACTATATAGAATTTACCCATATAGAAGGAGAAGCACAAAAGGAAAAGACAAGAGCTTTACTAATTAATCTTGAGAATAGTAAACAGGAATTTATGGGTAAGAAAAGAACATATCAAGTTACTTCTACGGGATTATTAATAAAATAGATTAAAAAGATGTCTAAAAAATATAATTTTTTTTGGACATCTTTTTTATTATTAAAAAAGAGTTAACTATTGATAATGATGTATGATGAATTCTATAGGCACATTAGATATTTTATATATTTATACCTATTCAAAAAAACAAGTTATAGCTAATGTTCTAAGGATTGACACATCTATTTTTGTTTAATATTTTTATCCAATTTTTCTTTTATTATCATCATGGAAATACGAATTTCATTAATCTCACTATCACTTAGTCCGTTAAACAATTGATTTATTTGTTCATCTGACTGAATATGAATTATATCTAGTAGTTCCTCTCCTTTTTTTGTCAAAAAGAGAAAGTTTTTTCTGCTGTCTTTTATTGAGCTTCTTTTCTCTATTAATCCTTCCTTCTCAAATCTACGTAAAATTCTGCTCATATAGCTTCTATCAATATTAAGTTCTTGCACAAGATTATTCGCAATACACTCTGTTCTTTCGCTTATTTCAAATAGTATTCGTGTTTCGGTTAATGAATAATCTGTATCTAGAATCTGGTTATTAAATAGACCAAGTACCTTTGTATAAAAACGGTTGAATTGTCTGATGTCATAAGTAATTTTTTTATCCATAGATCCTCCTTTAGTTGACTAAGTCCACGTTTAATATTAATATAACTGTACCCTTAAAATGTGGATTTAGTCAATGTTTTAAGGATGCCATTTTCAAAAATCTGTCGCAATCTTTATTAAAACCTAATTGAAGGAGATCGTATATGATTATTCGAAAAATGAAAAAAGAAGACAATGCAAAAGTAAAAGAAATTATACAAGACTCATTAAAATCACTTGGATTAGCGCTTCCTGGAACAGCTTATTTTGACCCTCAACTTAATGACCTACATCAATATTATAATAATCTAAAACATGCGAACTATTGGGTAGTAGAAATGGAAGGAGAAGTTGTTGGTGGAATTGGTATAGCACCGTTTAACGAATATGATAAAGTTTGCGAATTACAAAAGCTATACTTAAGTCCAAAAGCACAAGGTCTAGGGTTTTCCAAGAAACTAATGGAAACAGCTTTGTCATTTGCCTCTAAACATTATGAAAAGTGCTATTTAGAAACAATGCATGAATTAAAAACTGCATGTCTATTATATGAAAAATTTGGATTTATACTTTTAAATGCCCCCCTACCAGGTTCTGAACACTCCACTATGAATGCATGGTATATAAAATCTTTTTAAAATTAGGTGTATTAAACGCATCTATAAAAAGGAAGTATTGAAGGAGCTTTATTTTGACACAAATACAAACATGAATTTCAACTAAGCAATCAATTGCCTCTCTTAAACTGGCTATTTAAAAGTGATGAAAAAAACTCAAATGTAGCGATAAAAGTTTTGATAAATCTACAAAATGTAGTGATAAAACGAAGGAAAAACCATGAAAAATAGGCGTATCATGCAAAGTGTTGATACGCCTTAAAACTACATTGTTAAACAACATGTGTCGTCGTGTAGTAATAATGATGTTTATTTAATTATCTTAGTTTCAGTATTACAAATAATGGCTATCTTCTTTTATAAAAAATATATAATTTATTCAATTATTTTTTCGATAACAGGCATAGCAGCAATTGGTGGAATAGAGTGAGTCCATCCTACGGAAAATATGTTTAGTTTTTCACCTACGCTGTAGTTATCTTTGCTAGTAATAGGGACACGTAAGATTTTATTTTGAGAGGCTAATTCCCACCAATTATTTTGATAAGAGAGTGCCTCCACTTTTGTGTTAGTGTCAGCTACAACTAAATAATTATCATCTGCTGAAATAACATATCCAGTGAAAGGTATCTGTATTCGTATTTGTTCTTCGTTAATAGGAGTAGGGTTACTTATAGAATCTGCCGAAATAGGAGTTAATCCAAAAGCTAATCCACATCCTAGTGTTAAAGTGGCTACCATTGTTACTAAATTTTGTTTTTTGAAAACATAATATAAATCCCCCTTATATTTTATCCGTACACGATCACCTTTCTATTTATATATAGAATGTATTCTGATATTCCTAAATCTAACAATTATGTCACAATTGATCCATTGTTTTTTCAACTGGGTATTATTTAAAGATAATATATGTTATAATTCACCAAATTAACTATTAATTGTACCTTCAAAAATAATATATTTCTTCTCATAAACTACGTAAAATCGAGTTAAAATTAATAAATATATACCATTTTTGTAAGTTGGGAATTAACGGTAAATCATAAGTAATATAAATGTACACAAAAGTGTCGATTCTAATAATCTAGTTTGGCTAAAAAACTTATATCTTAAATAGAAGACTAGATACATTTTGACTAAATATAGATAATTTTTTGTATTTTTTAGTAGTATAATGAGATTATTTAAAAATGTAATATTATGTATATATGGAAATATTTATCTATTTTTGGGTTATTAGGGATTTATTTTATCTATAAAAGAAAATTAAATATTGATGTATAATTAAAAGTTCTGGTGCGAAAAATTTTATGGGAATTGCAAAAAATCTCTACATCTTGGACATACTGATGCTATTACTCTAAAAAAAGTATGTGATCGGTATGAAAAAGGAAAAAATTTTCATATGCAAGCACTATCAACCTACTATTATCTTATTAACGGTAAGATGGTACCCACGGTACAACCTAAATTTTCGTTATTTGTTGATGCGGATATTCTAGAAAAAGATGGGACAATCCATGACCAAAAAAAATAGAATATTTAAAATCACATATTATAAATTTTTAGAGGAAGCATCCGTAGCGGATGCTTTTTTCTTTGCTATATAAGATTTATATAATAAATGAGAAATTAACTAAGCAGACAATTGAACCCCGCAACTCAAACAACCATACTCATATCTCACAAATTGATCCATAACTAAAATAATTAAACAAACATTTGTTTAATTTTACATAAATGATTTCTTCATTTATAAATTTCTTAGCGTACAAATTCATCAAAATGATATGGTGATCCCAATTAGGATGACGTTCTTTTTAAAGTACTGTTATATCTGAGTTTAGGTGATTAGTTATAACTGTCTAGAAGTTTTTTTATGAGAACATAGTGTGTTAATATTTCGACATTTTTATATATTTTATGTTTTTTTAAAAATAAATGTATTAAAATCTGTTTTTTCTCATACATTCATTTGATTATTCTTCTTTTTAATTGAATTGAAATGTATCCATTTTCTTATATAAATGAGTATATTTATGTTAAATTGTGTAAATATGTGTAAATAGATAATATGAATATGTAAGTAATATTTATTACTTATATATTCATATTTTAAGTATCTAGAAATATAGCGGAGGGATATTATGAAAAGGTGACAGAAACGAAAAATACAAAATTTAGTGATGGTAACCGCCACATTATCTATGTTTACTATTGGAATAACGCCCTCATTAGAAATCTTTGCGGAAGAACAAGCGCAGCAACAAAAAGTATCCGTGTTAAAAAATGATACAATCCAAAAAATAGCGGCACTAGGGTATCCAAATTTAATGGCTGAAATTTGAAAAAGTACAGATTCTAATCCGATTAAACCAGATACACCGAATTCTTCGAATATTTTAGAAGGAAGCCAGTTTGCATGGTCGCTGAAAGGGATTGGAGATTTTGAATTTGCGAAAGTAAATTTAAATAAATCAACAGAAGAAATGCAAATTGATTTAAAAGCAGGTGTACCACATAACTACTTTGATAGTACATATGCAAGTATTAAAGTGCAAAATACATCAGGTAAAGTGGTATATAACAAAGAAATTTATGGAAATAAGCAACATAATGCTGAGCAAGCAAAAATTCCGGTAAAAGTAGGCGATTTTATTGAGTTCACACATTTTGAAGGTGCGAATAGAGCCACTATTACAAATATGAAAAAAAAACATTCATGAAAGTTTTGGGAATAAAGCGGTGTATGAGATTACAAAAGAGGGATTGAAGAAAGTAAATCAAATTGTTAATCCGAAACTAGATACAGAAGCTCCCACACAGCCACAAGGACTATATGCAAGCAACGTTACTTCTAACAGTGTAGAGCTAAAATGGAATCCTCCTACAGATAATGTAGGTATAAAAGAATATCAGGTATTACGTGATGGACAATGGATTCAAACGGTACAAGGAACAACATTTACTGATCAGAACTTAACAGCTAGTAAGGAATATAAATATACAGTGAAGGCTGTAGATGCAGCTGGAAATACATCAATTCAAAGTAACATTCTTCCGGTAAAAACAAAAGATCAAAATGTATCTTATAAAAAATGGGATCCGAAGAAGGCATATACAAAGGGAGATAAAGTAGAACATCAAGGGAAAGTGTATGAAGCTGTTCAAAATCATCAAGGAAATGGTGACCCAAATTGGATATTTGCTTTATCGTTATGGAGCCCGCTTATTTTGAATTTTTAAGTTGATGGCATGGGAATTATTTTATATAAATGAGAATCATGCAACAGTCAAAAGTCAAAAACAAAAAAGGAGAAATTATTTTGAAAAGGATTTCATCTTTATTATTAACTATGCCTATTATTTTAGGAAGTATTGCTACGATTCCGCATACAAAGGTTTCAGCTGAAACAATGTCATTCAATCAAGAAACATTCACTTTAGAAACATTGAATCAACAGACAGATCAAGCCATTGCAAATGGTAATTTTGAAGCCCATTTGAAAAATCTCACAGCATATTTAAATGGAAATGTTGGGGGTATGACTGAAGAAAACTTGAAAAAGAAGCTTGCAGACCCAGTATTTGCAGCAGCTTTGGCTCAGTGGCAATTCATATCACAAACAGGTGGTGCAACAATGGATGCATTTGCCAAAAAAGATGCTGACCATCAGAAATTTCTTAGCTGGGCTATGAAAAATACAAGCGTGATGAATACCTATCTTGAAGGTGGTAGTCCAACGGGAAAAAATCCTGTAAATGCACTTGAGATATGGAATACAATCTGGAATGCGGATGCAGATTCTCACGAAGGGTTGTATTTGAAATTAGCGGTAGCTACATCGTTAGCTCATGCTGAACCTATAAAATATTGGACAAACAATCAACCTATTAATCCATTAACAAGGTACCAACATTATAAATCAGCAGATCAAAATAATGAGTTACTTCCTTGCTTTAGAACATATGATGTTTGGCATTTAAGATTAGTAGTGAATACTTGGTCACCAGAAGAAGATTTAACTTGGGCAAGAAATATGATTAATACGGAACATCCAGAACTTAAAAACCAAGATAAGGTAGGGGAAAGTGCATATTTGATTGATTATGTAACCCATAACAAAGATGGAGTTAGTATTCAAGCTGGAAATGATGCATTCTACGGTTTAGGTTGGAATCTTTCTTCCATTTATAGATTTGGCGGGGTATGCGGTAATATTTCGAAGTTTGGTACGCAAGTAAGCCAAGCATTTGGAGTGGCAGCTATGCCTGTTGGACAACCTGGACATTGTGCACTTATATGGAATAACAAGCCATCTTCTTGGAATTTAGGATATGATATATCTGGATGGGGTCAGTCGAGCCGTCATGATGCAACTGTTATTCCTTGGTCAGATAATAGCCCGACAAATCAAGTGCCGTATATGCTACTATTTGAAAATGCTGAACGTGACCCAGTAAAACTAGATCAATCAGAGCGATTACGCTGGTTAGCGAAAGCGATGACTTCAACAGATAATAAAATTGCAATTTATAAAATATCCACCAATATTTTACCAATCAATTTTTTAGTATGGAATGATTACGTTTCCCTTATGTTACAAAATCCAAATGTAACAGATGCTGAGTGGAAAGAATTAAATAACAGTATCATTTCCGTCTTTGCGAATGAACCGCGACCGATGATGGATCTTATTACTCAAATAAAAGACCATGTACCAATTAGAGATGGTATCTTAGAAGGAGACCAATTTGCATGGTCACTGAAAGGGATTGGCGATTTTGAATTTGCGAAAGTAAATTTAAATAAATCAACAGAAGAAATGCAAATTGATCTAAAAGCAGGTGTACCACATAACTACTTTGATAGTACATATGCAAGTATTAAAGTGCAAAACACATCAGGTAAAGTGGTATATAACAAAGAGGTTTATGGGAATAAACAGCAAAATGCTGAAACACAAAAAGTTCCAGTAAAGATCGGCGATTTTATTGAACTTACACATCTAGAAGGCAGAGAGAGGGCAACATTAATAAATTTAGAGAATAATAAACGTGAAAACTTTGATAAAAAAGCAATTTATGAAGTTACAAAGGATGGATTGAAGAAAGTAAATCAAATTGTTAATCCGAAACCAGATACGGAAGCTCCCACACAGCCACAAGGATTATATGCAAGCAACCTTACTTCTAACAGTATAGAGCTAAAATGGAATCCTTCTACAGATAATGTAGGTGTAAAAGAATATCAGGTATTACGTGATGGACAATTGATTCAAACGGTAAAAGGAACGACGTTTACTGATCAAAACTTAACAGTTAATAAGGAATATAAATATGCAGTGAAGGCCGTAGATGCAGCTGGAAATACATCAATTCAAAGTAACATTCTTCCGGTAAAAACAAAAGATCAAAATACATCTTATGAGAAATGGGATCCAAAGAAGGCGTATACAAAGGGAGATAAAGTAGAACATCAAGGGAAAGTGTATGAAGCTATTCAAAATCATCAAGGAAATGGTGACCCAAATTGGATATTCGCTTTGGCATTATGGAATCCACTGACATAGGGGGCTGATGGCATTCCCCAAAACTTAAGAATGGAGACAATATAAATTGATGGACATGTATGGCAACCCAACTTAGCGTATTTAATGAATCGATGGTTTTTTAAAAATGTATTATTGTAACAATTACACCATCTAAAATTAAAATACAAGTTTATGCCATAATTCACGAATAAACAAATTTCAGATGCCTAAGAAATTACATTTTCTCAATACCTATTTTTTCTATTAGTTAAATATTTTAGTTAGGTTACGGTAGTAATCTAACTAAAATATATTAAGCAAAGGGGACTGTAATATGGAAACAAAAGCACAACAATTAGTAGCAACTGTATTATCTCAACCCAAGCCTTTAGATGGACAAAAAAAACCGCTCAAGTGGGAACTTTAGTACGGAGAGCTTTCCTTCAGGTACAAAATATTTAAAGTGGGAAATTGAGGGTGGAGGAGATCCAGATTTTATTAGTTTTAATGTTATGAAAGATGTATCTGCTGGTACAGATCACATTGTTTTTCACGATGTATTAAGCGGTAATAGAACAAGTGTAATATCCGCGAGATCATTGTATATTGCGAATCCTAAAAATGCATCTGAACCATTTAAGGCAAGTGTATACGCCATTTTTTTATGCAAAAAGGAAGAGGCTCTTTATCAATCTCTTTCCTTTTTATTTATCGCGAGGGGGTTATTTTCAACTGAAAATAACTGATAGACATAAAATATGGCCTTTGACCCATTTTTGCATGTATCTTGTTTCTAGCGGGCATACCAATCTCTTCAAGGCCTGACACGATTAAAAAAAGAAAATTGTACGGTAAGATAGAAAGCCTTATGTCAATAGGATTAACTTTATTAGTACTTTACTTTAAATAAGAATTGTAAATGTAGCAAAATATTTTTCGGTGTAAATCCGCATTTTCGGAGGATGGGCAAAAGCACCCTATTAATAATCATTGAAAGAAGGGCTGAAAAATGGAAGACAAATTACAAATTGTTGAGAGCCTGTTACAATAGAATGAAGTCAAAAGTCTAAATACCCTTAGGTAGCTCTCATAGGTGTAAGATCTAGGGGGGCTTTTTTAATAAGGGAAATACAAAATTTCACGTACCGTAATGTTTAATAAAAAATAAAATACTTAAACAATAGTCTACATTTAATTTTTTGCCTAAATAATCCGCTTAATGGATACTGCATTGTTTGGGATGTTGCAGAATCCTTATAATAAGGATTCTTTTTTATTATATATAAGCAAAAGAGAACTCTTAAATAAAAATTAGAATAATAGAAGGCCTTCGAAATAGTGCTTTATCTATTTCTGAATATAACACTGATTTGAATTGTATTTCTCAATAAAAAAGAAATGCAAATGGGATAAAATAAACTTTATGATATATATTTAGGGGTCACCACGCTATTTTGAGGATTTTTACGTTTAGACACAGGTTGACCTTTACGATGTATGTTATTTATATAACTAGGAGGGGGAACATGAAATTAATATCAAAAATAGTAATGACTGCGTTAATAGTATTGAGTACATTTGCATTCAACTTAGGTGGAGAATTTGATAAGAGTTTTCTTTCTACCCCAAAAGCATATGGGGATGTAATCAAGGCACTTCCACAAAATGCGTCAAAGATAGAGTTAGATTATGCTCCTGTGTATGACTACGACACAGACGGGTGTTATGCGACTGCAGCAATTTCTCCAGATGGCACGACTAACCCTGGCCTAAGTTTGGGCGGTTCCCCGGAAAGTGTCTGTAGAGATGTTAACCGACTGGAAAATTCAAACACTTATTCTCGGGCCAAATCAAATAATGGTTGGACTGCCATTATGTATGCGAGTTACTTTGAGAAAGATCAATCAACTTCGGGCCCTGGTGCGCTTGGACATCGACATGACTGGGAACACACAATAGTTTGGGTTAAAGATAGTCAGGTTCAATATGTAACTTATTCAGCACATGGTAATTGGTACACTAACCCTCGCTCAAACGTTAGATTCGATGGAAACCACCCGAAAATTGTATACCATAAGGACGGCGGCTCGACACATGCTTTTCGCCTGGCTAATAGCAATGACGAGCCGCCAGAAAACTATTATCACCAGTGGCTCCAACTACCAATGGTTGGTTGGAATGGCTATCCAAGCCCAAATATTCGTGAAAAACTAATGACTACGAACTTTGGAGATGCAACACTTGAGATCAAAGGTGGAAGATTTGAAAAAGCCCTTGCTAACGCAAAGCCACCCATTAACTTTGACCCTTATGCACCGGAACTGGAAGATGGTGGTACTTATCAAATAGTTTCTATTTTAAATAATAGTAGTGTCGTTGACTTAAATCAAGCAGATGGAAATGTTCAATTGTGGCAAAATGGCAACGCTAATAATCAAAAATGGAAGCTAGTATATGATTCAAATAAATCAGCATACCAAATTAAAAATATAGCAAATCAAAATTTAGTATTAGCTTGGAATGATCTTAATGGTTCTAATAATGTAGTTGCTACATCTAATCAAAATAAGGAAGAGCAATATTGGATACCAACAGAAGCAGGAAATGGATATTATTATGTAAGGAATAAGAAGGATCAAAACAAAGTGTTAGATGTAAGTGGTTATGGTACTGCAAATGGAACAAATGTTACAGTATATAATTTCCATGGTGGTAATAATCAAACATTCCAATTGTCTAATGTAACAGGGACTTTAACAAGAGAAGTGGAGTCACTCTATAAGGCACAGCCTGGTCAAAGCAGTAGATCAAGTAATAATTTTTCACTTGAACATCTCGCGGCAGGTACCAAAGTACGAGTTGTTTTAGAAGGAGCAGGTGCTACCTCTTTGTCATTTAAAATCTCAAGAGATAAATCAGGTACAGACCCTATAATTTGGTCAAATGTTAGAGATGGTTCTATTCTAACGATCCCTTCAGGAGATGATAGAAAGAATTTGTATATCTCAGGTCCTCCTAGTGGATATACTTCTAACGGTACATTTAAAGTAAAATTCTACGCTCTTTCAAACTAAAAAATATTATAACGTTTCTATTCCTTTTATATTAATCTAATTAGAAAATGAGTATGCATACTTCAAAATTTTTTTTCGGCTTGCTCGATTGGATTAACTATATTAATAGGAAATATAGTGTTTTGTTGCAAAGTTCTTTAAATGAAGCGTATAAAATGGGGTCGAAAGTCTAAATACCCTTAGGTAGCTCTCATAGGTGTAAAATATATGGGGGCTTTTTAATACAGCTTATAATAATTTCACGTACCGTAATTAAAAACAAAACAAAGAAATCCTCAACAAGTGGATTTCTTTGTTTTGATAGTATTGTTATAAGAAATTGTTGTTTATATAAATGCATGGAGAACAACAACTGATTTACAAAACAGCTATAACCACAATTGCTATATGAAAAATAGTCATTTTATGAAAATTGTAACTGAACATTTTTATGAGATGATATGATATTTAAACTTTTAACTATCCTTATACAAGAGATGCCTTTTTGGTAATATAAACAAGCTTTTTCAAATTGATTTTCCTTTTGATAACAGGTTGCTAAGTCAATATAAGATATGGATAATTGTTTAGTATCTTTTTCATTTTTGAAAAAAGGAATGGCTTTTTTTTAAGAAAATTTTTAAAATTCGTTTGGTCAAAATATAAATGATTTTGATAGGAAAATAAACAATATAGTTTAGGGTATTTATTTTTTGTAGTTCGTAACCCTCGATTTAACATCTTTTTAGCATCATTCATTTTTTCCTTATCAAAAAATGAAATCATAGTATCATATAACTTTTCTAATTCAAGTATTTCTAAATCTACTGTTAATGTATTGTTTTTGATTTCTTCTAATCTCTTATATAACAATTTTTTGATATTCCAACTTGGAACAAGTTTCTTATTTTCAATTTTACTTAAATAAGATACCGTACATATGCCATAACACAAAGTTTCTTGTTTTATTCCATGTTTTAATCGTTCATTAAAAAAGAAATTTCCTATATTTTCATTCGAAACCGTATCATTCTTAATTTCAGGATTAGACTTAAATTCCTCTATTCGCTCTAAAAGTAATTGTTTTACTTCGGGTTTTGCTTCTACTTTATTATTTTCTATAAAACTTAAATGGGATACTGGGCATATTCCTTTACATAGCTCTTTTCGAGTTAGGTTATATGTCTTTCTAAATTCACGAATTTCTTTACCGATTGTATTCATTATTATGCCCTCCCTAGAATCTCTTATAATGAAGGATATTCCTTTTTTTAGAAAAATTCAAATAAAAAAACAAAATCAAACTTCAGTCCAGTTGGAATTTATAAATAAAAAAGATAAGATCGGGGAATACGATCTTATCTTTAGCGTAAGGGAAAAACAAATAACAGAAACCATCTTAATTTTTATAATATTATATTTTTTGTTGATTTTCTATATAAGAACCATATATAACAAATATATCTATATTGAGAAATTTATTACAAAACGAACTATAAATGATGAAAAAACCGAAAGTAAACTTTTACTCAAAAGTTTACTTTCGTTTCCGCTTAAACATTGACTTCCATCTAATTTCATTGATATTATAAAAATAGACAAAAAAGTATACATTCAAATCATTGAAAATAAAGGGATTGAAAAACAGATGGATAAAAAGCAACATTTAATTGATGTACAACCAATTCGAAGCAAAGAACAGCTCGAAGATATGAAATGGTCTCTTAAACGTCATTGTTCAGATCGTGATTACTTATTATTTCTAATTGGTATTAATACAGGGTTACGTGTAAGTGATTTACTTAAAATGGAAACAAGTGAAATTTTAAAACTAAAGCGAAAAAAACGGAAAGAATTTAAAGTGAAAGAGGGAAAGACAAAAAAGGAGCGTATCATAAATATTACATCCATTTTTGAGGAAGTATTGCCATACGCTGAGGATCTAAAAAGTACCTGGTTATTTCCTTCTCGAAAAGGTGATAAACCTATTAGTAAAATACAAGCCTATCGACAGTTACAAAAAGCCGGTGATTTTGCCGGAGTCGAATCTTTAGGTACCCATACCATGCGTAAAACATTCGGATATTGGTTTTACAAGCAAACAAAAGATATTGCTATGTTACAAGAAATATTGAATCAAAGTACACCACAAATTACGCTAAGATACATTGGCATTAATAAAGAAGAAAAAGATAATGTACTTGATACATTTCGCATCTAATTTATTGTTCAGTATTAATAAATAGTTCCTCCAATAACATATGAATAGGTTTTGTTTTTATTTAAGTACTATAATTAAAAGAGGGGAAACTTATTTTCCCTCTATATGGGGTAGCATCCCGAAAATGCGGATTTACAACGTTAAGCTGTTTGCAGCGTTAAAAACGAAAAATTTAACAACGATAAGACTTTTGAGACAAGTCATACGAGACACTAGAAAGCTTTATTTGACGTGAAATCAATTAAGTCTCAATAGATTAAACTCTATTGAGACAAGGTTTTCTACCTTAACGTTGTAAATCCGCAAAATCCTGACGCTACCCCTATAAGTAAAGTTACTAAGCGCCAAAAACTAACTACCACAAAGGTAGATCTATCATGGCTAGAAAGATTTGGTGATAAATACCAAGCGGTTGAAGTTACTGGAACAGCAAAGGTACTGAAACAAACTAGTATTTTAGATAGACGTGTATATCAGATGAAAGATATTGATTGGAATTATGTATCATCAAACCCGCAAGCGAAAGGTTTATCAAATTTAGAACTGGCGAAAAAAGGGAGGAACCCTTTTTACAAGGATGATACACAAATTCAACTGCACCATACGACCCAGCGAGAACCAGGAAGCATGGTTGAATTACCGGCTAGTAAACATCGGAAATACACAAAACAGCTTCATGGCACAATTGAGGATGGAGAGAGTTTTAGAAATGATCCAGTTTTAACAGCTCAGTATGAGAGATTTCGTGATTATTACTGGAAACAAAGAGCACAAGATTATCAAAAATAAAATGAAAGAAGGAGTAATATAAATGAAGGAATGGATTGCTAACATTTTTTCCGAACGGGAGGAAAAAGGAGATTTTTTTGGAGGAGTTGAAGATGAATTTATTAACCAACTTGAAAAAAGCTTAGATTGTAAATTTCCAGATAGCTATCGCTGGTTTTTAAAGCATTACGGTGGCGGAGGTATACTCGGAATAGATTTAACATGTGCAGGTTACAGAGATAATTCACCAATACTTTCAGAAACTGGAGTGTATCGTGAAATGGGACTTCCTAACAGCTATGTTGTGATATGGGATGTAGGTGAATACGTATATTGCCTAGATACATCAAGTCTTGTAAATAGTGAATGTCCAGTGGTAACGTGGGATTTTGTAAGTAAGAAGACCGTGCTTGAAGCTAAAGATTTCTATGAGTTCTTATCTAGGAAATTGAAAAGCGCACTTGAAGATTATGAGGATTAATAGGTCATAGCTATTAAAGAATTTATCATAGCATTAATGATATTGAATATTAAAGTATAAAGTACATTTTTAAAATCGAATAAAATACAAGTTATCCAAAAGAGATTGGAGTAGAAAATTTTTTCTACTCCTTTTATATTTTAATAAAATTCAAGACTTTTCTTCATTACCCTACTTACTTAGAGTGGATTTCCTTAAAGATTATTGACCAAATTAATATGAGCTGATTTAAATTATCTGGATATGTTTTCTACCTACAATACTATATAACTCTTACACGTCTAGAAAACTGACTTTTTTTTTATGAAATTTTGCTTAGCGTACGAAATTCGCGTTTTGTTGGTGCTACCCCATGCCCATCAACTTAAGGGGGAAATAAACGAACCTTCATTCAGCCAGGTTAAAACATTCTTAAAATCTTCTACTTTAATAATTATTAATTCTTAATAACCTACATTCTAGCTCTATATTTACCTTTAACAGTGCAATTTTTTTGTTTGGGGGATACTTCAAAATGTTAAGTTGATGGGCATGTATGGTGATCCCTATTTGGTGATAACCGGCTTACTTCTGCATTGGTGGACCGTTTGGTCCATCATGCTCATATCATTGCATTCACAGGTGAAAATTATCGTTTGCGAAATGCTTTATCTTCTGGAAATACCAAAATTAACATTTAAAAAAATAGCTGCGCGCCTCTAGAATTTTTTCTGCATTTTTCAGGGATTGTTGCTTGCACGCCTCAGATTAAAAATTTAAAATAAAGAATAATTAACATAGCGGGAGGGGAAATACGTGATTACACTAAAGCCTATGGCCGAAGAGGCGTTTCAGCGTTATTATGAGAATGAGATTGAAGATTATGCGAAAGAGAAGGTTGCTGCTGGAAATTGGAGTGAAGATGAAGCTGTTAACTTGTCCAAAATAGAATTTGATCAGCTGTTACCAAAAGGTGAAAAAACGGAGTACAATTATTTATACTCTATCTTTCATGATCAAAATCTAGTTGGAATGATTTGGATTGCGCAAAAATCGCCTACAAGTAATGAGGAAGGTTTTATTTATGACTTTATTATTTTTGAGCAATATCAAGGGTTAGGATATGGTAAAAAGGCAATGAAAGAAATTGAAGTGATTGCTAAAGAATTAGGAATGAAAAAAATTGGACTTCATGTTTTTGGTCATAACAAAGTTGCTCGTGGATTATATGAAAAGTTAGGCTATGAAATTACAAATATAGATATGATGAAATCCATTTAAGAAAGCTATTTATAAGTATTAAAAGGGGACCTATGCTCATATCATTGCATTCACAGGTGAAAGTTATCATTTGCGAAATGCTTTATCTTCTGGAAATACCAAAATTAACATTTAAAAAAATAGCTGCGCGCCTCTGGAATTTTTTCTGCATTTTTCAGGGATTGTTGCTTGCACAAAACAGCGGTACCCGATCACTATCAAGCTAAGATGAATTTTTATCCATATGATGGGTGTTTTTATCAAATGGAAAAAAAGTAAGAGTAGAAATGATGAGGAACCAGGATTATCCTACCATTATGCTAGAAATATATATGTTATATTTTCTTTTCCACTACCTTTGCACCAAAATCAAAAAATACGCTATTCTTTCTATAGAATCATAGGAAAGGATGGCGTTTTTGTATGTATCTATCAATTTCTGACGAATTACAATTATTTGCTGAAGAATTATATGAACATCTTACCCCTTCATTTTTGGAAAATCTCGCTAGAGAGCTAGGTTTTGTAAAACGAAAACGTAAATTTTCAGGGTATGATTTAGCTACTATATGTGTCTGGATTAGTCAACGAGTAGCGAGTGATTCATTAGTCCGATTGTGTAGTCAGCTACATGCATCAACAGGAACTCTTATGAGTCCTGAAGGACTAAATAAGCGCTTTAATAAAAAGGCAGTGTTCTTTTTGAAACATATTTTCTCCACATTATTAAAAAATAAAGTTTGTGGAAAGTCAGCAATTCCAAGTGCTTCACTTACCTATTTTCAGCGAATTCGTATTTTAGATGCAACCATTTTTCACGTACCAAAACACTTGGCCAATGTATATCCTGGATCAGGTGGTTATGCACAAACAGCGGGTATAAAAATCCAGTTAGAATATGATTTACATAGTGGTCAGTTTTTAAATTTCCAAGTGGAACCAGGGAAAAATAATGATAAAACCTTTGGAACAGAGTGTTTATCAACATTACGCCCTGGTGACCTATGTATTCGGGATTTAGGCTATTATTCACTGGATGATTTAGATCAAATGGATCAACGTGGTGTGTACTATATATCGCGACTCAAATTAAACAATAGGGTATATGTCAAAAATGAATTTCCTGAATACTTTCGAAACGGAACAATAAAAAAACAATCTCAGTACATCAAAGTTGATTTAGAGCACATCATGGATACCTTAAAACCAGGACAGTCCTATGAAATAAAAGAAGCTTATATTGGAAAGGATAAAAAACTATTTACTCGGGTGTTTATGTATCGATTAACAGAAAAACAACTTCGTGAGCGTATGAAAAAACAAGTGTACACAGAAAGTAAAAAAGGGATTACATATTCGGAAAAAAGCAAACGATTAGCTGGCATGAACCTATATGTTACCAATACACCTTGGGAGATTGCTCCGATGGAACAAATCCATAATTTTTACTCTCTCCGCTGGCAAATTGAAATCATTTTTAAAACTTGGAAATCCTTATTTCAAATTCATCATTGGCAACATATTAAACAAGAGCGATTAGAATGCCATGTTTATGGAAAACTCATTGCCATTTTTCTATGTTCTTCTACTATGTTTAAGATGCGACAATTAATTTTACAAAAGAAGAAACAAGAATTAAGTGAATATAAAGCAATTGGAATGATTCAAGATCACTTATCGAGTTTGTATCAAGCCATACAACAAAACATCCAAGAAATAACAAAGATCCTAATCAGCCTGTTCCACCTCCTACAGAAGAACGGAAGAAAATCTCATCGATATGAGAAGAAGACTGTTTTTGATATTATGGGTGTTGTTTATGAGTATAATGGGTTGAAAAAACAAAAGAAAGTTGCATAATTTAAAAAAGGAAACCCGTTAGGGTTTATTTGGTATGCATATTATTAAGAGTATGCTTCTATTTTAGGAATGCTTTACCTCCACAAAATGAAAGTACACTTTGTTTTCATTTTTAAGTTGATGGGCATGTATGGTGACCCCTATGATAAAAAAAGAACAGATTGCTTTACGGAACCAGTCTGTCCAAAATCAAAAAGAATTCATCCATCAATTGTTTGGACTTGTAATATAAGATACGATCCCGTTAGGAATATATGTGCTTTATTCTCTTTTGTTTTATTTTTGCACCAGAACCTTATGCAAAAGTAATCAATGGCTAACCAGCTGATACCAAAGATTCTCTACAGAAAAGAGGTTGGTTATTATCTTTTTTATACAGATATGATAGTCTACTTTGGAAAAGATGGGATTATTGGTTTGATATTATTCACGGTGAATTATATCCTCTGATAATAAATAATTAAAATGAGAAATATTATCATTTATATATGAATATAATACTTTCAAGACTTTTTAATGTAATTTTTTTCAAAAACACTTTACTTAGTTAAAGATAAAGTGTATATTAATTACTGTGAATTATCAGTCTATTTAGATTTGACAGTTTTTTGTTCGTGGTGAATTATATTCTCTGATTATAAATGATTCGGATGAGAAATATTATCATTTATATATGAATATAATACTTTCAAGACTTTTTAATGTAATTTTTTTCAAAAACACTTTACTTAGTTAAAGATAAGGTGTATATTAATCACTGTAAATTGTCAGCCTATTTAGATTTAACAGTTTTTTATGGTGAATTATATTCTCTGATTATAAATGATCAGAGTGAGAAATATTATCATTTGTATATGGATATAATATTTTCAAAACTTTTTAATGTAATTTTTTTCAAAAACACTTTACTTAGTTAAAGATAAAGTGTATATTAATTACTGTAAATTGTCAGTCTATTTAGATTTAATAGTTTTTTATCCGTAGTGAATTATATTCTCTGATTATAAATAACTAACCTGAGAATTATTATCATTTATATATGGATATAATACTTTTAAGACTATTAATGTAATTTTTTATCTTTAAAGTAATTTTTTTCAAAAACACTTTACTTAGTTAAAGATAAGATGTATATTAACCACAGATTAATTTTCAGTCTATTTAGACTTCACAGTTTTTTATCTTTTTACTTTCTGTTTATAAATGATGCGGATGAAAATCCTTATCATTTATATATATACATAAAATGAAAAAAGGAGGGGAAAATAATGGCTAAAAAAGAATACAAACGTCCAACTGTAAAATCTGGTAAAGCACCATCTTTACAATGTAACTAATTAAAAACAAAAGGAGGGCAGGGGAACTTGCTCTCTTTTTAATGAATACAAATTTGAGGGGGAACCATTATGAATATAAGTTCCAATGAATTAAATTCATTTATAGATAAAATTAAAAATTTAAAATTCAGAGAAGATGTAGGTATGTTATTTGATAGTAAAACTGGTGTTATACATAGGATTGATAATGATCTAGGGATTTTAGTCGTATCTCTAATAAAGCAAAATCACGATATTAACTACATTAAAAATTATATTTTACAAGAATATGACGTCACTGAAAATGAATTAATAAATGATTTAAAAGAATTTTTATATAGTATTAATACAAATCAAGAAAATATTTGGGAATGGGACATTGAAAAAAAACATGAACAGTTACTTGAATTTCCTTTGCGTATAGAAATAGAAGTAACATCTCTATGTAATTGGAACTGTGGTTTCTGCTATAACGTATGGAAAATTGATCCTAATCTGACTGATGATGATGTCCGAAAACAAATTAAATCATTACAACAAAAACATCTTCCAAAGGAAAAGATTTTTAAAATTTTAGATGAATGCCATGATAATGGATGTTTTACAGTTCGATATAGTGGTGGTGAAACATTATTACATCCTGATATTGAAGAAATTCTAGCATATGGGGGAAAACTTGGTCTATATCAAGCTGTCTTTACCAATGGTCATTTTTTAGATATTAAACTAGCTAAACGCTTTAAAGAATATAACGTAGGAACAGTTTTAATTTCTCTACATGGTGATAAAACTGTTCATAATGCATTAACAGGCCACAAAATGGCTTATCAAAAAGCAATCACAGCTATCGAAACACTAGCAAAGGAAAATATCGAAGTTGTAGTTGAATTAACTTTAGTAAAAAGTAATTTTAATGGGGCAATTGAGGTAATGAAAGATGCATATAAAAATGGAGCAAAACATTTTAGTGTAATGAGATATGTCCCGACTGGAAAAAATGATGACGCCTACGGTGTTCCAATAGAAAATATGCTTCCATTAATGCAAAAAATTGATGATTTACAAAAACAATATTTAGATTTAATTGTTGCATGGCCATGTGGTCAAAAGATGTGTACTTCAAATGAAGATATGCCGCTAAACATTGATGATCCTACATTACCATTAAGAAAAAGACAACTATCTGGCCATTGTGAAGCCGGATTAACTTGGGGGAGTGTATCCTTTACTGGTCAATTAAGACATTGTCCACATAGTAATGTCTTCTTTGGTGATGCTGTTACCGATGGTATTAAAAACATATGGGGTGCAATGACTAAAAAAGTATCAGATGTTCTTAATCCACGACAAACATGTATTGGCTGTAGCCAATTAGAAAGTTGTCGAGGTGGATGTCATTTACCACACTTTTTTGAATCTAAACCAGAAAAAACATCAGGATGTTCCGCATAAAATATAGAGGAGGATAAACATGTTAACATTAATTATTGGAGATAAACAATTTTCATCATGGTCAATGCGTGCTTCAATTATTTTAAAAGAAAAAAAAGTACCTTATCAAGAAATTATAGCGGGATTAGATTGGCCTATTAAATTCACTGATAGTGGATTAATACCCATAAACGCTAAAGACGATTACGATTTACCAAAAGAACCAGCATCAGGTTGTGGATGCCAGCTTACCCAGTTATTAAAAATTGATAACACACAACTATTAAAAGGAAGTATAGTGGAACATTTGCCAAGGGTTCCTATTTTAATAGATGATGAAACAAATGTAGTAATATGTGACAGTCTTGCTATATCAGAATATTTAGAGGAAAACTTTAATGAATTTCCTACTTTATTAAGTGATGATATAGTAAAAAGAAATGACATACGTGTGTTTAGTAATCACATTCATGCAGACTTATTACCATTAATGAGTGGAATGTCCTATTCAAATTCATTTAGAGGTGTTGATAAACAAGAAATACCAGAAGATGCATTAGAACAATTAGAAGAAACTTTACAATTACTTAAACAGACTTTAGAACGTAAAAAGAAAAAAAATTGGCTTGGACAATTCTTATTCGGAGATTTTTCTTTAGCTGATGCAATGTTTTCCCCAATAGCACAACAGATTAAAGGCTGGAATATAGAAATACAAAATAAAGAAGTAGCAGATTATATAAACTCATTACTTAATAGAGAAACAATAAAATCATATTTAAATCAAGCTAAAGAACCTTATGAGTTATTAAAACAAGCTGAAAAGAATTCTCCTGCATGGATTGCGCGACATTATAGATTTTGGGGAGAAATTAACATGCTCCACAATTCAAAAAAAGATGTATATCATATTTTAGATGATATAGGAGTACTCTTCTTCACTCTTGCATTTAAGGGGCATTCAAAAGAGGAGATAGTAAATACTACTTTGAAAAAATTCAATATTGAAAAAGATATAGCTTTAAAAGATATTGAAGATTTCTTTTCTAAAATACATCCTGAAAATATTATAGAAAATAATTTGGAATTAGCATTCTAATGCAAAATAAAATTAAAAACATTCAAATTGGAACCGAAGAAACAATAAGATATATTTCTACTGAAATATTAATGATTTTAATTCCTATAATTGGAATTAAGGTATTAGCATTAAATAATTCTTCTATAGCAATTGCTGCTTCATTAGCATCAATGGGTTATTTATTATTCGGTTATATTTCTGGATTAATTGCAGATAAATGGAATAGACAGTATATAATTACTACTACCCTACTAATCAATTCACTAGTATTTGGGTTATTTTCATATTTAACTTTATCTGCAAACTTAACAAAAGAAAGCTACTTTATAATAATACTATTACTTAGTTTATGTTTAGTAGTAATTGAAACTACAATGACAACATGGATACCAGATATATATACAAATAAAGAATTATCAAGCATAAATGGATTAATACAATTTGCTAGATCAAGTGCAAACTTAATTGGACCAGCATTAGGTGGAATTTGTATAGGGATATTAGGAGAGACATATACACTTCTCTGCATTTCCATATGCCTAATTGTCTCTTCTATAACCATAATAACTATAAAAAGTCCTAAAGAAAAACAAAACAAAAATATCCAAGAGAAGAAAGTTGTAAATAAAAAAAGTACACGTATAGAAAATTTAAAATATATTTTTAAAAATACTATTCTCAGAACATTAGTATTTACAACTGGGACTATAAATTTTGCTATCTCTATGTATACAGCAATTGTAGTAATTTTCTTAGTAAAAGATCTAAATCTCAGTACATCCCTAACAGGAATATTAATGTCACTAAGTGGTATTGGTGCAATAATTGGATCTTTTCTCGCACCAAAGTTAATTAATAAATTGGGTGTAATAAAAGTTATGGTCTTCGCTCCAATAATACCAAGTTGCGGATTACTTTTAGCAAGTTTTGCTAAAGGGGAACCTGGAATTATCATATTTGTAATGGGAACTATTTTATTCTTCATCTCAAGAAGTATCGGAAGTATTGCACGTGTTACAATTCAGCAAATAGTCTTACCTTCACACATAAGAGGAGAAATTAGTGGCAGCATGATGATGATGACTTGGGGAACAATTCCATTAGGAGCTTTATTTTCTGGTATATTGAGTGATATCATTGGTGTTCAAAGTGTATTAACAGTAGCTGGTATTTTATTAATAGTCTCAAATCTTTGGATGTTAAATAAAAAAATTATAAGTTTAAAAGATGAACAACTTGAAAACAAAATAGTTTCTTAAATAGAATTTTCACATCAAGGGGATTATTAAAATGAAGAAAAAAATCTATTTGAATGCATTTGAAATGAATTGTGTAGGACATATTTCTCACGGGCTTTGGGCTCATCCAGATAACCAAAGACATCGTTACACTGATTTAAAATATTGGACAGAACTCGCTCAATTACTAGAAAAAGGGATGTTTGATTCTCTTTTTCTAGCTGATGTAGTTGGTGTATATGATACATATCGACAGAATAAAGATACTGCAGTTCGTGAAGCTGTTCAAATTCCAGCTAACGATCCATTGATGATTATATCAGCTATGGCAAATGTAACAAAACATTTAGGGTTCGCTGTAACTTTTTCAACTTCTTACGAGCATCCATATGGATATGCTAGGCGCATGTCAACACTAGATCACTTAACAAAAGGTCGAATGGCTTGGAACATTGTTACTTCACATTTATCTAGTGCAGAAAAAAACTTTGGCATAGAAACTAAACTTAATCACGATGAAAAATATGATTTAGCTGATGAGTTTCTAGAAGTTTGTTATAAATTATGGGAAATTAGTTGGGAAGATGATGCAGTTATTCGTGATAGAGAAAATAAAATATATACAGATCCCAATAAAGTGCATCAAATTAATCATATTGGGAAATATTTCAATGTACCTGGACCACATTTAAGCGAACCTTCTCCACAACGTACACCTGTTCTTTATCAAGCTGGAATGTCAGAAAGGGGAAGAGAATTTGCTTCTAAGCATGCAGAAGGCATATTTTTAGGCGGAAAAGATGTGGAAACATTAAAATATGTTGTAAAAGACATTAGGGAAAAAGCTGAAAAATACGGTCGAAATCCTAACAATATTAAACTTTTCGCAGGAATATGTGTAATTGTTGGAAAAACATATGAAGAAGCAATCAGAAAATTCAATTCTTTCCAAGAAAATTGGAGCCTAGAAGGAAATATGGCTCACTATGCTGGTGGAAGTGGATATGATTTATCTCAATACAATATTAATGATCACATAGGTACATTAAGTGTCAAAGAAATTATTGGGAATTTGAGTAAAATAGATGGGAAATGGTTTAAGTTACTTATAGGTACACCCAAAGAAATAGCTAATGAAATGCAATATCTAATTGAAGAAACAGACATTGATGGTTTTAATTTGGTACAATATATATCCCCAGGTACCTTTCAAGATTTTATTGACTTAGTAGTTCCTGAATTACAAAAACGCGGTCTCTATAAAACACACTATACAGAAGGTACCTATCGAGAAAAACTATTTGGCAAAGGTAGTAGTAAATTGCCCAATGATCATTTTATTAATGAATATCGTAATACATTTGTAAAATAATAAAAAACGTTTCTTCTTTTGAAGGACGTTTTTTATTATTCAAAAATATCCTTAGCATTTTAATCAAAACTTACATTATGTTATAAAGTATCAATTCTCTAAAATGATATCCTCCTCAGATAATTTCCCCTTTTGAAATCCTTCTTAACTGGAGTAGCACCACATGAAGAAAAAAGCGTTAAGAAGAAATTGTATTAATAAATGAGAAATTAACTACGCGGACAATTGAATACTGTAAATCATCCTACCTCAAACATTGATTCACAGCTGAAATATTATAAACAAACATTTGTTTAATTTTCCTATACCTAATTTCTTCAGCACATAAATAAAAAAGATAAGAAAACCCCATTTACATATATTTAAGAATCATATTTAGTTACAATATGAAAGTCATTTTCTTATAGTTAATTATTCCTAAATATAAATATATTCCTTTCTGGAAGAATGCGCCATTCTTCTCTATTTACCTATACCTATATTTTTTATAACTTATTATGGGATAGATATTGATTTAAAGCGTTTTGTACGAAATGAACAATTGGTGTTTTTAGGAATTGACAGCCAATTGCAATATCTTATTTCCTTAATTCACATAATTTTCAAATATAAAAAGTGCATATGTTAATATTTGGTATACAATAAAATTAACCCGTGGTTATAGTGTTTACTCCGATTCAAATTATGAGATAGTTTGTTTTAACTTTTTTACATTATCTAAAAAAGAACTTGTAGGAATTCCTACAAGTTCTTTTTGTTCTTCGGATTGACGAATAGTAAGTGTTATTGGGGATACCGCTAACATTTCAAGAGTCGTCATATATTCTTATGAAAAAATGCTGTAGAAAGCTTAAGAATTCTTAAGAACTTTTGCCCCTTTTTCTTAAGGTTTGGACTCTAGAGTATGATTATGAGTTCAAACCTGTGGGATGATTAGGTATGAAAACAATTCGCTTTCTTATTTCTGTATATAATGCACTAAAAATCAATTGGTGCAGCCATTCCAAGTTCAAGGTTTCTTGGAGACAAAATAATTGAAGGAATTGATTTGAAGAAAGTAAATTACATTGTCAAATATGGACTGAGTACAGGTGTATTCACAGAAAAATTAATTAAAAACAGAAATCTCAAGACAATTATTTTATTAGTGGAAAATAATAAGGCATTCTATTTTTTTACTAAAAGCAAAATTTAAAGAAAAAGGGAACTTATTAATTATATATGGTTCAGCAGTAAATATTGAACAATATATTAGGGGAACGATATTACTTATATCTATTATGTTATTTCTTTTCTCCAGTTTGCAAGTTTACAATAAAGAGAAGATAAAAATGTCTCACCTGCTTATGTCTTTAGCTGTTTAATACGAGACAAAATATGGAGGAATCATATGGAGTCAAAAATTCTTATTGTCGATGATGATAAAGAGATTAGAAATCTTATCTCTGTTTATTTGGAAAATGAAGGTCTGAAAACTCAAAAGGCAGAAGATGCTATGGAAGCTTTAAAACTGTTAGCAGAAAAGGAGTTTGATTTGATTATTTTAGATATTATGATGCCAAATATAGATGGTATTGAAGCGTGTATGAAGATTAGGGAAGACCGCAATATACCTATCATCATGCTATCTGCAAAATCTGAGGATATAGACAAAATTCAGGGTCTAGCCTCTGGTGCAGACGATTATTTATCAAAACCGTTTAACCCATTGGAATTAATCGCTAGGGTAAAATCGCAATTAAGAAGGTTTAAAAAATACAATACGTCAATAGATCATAATAAAAGCATCCTAGAAATTGGTGATTTAACCGTGAATACAGATACACGTCAAGTATGGGTAAGGGGAAAGGAAACAAGGCTAACTCCAAAAGAGTTTGATATCCTCGAACTACTTGCCCGTAACAAAGGGATTGTCTTGAGTGTAGCAAAAATATATGAATCAGTTTGGAAAGAGTTTTTTTATAAATCAGATAATACCGTCATGGTGCATATTACAAAAATAAGAGACAAAATTGAAGAAGATTCTAAACATCCCATTTATATTAAAACTGTTTGGGGAATTGGGTATAAAATATGAAGAATGTTAGTTTCAGAAATAAGATCATTATAAAACTTCTTGGTGCTGTTGCAGTTAGTTTTTTTATTTCATTTGGTTTAACAATCCTCATTTTGGTATACGTCATAGATCCATTTTTTGTAAAACACGAAGAATTTGGTATGTTTGAATTCAATTTGGCATTGTTGTTCTTATTCGCGTTCGCAATCTTTAACTTTATAATAATTTTTTTGATATTGGTTCGAAAGAAAATAGTATATTTGAAGCTCATTTCGGATAATGTAAATGATATTGCAAATGGAAAACTGGGTTTGACAATTGGGATTAAGGGGAAGGACGAATTGACCCAACTTGCTCAAAATATCAACTATATGTCCAAGGAATTGGAAAATACATTTGAACAAGAAAGACGATTAGAACGTACAAAAAATGAACTTATAACCAATGTATCTCATGACTTACGCACACCGTTAACATCTATTATTGGCTATATAGATTTATTAAAAAGAGGGCAATACAACAGTAAAACACAATTACAGGAATACCTTGAAACCACTTATTCAAAGTCACAGAGACTGAAATATTTAATTGATGAGCTGTTTGAATATACTCGTTTATCAGGCATAGATGCTAAGTTAAATCTTAATGAAGTTGATTTATCAGGTTTGTTGGAGCAAATAGTTGGAGAATACATTCCTATATTTGAAAAGGAAAGTTTAAGTGTTCAAAAATCAATAACGGAAGAAACAATACCTATTTTCATGGATGTAGAAAAAATGGTACGTGTATATGAAAATCTGTTTATGAATGCGATAAAGTACAGCATGAAACCTTCCGAATTATCCGTATGTCTTGAATTAATGGATAACAAAGCAATTTTGAAAGTATCAAATAAAGTCGAGAAGCCGCCTGTTAGCGACCCTAATAAATTTTTCGAAAGATTTTTCAGGGGTGATAAGGCAAGAAAAAATGATCAAGGAAATGGACTGGGACTTGCTATCTCAAAAAGAATTGTTGAACTTCATCATGGTAATATACATGCAGAATATAAAGAAGGTTGGATATCCTTTATTGTTGAACATCCAATCAAATAGATTAGCTTATGGAATTACAGGTTCCATAAGCTTTTTTTTATAAAACTTAAGAATTCTTAAGGATTTTACAGGGTGTTTCCTAATTTTCATAGTTTATCATGTATGTATTCAAAGTAATGAGGTGAGTGGAGAAATTAAAAATAAAATTTTTTTTACAGCTTTCAATTGGATACATCGTGACAGCCTTATGGAAAAGGTAGATGCAACATGACTATTTTGTTAGTAGCAAATATGAATAGCAACTTATTTTAAAGAAATGAAAAAACAAACGTAGGAGGATATATATGACGAAACCAGTTGTAGACGTGAAAAACGTCCAAAAAGTGTACGGTAAAAAAGGTGAGAACCAATCACACGCGTTAAAAGGTGTTTCATTCTCAATTCAAGAGGGTGAGTTTGTCGGAATTATGGGACCATCTGGTTCTGGTAAAACGACATTATTAAATGTAATTTCAACGTTAGATAAAGCAACGGGCGGCGTTGTTGAAATTGCAGGAACAGATATTACGAAAATGAAACAAGGTGAACTTTCTGATTTCCGTTCACAAAAGTTAGGATTCATTTTCCAAGACTTTAACTTATTGGAGAACTTATCTATTTACGAAAACATCGCTCTTCCACTTTCCCTTCAAGGTGTTTCATCACGAAATATTGGACAGAAAGTAGAAAAAGTAGCTGATATGTTAGGCATTTCAGCAATACTTCAAAAGTATCCATCTGAAGTATCTGGTGGACAGAAGCAACGTTCAGCAGCAGCGCGCGCGTTAGTTCATGAACCAGCAATTATTTTAGGGGACGAGCCAACAGGAGCTCTTGATTCTAAAAATGCAACGAGTTTACTTGATGCCATGACAAGCTTAAACAAAGTGCAAGGTGTATCAATTATGATGGTTACGCATGATCCTTACAGCGCAAGTTACTGTCAGCGTATTTTATTCATTCAAGATGGTGAGTTATATAAAGAAATTCATCGTGGTGGTACCCGTGAAGAATTCTATAAAGAAATTTTAGACGTGCTTGCAAACTTAGGCACACAAAAAGCGTAAGGAAGGAAGTTCAATCATGTTATTTAAGCTTTCTATGTCAGGCCTAAAAAGTAAGTTGCAAGATTACATTGTTTTACTTGTTGGTCTTATTGTCTCTATTTCAACTTTTTAAATGTTTCAAACGTTATCACTAAATAAAGCGTTCCTTGAATCCAATCCACATGCTGATACGGTTGCAAGTGCATTCCAAATCGGTTCCTTTTTATTAGCGATTGTAACGTTTTTCTATATTTTATATGCAAATTCTTTCTTATTATCTCTTCGCCAAAAAGAATTTGGTATGTACATGATGTTAGGGGCAAAAAAGCATAAAGTTACCTCACTTATGTTTATCGAAACAATCGTAATAGGTGCCGCATCTCTTGCAATCGGAATCGCAGTTGGTGTAGGGCTTGCAGAAGGTATTGGTCAGTTATTAATGAAGCAGTTGGAATTCTCTGGTGAAGATTATAAAGCATTTTATATTCCATCTATGACTGTTACTTGCCTCTTTTTCTTTGCACTATTTATAGTATCAGCAATCATGAATAGTATGAAATTATCTCGTATTTCTGTATTACAACTTGTACATGCAGATGCAAAAACAGAGCGTATCGCTGTAAAAGGAAAAATGACAGGTGTAGTTGCATTCCTTGGTCTGATTTTGCTAGGTATTGGGTATGCATCACTGATCCATATAGCACATTTACAGGAAAAAGAGCTATTAACCGTACCTAAATTCATGGGTATTGGATTAATCACAGCAACAGTCGGTACTTACATGTTATTTGGATCACTTCTCCCAGTTATGCTTAACAAGATAAAGAGTAATAAAAAATGTCGTGAAAAAGGGCTGAATGCTTTTACTTTTGCACAATTGAATTTCCGAATTAATAGCCTAACACGGGTGCTTGCAACGGTAGCAATCCTAGTGGCTCTTGGCGCTGGTGGAATTGCGTGTGGTATGGCATTTAAAAATAACGTTCTAAAGACGACTGATAAAGAAAAAGTTTACGATTCAGTCGTTCATAATCCAACAGCGGAAGAAAAGAAAATTTTGAGTGGCATCTTATTTCAAGAGAAGTTTGAATATCGCTACAAAGTAGATGATCAGTATGTGTATTATATAAAAGAAGATGTAGAGAAAAATCGTCCTTTAGCACAAGATAGTGAAAATAGGAAGAAGATGAAAGTTTCAGAGGAATTTCCTAAGGATGCATTTACATTGCCAAAACAACTGTATAAACTGTATAACGATGATACGAAAACAAAACAATGGAAAGAAGCTTTCTTCACAATCCAGCCAACTTATATGTATCCTGATCATGAAATAAAAATTATAGACCCAAACATATACGATAGTATGAAGGATAAAGAAAATACTGTGTTTATTGGGAAAACAGATGATTTTGGAGCGCATTTAAAAGAATGGAAAAAACTTGATGAACTACAGGTAGCGAAATATAAAAATGTGAAAGCAGAAAAATTAGGTAGTACGTATCAAATGTATAATCAGAGTCATGGTATGGCCAGTGGATTCATGTTTATGGGCTTCTTCGTTGGAATTGCGTTCTTAGCAATGATGGCAAGTTGCCTAATGTTTAAAATTCTATCTGGCGCATCGAAAGACAGAAAACGTTATCAAATGCTTCGTAAAATCGGTGTCCGCCGGGGGTTATTAACACAATCGATTTATAAAGAGTTATTCTTCATATTCTTAGTACCGGCAATTGTGGGTATTGCTCATATATTAGTTGGTATGAACATGTTCGGTCCGCTTTTGATTGATCCGTATTTCCGAATTTGGTTGCCACTTGTCATTTTCGTAGTGATTTACTTAATTTACTACTTGATTACAGTTCAATTGTATAAAAGAATTGTACTTCCAAAAGAAAAATAGTTTTACAAAACATACAAAATGTTAAACTGGGGTACAGAAACGATTCAAAGAATAACCCGCCACATCTGAAAATTTCCAATTTGGGCGGGTATTTTTTATTATGTTTTGTCTTGTAGTATTCTATATAAAGCAGATCTTGAAACATTGGTAATTTCACAAATATGGTCAAAAAAGGACAAACTCTCCAAGGGGAGAAGTCTGTCCAAAGGCAGATATATCTTATCAATGAACTTTTTGGTTTAACAGCATAACGTTCAATACCGCTAGGAATCTTTTACCCTTCTTTCATATCCCACTATTTTTGCAACAGAACCTAAAAAACGACACCCTTTCTCATTTATATTATTAAGAAAGAATAACGCCTTTTTTAAAAATTCTTAAGTTGATGGGCATGCGGCTGTACCCCAACATTCGTTAGAATAGAAAAGAGGCATCTTTCCGAAGCGGGAGAGATGCCCGATTTTACAACAATTGAAATTCAAGATGAAATTTTTTTCTACCAGAATCTTATAATTTAATTTAGTCTCTGTAATTTAAATTTTTGATTATTACTAGCTGTAAATGGATATACTATAACATTTGTTCCATCTCTAGTACCAGAACCAGTTACATCTAAATACCTAGAGTTTTTCTTATTTTTTAAATAAAAATATCCATTTCCTGCATCTTCAACTATCCAATAATGCTCTTCATAGTATTGGTTAGGTGTAGCAAAAACATTGCTAGAACCTTGATAGTCATTCCAAGCTAATATTAAATTTCCATTTGTTACACTTTTAATTTGATAGGCCTTTTTATTTGAATCATATACTAACTTCCATTTTTGATGATTACCGCCGTTATTGCTCCATAAGGTAACATTATTCGTTGATCGATCCATATCTATAACGCTACTATTATTTAACGCAGAAAATAGTTGATAGGTACCATTCAAATTAGCTCCAGGAATGTTTTCTCCTACTTCTTTATATATGACATAATCCATTCCATTGACCGTTGCTATTACTGCATATTGGTCTTTTAAGTTTAATGGAAGCTGGTCAATCCACATGCTTGCATTTGGTCCTCCGCTCCACATATTATGAGTAGTCCGTTTTGTTAAATTCATAACTTTATAGGACGCATTTGGTGCATTTGCTCCCGTTTTTATTTCAAATGTATAGGCATTGTGTATCGGTTTGTAGAAATATTGAACACTTGACGGACGAAGTCGATCCATAAGATCCTGCTCTTCTTTCTCCGCAATTTTCACCGATTCATATAATTTATCAGCATAATTCTTAAGATCTTGCCAGCTATCTTTTGCTGTATTAAGATCTGCTTTTATAAAAGCAAATTCTTCTGGGGTAATGAATGTGATATTTTTTACTAAATTATTATATTTTGCTGCTACAGTATCCCAACTATTAGACATTTTCTGTATAGAAGTAATAGCTGTGTCAATTGTTTCCGCCATATTCGTAGTCTTATTTTTTGCATCAGTTATAATAGCTATTTCTGCTTGTGCCCCAGAAATTTGTGCTTTTAAAATTTCTATTTCTCGCTCAGCAGATGCAATATTACTTTTTGCTGTTGCGATCAGCGGTCCACCAATGATACACGTTATTAACGTCGCGCAAAGTACTGAACCTGCAATAATTTGATCATTGCTTTTTTTGATAGACTCATTATACCCATTAATTCGCTGTTCTAAATACGGAATACCTGCAGTTGTACTAGCTAAAATAGTCGTTAATTGATTTGTATCTTGTTTAAAGTTTTGCGTATCTGCTGTCATTTTATTTCGGAATGTTTTCAGCTGTTCCAATAGCTCGTTAACTTCACTTTTATTAGTCAATATACTTTGATACAATTTTTCGAGCTCAGTTTTCAATTTTTCAGTATCTTTTTGATCTATTGCATCTAGTAAAATACTATAGTGTGTTTGAAATGTATCATTATAATTTACAATGTTTTGATTCGTATTCATAATACGTGGTTTAAGATTATCTAACCAATAGGTCGCGTTTTTTTTTGCATCGTCCTGGTGCTTCAACATGTTTGCTCGTAAATAACTATTAAGAGAACTTATACCACTAAGGTCTGTCTCTTGTTGATTGCGTATTGTTTTGGCATATGAATCCATAACAAGTACATTAGACATTGCTGGTGCTAGTACATCTTGAAAGCCCTCAGGACCAAGTGAATAATTATGAATGGTTTCTTGCGATATAGTTGTATGGACTTTTTGTTCTGCCGCGAAAGTATGAAGTGGTACTATATTACTTGTTACCATTCCAGCAATCATCATTGATAATAGGAATTTCTTGTACAATTTCTTATTCATATTATCCCACCTACGCTTTTTAAGAATTCGTATCTTTTAGTGAGCAGTGAGGAAGTTCCCTGCTCAAGTTTGAACAGGAAACCCTTATCACATAAAATCAATTGATTATTTTGTATCTACTAATTTAATATCGGTTTCATAAAGATTTGCAGCAGTATCTCTAACTTCTTTCCAACTATCTTTAGCCACATCGAGATCCTCTTTTATGAAAAATAGATCGTTAGGGTCCATAACTGCAATATTTTTAAGTAAAGATTTATATTTTGATCCAACTACATCCCATTTGGTTGAAAGATTTTGTAGTGCAGTAATTGCTATATCAATAGTCTCTGTTAAGGATTCAGTTTGCTCTTTTAGATTGGTTAAACCAGCTACTTCTAATTGAGCCTGGGTTATTTGTCCTGTTATATTCTTAATCTCTTCCTGAGCCTTATCCATCTCTTGCTTTGCTATAACAATTCCCGCTATACCACCTGCTGTTGCTCCTAAACCACCTACAATGAACACCACTCCTAGTTTAGCTCCTAAACCAGTACCAATTAGAACTGCTCCGCCTATAATAGCAAGTGGGCCTAAAGCCGTTGCAACTGCTGAGGCAATAAGCAGTTTATTATATTCAGCAATTGTAGCATGATACGTTGTGAGTTGATTTTGCAACAGCGGAATTCCAGCATCTTGACTTGCTAAAATAGACGTTATTTGAGTTGCATCTTGTTTAAAGTTTTGCGTATCTGTTGCCATTTTCTTTCGGAATTCTCGCAGTTCTCCTAATAATTCGTCCACTTCCGCCTTATTTGCTACAACATCATTATTTAGCCTTGTAAGTCCATTTGATAATGTTTCCTTGTCCTTATTGTTTACAGCTGTTATTAACGTATCATAGTAATTTTGAAATTTAGTATTATAATTAATAATATTTTGATTCGTTGAAATCATTTGCGGTTTAAGTTTATCTAACCATTGCCCTGCATTTATTCTGGCAATATTTTGATCATTAATTATTTTCGTTCGTAAAGATGTATCAATTGAATTGAGCCCATTGAAATCAGCATTTGCTTGTTTAATGATTGTTAAAGCATAAAGGTCCATTACTAAAGCATTTGACCCTGTATTTGTTATTGCCTCTTTAAGACCCTCTGGTCCTAATGAATAATCCGGGTAATCGCCCGTTGTACCTGTTTTAGCGTGAATAGGAGTTGATTTTGCCGTGCTTTCCGCTGCAGAAGCATATGTTGGCATGATACTACCTGCTGCCATTACCGTTATTAATGCGGATAAAGCCATTACTTTATAAGGCTTTTTTGTCATTTTTTTCTTCTCCTTTAACTTTCAGTATAATCATATTTCACTCTTTGCTTAAACTTAATTTATTGTTACATTTGAAATGAAATTTTCAAACTTTTTTGTTTGCAAATACAGTTCATCACTGAATTCTTTGAGCTGAATTAATTGATTTTGCAATCCAAGACTATCCATGTGTGCCCCTGCACTCAGATTGAGTTGGATTTGGATCATTGTATCATTTAGCGCTTTCCAATCATTCATCAAATATTCAAAAGTAGTAATTTGCCTCTTAATCATCTCAGTAAACCCATTCATTTGATCCTCAATAAAAGTCATTTCAGTCACTTGAATTTGGGTTTCTGCTAACTGCTGAATTAGTGGTAGTAATTCTTTTTGTTTCTGCTCAATAATCCTAGCAGAAGCAGCTGTTTGGCTGTCGAAAAGATCTAAAATTCCACCACCAAGAGATGAAATAGAGATAAAATCTATAGTTTGAGTCTGAGCTGCTCCGCCCGCAATCGTAAAGACTTGCTTCCCAATATTTATAACGCCGTTACGAATTTCATTTGGTCTATTTAAAATTTTTGCGAGTTCTACCAGTATCTCTTCTTGAAGTCTTTTAATATCAGCTCTTAGCTGTGTAACAGTTCCATCTGACCCCTCTAAGGATTGAATTGCTATTTTTGCTTTTTCAGAAAACCCTTTGTTATCTTGAAGCAATAAATCATTAAAACGATTTAGCTGCAATAAGGTTTGGTTCATACTATCTTGGATAGTTTGTACGTCCTGTTGTAGTCTATTAAAAGCATTTACAAAACTCACTTTTGTTTCCGCATCTGTATTTACCGTTCCCGCTAAATCATATAATGTACCATAATAACCATTGAATCTTGTACTAAAACGCTGCATATCTTGATTTAAATCAACTAACTTAGGATTATATTCATCTAACCATTCGCGAACATGATTTTTTACAAATTCTTGGTGATTCGTTAAACTGCTCATACCAGTCCCTTTAATGGTTGGTTGCTGTAAAATAATTAATCCATATGCTTGTGCTAAAGGTGATTGTGAACCTAACGTTCTAATCGAATGTGATAATGTATTCGCATTTTTGACATTTTGTACATATGTTGACTCTGATTTAGACTGCACCTTCTCCGCGTAAACACTTACATAGTTGGAAGGACTTGCTAATATTGCTGTAACCATTAATCCTGTAACTAAAGTTTTTTTCACTTGAACTCCTCCTTTTCTTATTTTTTAAAGAGAGATTCTAGATTAAGTCTGTTACAATTACTATTTTTATAAAGGAAATAGCAATAGATATTGACTAGATTCTTTCTTATTCTCCTTTATCGGGGGATGGAAAAAGATACCCCCTATTAGAATATATAAACGTCAGAAAATACGCAATTTTATGATTAATCACCCACTATAAGATAATAGTGACTAGTTTTTTTATGTTTTGTTATATATATGCCATTTGAAATATATATTTTTTTTTTGGTAATGTCATATTTATAATAAAAAGATATATATGAATTAAGAAATCCATCGTTAATTGTCATAAATTCTATAATGATTTTGAATGTGCTTATCTTTCCAAAATGTAAAAATAAATACTCTTAAATTATGTTGGGGAATAAAATTTAACCTTTGACCGATTTTTACTCGTATCTAAGCTTGTACCCCATGCCATATTGGGAAAATTGTACACTTGGACACATTTTAAGCGTTTTCTGTACATTAAGAGATATCTGTCCAGAAAATCCATGTTTATGGACAGGCGATAAAACTCAATAATATCAACGTTTTTTAGCTATAATCGTGTTCATAAAGTATGTATATAAATCAGTGTTCAATTAAACTTAGTATTTTATCTTTATGAACATATACTCATCTAAAAAAAACACTGTAATGATAAAGGTTTGTAATCCTTAGCGTACAATTTTCCCGAAATGGTATGGTGAGGTCTAAAAGTAAAATAAAATTGTCAAAAGATGATACCAATTTGATACTATCTAATATTGATATCGAGAATGAAAATAATTTAAGAAGCTAAAAAAACAATACGCAGAAATTTTTATCAATTTGTAAATAAACAACAAAAATAATAGAGAATAAGGCGTATATAATCCTAATGGAATTGTTGCATTAGAAATGGATAAAACCGTTTCTTCATCATCTTTACCAAATTGTGAGAATTGGGATTGTATCGTTAACAAAATATTATCAGCTGATAATGCATATATTTGAATGCGCGTTTCTTTTCCAGACCAATCAAATATCTTTTTTTGAGTAATAGTGTCAGTATGTTGAAGTTTTAGAGATTACTTACACATCTATTAAAATTTTTGCACCAGAACCATACAATGTAATTGAAGCAATCCAGGAAACGAAAGATGGGGGATAAAATAGTCAATATTCAGTAAATGGTCTGCTTTTGTATGGAAGAAGAACCTAAATTGGATTCTTCTTTTTTATCGTTTTCCGACAGAAGACTCCTTCCTCAAAAATGTGAAGGTGTGAAACACCAATTTTAGGTGGGAGATGAATGTCGGTTGGCATAAGCCAACATGTTTGCTATCATTTACTTGTACAGATTGCTCTTCGAAAACTGAAGATATGAGGTTGATTGCAGAAAAACGTTGCAACCGTAAAATCTTCAACGTTCTATCGCCCCATGCTTGCCGAAGTTGCGAAAACCAAGCTAAAGTAGGGAGTGTGGTGCGTTAACGTACAAGATACTTATGTTCTCACCGTAGGGACTACGGGTAGAGCCTGCTAAGATAACCGGTGGATACATCGGTGTTCGCAGGAATCTCCCACTTCAAAAAGTCCGTAAGGACGTTAAGTGGTGAGTAGTTCAAACAATCGTTAGTAATTGATATAGTTCATTATACGTCGAAAAAAACGAAGTTTGGTTGTTGCAAACTTCGTTTTCGTGTATATAGAGTATGAACGGTTTCAACGTCTTTTTACATGTCTATAGTCTTGTTCGGCGAGATTGTTCAAATGTTTGACTGTACAATGAGTTGTTTATAAAAACCTTGTACTTTTAATTTGTTAAATGCGCAAAGTAGTGCTGGGGCCTTGTCTGTTTTGAGAACCGTTGACTCTCCAAAAGCCTTCACCAATCTTTTCATAAAGGCATAGGCTGTCTGATGATCTCTAGTTTTTTGAAGTTGAATATCCAATGTACATCCATTATTAAAGATTTTACGATATAAATAACAACATTTTCCTTTCACTTTTATATAAATCGCATCTAATTTCTAGAATGATTGAACCTTTCTATTTTTCTTCTTCCAGATTTGATAGATCAAATTACCATATTCATGGACCCAACGTATAATCGTTTTTGGATGAATATGAAATCTTCAGATTCTTTGAGGACCTCAGATACACCTCGATAACTAAAAAAACAAAAGTAATAGCCAACGGCTATCACAAAATTATCTTTCTTGAATTGTATTACCTTTCAAATATCCTATCTGTGATTTTTCTCATTTTCTTTTCTGAAAGTGATCTATTACTCAGGATTTAAGCCTCCTTTGACCTATATGGTCATAAATGAATTACATTTTTCTTTGGCCGATAAATTTTTGATAATCGTAAAAAAAGGAATTAAACCCGTGTCCATTGAGCATTTCTTCCTCGTGAAGCTAGCTTTATAAGACCAAGAGACTGGAAGGAAGCTAATGCTTTACTGATTGTACTTTCGGCAATATCTGGATAAACGTCACGAATATTTTCTTTAGTAAAAGGTTTTTTTTGCCTAATTATATAATTTTTAATTCGCTCAATTTTAGTATCCCTACATATAGAATCCTGAACTGTTAGATGCAAATCCTGATATGCTTCTAATATAATTGTTAAGAATATTTTTATCCAAAAACTGATATTGTGCCCACGACAGTACCAATTAACTGAAGATTTAAAGATTGAATCATAGTATTTTGATTCATGTTTCTTTATATATTTATCTAAACATACATACTTTATAAATGTATGTTCAGTCTTCATTAATAGTAATTGTATCAATATGAATGCGAGTCTTCGATTTCCCTGGTCAAAAGGGAGAATACAATAAAAATTCAATATAAATTGAGCTATTAATATAAGTGAATGAAAATCCTTATTCTTCACTAATGTATTATATTGCTCACATAATTGTTTTACAGATTGGGGGATAAGTTCCCGAGCTACTGGACGATAGCTACTGGAATGCATCCCATATTCAGGAACACCTGGGACAATAAATTGTTTTTTACGCCACATTGCACAGTCAGAAGTAATATAATGGATTAATTGAAAATGTAATTCTTGTATTGTCTCTGAGTTAACGGGTAGATTATGGAACTTTTTTTGCACAAGAGACATTGCTTGATAATAACAATATACGGCATCTTCTTCTATTGTTTTGGGTAACATTTCGTTCAAAATCAGTTCTTTTAACCTTTTATTCGGAACGTTTACATCCATAAAAACAGTATTAAAGTTTTTTATGTAATGAAGGGGGATAGTTTTCTCCAAATTATTGAATATATCAGGGTTTCTGTCTTGATAAGCGGATATTTTTCCTTTGTATTCACTAATTTCACTTATTAAACTTACCAGTTCTCTTTGTAGCTCTATATCTAAGTATTTATCCTCAAAAAAATCTCTCATTTAATACCTCCATTGATCATTAAGTGTTGCTACATAAATTAATCTACTCTAAAAATATTTTACAATAATTTTTTACGATATTACTACTGAGGGTGTTGCAAAACTCATAAATATCCAATCTTTTTATATAGATAGGCTCTCATACAAGAAAAGCATGCGAGCCTATCTATAATCGGGAACTACCTTTCATTATTATAAAGAAAAAATCCATATAAAACCAATAAGTTTTTCTATATTAAAACGCTACATTTTCTATATTTTATGGTAAAATTAGTGATTGAGGGTATAATTTTTCAAGAGAAAAAGGCAAACAATATAAATACTTTCTGAAAGTGATCAATTCAAGTTCAACAAAAAGCATTTGTTATTCTATAGCAAATGCTTTTTGACAAATTACACACTTTTTTATAACATAAAAAAGGAATTGAGTGGCTAGACTCAATTCCTTTGGTGAAGCTATTTGTCAACGAACACCAGGTAAAAGAATCCTTCGTTAAACGTTGGATTCTTTTACTTTGTCTGTAACATGAATTTTAATACTGGATATGCCATTTTTCTTGTTGAACATCCTCGTTTGAGCGCTAATTGTTGTAAGAGTTTTTGTTGAAATGGTGATATTTCAATTTTTACAAAATGCTGAAAAGCATGAGATTACATTACAGGTATACCCTCTTTATAGATATAGTCTAAGCCCTCTATTACTAACTCCGATGCGGTTTGATTTAGATTTTCGTTATACAATGCGAACTCTTCCAGTCTTTCAAAAAAATGTGGTTCTAATGAAATAAATAACTTTTTATATTCTTTTCGAAACTTCTGTTTTTGACCTTTCCAGTAATTTTGCTCTTGCATAACTGCATGATTGTCGATAGGTAAGTCTTTGAGATTATTTCTAACTTTTCCCCCGATCCGCACAGTACGTGCCACTTTCATAGCATACCGCGCTTCATCTATATTGTAGTTTTCTTCTCACCCAATAATGATAAGTTCTAAGTAAACAACACTAGTTTTTTGTTATTTGTTTCCACTTCAGTTTGTGATTTCATACAGATTTCCTCGTTTTTAACTAGTTTTCGCAATTTGTTGAGTTTGTTTAACTGTTCCTCGTTAAGTTGTAGCTCAAAGAGTAGTTGGTTAATGATTTCAACTTTGGTTGCCTGAATTAGTCTGTAAATACTCGATTTAACAATTGTAAGGTTTTTGTAGCTATTGTCCTTTGTTTCATTCCATAATTGCTTGTGACAACAATGGATGTCCCACAGGGTAGAAGTTTCTCCCCAGTTACACTACATCTGCCTTTTTGAGCGACGTATAGGGAGATTCGAGGTACATTTAATTTCTTAAGTTGATAACGATGTGGTGGAATCCCCATTATGGTCTTAACTTAAAAAAGATTTTAATAATATGTCCTTGCCTAAGCACCGAGAAACCACTTATTTTTCTCTACATAATCTCCAGATACAGTCCATATCAACTATAGATTCTTGTTTTATGCTAAATGCATACTCAAACAAAACAAGGAGGTAATGAAAAAAACATTATTAGCAGCAACACTTTTAAGTACAGGATTATTTGCGGGTGGTGTAGTAGGTACAGAAGATGTAAAAACGGATGAAAAAATAAAAGTTACTGTTGCAGATAAAGATGGAAATATAACGTATAAAGAAATTGATGGAAGTGAAATTTCAAAAAACGCAGTACCAGCAACTCCTAAAGGTGATGTAAAAGAAGATGCAAGAATGGATAACCTAAAGTCAAATGAAGGTAATTCAATTTCAATGAGTGCAGATGGAACAACTTCTTTCTCACAAGACTTTAATGCACCTAAAGATGCAGTACCAGCAACCTCTAAAGAGGATGTAAAATAAGATAATTAAATTGAGAAATCAAAATCAAAAAGAACTGGGCATAAATAGCCCGGTTCTTTTTGATTCCTACAGTTTTTTTAAAAGAGAGCTTTGCCCACATGTCCATCAAGCTAGTAAAAATAAATACCCCAAAAATAGTAAAATTGACATCCCCAGAGTAAAAATGTAAAAAATTATTGATTAGGGGGCAGCATAAAACCTTAGCTTGATAAAGATGTGGTGCTACTCCATTAGTAAAACAAAGAATTTAATTAGCTCACTAAAAAAGTGACTTTAAGTAAGAGGTATATATACGGAATACCATTAGCATTTCTCTCATTTTCCACTTTAATGTATAGAATGAATTATTTGACGCAAATAACTTCTTCTAACTAAACCTGTAAATGAATGGAATTATAAGAAAATAATTGTAAATATAAATAATACAACTCCTACTAGTACACTAAGAATAGATAGTATCGCATTCACTTGTTTACTTTCTAACCATTTTAATAACGGGGAATCAAATATAAAAGGTCGATATGCGTTTGTATAATCATTTGGAATTATCTTTGTAAGTTTTTTAGCCACATTTTTATAAGCACAACGAGTTAGCGGCCCGTTAGCGTATGAACAGAGTGTAGCAAGCGGCGAGTCATAGTCGATAGTGAACTTCTGTCATATTTATAAAGAATAATAAAATTTGAGTGGGATCCTGCTGGATTAATAGCTATGTCATAAAAATCATGACATTTTGACACTACCGTATGTGACAGAAAAACACTTAGTATCAAAGAGCAGTTTTTAACACATTAACAATAAATGAGGAGGGGGAGATTTTCATTGCGTATGATAAAAAATTTAAAGAGGCATGGAAGGAGAAATAGGTATGACCTATTTATGAAAAATAAACCAGTAACGAGAGTTTTTTAAGGAAAAGAAGCAATTTCTATGATTAACATACATGTGGAAAAAGAGGAATTTACCATTTGTTAGAACTCAATAGCTTTTGTGAAAATAATATTGAGTAAGATAATTGCAAATTTACCTTGTTTTTATCTGAATTTTCCAATTTGATTATTTCAACTTTATGAAGATAGTAGCTAGAAAATTTGTGTGATAGTATTTTAAATAGAAAAAAAAGACAATTCTGAAAAGAGGGTGTAATTTGGATGGTTTAACTATTGTTAATTTTAGGGTTAGATAGCTATTAATGGATTATTTTCATTGAGTAGAGTTTTAGCTTGTAGAATATGAAAATCAAAGAAAGTTTTTCAGATAAATTAATGAAATATTATCTTTTTTTACTGTGGTTGTAATGACGATATAACTAGAAATCATTTAATTTGTCCACGTTTATAGGTGAAAAAGATTATTTAGAGTCAGAAGTGAATGTATAAAAACTGAAAATAAATATATTTGAATGCATAAATTATACCAAAGATATTGAATTTTATAGTTATTGAAGTTTGAATACTATTAAATTTCGGATGGATATATGTAGAGTTATAAATTATATGCAAAAAAGAGGTATTGTGTACACGAAAACATCCGTTTTAGTAAATTTAAGGAGCACATTTTATGAAAACTACCGATTCACAAGGCCTATTAGGAAATAGGGTTTATTTACAAGTTTTTTCTGCCTATTCATTGCTTATGCTTGGTGTTTTTATTGATATGTTAGCGATTATGACTATAGTTGGGTTTGAATGGGAAGTAGATCCTACTATGATTGGATTGATCCCTGTTGCATATGCACTTCCTGGAATTATTTTTGGCTCATGGGCAGGTGTTATTGCGGATCGTTTTCGAAAAATTCCAATTATGATGTTCTGTAATTTGATGGTTGGTTTAATAACAATTGCTCTTTTATTTGTACAAAATATCCACTGGCTCTTAGTGGCATTAATGATTCGTTCCATTTTTATTGTTTTCTATTATCCTGCACAACAAACACTAACAAGACAAATTGTATCCCCAGATTTGCTTACTAAAGCAGTAAGTATCAACGGAATAGTAGAGCAGGGTACCAAGATAGTAGGCCCACTTATAGGGGGCATGTTGCTGAGCTGGTTTCAGCCAGAGTTCTGCCTAATTATAAGAGCTATAAGTTGTTTATTAGCTACTTTAGTTCTGATACCCACAATAAAATTCAAAGAAACTATATCAAAAGAACTTGTTGAAAAGCAAAAGCAAAGCACTTGGGCTGCTTGGGTACAAGGGTGGGGCTATGTGTTATCTAATCGGATAATATTATCAACTATGATTTTCGTTACAATAGCCATGGCAGTATTACAATTAGTAGACTCACAATTCCCGACTTTATTTAAGAGCTTATTCCCACATGATAAAAGTAAAATGGGATATATCATTTCTATTATTGGTCTTGGCGGAATACTTGGTGCATTACTAACTCAGAAATTAAAACAATTTCAATATGGTTGGGTAGTATGTGGAGGCATGGTTTTAATGGGAATTGGTTTTGGAGGGATTGGTTTGATAACGCCCGGTACGGTCTTCGTTTTGGCCTATCTGATTAGTTTTATCGCTGGTATTGGAAGTGGGCTGATGCTTGTATCTAATCAAGTCATTTTACAAATAGAATCTGATCAAGATCAAGTAGGAAGAGTATTTGGTATTCAAAGCAGTTTAACAAACGCAGTTCTAATTATTTCTCCTGCTATGAGTGGCCCATTAGTGCATTTGTTTGGAGTAACTCAACTCTATGTTTATGGCGGGATTGGGCTTGTTGTCATTGGAGTAATTGGAGTTTCACTGCAGAAATATTTATGGGCTAAACATAAACACGAACCTATAAGAGCAAATAATTTTTGAAGGGAAGATTTTTTATGACCAATGAGGAAAGTTATCCATTAAGTCACCCGCAGCGAAGAATATGGTATACAGAAGTTATTCATTCTGATAAAGGGATATGTAATTTAAGATTTTTATTTAAACTTCATCGAAAAATGAATTATTCAAAATTAAACCAAGTTGTGAATCGTGTTATCAGTGAAAATGACGGTCTGTGCATTAGATTAAAAGAAAATGGGCATCAGGAACCTAAACAATATTTTATTAAACATGAAGAACAAGAATTTGAGTTTTTCGATTTCAGTAATGTGGAGAATTCAGATTTACTTGAGGAATGGATTGAGCAGAAAACAAAAGAAACGTTTACATTATTTAATTCGAATTTATACTATTTCGCCTTAATAAAATTAAACGATAATGAATGTGCAGTCTTTGGAAATGTTCATCATATTATCATGGATGGTTTATCAATTCAAATATTTACTGAGCAGATTGCAAAATATTATTATGAAATGCATAACGAGACTGAGGAAGGCGAAATTAAAAATTCATATATTCAATTTCTGGCTAATGAACAAACATACTTGAATAGTAGTCGCTTTCAAAAAGATCAAAAATTCTGGTTAGAGGAATTTAAAACACTTCCATCTGTGACCGGATTGAAGACCTATAATACGTACCAAGTTAGTACCAAAGCATCACGCGAAACGTTTATATTATCGGAGCATTTGAAGAGAAAAATAGGATTATTTTCCGAAAATTACAAATTTAGTTTATATACTCTTTTTGTCGCTGCTTTCTCGTTGTCCATGTATCGGTGGACTTCATCGTTTGATATTGCATTAGGAATGGCTTACGGCAACCGTATGACTAAAATGGAACGAAAATTGATTGGAATGATGGTGAGTACAGTTCCTTTAAGAATGAATATTGATCCAGAAGAAGAAGTGCTTTCATTTATTGGTAGGGTGTCCAGAAAACAAAGTAAATCATTAAGACATCAGAAATATCCATTTGATTTATTATTAAAGCAGATTAATAAAGAGAATAACAGCAATGTGAGACTTTTCGGAACTACGATTGATTATAGGGATCGTGATGAAAGTGGTGACTCACTATGGATTGCAAACCGTGAAGAAGTACAAGATTTTGCAGTGCATATTGAAAATCTAATTGATATAGACTCTTTGCATGTACATATTGATTATCGTGAGGAGCTATTTTCTAAGGAAGAGATAAAACGCTTTTTTAACGTTATGTTAGCGATAATGGAAAACACTTTTGAAAACCCAAAGCAGAAGGTAGCTGAAATCGAAATTATTTCTGATGAAGATAAAAGAAAAAGTTTAGTTGAGTTCAACAATCCTAAGCTGGATTTCCCACCTCGGGAAACTCTTCATGAATTGTTCGAACGACAAGCAATGATTTATCCAAACGCTATTGCAGTTACGTATGAAAAAGAAAAAGTTACTTATAGGCAACTTAATGAACGTGCAAATCAGTTAGCTCATTATCTGCAGAAAAAGGGAATAGGACCTGATACTTTAGTTGGACTGTGTGTTGAACGTTCTCTCGAAATGATTGTAGGTATTTTAGGGATTTTGAAGGCTGGTGGGGCTTATGTTCCACTTGATCCAACATATCCTGAGCAGCGACTTCAATATATTTTAGAGGATGCTAGCATTCAGATATTCGTAACGCAAGAAAGTTTAAAAGAATTGAAATGGTTACCAGAAAATGTTGAATCGATTTGCCTGAATCGTGATCAAGAAGAGATTGGGAAAGAAAGTAAGACCTTGCCGGTTTCTGATGTGAATTCCCAAAATCTAGCTTACGTAATCTATACTTCGGGATCAACAGGGAATCCAAAGGGCGTTATGATAGAGCATCACAATGTCATTCGGTTATTTAAATCGACGGATTGTTGGTATCAGTTTAATGAAAAAGATACTTGGACGCTTTTTCATTCTTATGCATTTGATTTCTCAGTATGGGAAATTTGGGGAGCATTATTATATGGTGGAAAATTAGTTGTTGTTCCGTACTGGATTAGTCGATCGCCAAAAGATTTTTATCAATTATTGGTGGAGGAAGAAGTCACAGTTCTAAATCAGACACCTTCCGCATTTCGACAATTAATACGAGTGTGTGAACACGAAGATAAGAATAAAAACTTGCAGCTGCGTTATGTGATATTTGGCGGAGAAGCGTTAGAACCCATCAGCTTGTTACCGTGGTTTCAAAGATATGGGGATAAAGAACCACAGCTAATTAACATGTATGGAATTACAGAAACTACAGTTCATGTTACATATTATCCAATTACTCTAGATGATGTACATCATGCTTCGAGAAGTAATATCGGAAAACGGATTCCAGATTTAGAAGTGTATATATTAGATGCTTATCAACAACCTGTTCCTATAGGTGTAGATGGTGAGCTTTATATTGGCGGGGCAGGGCTTGCACGTGGGTATTTAAATAGACCTGAATTAACAGCAGAGCGCTTTATATCTCATCCATTTAGTAGTGATCCGAAAGCAAGATTATACCGGACAGGAGACTTAGCGAGGTATTTGCCAGATGGGAATCTGGATTATCGTGGAAGAATTGATCATCAGGTTAAAATACGTGGTTTCCGAATTGAGATTGGGGAGATTGAGTCTACTTTAAATGCATATGCATCTATAAAAGAGGCAGTTGTAATTGTAAGAGAAGATCAACCGGGTGATAAACGATTAGTAGCTTATGTTGTAGGAGATGGAAATGTAGGTGCGTGGAGAGAGTATCTTAAAGCGAAACTACCGAGCTATATGGTACCTTCGGGATATGTGACGATGGAAGCCATTCCACTTACAGCTAACGGCAAAGTTGATCGTGAGGCATTACCTATGCCAGAGGAAAAGCAGATTAATAGTGAATGTGTTGGCCCTCGGAATAGTAATGAACAGATACTGGCTACCATTTGGAAGCAAGTATTAGGTATTAAAAAGGTGGGAATCTATGATAATTTCTTTGAAATTGGTGGCGACTCGATTCTCAGTATTCAAATCATATCTCAAGCAAGTCAATTAGGGTTAAAACTTACTCCAAAGCAAATGTTTGAATGCCCAACTATTGCCGAGCTGGCAGAAGTGGCTATAGAAACGCAGGGAGTACAAGCGGAGCAGGGGATTGTGACAGGAGATGTGCCTCTTACTCCAATTCAGTACTGGTTCTTCGAGCAAGAACATCCACATCCAGAGCATTGGAATCAATCAATGCTTTTAAGAGTAAAAGAAAGATTGGATGTGAAGTTACTAGAGGGAGCAATATTAAATTTACTCAAACATCATGATGCTTTACGTTTCCGGTACGAGCAGTTACCAAACGGAACATGGAGGCAGAGAAATGAAGGGACTGATGAGCTGTCAGTACTCCATGTTGTAAAACGGAATAAAGTTAATGAAAAAGAGTGGAATAAAATAATACAAGAAGAGATGGACATTAATCAAGCTAGTTTCAATTTAGTTACTGGTCCGTTAATGAGAGTAGTTTACTTTGAGGATAACTTGACTGGAAATGATCGAATATTCTGGGTGATTCATCATTTAGTAGTAGATGGAGTATCATGGAGAATTCTATTGGAAGATTTACAGGTGGTATATAACCAGATGAAACAAGGTCAAGGAATTCGCTTACCTGCGAAAAGTACATCTTTTAAAGAATGGTCTGAACGACTCCAGATATACAGTGATTCGGGTATTTCAAAAGAAGTACAGGATTATTGGAATGAACAAGTAGAAAAAGAAACGATGACAATTCCAATGGACTATCCAATACAAGAAACAACAGAAGAATCGATTGATCAAGTGACGAGGACTTTAGGAGTAGAAGAAACACAAGCATTGTTACACGAAGTTCCAGTCACTCATAAGACAAGGATTAATGAGGTACTATTGGCGGCATTAGGACAAGCTATCGTCGATTTTACAAATCAGCAAACGGTTTCTATTCATCTAGAAGGACACGGGAGAGAAGAGATGATTGAAGGTATCGATTTATCACGGACAGTGGGTTGGTTCACGAGTATTTATCCTGTTCATCTGAATTTTCAAGGAACTAAAACACCAATTGAAGGCTTAAAGGCTGTCAAAGAACAATCGCGTCGAATTCCGAATCACGGAGTAGACTATGGTATTTTACGTTACTTGAATAAAGAAATACTTCCGTTTTATGAGCAAAAGCCTTCAATAAGCTTTAACTATTTGGGTCAATTTGATCAGGTGTTTTCAAAGGAATCTTTGTTTATGCAAGAGGCAGGGTTTACATTTTTAGATCATGCTCCAGATTCCAAGCCATCTCATCTAATTGATGTTATCGGAATGGTGAAAGATGAAAAGTTACATTTTATTTGGATGTATAGTAGAGAACAGTTTTCTAAATTAAAAATTCAAGTGATAGCAGATGGTATGTTGAGGCATCTTCACCAACTTATAAATAAACCAACAACAGAGTCTGCTTTTACGGTATCAGATTTTGCTGATGCAGAGAATCTTACGGAAGAAAGCTTGAGCAAAGTATTACTTAAATTAACAAAGAAGAGGGTGTAAAAATGGGAGACGTTATTGATATATATGGTTTATCACCTTTGCAAAAAGGAATACTGTTTCATACTTTATACGATCAAGATGATGAATATTCTTTTTCCTATATTGTACAAGTAGGTTTCTTGCTCGGGGGGCAATTGGATGTTGATACTTTTGAAAAAGCTTGGGAATATGTTATTCAACGACATGAGGTACTGCGCTCAGTATTTGTTTGGGAGGAAGTAGAAAAACCTCTACAAGCAGTTTATGAACGTCTTCCTTTTACTATTCATCAAGAGGATTGGAGTACCCATTCGCATGAGGAGAAGGAGAAGAAATTACACCAGTTTTTGACTGCAGATCGTAGGAAAGGATTTTTATTGGATGAAGCACCATTGATGAGAGTCACTGCGATTAAAGAAGCAGAAGGGGAGACGAGAATTATTTGGACACATCATCATATTTTGCTAGATGGTTGGAGTGTTTCATTGGTCTTTAGTGAAGTGATGGAAGTTTATCTCAAGATGATAAAGGGAGAATTGTTGAATCTTCCTAAATCTCTTCCTTATAAAAAATATATCCAGTGGATAAATAAACAAGATCAAAGTCAAGCAGAGGAATTTTGGAAAGAAGAATTAAAAGGGTTCTATGCACCTACGCCATTAGCGATGGAAAGAAAGGATCAAGGGCAGGAGAAGGGCTATGGAGAGTGTGTTTATCAGGTATCTGAGGAATTCACTGAGAATTTACAAGAGTGGGTACGAAATAGTCGATTAACATTGAATACATTAGTCCAAGGAGCATGGGCCTATTTGATGGGTAGGTATAGCGGTGAAAGTGACATCGTATTTGGCGTAACTAGCTCTGGACGTCCTACTGATTTGATAGGAGCAGAGAATATGGTAGGCCTATTTATTAACACATTACCTACTAGAATTCGATTAACGGATAATACATCTGTAGTAGATTGGCTTCATAAAATACAGATGAAAGAAATGGAACGAAGACAATATGAGTATAATTCATTGATAGATATTCAAGGGTGGAGTGAGGTTCCGCGAAATAGCTCCTTATTTCATACCTTGTATGTGTTTGAAAATTATCCAATTCAAGGTGAGAGAAATGATGATTTAAGATTACTAGATGTTAAAAGCGCGGAACAAACAAATTATCCTTTAACACTCATTGTAATGCCTGGTAAGAAAATTACTTTAAAGTTGATGTATGATCGAAGCTATTTTAATGAAGAAACAATAAATTGGATTCAGAATCACTTATTGCAAATATTAATTCAGATGACGAAGAGCCTAGATTCAAAACTCTTTGAAATTACTCATTTAACAGCGGAAGAACAGATACAGTTATTAGAGGAATGGAATCATACTCAAGTAAATTATTCGGCTGAAGGCATGATTCATACGATGTTTGAGGAGCAAGTTAAAAAAACGCCGGAAGCAATCGCGGCTATTTACGAAAATGAACAAATTACCTATAAAGAGTTGGAGGAGCGTGCGAATCAGCTAGCTCATTATTTACAAAAGCGTGGTGTAGGCTCAGAGTCTCTGGTTGGGGTATATATAGAACGTTCATTACAAATGATGATAGCGTTATTAGGTATTCTAAAATCAGGAGCAGCGTATGTTCCACTTGATCCTACTTATCCAGAGAGTCGGCTTCGATATATATTAGAGGATGCTGGAATCGAAGTACTAGTGACGGAAGAGAATTCTAAAAATTTGTTTGTATCTGAAAATGTTGAAACGATTTGTATGAATAAAGATTATACTGCAATTGAAAAAGAAGAAACAACCCCATGTATAAGTGGTGTAACAGGAAGAAGTTTAGCGTATGTTATGTATACTTCAGGATCTACAGGGAATCCAAAGGGAGTAATGATTGAGCATCATTCAGTAATCAATTATCTAGAATGGATGCAACATAAATATCCACTTTCTGAAAAGGATGTGGTCTTGCAGAAAACGCCATTCTCATTTGATGTCTCTGTTTGGGAGTTGTTTTGGGGTATTCACGTTGGTGCAAGTGTATCTTTCCTGCCTCCAGGTGGAGAAAAAGATCCTTCTATTATAGCTGAAGTGATTAAAAAACATCAGGTTACTATAGTTCAATTTGTACCTTCGATGTTATCTGTTTTCTTAGATCACTTCAATCATATTGAATTGAACATGAATTGTTCGTCCGTACGCCATGTATTTTCTGGTGGGGAAGAACTAAGTTCAGGGTTGGTTAGACGATTTCAACAGAAATGGAATCATAGTGGACAAGTGAAATTAACCAACTTTTATGGACCAACTGAAGCCACTATTTATGTGAATGCATTTGATATTCAGCCAAATCAAGAATTTGTTTCTATTGGGCAGCCGATACAGAACACGCAATTATATGTATTAGACCAAAATCAACGCTTGCAATCAATAGGAATTGAGGGTGAGTTATATATTGGTGGTGCTGGTTTAGCACGTGGATACTTAAATCGTCCGAATCTTACTGCTGAAAAATTCGTTTCGCATCCATATCGATTCGGGGAACGACTATATCGAACAGGAGATTCAGTAAGATATCTAACTGATGGAAATTTAGAATTTATAGGTAGAATGGACCATCAAGTCAAAATGCGTGGTTTTAGGATTGAATTAGGAGAAATTGAAGCGACTTTAGAAAAATGTTCGTTTATTAAAGAGGCTGTCGTATTAGTTAGAGAAGATCGTCCAGGTGATCAACGATTGGTTGCATATGTAATGAGCGATGGAAATACCCAAGAGTGGAGAGAGTATTTACAAAACCAATTACCGAATCATATGATTCCAGCGCACCTTGTAGAGTTAGAACACTTCCCGCTTACTCCGAATGGGAAAATTGACCGAAAGGCCTTGCCAGTACCTGATGAGCAAACTATTGGAGGTTTAAATGTTCTACCTCGGACGCCATCGGAGGAGCTTATTGCCTCGGTTTGGAGTCAAGTGTTAGGAACTGAAAATATCGGTATTCAGGATTCCTTCTTTGAACGGGGTGGGCACTCACTACTCGCTACTCAAATTGTTTCTCGATTACAAGAATTGTTCCAAATCAAAATCCCATTACGTGAACTTTTCAAGCACGATACAGTGGAGGCATTGGCGAAACGAGTAGATCAGTTACGAAAAGAAGATAAAAAACGAGAGGCTGCCCCCCTTGTACCTATGAAACGAGAAGAAGCTATTCCGCTTTCCTATGCGCAGAAACGTCTATGGTTTATTGATCAATTAATGTCAAATAGTGCTATGTACAATATTCATGCAGCGTGTCGCTTAACAGGTAAATGGTCAATTGAAGCGTTGGAGGTCGGATGGAATCAGTTGTTGGAGCGTCATGAATCATTACGGACGATAATTCTAGAACAAGAGGGTGAACCTTTCCAACAGGTTCAATCTCATGTATTCAGACATATCCCTCAATCGAATCTAACAGATCTCTCTTTTGAAGATAGGGAAAGAGAAATGAAACGGCTCATTCAAAACGAAGCGGAGGAACCATTTCATTTTGGACAAGGTCCTCTGATTCGAACACGAATATTGAAAGTGGACAGGGAAGAATGGGTTCTCATTTGTACGATGCATCATATTATTTCAGATGGATGGTCAATGGGGATTTTACTTGAAGAATGGATGGCTTTTTATGAAGGAGCACTAAGCGGAAAACCGGCGGAATTGAAGGAGTTATCTATCCAATATGCAGACTTTGTTATGTGGCAGAAGGAATGGCAAAAAGAAGAGAATTTGGATCAGCACCTTCGATATTGGAAGGAAGAATTGGCTGGGGAGTTACCGGTTTTACAATTACCGATGGATCGTCCTCGACCTGCGGTTCAAACCCATCGTGGTGCAAGTCAGTCCTTAATGGTGGCGAATTCCCTACAGGAAAAACTCAAAGATTTAAGTCTGCAAGAAGGATGCACTTTATTTATGACATTGATGGCAGCGTATCAAAGCTTCCTTTCTCGTTATACAGGACAGGATGACATCTTGGTTGGAAGCCCAATCGCTAATCGAAATGTTAAAGAGATTGAGGGATTAATAGGTTTCTTTGCAAATACGTTGGTTTATCGAGCTGATTTCAGTGAAAATCCGACGTTCCAAGAACTTTTGTCGCAGGTAAGAAAAAAAGCACTAAAAGCATACGAGTATCAGGACATCCCATTTGAGAAAGTGGTAGAATCCGTAAAGCCGGAACGGAATACAAGTCATTCACCAATATTTCAAACCATGTTTACTTTACAGAATACGAAGCAAGAATTTCCTCAGCTATCTGAAAGGCAAATGGAACTCATGGAAAGCCATGCTTCTGTAGCGAAATTTGATTTGAGTTTATTTGTTACTGAGACGGAAGAAGGATTATCACTAACCTTTGAATACAATACTGATTTGTTTGATGATACAACCATTGAACGTCTGGCAAGTCATTTTGAGCATTGGTTAAATCAAATTGTCTCTCATCCAAAATGTTTATTATCAGAATTGAATATGTTATCGAAAGTAGAATATAAGCAATTACTAGAAGAATGGAATGAATCAGCTGTTATAGATATAGAAGAATGCGCGATTCATACATTGTTTGAAGAACAAGTAGAAAAAACACCAGAAGCAATTGCAGTGGTATGCGAAGATGAAGAACTAACATATCGAGAGTTGGACGAACGCTCGAATCAGCTGGCACATTATTTACAGAAAAATGGTGTAGGTTGCGAATCATTGGTTGGGATTTGTGTTACACGTTCATCTGAGATGATTGTAGGCCTCTTAGGAATTATGAAGGCAGGAGGAGCATATGTCCCAATAGATCCAGCGTATCCGGAAAGTCGGCTGCAATACATTTTAGAGGATGCTCAAATAAAGGTACTAGTAACACAGGAAAAATTACAACAAAAAATGGTTATACCTAGATCCGTTGACGTGATTTGTATTGATCGTGATCGAGTAGAAATAGAACAAGAAGTAACTACGGTGTGTACGAGTGAAGTGACGGGCGATAACTTAGCCTATATTATCTATACTTCAGGTTCCACTGGAAATCCAAAGGGAGTAATGATTGAGCATAGGAGTACAGTAACAATGATTCGTTGGGCGCATCACACATATTCCCGAAAGGATTTAGCGGGAGTGTTGGCCTCCACTTCGCTATCCTTTGATCTATCTGTTTTTGAAGTGTTTGTTCCCCTAACGATGGGTGGTAAGGTGATTGTCGCTGAAAATGCTCTACATCTAGACAAGTTGTCTACCAAGGATGTGACTTTAGTCAATACTGTGCCATCGGCAGCGAAGGAACTGGTTCGAGCAAAAACACTTCCTTCTTCGGTAAAGGTGGTGAATTTGGCTGGAGAACCATTGTCATATTCACTTGTTCAAGATTTATATGAGAGAAGTACGGTTGAGAAGGTGTACAACCTATATGGACCGTCCGAAGATACTACTTATTCCACTTATATGGAATTAGAAAAAGGTGTCGTCCATAGGGTACCTCCAATTGGTAAACCAATCTTCAATACAGAAGTATATGTACTAAGTATTGAACAAAAAATGGTTCCAATTGGTGTAGTTGGTGAGCTGTACATTGGTGGATCGGGATTAGCACGTGGATACTTAAACCGCCCTGACTTAACGGAAGATCGTTTTATACCACATCCATTTAAAGAAGGGGAGCGAGTATACCGGACTGGAGATCTAGTAAGGTATTTGCCGGATGGAAATTTGGAGTATCTTGGCCGAATCGATCATCAGGTAAAAATTCGTGGGTTCCGGATTGAACTAGGAGAAATTGAAGCGACATTACAAAAGCATACATTAGTTAACGAAGCTATTGTGACGGTGAGGGAAGATTATCCTGGTGATCTACGTTTGATTGCTTATGTTGTAGGAGATGGGGATGCTCAAAAGTGGCGTGATTATCTCAAGGACCAGCTACCAAATTATATGATTCCAGCCTATTTTGTCGGATTGAATGCATTTCCACTCACTCCAAATGGAAAAATTGATAGGAAGGCCTTACCAGCACCAGAGAAACAGGAGATAGCAAGTGGTTATATTGCTCCTCGTACGCCTACGGAAAAAACAATCGTTTCAATATGGAATGAAGTTTTAGGTATGGAAAACATCGGAATTCAGGATTCGTTTTTTGAAATAGGTGGTCACTCATTACTTGCTACGCAAGCTGTTTCCAGTCTTAAAGAGGCTTTTGGAATTGAGATACCATTGCATGATTTATTTATGTTTCATACGGTGCAGCAATTGGCAGAACAGATTGATCAATTGCTCTATAACAAAAATCAAGAAATTCAGAATGATAGTAAGGAGAATGTAAGTCTTCAAGACTATATTCAAAAAGAAGCAGAAGTCAGTAATGATGAAGAATTACTAGAACTGCTTAAGCAATTAGAAGAGCTATCAGAGGAAGAAGCACAAGGGATATTCGAGAGTAATTTGATTCAGGAAGGGGTAAAAAAATGAAAAGTGATTTACTTGCAAAGCTGAGTTCACTTTCTCCTGAGAAGAGAGCATGGCTTCAGAAGCAAATGCAAAAAAAGGAGAATAAAGAAGCACTCCCGTTGTCTTATGCACAAAAACGTTTGTGGTTTATGGACAGATTTAACCCAAACAGTTCTTTATATAATATTCCAACAGTATGGCATCTAAAAGGAAATTGGATACCTGAAGCATTAGAGAAGGGATTCAATCGACTCATTGAACGTCATGAATCATTACGAACTGTTTTTAAAGAAATAGGAGAACAGCCTGTGCAACAAATTGTCGAATTCCTTCCTAGAGCATTACCTGTAAGAGATTACTCTCAACTTCCTCTAGAAGTAAAAGAAAAAGAGGTAGATAGTTTAATTGCGAGAGAAGCGCAAGAACCATTTGATTTAATGAATGGTCCTTTAATTCGTAATCAGCTTGTTCAATTAGAGAAGGATGAATGGTTATTACTGTGTACGATGCATCATATTATTTCTGATGCTTGGTCCATTGGTATATTCATGAATGAATTCCTTGCTTTCTATGAAGAAGAAACGGGCGGAAATCCTGCTAAATTAAGTTCATTATCCATTCAATATGCAGACTTTGCGAAGTGGCAAAAGGAGTGGTTGCAAGGTGATGTGCTAAATCGTCAGCTTACGTATTGGCAGGAAGAATTGTCTGGTGAGCTTCCTATCTTACAACTGCCAGTGGATCGACCTCGACCGGTTAAGCAGACTTACTCTGGGGCTGCGTATCATGTGATTTTTCCTTATAAATTGCTCAGTCAATTGAAGGATATAAGTCGACAAGAAGGATCTACTTTATTTATGACTTTAATGGCCGCATACCAGAGCTTTCTTGCTCGTTATACGGGACAAAAAGATATTCTAGTTGGTAGTCCGATTGCAAATCGGAACCATAAGGGAGTAGAAGGATTAATTGGTTTCTTTGTTAATACGTTGGTTTATCGATCAGATTTGAGTGGCACCCCTACTTTTCGAGAGATTTTGAACAAAACAAAGAAAAAGGCGTTAAAAGCTTACGAATATCAAGATATACCATTTGAAAAAGTGGTAGAAGCTGTGCAACCTGAACGAAGCATGAGTCATTCCCCTATATTTCAGACCATGTTTACGCTACAGAATATAAAACAAGAACGACTAGATTTGACTGATAGAAGTATTGAAATGGTAGAAAGTAATATGTCTATTGCTAAATTTGATTTGAGCTTAACTGCCTATGAAGTGGAAGAAGGTCTATTTGTCTCATTTGAATACAACACGGATTTATTTGATAGTAGTACCATTGCACGTATGGCAGGACATTTTGAGAACTGGCTAAATGAAATCACGTATCATCCAGATGAATCATATACAAAGCTGTCAATGTTATCGGATACTGAGCAAAAACAACTCCTAGAAGAATGGAATGATACGGACGTAGTTTATGGTCATGATTGTATGATTCATGAGCTATTTGAGCAGCAAGTTGCACGGACACCTGATGCAGTGGCGGTAGTTTATGAGGGTGGAAAGCTAACGTATCAAGAACTTAATGAAAAATCGAATCAATTGGCGCATTTTTTACAAAAACGAGGTATCGGACCTGAATCATTGGTCGGTATATGTATTGAACGTTCTCCTGATATGATTATCGGTCTCTTTGGGATTTTGAAGGCAGGTGGGGCTTATGTTCCACTGGACCCAAGTTATCCCGAAAACCGCCTGAGATATATTTTGGAGAATTCACAAATTCAAGTGCTGTTAACAAAAGAAACACTACAGGACTGGTTACCTAAAGATATCCAAGCAATTTGTTTAGACCGGGATCAAGCGATGATTTCTAAAGAGAGTAATTTAGCCCCGGTAAGTGGAGTAACAGCAAATAACTTAGCCTATATTATATACACTTCGGGTTCGACGGGAAATCCAAAGGGGGTAATGATTGAACATCATTCCGTTATCAATCGCCTACAGTGGATGCAGAAAAAATATCCATTGGCCGAGGAGGATACAATCCTACAAAAGACACCGTTTTCGTTCGATGTTTCTGTCTGGGAATTATTTTGGTGGTCATTTGTAGGAGCACGTGTTTGTTTACTTCCACCTGGAGGAGAGAAAGATCCTGCGGTGATTGAGGAGTATATTGAGCGATATCGTGTGTCCACCATGCATTTTGTTCCGTCGATGTTATCTACTTTCTTAGATTATATGGAACTATATAATTCGAAAAGGGATGTCTCGTCTTTAATTCAAGTTTTTACTAGTGGAGAAGCGTTAAACACTGAGCAGGTTCGCCGGTTTAAGGGGATCTTTTACAATGTTCAGCAAACAAAGTTAATTAACTTGTATGGTCCTACTGAAGCGACTGTGGATGTGACTTATTATGATTGTGATTTAGAAAAAGAAGCAATGCTTATTCCGATTGGTCGTCCGATTGATAATACAGAGTTGTATGTGTTAGATCAATATCAACAAGTGGTCCCGATTGGTGTGGCAGGGGAACTTTACCTTGGAGGAGTAGGATTGGCACGTGGCTACTTCAATCGACCAGATTTAACTACTGAACGTTTTATTCCGCATCCCTTTAAGGACGGAGAACGATTATATCGAACGGGTGACTTGGTGAGATATATGAATGATCGTAACTTGGAATATATTGGAAGGATAGATAACCAAGTTAAAATTAGAGGATTCCGAATTGAATTGGGAGAAATTGAAGCAGCTTTACATGATTACTCATCTGTAAAAGAGGCAGTCGTGTTGGTGAAGGAAGATCGACCAGGAGATAAGCAGTTAGTAGCTTATGTAGTGGGTGAAGGGGATACTGGGGAGTGGCGTGAATATCTCAAGAAGCAACTGCCACATTATATGGTTCCGGCATACTTTTTCAAAATTGAAGGTATGCCACTCACTCCAAATGGTAAGGTGAATCGGAAAGCCTTACTGGAATTAGAAGAACAGTTCATAAGTGAAGATATTACTTCATCAAGAACACCAGTGGAGGAGCTTATCGTTTCCGTTTGGAGCCAAGTGTTAGGAATAAAAAACATTAGTGTTCAGGATTCCTTTTTTGAAATCGGTGGTCATTCACTACTAGCTACTCAAGTAGTGTCACGTTTACAGGGAATTTTTCAAATCGACTTACCAGTACGTGAACTATTTGAATATACAACGGTGGAGTCACTGGCAAAGCGATTAGATCAGTTACGTAAAGGAAATAAAAAACGAGAGATTCCGCCGCTAATACCAATGAAACGAGGAGAAGCTATTCCACTATCTTATGCCCAACAACGCTTATGGTTTATTGATCAATTTACACCTAATAGTGCCCTTTACAATATGCCAATGGTATGCCGCCTTACAGGGAATTGGCTACTTGAAGCATTGGAAACGGGATGGAATCAACTAATAGAACGTCATGAATCACTGCGGACGGTCTTTCACGAAGTGAACGGTCAACCCGTACAGCAAATTGAACCGTATGCTTTTCAATCAATTCCGAAAACGGATTTAACTATGCTTTCTTCTGAAGATCAAGAAGAAGAAGTTAAACGTTTAATTCAACAAGAAACAGAAGTGCCATTTGATTTAACAGAGGGTCCATTAATCAGGACAAGTATTTTGCACGTGGGAGAGGAAGAATGGATACTCCTTTGTACTCTACATCATATCATTTCAGATGGATGGTCAATGGGAATCCTACTTGAAGAATGGATGGCATTTTATGAGAAAGCAACGGATGGAAAGGTAGCGGAACTTGAACCATTACCGGTTCAATATGCCGACTTTGCTCAGTGGCAAAAAGGATGGCTAAAGGAGGAGGTGCTGGATCAACAACTCCAATATTGGAGGGAAGAATTGTCTGGGGAGCTTCCTGTACTCCAACTTCCTATCGATCGCCCGCGTCCCGCAATACAAACTCATCACGGGTCGATATACACTCTGGTTCTGCCAAGCACGCTACATGATAAATTGAATGAACTTAGTCGAAAAGAAGGGGCTACACTCTTCATGACGCTTTTAGCTGCATATCAAAGTTTTCTATCTCGTTATACGGGACAAGAAGATATTCTGGTCGGAAGCCCAATTGCGAATCGGAATTATAGAGAAATTGAAGGACTAATTGGTTTCTTCGTTAACACGCTGGTTTATCGAGCTAATTTGAGTGGTAGACCGACATTTCAAGATGTACTGTATCAGGTTCGTCAAAAGGCATTGAAGGCGTATGAATATCAAGATATTCCATTTGAAAAAATTGTAGAAGTTGTGCAACCGGAGCGAAGTACAAGTCATTCGCCAATCTTCCAGACTATGTTCATTTTGCAAAATATGAAACAAGAGTTTCCGGTGTTATCTAGTAGAAGTATTGAAATGATAGAAAGCCATAGCCCAATTGCAAAGTTTGATTTAAGTGTAATGGCAGCTGAGACGGAAGAGGGTTTACTTTTTACTTTTGAGTACAATAAGGATTTATTCAATGCTACTACTATTGAACGGATGGCAGGACACTTTGAGAAATGGCTACATGAAGTTTCTCATCGCCCACAAAATCCGTTGCATGACCTGAGCATGCTATCAGAACCCGAGCGTACTTTGTTATTAGAAACATGGAAGGACACTGTAATGGAAATGTCTCATCAGGGTCTTGTTTGCGACAGATTTGAGGAGCAAGTAACAAGGCGTCCTGATGCGATTGCGGTAGTTGATCAAACAAAACAGTGGACTTATGGTGAACTGGATACACAAGCAAATCAGTTGGCAAATGTTTTACAGCGAAAGGGAGTAGCCCCAGAGTCAGTGGTAGGAGTTTATCTTCCGAGGTCAGCTGAGCTGATGGCAAGTTTACTAGGCATTTTAAAAGCTGGTGGAGCTTATGTCGTTTTAGATCCGTTGTATCCAAAATCAAGGTTAGAATACATGATTGAAGATGCAGGAATTCAATTTGTAGTGACGGCGGAAGGACAAGAAGGACATTTCGCACACGTCGAAATGGTGAGGTTAGAAGAATTAACGGTGGAAAGCGTAATCGCACCTACACGTCAAATAAATCCAGAGAACTTAGCCTATATTGTCTATACCTCTGGTTCTACAGGAAAACCGAAGGGTGTCATGGTTGAATATCGCTCATTAATGAATATGGTTTCTTGGCATCAGGAAGTTTATCATATTTCAGCAGAGGATCGTGCGACTCAGATTGCAGGGGTTGCTTTTGATTCGGCTGTCCAGGAGATTTGGCCGTATCTAACTGCTGGCGCAACACTCTACTTGTCAACAGAGGAACTGAGAATTAATCCAGAAGCACTAAGGGACTGGCTCATTGATTCACGAATAACAGCTAGCTTTGCACCTACGCCTATTCTGGAAAGGCTCTTGAAATTATCTTGGCCAGATAAAACGGATCTTCGTTTTATCATTACTGGTGGGGATCAATTAACGCAGTACCCATCTAACGATATTCCTTTTGCGGTAATTAATCAGTATGGTCCATCGGAAAATACCGTTGTTACCACAGATTGTTATGTACCTGTAGGAGTGACAACAGGTACGCCATCGATTGGTCGACCGATTGCGAATACAGAAGTTTATGTGTTAGATTCTCATCTTCAGCTAGTACCAATTGGTGTAATTGGAGATCTCTATATTGGAGGGAAGAGTCTTGCACGTGGATATGCTAATCGTCCGGATCTTACAAAGGAAAAATTTATTCCACATCCTTTCAAGTCAGGAGAACGTCTCTATTATACAGGAGACAAAGCAAGTTATCTTTCTGATGGTAATCTCCAGTTCCATGGACGTATAGATGACCAAGTGAAAATTCGTGGTTTCCGGATTGAATTGGGAGAAATAGAAGCTGTTTTGCAGGCACATTCTTCTGTGAAAGAAGCAGTTGTATTGGTACGAGAGGATAATCAAGGTGACAAGAGATTAGTAGCTTATGTAGTTGGTGAAGGAAGTGTACATGAATGGCGAGAACATCTACAAACACATTTACCAAATTACATGGTTCCAACAAACTTTATTGAGATGGAATTTTTACCACTTACACCGAATGGAAAACTTGATTTGAAGGCATTGCCTATACTTAGTGAACAATCCGCCGAAAATACTGTATACCCACGAACTACGCTGGAAGAACTTATCGCTTCAGTGTGGAGTCAAGTGCTAGGAATAAAAGAAATTGGTGTTCAGGATTCTTTCTTTGAGCTTGGTGGTCACTCTCTACTTGCTACACAAGTGGTCTCACGCTTACAGGAAGTCTTTCAAATCAAATTACCGGTACGTGAACTGTTCGAATATTCAACGGTCGAGGCATTATCGAAACGAATAGATCAGTTACGTAAGGGGAGTGAAAAACGAGAAATTCCACCATTGGTGCCGATGGAACGCGGAAATAATATTCCACTATCTTATGCCCAACAGCGCTTATGGTTTATTGATCAATTTGCACCTAATAGTGCACTTTATAATATGCCAATGGCATGCCGCCTTACAGGGAATTGGTTACCTGAGGGATTGGAGTTGGGATGGAATCAGTTGATAGAGCGTCATGAATCTTTGCGGACTGTATTTTATGAAGAGGATGGCCATCCTGTGCAGCAGATTCAACCGTACGTTTTCCGTCCGCTTCTCCAAATGGACTTAACTAAGCTTTCATTAGAGGAGCGAGAAAGAAAGTTGGAGCAATGGATTCAAACTGAAGTCGAATCTCCATTTGATTTAGAACAAGGGCCATTGTTCCGTGGGAAACTCATAAGAATTTCAGAAGAAGAATGGGTTCTTCTGTGTAATATGCATCATATTATCTCAGATGGATGGTCGATGGAAATCTTACTTCAAGAATGGATGGCATTTTATGAGAATGCGATTGGTGAAAAACAAGCAGATCTGGAACCACTACCAGTTCAATATGCCGATTTTGCTCAGTGGCAAAGAGAATGGTTGAAAGATGAAGTACTATATCAACAACTTGCATATTGGAAGGAAGAATTATCTGGTGAGTTACCAGTCTTAATGTTGCCAGTGGATCGTCCGCGTCCGCCAGTGCAAACCCACCATGGATTAACTCATAATGTTTTGTTATCGCGCCCATTACTGGATAAATTAAACGAACTAAGTCGTCAAGAAGGGGCCACACTTTTCATGACCTTATTGGCATCGTATCAAAGTTTCCTTGCTCGTTATACGGGACAAACGGATATTATTGTTGGCAGCCCAATTGCAAATCGAAATTATCGAGAAATTGAAGGACTGATTGGTTTCTTTGTCAATACATTGGTTTATCGAGCTGATTTAAGTAATGCACCGGCATTTCAAGAGTTGTTGTCTCAAGTGCGGATAAAAGCATTGAAGGCATATGAGTATCAAGATGTTCCGTTTGAGAAAATTGTAGAGGTTATCCAACCTGAACGAAATACAAGCCATTCTCCGATTTTCCAAACCATGTTTACTTTGCAAAATACGGGACAGAAGCTACCAGAACTACATGGAAGAAATATAGAAGTAATGGAAAGTAATGCTCCAATCGCTAAGTTTGATTTAAGTTTAACAGCTGCAGAAGTGGAAGAGGGTTTATTACTTACTTTTGTTTATAGAACTGATTTATTTGACAGCTTAACTATTGAATCCATGGCTGAACATTTTGGGAACTGGTTGAATGTAATCGTGGAGAATCCTGATAAATCATTAGCTAAGTTGCCTATATTATCAGGATTACAGCAAAAACAGTTGGAAGAGTGGAATAATAATGCTGTAGCATATCTACGGGAAAGTACGATTCATCAGCTGTTTGAAGAGCAAGTAAATCGTACACCTGATGCGGTAGCAGTGGTAGATGAAAAACAGCAGTTAACATATCGAGAGCTTAATGAAAAAGCTAATCAATTGGCCCACTATCTTCAGCAATGTGGGATTGGGACTGAATCATTAGTTGGACTTTGCTTTGAGCGTTCAGTTGAGATGATTGTTGGTATTATGGGGATCTGGAAGGCTGGAGCAGCATATGTTCCATTGGACCCATCATATCCAGAAAGTCGCATACGATATATTTTGGAGGACACTGAAATTCAAGTATTAGTTACGAATGAGTCATTAGGAGGTTGGATACCCAAAGAAGTCAAGGCAGTTTGTCTAGATAGGGATCAGGCAATGATTTCAAAAGAAAGCATTCTTTCACCAAAATGTGAAGTAACAGGAGAAAACCTAGCGTATGTTATCTATACTTCTGGATCGACGGGGAATCCAAAGGGTGTCTTGATACAGCATCATTCTGTAATAAACTTGTCGCATGGTTTACAAAAAGAGGTTTTCGAACATGAGATACCATCTAACATGCATGTCGGTTTAAATGCGTCAATTGCCTTTGATGCATCTATTCAGCAATTACAAATGCTGTTGTATGGTTCAAGTTTGTATATTATTCCGAATGAAGTACGAAGTGATCCGGAACAGTTTGTAGCTTATATTAGGGAGAACAAGTTAGCAATCTTTGATATAACACCTTCAATACTTCAATTACTTATAGATGCCGGACTGTTAGAAACGTACGATGGTGTTCATGTTCCAAGTAAGGTATTGGTTGGCGGCGAAGCGATTATGCCGTCATTATGGGAACAGCTAGTAGAGACTGTTAAAATTGAGTTTTATAATGTATATGGTCCTACAGAATGTACGGTTGATGCAACATGCTATCATATCAAAAAAGATAGTGAAAGAGTAACGATTGGGCGTCCGTTGCCTAACGTTCAAACTTATGTATTGGATAGAAATGGGTTGCCAGTTCCAGTTGGTGTGATGGGTGAACTTTATATCGGAGGAGCGGGTCTAGCGAGGGGATACTTAAATCGTCCAGAGTTAACATCCGAACGATTTATTTCTCATCCATTCAAAGAAGGCGAGAGATTATATAGAACAGGCGATCTTGTGAGATATCTTTCTGATGGTAATATAGACTATTTAGGAAGAATGGATAATCAAGTGAAGATTAGAGGATTTCGAATCGAACTTGGGGAGATTGAGTCGACTTTACAGGAGCATGACTTGATAAAAGAGGCAGTTGTAATAGTTAGGGAAAATCAGTCGGGAGATAAGAGGTTAGTAGCTTATATAGTGGGCGAAGGCAGTTTAGAAGAATGGCGTGAGTATCTTAAAATAAAACTACCAATCCATATGATACCTTCCTACTTTGTCGAAATGAAAGAATTACCGCTAACCATAAATGGAAAGGTTGATCGGAAATCGTTACCTATACCAGATTATCAAGGAACACAAGAAGGGTACGTGGCCCCAAGAAATGAACGTGAACATAAGCTTTCTATCATTTGGGAAAGTGTGCTAGGTTCAAAACGTATTGGTATTTATGATAACTTTTTTGAAATTGGTGGAGATTCAATTCTTAGCATTCAGATTGTCTCTCGTGCGAAGCAAGCTGGTTTACAGTTGACACCAAAACAACTATTTGAACACCAAACGATTGCTGAGTTGGCGCTAGTAGTCAAAGAAGAACAAGGTGTACAAGCTGAACAAGGAATTATAACTGGAGAGACGATACTTACACCTATTCAGCAAAGGTTTTTTGCACAAAATCATCCTAACCCACATCATTGGAATCAATCCATGTTCTTTAGAACGAAAGAAAAATTGGACATAGGATCACTGGAAAAGGCAGCGCGTAACCTTCTACTTCATCATGATGCCCTGCGTTTAAGATATGAACGTTTACCTAATGGGGCTTGGAAACAGTGGAATGAAGGAATTGAAGAACAATTGATGCTGACTGTCATTTCATTAGACGAAGTGCCGGAAGCGGATTGGCATGAAGTTATTCAAAAAGAGATTAATGTTGCACAAGAAAGATTGAATTTACATGATGGTCCGTTAATGAGAATGGTGTATTTTGATGAAGGTGAGAAGACTGGCCGATTATTTTGGACAATTCATCACTTAGCCGTGGATGGTGTTTCTTGGCGAATTTTATTGGAAGATTTGCAAACAGCATATACGCAAGCAGTCCAAGGGCAAAAAATTCAATTACCTATGAAGAGTACATCTTTTAAAGAATGGTCGGAGAAATTACAACATTACGCTGAAACTGGAATATCAAAAGAAGTGCTACATTACTGGGAGCAGCAGGGTGAACAAGACGTAGTTATACTGCCAGTAGATGGTACTATAAGTAATCCAGTAAGCGCAGTAACTGAGGAAATTACTGTGGTGTTAAATGAGAATGAGACCCGTATGTTATTGCAAGAGACTTTAAGCACTCACCGTGTCCAAATCAATGAAGTATTATTAGCAGCATTGGTACAAGCTACAGCAGCATGTACGGGGCAGCCGATATTAAGCGTAGATTTAGAGGGACATGGTCGAGAAGAGATTATTGAAGATGTTGATTTATCGAGAACCGTGGGATGGTTTACAAGTATTTACCCAGTTCATTTAAATATTACTAGTGCTAATACGCCAATTGCAGCATTAAAAGCAGTTAAAGAACAAGTTCGCAAAATTCCTAATAAGGGTGTTGATTATGGGGTGTTGCGTTACATGAACGCAACAATGTGTGAGCAATTGAGCTCTCAACATACACCGTCTATTAGTTTTAACTATCTTGGACAATTTGATCAAATGTTTTCTAGCGATGCAATGTTTATGCCGGAGAACGAATTTAAGCGTTTAGATCATGCTGCCGGTTCCAAGCGATCGCATGTAATTGATGTAATTGGGGTTGTAACGAATGGAAAACTTCAGTTCACTTGGGTATACAATGTTGAACAATTCGCCAAATCAAAGATTCAAAGTATGGCACAGAATATGCTATATCAACTGAGCAGATTGATTCAACCTTCAGATAGAGAATCTGCACTGACCATTTCGGATTTTGCAATGGCTAATCTTAACCAAGTAGGTTTGACAAATGTACTAAACAAAATGAATCGTGGAAAGAACAATCAGATTACTGATTTATATCCACTATCACCTTTGCAAGAAGGTATGATTTTCCACACATTGCATGACCAAGGGAATGAACATGTTGCACCGTATATAGTGCAATTAAGTTTTATGATTAAAGGAAAAATGGATATTCCTACTTTTGAGCAGGCATGGAAATCTGTAATTCAGCGGCATGAAATTTTTCGTACAGCATTTGTTTGGGACGAAATTGAAGAACCATTACAAGTGGTGTATGAAAATATCCCATTTAAAGTGAACAAAGAAGACTGGCGTACAATGACAACTAAAGAGATAGAGGAAAAAAGAAAAGTCTTTTTGGCATTAGATCGAAAACAAGCCTTCCAATTTGATGAAGCGCCATTGATGCGGGTAACGGTCATTCAAGAAGGTGAGGAAGAATATCGGATTGTTTGGACACATCACCATATTTTACTGGATGGATGGAGTTTACCATTGGTCTTTAATGAATTACTTACAGTCTATCAGAAGAGAATGAATGGAAAAGCTGTAAAGTTACCTAAACCCTCACCATATAAGAAATATATCCAATGGCTCAGGGAACAAGATAAGGAGCAGGCGGAACAATTCTGGAGAGAAAAGCTTAAAGGTTTTACTGCACCAACTTTGCTGGGCTTAGAAAGTAAAGAGGAAGAAAAAGGTTATACAGAAAAGGTTACCTATTTATCAGAAGAGCAGACTCAAGCGTTACAAGGATGGGCGAAACGAAATAAACTTACTTTGAGTACAGTAATTCAAGGTGCATGGGCATATCTCATGAGCCGATATAGTGGAGAAAATGACATTGTCTTTGGTGTAACAAGCTCAGGGCGTCCTACGGAGATTATTGATGTTGAAAACATCGTAGGTCCTTTCATTACAACGTCACCGACGCGAATTCAATTGATGGATGATATAAAAGTAATAGATTGGTTGCAGAAGATACAAGAGGAAGAGATAGAAAGAAGACAATATGAGTATGCTTCTTTGACAGAGATTCAGGGGTGGAGTGAGGTTCCTAGAGGTACACCGCTGTTCAATTGTTTATATGTGTTTGAAAATTATCCAGTGAAAGAAGGATCTTCAGGAAATTTGGAAATTGGTGAATTGAAAGGGGTAGAACAAACCCACTACCCACTAGGATTGGCTATAGTTCCAGGAATCCAGTTATCGTTAAAGTTAATGTATGACCGTAGTAAGTTTAATAGAGTAACCATTGAACGAACGTTGGGTCATTTACACAAAGTGTTAATGCAAATGCTCAAAAACATTGATCAAAATCTATCGGAACTAGTATATATTACGGGGGCTGAACAAAGAAGGCTATTGGAAGAATGGAATAATAATGCTATATCCTATCCACGTGAGAATGTAATTCATCAACTATTCGAAGAGCAAGTAAATCGTACACCTGACGCGGTGGCATTGGTAGATGATAAACAGCAACTAACGTATCGAGAGATGAATGAAAGAGCTAATCAATTAGCCCATCATTTACAGAAATGTGGAATTGGGACAGAGTCATTAGTTGGCCTCTGCTTTGATCGATCAGTTGAGATGGTTGTTGGTCTCATGGGAATTTGGAAGGCTGGAGCAGCCTATGTTCCATTGGATCCATCTAATCCGGAAAGCCGCCTGCAATATATTTTAGAAGACACGGGAATTAAAGTGTTAGTTACAAATGAGGTATTACTAGGATGGATACCTAAAGACATCAAGACAGTTTGCCTAGATAGGGACCAAGCAATGCTTTCTCAAGAAAGCAAACTTTCACCAATATGTGAGGTAACAGGGGAAAACTTAGCGTATGTTATCTATACTTCTGGTTCGACAGGGAATCCAAAGGGGGCTTTAGTACAGCACCATTCTGTAATAAACCTATCCTATGGTTTACAAAAAGAAGTTTTCTCACATGAGATACCTAGTAATATGCGCGTCGGTTTGAATGCGTCAATTGCCTTTGATGTATCTATTCAGCAATTACAAATGTTGCTTTATGGTTCAAGTTTATATATTATCCCAAGTGAAGTTCGCACTAATCCGGAACAATTTGTGTCCTATATTAGGGAGAATAAATTGGAAATGTTTGATATGACACCTTCATTACTTCAATTACTTATAGATGGGGGATTGCTAGAAATAAGTGCTGATGTTCATGTACCAAGTAAGATATTAGTCGGTGGTGAAGCAATCATGCCGTCATTATGGGAACAGCTAGTAGAGACCGAAAAAATTGATTTTTATAACGTATACGGTCCTACAGAATGTACGGTTGATGCAACGTGTTATCATATTCAAACAGATAGTAAGAAAGTTACAATTGGACGTCCGTTGCCGAACGTTCAAACTTATGTATTGGATAAAAATTTGTTACCTGTTCCAGTTGGTGTAACAGGTGAGCTATATATCGGTGGTGCAGGTATAGCGAGAGGATACTTGAATCGTCCAGAATTAACAGCAGAGCGATTTATCCGTCATCCATTTAATGAAGAAGAGCGTTTATATCGTACGGGAGATTTGGTTCGTTATTTACCTGATGGTAATTTAGATTACTTGAGAAGAATTGATAATCAAGTGAAAATTAGGGGCTTTCGTATTGAACTTGAAGAGATTGAAGCGAATCTAGAGAGGCATCCATTGGTAAAAGAAGCAGTAGTTTTGGTAACAGAGGATAAATTAGGAGAGCAGAGATTGGTTGCTTATGTAGTTGGAGATGGAAGTATGCATGATTGGCGTGAATATCTCAAGAGACAAGTACCGAATTATATGGTTCCTGCACACTTTATTAAGATAGACGAGATTCCTCTTACAACGAATGGAAAAGTTGATCGAAAGGCATTGAACAATTTAACTATTCAAAGAGAAAATAACTTCTCTACACCAATCATTCCAAGGGATGAAATTGAATATCAGTTGATTAAAATCTGGCAGGATTTGTTACAGATAGAAGTTGTCTATGTAAATGATGATTTCTTTAATAGAGGGGGACACTCTCTCCTTGTAATTAAATTAGTTTCAAAAATTAGGGAGAAGTTTGGAAAAGAGATTAAGGTGTCTACATTGGTTAAGAATCCAACAGTGGAAGGAATCGCATGCCTTATTCGTGATAAGCATGATATGACGAAATCAGTATCAGCGCTGGTTCCACTGCAAGAATCAGAAAAAAGATCTTTCTTCTGCGTTCATCCGTTTATGGGGAATGTATTCTGTTACATTCAACTAGCAAGATTGCTTAAGAACCACTGTTCATTTTATGGTTTACAGAATCCTCTCATAGAAAAGAGAGAAATTGATGATTTGACCTTGCCGGAAGTAATTCAACTTTACATTGAAGAAATAAAACGTGTTCAGCCAGAAGGCCCATATCGTCTTGGAGGATGGTCTTTAGGCGGTGCAATTGCTTATAAAATTGCAACTGTATTAAGGAATCAAGGAGAGGAAGTGGAGTTTTTGGTACTAATGGATACTAAAGTACCTTCAGAGCAAGATCGTAAAACAAGGGAGGATATGCTCTCATATATATCTGAACATTTCATTCCTAGAGATCTTACTGAGCAGGAAGAAGGCCTCGTCCATAAGCAAGATATGCTTGTGGAGCGATTAATTATGGAAGGAGTACTCCCGCCTGATGCAAATCTTATGAATTTGAAGCAAGTTATCAATGCTCATAGGAAATGCCTGAACTTAATGGCAGAGAATGATTTGATACCATACTTTGGAGAAGTTATCTACTTTAGTGCTGAGGAAGGAAAAGAGTTGTTTACAAATTGGGGACCTTTATTAAAAGGAAGAGTAAATAAGTATTCTGTCCCTGGATCACATGAGGAAATAGTAGACTTCCCCGCAGTTGAAAAGATAGCTAAGTACCTATTAAATGAATTTGAAGGGATAAAAGAAACATCCCTTTCATTTACTGAAAAGTAGAGAGTGCAAAAGATGCAACGCTATGAACGAAAAGGGCAGCCCAATAACTGCAAATAAAGTGTAGGCAATAATGAATATATCAAGAGTATTACTTTTTAAGAGGATAATGGAAAATTTACTTGATAGAGACATAGAAACCTATATGAGCTGCTCATAGAATGATGTAAATGCTCTCCATTTTTTGTAATAGAAGCTAATGCTTTGATGATATTACTGAGGAAAGGTGTATATTTTCATTGATATGTAAATATGCACCTTTTCTATTGTATTTGCAATTTAATAAAGTTAATTTGAATTTATGTAACGCACATATATGAAGCCATCCTTTAAAAAAGGAAGTGATTTATCATACACATTCAAGCTGTGAAAATACCAAAGAATATTGAAAGTCATTTGTTTAAGCAACTTAGTAACTTGGTTTCAAATGAGAAGAAAGAACGAATGAAGCGTTTATTAAACTCATGCGACGTTAATAGGACCCTGATAGGGGATTTACTAATCCGATCTCTAATCTGCCAAAAGTATAAAATTAATAATGAAGAAATTAGATTTATATATAATGAGTATGGAAAACCTTTTGTTGAAAATTTTTCTGACTTTCATTTTAATCTGTCACATTCAGGAGAATGGGTGGTTTGTACTACTGCTAATTTTAATGTGGGTATTGATATAGAAAAGGTTTCAGAGATAGAGGCTCTTAAATTAGCAAATGAATTTTTTTCAGAGGAAGAATTTTATGATATATCTAATATAAATGCTGATGAACAAATTAATTATTTTTATGATTTATGGACATTAAAAGAAAGTTATATAAAAACGATTGGAAAAGGGCTTTATATCCCGTTAAATTCATTCTCTATAAAAAAAGAGTCACCAACTTTAATTTCATATAAGTATATACCTCAAAACTTTTACTTTAGACAATATAACATTGAGCCAAATTATAAGATATCTGCTTGTGCAACAAGGGATGAATTTCCGCAAGAGATAATAATTAAAGACATTTATGCAATTTGCCAAAATATATACAAATTTGAAAGTAAGGAGAAAATCAATGCAGAAGACTAAACTTTTTTGCTTTCCACATGCTGGGGGATCTGCGTTTAGTTACGCAAAATGGAAAAATCACTTTAATCCATATATTGAGGTAGTCCCGATAGAGTTAGCTGGTAGAGGATATAGAATTGAAGAAAACTTGTACCAAAGTATGGAAGAGGCTGTGAATGATGTCTACAATAAAATAGTTATGCAGATAGATGATTCGCCCTACATTCTATTCGGGCATAGCATGGGAAGTTTGATCGCCTATGAAGTAGCCAGAAAAATAAAAGATTCTAAAAACGTATCGCCTGAATTTCTTGTTTTGTCCGGTAGAAATCATCCAAATAGTAAAATAAAAAATATCCGACATAATCTTTCTAATGAGCAATTTAAAAGAGAAGTTATTGCAATGGGAGGTACACCGTCCGGGGTACTTCAATCAGAAGAATTAATGGAGATTTTTCTCCCAATTCTAAGAGCAGATTTTAAAATTGTCGAGACATATATTCATGACAATAATATACAACCGTGTGATATTGATTTTCTTATATTTAATGGGGAAAATGATGAATTTACTACATATGATCAAGTAATAAAATGGGAGCAATATACAAGTAAAACGTGTACTCTTCATTCTTTTGAAGGTAATCATTTCTTTCTAAATGAAAATATTGAAGAAATAGCAAAGAGTATTATAAGAAAGTTAGATTTTAAAAGATTATCAAATAGTTTTTAGAGGTTTTCTAAGTATATTCATGGCTTAGGAACAAAATATTAAATATGAAAAATAAAGGAACTGCTGAAATATCACTGAATAAGGGCATTGAAGCCTAAACGAACTTTTCAAAGGTAGGAAAAAAGACTCATTGAATCGTAAGAGTTACTTCCCGTATTTATCTAAAAAAGTGATGCAACTTATTTGCAACACTTTTTAAATTTTTACCAGAGAGTAATTTAGTTAATTAGTAGAAAAAGGAAGGGTCTATTTGGCCCCTTCCTTTTTCTCATACATAACGCTTGTTGACAACTTATGAAATAATAGCATTCATCGCTATTAAAATATAACACTAAAAGCAATTAATTAGATATGTAATTGTGCATACATTGTACTATTTCATGAATGGGAACAAAGCTATTTATCTCTTTCGGGCTAGGAAACCAATAGACTCAGGTATACTTTATGATAATAAATTTCCTTTCTTATTATAAAAAAAGAAATAATTAGTACTCCATAAAATTAAAAGAAACGCCATCCTTTCCTATGATTCTACAGAAAGAATATCGTATCTTTTCATTTTAGGGGAATTTTTGAAGAAAGAATTAATAGTATTAATAGAATATGTAAAAATACTCCGATATTTAGTTAACAGTTTTATACTTTCTGAATAATATCTAAATAAATAGATTATAATATATTTTGAATAAAAAACACAAGCATTGCATAATAAATAAAATATTCCTTATCTATTAATTATTGAAATTCTCTAAATCTCGATGTATTATATTCTTGTATTTTCTCACTTTGCGAAGCTGAGAAAACATCATCACTTCTGAAAGAACCCTAACTCCAGCGGGTTCTTTTGATTTACTTGAACTTATTTTTGAATCATTGTATTATATTTTCGAGTCTTACTTATATAAATTATTATCAGGGGAATCTGCAGATTTGCAGGTTCTTTTTTATTTTCATACTATTAATTTTTATACGTGTTTGGTAAAAAATCAATGAGTTACAAAAAATTACTATACCGAAATCTAGTTCGGTATAGTAATGTGCATATATAAGATCCCACTTTACAATATCCCCCGAAAGGAGTCATAAAAATCTATATTTTTTTAATTCAGTTGCAATTACAAAACATTTTTTAAAAAGAAATGCATGTAAATGCACATTATATTTTATTCCATAACTCTCTAACTTTTGTTCACGATAGTCTGATATTGAAAAAAATAAAATATTTGGTACGACATCACTTTGTTTTTAGATAGTTTTGTAATTAAACTATAATATTGTATTTTTTCTGCATTATTGAAATTAGTAATAATAAAATGTATTATTGAAAAGCACTATTTATAATTCAAGTAATCAAGGCTATGTATCCACAATAATTCGAACATTCAGAAATTATAATATTATCTAAAAATGAGGTGAGATTAATAGAAAAAGTACATATTAAATGGTATGGATTGTATAGTTTAAATGATTTTTATAGTAGAGAAGAAGCTTTTAAGAAGGGAATATTTGCAATCTCTAGAGTATATGCTAAAAATGAAACATTGATCTATATAGGAAAAACCAAAAGAAGCTTTATACAAAAGATAAGGGAACTTAATAAGGATTGGACTTTTGATGAAAGCGAATTAAAGATTACATTAGGAATAATAGAGTTTCCTAGTGGTGAAAGTTACTCTGAAAAAAAGGTAAAAGAGATAAAATCCCTTCTGATTTTACGACATACCCCAGTAGAAAACAACACATCTTTATTGTACCATAGAGGGCAGTTTAATTTAAAAATTATAAATAAGGGAAGAAGGGGCTTAATTGTTAAAAAGATTTCTACAGGAGATCTAATGTGGACGTAATTGGAATCATCTTTGAATAAAATTGAAGGTTTCTTACGAACAGGAGTTTATCAATTTTTAATGTATTAAAATATTTTGAATAACATATGTCAGATGCTTGAAACAACACAAATTTTATTATGATATGAAATCTTGTATGGGAATTGTGATTTATTTCCATCGTTTAATAAAAATATTAAGAATTATAAGAATAATGCATAAAGATTAGAAGAGAAAATAAACTCGGGGGTTTAAAAAATGGGACAAGTAAGCAGGTTTCAAGAAAAACAACAAAATCGTCGTAAAAAGGTGGTTTTTAATATTGCATTTACTTTGGTATTAGTGACAGTTGGTATAGTGACATACCAGTTGTTTTCCCCTTCTGATACATCAAAGAAAGCAATTGCTCAAGAAAAGAAAGCAACAAAGTTAGAAGAGAAGAAACGTAAAGAGAAAGAAGCAGCGCAGTTAGAAGAGAAGAAACGTAAAGAGAAAGAAGCAGTACAGTTAGAAGAGAAGGAACGTGAGGAGAAGGAAGCAGCGCAGTTAGAAGAGAAGGAACGTGAGGAGAAAGAAGCAGCGCAGTTAGAAGAGAAGGAACGTGAGGAGAAAGAAGCAGCACTGTTAGAAGAGAAACAAAAAGCAGAAAAATCGGTAAAAATGAACGGAAATGAAAATAAAGAGGGAGAAAAAACGGCATCTCAAGAAAAGGGTTCTCAAACTAATCCTTCTTGGAAGCCAATTGGTACAGTGCAAGGAGCAAAACCTGAAATGAAATTTAAAGAAGGGACAGTAGATTGGAGTGAGATGAAACAAGCAATTTCTTATGCTGTTGATGTTCCAGAGAGCCAATTGATTTTCGATTTTATTGGGAATAATGGTGATAATAAAGCCTACGGTAGTGTACGAGATAAGCAAAGTAATAAAAAATATAAGGTTGATATTGATTGGGTAGAGAATCAGGGGTGGAAACCAGCATCTGTTCAAGTGCTGAAATAAATAATAGAAATGTAATTATGTGTTTAAAATTTTACTTTTGTAAAAACTCACAAAAGAGTCCGTATCAATCAGGACTCTTTTTGTTATGTTGACAGCATTAATTACTTGGACTCATTTGTTAGATCCTGATGCGGACCAACTTTGATAATCAATAAAGTCTCATCTCGTGTGAGCGTTCATCTATTAACCAAAGAACAACAAAAAAACGATTACAGGATTAAGTTGTACAAGAAAATAGAAAGGAAGGAAATATTCTCCTCGTAGTAAACGACTTAGTAGTATCGATCTTTATATGACCAACACTCCTGTACCTAGTGAAAACAATGAAAAGCTCAAGGAAAGAAAACAACAAAGATAGAAGGGAAACACAAAGCAGAAAAATAGGTAGTTACATGTGAATGATTTGAAAAATCTTCATTATAAATTTAGGATAACTTCACATAGAGCACATATTAATATTTTATTATTTATATGTAATGAAAGAATAAATAAAGTGAATTGTATTTCGTTCTGTTTTTAAAAATTTAAAATTCCCTTATTTTTATATAAAGGTTTTACATCGGAGTTTTAAATATTTTGGAAATAGATCAAAATAAAAGGAGTTCATATAAAAGGGGAATGTCCTATGACAACATATACAAGTGAAATGAGAAAAAGTTTAGTTTCAGAAGAAGATGTAGATATTTTGAAAATTATGGCGCATCCAATCCGCTTACAAATTGTAAATGAATTAAGTGCGAGAAAAACGTGTAATGTAACACAATTAACAGAATTACTGAATATTCCACAATCGACGGTTTCACAACATTTATCAAAAATGAAGGGCAAAGTGTTACGAGCTGAGCGAAAAGGTTTAGAAATTTATTATCATATTCATAATTTAAAAGCGAGTAAGATTGTAAGTGTTTTAGGATATATAAACTAATGAAGTATTTTCATATAAAATAGCCGCTACTGGTGAGAAGGGGCTATTTTGTGTTCAGCTATCTACTTCTACCAATAATTCTGTTAATTTAACACGTGGCAATACACTGTAAATAAGCCTAGTTAAATCTTCAACTTCATTTGGAATCATTTTCTTTAAAGGTGAAATTTGGATTTTTCCTGCATAGATTGAAACGTCTGGCAATAGTTGATTTTGAATTAAATGATTTACCTTAGAAAGTTGCTCTTCCATTAACTGAAATCGCTTCTGTAAATACTGATCGATATTTGTTGGAATTGTTAAAGGAACTTGTTTTTTATTCTTCAATTCAGACCATTTTTCTTGTGGTAATAGATACTCTTCAAAATCCTTATATTGTTTACTTCCTATAACCCACATATCCCCAGAACGGAGGTGATTACATAATTCTGAAAAGACACCGAATTCATAGTAATGACGATTAATACCATTATCTTTGATTACATGTTTGAACCATTTTGACTTAAAAAAATCCATCGGTGCTGTTTCAGGAATTTTTCGTTTTCCTGTTTGATTTATTTATTTAAAGCATCTAAAGCCTGAAATAAAGTATTACTTGCTTTAGATGCTTTAAATAAATAAGTTCTTAATAATCTGGGGGCAAACTTTCGAAAATGACCATAGTGATTATCTAGTAGTTCTAAATAATCAAATTCTGCTGGTCTAGCTAATTCTTCTGCCTGTTCTACTGATTGTACAAACTGTTCCCATGAAATGATAGATTGTAAGGATTCAAAAGGATCTTGTTCTAATTCTTTTGCTTCAATTAATGCTTTTCCAATTTTGGCGTATAAACGAACCTTTTCATTAATCGCTTTTCCGTCTTTTTGAAAGTGGTCCTTATGTTTCTTCTCTCCTCGATTAAACATTCTACCCATTAGCTTCTCAAGCATTTCTATCCCTTGATCTGTTAAAAAAGCATAAATATGAATAAGAAAAGCCATAAGGATTGCGTGGCGTTTGAGCTCATGAAACCTAGATAAATGTTGATTGGAATAACGTGATCCTTCACGTGCCATCTGTAACAATCGATTCTGATGCACTTCTCGACCATTATCTAATGGTAAATTTAATTTTTGAATAAACTCTATTCTCTCCATAACCTTATGGAAATTTTTAACAGAAACAACACCTGGAGGTTGTCAAAGCCATGATAAATACGAATACTTGTATCCTTTTCCTATGCTTAATAACTTATCTAGTTGCTTACATTGAGAAGAAGTAAGACTTCTTGTTAATTGTTTAAAGATCCTTCTATGTGATCGTTCACGTACAGCCCATGCTAAATGTTCAATTGCATATATAGCTGGTAGAATGATTTTTCTTTTTCTCATTTCTATAACAAGAGCCTCTACTAAAAGATGTCCTTGATCTGGTTTCATTGCCATAGGAAGAAGCCAACTTGCTAACTCTCGATATTCTTTTATAGTAAACGTTCGAAATCCAAATGTACCTCTAATTTTAATGAGATGTTCACGACGAGTTGTATCACGCTCACGTGCGTAATTTTGTATAGCTGAAGGTGAAATTCCTAATTGTTTAGCAATCGTATGTACAATAAAATCCGGAATTTTTTCATTTACAGATAATGGTCTTCCAGGAAAACGTAAGTATGCAATTTGGATGGCAAACCCTAATCTATTAGCGGCTCCACGCTGTTTATTTATAATCTGTAATTCTTCATCAGATATTGTGTAATAGCACAGTATCTCCCGTTGATCCATGTATTCAGGAATTTCATAAAAATACGCCCTTTGTGATGAAGTGAGAAGCTACCTTGTTACCATATTATTTCCTCCTATTTATTTAAATATCGATAAACCGTAGTACGAGAGACTCCAAGCATTTGAGCTACATCTTTAATAGGAGTTTTATTGGCAACAAGGGTTTGTATCATATCAATTTCCTTGTCTTTTAGTTTCTCTGGTCTACCACCAAAGCGCCCTCTTGCTCGTGCAGCAATTCTACCAGCTTCCGTTCGTTCACGAATCAAGTTACGTTCAAATTCCGCAAAAGATGCAAATAAGTGCAACATAAGTTGACCAGTAGCACTTGAACGATCCATTGTAATATTTTCATGAACACTATAAAAACTGATCCCTCGTTCATTCAATTCATTAACAATCTGAATAAGATGTCGCATAGTACGACCTAAGCGATCTAATCGCCAAACTACCAAGGAATCACCAGGACGTACATATTGAAACGCTTCCTCTAAGCCTGGCCTTTTATCTTTAACCCCACTTAATTTATCTTGAAATATTTTATCGCATCCATAAGATTTCAAAGCATCAAACTGTAAGTCTAAATTTTGATCAATTGTAGATACTCGAACATATCCAACCTTCATTCCTTTTTCTCTCCTTTTGTTCAATAACTTAATTCTATATATTTATCTGAACATAGATAAGTTTACAGGGTTTTTGAACATGAAAAAAGGAGAAATCCTATAATTTTTTGTTCCATATTAACGTGTCCAGAAACATACAATTTTCTGTACACATAGTACAGTAATATATGTTAATTAAAGTAAATTGGATAAAAAATATTAATGGATATATTGAGTTATTACCTATTCAAATACCCTTACTAATATCAATTCATTTTTTTAATGAAAATCATCTATATTCTGAAAAAAACCAATCCATTTACTCTTTAAATTTTTATTAATAAAAAAACAAAAGATATAAGCTTTATTTGATATTAATTGCATTTTAGGGCGTATGTAAGATATTATTTCTTTTAAATAAATTAACTTAAAAATTAAATATAAAAAGCCAAACAAACTTTAAAAATCACACTTAAATTAGAGGAGAGTACGATATGAATACAATCATGATTGTAGAAGATGATATAAAAATCGCTGAATTACTGGGAACTCATATTAAAAAATACGGATACCAAAGTGTTATGATAGAGGACTTTGAAAATATTTTAGATATATTTCAAAAGATTAAACCAGATCTAGTCCTATTAGATGTAAATTTACCTAGTTTTGACGGTTATTATTGGTGTCGCCAAATACGAGCTATTTCTACTTGTCCAATTGTATTTCTATCTGCAAGGAGTGGAGAGATGGATCAAGTTATGGCTTTAGAAAATGGTGGTGATGACTACATTACGAAACCTTTTTATTATGAAGTTGTAATGTCTAAAATCCGTAGTCAACTCAGAAGAGCATACGGTGAATATGCTCCCAAAGTAAAAGAACGGATAGTTGAGCAATCAGGGTTATTCCTGTTCCCAGAAAGAATGGAACTTCAACTAGATGATAAGGCAATTTTACTTACTAGAAAAGAAACAACTTTATTGGAAATATTGATAACAAAGTCTCCGCTCCTTGTAAAACGTGAAGTGATTTTAGAACAACTATGGGATAGTTCGTATGTAGACGAGAATACATTGAGTGTAAATATAGGTAGAATTAGAAAGAAATTGCAAGATTTAGGTATCGAAAACGCACTGGAGACAGTTCGTGGTGCTGGATATCGTCTGCATGCTACTTGGGAGGAGGAAGGAAAGGAATAATGAAGTTATTTTTACAAGAACATATTCCACTTATTTGTTATACATTTGCCCAATTACTTATCATCCTATTTATATATTGGTTTGATGGTTATCCACATATTTTGACAGCATTATATTCTGTATTTTTGGGTGTTTTTTTATTAATGGGTTATTTAATATATCGTTATTATAGTCATCGTTCATTCTACAAGCGTCTATCAACACCAATAGAAACTTTAAATGATTCAATAAAAGATAGTGATTTGACTCCATTATCAATGGCATTAGATAAATTACTACAAACTCAATATCAATATTATCAAAACCAATTAAAAAAATGGGAACGAAAACAACAAGAACAAATGACTTTTATGAATCAATGGGTTCATCAAATGAAAACACCGCTTTCTGTTATTGAGTTAATTACACAAGATGCCGATGACTCTCGATTTGACAGTATTAATGAAGAAACGGAAAGAATCAAAAAAGGATTAGAAATGGTCTTATATGTTGCTCGTTTAGAAACATTTGAACAGGATTTTCATGTAGAAAGATTGCAATTATTGGGAATGATTGATTCTGTTATTCATGAAAACAAACGTCTGTTTATACGTAGTTATGTGTATCCAGAAGTAAAAGTAGATCCGAGTCTTATTGTAGAAACAGATAAGAAATGGTTTCGATTTATACTCAATCAAGTACTGTCAAATGCAATTAAATATTCATCAAGTAAGAAAGGGAAAGTAATAATATCGGCATATTCAAAAGGACGAGCAATTATTTTGGAAGTAAGAGATTATGGAGTGGGCATTCCTACTGCTGATTTACCACGTGTTTTCAATCCATTTTATACTGGAGAAAATGGTAGGGAATTTAAAGAGTCTACGGGAATGGGATTATATCTTGTTAAAGAAGTATGTGAAAAATTAAATCATAAGATTGAGCTAGAATCTGAGGTAGGTAAGGGAACGAAAGTTAGAATCGTATTCCCGTATGCCTCTCGTTAACCGATGAAAGAAAGATTATTCATCGGTTTTTTCTTTTGAATCTTACAAACTTGTTAGATAAATGTTAGGGAAATCGATAGGAAAAATCCTATGCAATATGTACATTGTATGTAGAATCAAAACTGAAAGGAGAAAGGAATTATGATACAAAAGCAACGTATTGAAATAGTTGATTATTTACGGGGATTTGCGCTTATAGGCATTACTTTTACAAATATATTTCAAAACACGAGTATGGTGAGCACTGATGCCAATCCTTATTTTAGCTCTTTCATTTACACTTTCATGGTATCCAAATTTATTTATATATTTATGTTCCTTCTAGGCTTATCTTCTGCATTATTAATGTCAAATTTAAAGAAGAGGGGTGAAAGGGCAAATTTAATATATATCCGGCGTTTTAGTATCCTGTTATTAATTGGTGTTACATGTACATTTGTAGGGGTCCCTGCCGGTGGATTATTTATTATGTATGCAATTTATGGGCTAATAGGATTTGTATTTCAGTATATACCACCGGTGATTAACATTGTCGTTTTTATCGCTATTGCAATATTGATTTGGTTCACACGTGACATGGTTTTAATTGAAGGTGAATCAACTAATAATCAAATTGTATCTTTAGTAAGCATGTTAAGCGGGCTTTCAATGGTTATTTTAGGGATATTTTTAGGACAGGTATCTTTTTTCAATCACCTACAAAGATGTAAGGTATTACTTGTAACAGGTTTAGTCCTCCTATTCTTTTTAACATACTATTCTTATGGCTGGATGAATAATTTTAGTTCTTTCGTACTGCCCCTATTTTATATTGTTGGCTTAACCATTTTAAGTATGATTCCCATGGTAAGAAGTATGTTCTCATGTTTAATCGCATTTGGCCGAATGTCTATGTCAAACTATATTGTGCATACATCGATTGTTTTTGACTATTTAGAAGATGAAAAATTCTCATTCTTAACCTATTTAGGTATCGGTCTATCCATTATTGTTATACAAATTATTTATAGTAATATATGGTTAAAGTACTTCAGAATGGGACCTTTAGAATGGATATGGCGTATGGGGATATATTGGAAGAAAGTTAGAATCGTCGGTTCATTTGCGAAAGTTTCTAACTTTAAAGAAAACAAAACCTGTTAAAGAAGTATGTGGAAAACTAAATCATAAGATATTCCCGTATGCATCTCGTTAACCGATGAAAGTAAGATTACTCATCGGTTTTTTCTTTTGAATCTTACAAACTTGTTAGATAAATGTTAGGGGAATCGATATGAGACATACTATATATAGGTTACACTTCATGTATCGAAAAGAGAAATGGAAGGTGAAATAATTGTGAAGATACTACATGTTTCAGATTTAGGGAAAGTTTATCCTGGGAAAATTTCTTATACAGCATTATCCCATATTGATTTAAAAATAAACAAAGGTGAATTTGTAGGAATTATGGGACCATCTGGGAGTGGTAAAACAACGCTATTAAATATGGTGTCTACTATAGATGCTCCAACATCAGGAGAAGTATTAATTCATGGAGAAAATCCATATCTGTTATCTCCAGATCAGTTGTCTTTATTTCGAAGACGTGAATTAGGATTTGTTTTTCAATCATTTAATCTCCTTAATACATTGACAGTGAAAGAAAACATTGTTCTTCCACTTACGCTTGATGGTGTAAGTCCTCGAGAAATGGAAGAGAAAGTTGAGGCTATTGCTGAAAAACTTGGGATAACTAAAATATTAGATAAACGTACGTATGAAATTTCTGGTGGACAAGCACAAAGAACGGCAATCGCACGTGCTACTATTCATAATCCGAAATTATTACTTGCGGATGAGCCTACAGGAAATCTGGATTCAAAATCTGCTAGTGATGTGATGGAATTATTGACAACGCTTAATAAAGAAAATAGCACAACGATGATGTTAGTGACACATGATGCAATGGCTGCAAGTTATTGTGATCGAATTGTGTTTATCAAAGATGGACAGTTATACAATGAGATTTATTGTGGAGATAATCGCAAAGTATTCTATCAAAAAATTCTAGAGGTTTTAGCATTATTAGGAGGAAATGCACATGACTTTTCGACAATTCGCATTTAATAACGTCATTCGAAGTAAACGAACATATTTGGCTCATTTTTTAAGTAGTACGTTTGCCATTATGATTTTCTTTACGTATGCATTACTTGCATTTCATCCAAATTTACAAGGCGATCTTGCTGCCAGTGTAACAATCAATACATTTGCAAAGTCAGGATTACAGATATCGCAGGGGTTAATATTTTTCTTCTCATTCTTTTTTATCCTATATTCTGTAAGTGCATTTTTAAAAACAAGAAAAAAAGATTTTGGAATTCTAATGCTACATGGGATGTCACGCCCACAATTGAACAAATTAGTATTTATTGAAAATATAATAATTGGTATCGCTTCCACTTTAACAGGAATTACAATTGGAATGGCGTTCTCTAAGTTTATCTTAATTATGAGCAACAATTTGTTAATGATTGATAAAGGACTCCCATTTTACATGCCCTTTAAAGCAATTGGGATAACATTTGGAGCGTTCTTCTTATTGTTTTTATTTATTTCACTTTTCACTTCTCGACTAGTAAATGTAGAGCAATTAGTAGAATTAATAAAAGCAGAAGAAAAGCCAAAGCCTGAACCAAAAGCATCCTTTGGGCTATCTTTATTCGCACTTATTTGTATTGGATTAGGATATACGGCTGTTTTCCATAGTGTTCACGCAATTCATTACATGGATATGAAATATGTATTATTCATGATGGCGACAGGGGTGAGCTTTGTTGTACTTGGAACGTACTTCTTATTTACACAGCTCAGTGTGTATGTGTTACGTGTATTAAAGAAAAGGGAAAATATTTTCTTTAAGAAAACAAACATACTCACCATTTCAGATTTAGTGTATCAATTAAAAGATAATGCAAAAATGTTTTTTATGGTAACTATTATTTCTGCTGTTGCCTTCACTGCAGTGGGAACTTGTATGGGATTAGGTAACTCATCCATGGCTGAATCAAATAGTCCCTTTGCATTTTCTTATAAGTCTTATAATAATAATCCTTTAGAAAAAGAGCATCTAAAAAAAATAGAAAGCGAACTCAATAATGGTGGGTTTAAATTCAAACAAGTCGCTTATTCAATAAAACAAATTCCAGATACCCTTTATAACAGTAATGTATTATTAAGCGTTATAAAAATAAGTGATTACAATAGGTTAGCAGAGTCATTTGATTTTGAAAAAGAAAGCTTAAAAGATCAAAATAGTAGTTTTGTCATTCCTTCAAAAAAAGTCGCTAATGCAAAATCTAATCAAAATGACTTTCAATTGTTGCATGGAAATATAAAAAGAGCTATGCATGTAAATAAAATACTAACGTCAAAAGAACTACAAGATACAAACATAACGACAATTATTATTCCGGATACTGTATATAATCAAATGATTGTGGATCCAGAGAGTCACTACGGTCAATTCACTATCAATGGTTTTATTGTGAAAAATTGGGATCAAACAAAAAAGGTTGCTGAAAAAATCGTGACTACTTTAAAGAAAGATAATCAGGGTATTAGTGAACTTGAAGTATACAACGAACAATATACATTTTCGTCTTTAATTTTTACATGGATAGTGATGAAACAAGGTTTTGGACTTGCATCTATCATGAGTGTATTAATAGGTATCGTTTTCTTTACTTTTGCTGCAAGCTTTTTATATTTCCGATTATATACAGACTTAGAACGAAATCAGAAGCAATATAAAATGATAGCAAAAGTTGGTTTAAGTAAACCTGAATTAAAGAAAATTGTGTCACGTCAACTTGCATTGTTATTCTTTTTACCAATTGCAATAGCGATTACACATAGTACAGTTGCTTTTATGGCCTTACAAAAGTTAGCCAATTTTTCAGTCTTGGGTAGTTCCGTTGTGGTATTGATTTGTTTCTTAGTTATGCAAATTATATACTTTTACTTTGTTCGTGCTCAATATTTGAAAAAAATGTATAAAACAATCTTTTAATTTAAAAAGAAGGAGAATATAGGATGAAAAAAAGAATTGGATTATTAATAGTAGCTAGTATTTCGATTACCATGTTAGGAGCATGTTCATTATTTGGTACAAAAGACTCTCCAGCAAATGGAATTTCAATAGAAGTAGGAACGATAAACGAACAAACAAGAAACTCTATAATTGACTCATACAAAGATATAACAACCTCACAAGACCTATATCAATTAAAAGAAGGGACTATAGATAATAATAAGCTTGACATAAAGTTACCAACTAAATTTGGGGATTCTATGGATACTGCTACTAGTAATTTACTATTTATTAGTAGAACAACTGCTGAAAAAATGAATACAAAGGGATTTATTCGTGAAAGGGATAATAACGAGGGGCTCCTATCTTCAGTCCCTCTTGATTCGTTACCAAAAGTAGAAAAAGATGAAACTATCATATTTGCAAATAAAGAATATAAAGACTTGAAAGAACTAACATTTGATGAGAAAAAAATGAATGTTCAATATAAAGGGGATGTATGGCTATCTCCATATCGTGGTGGATCCAACGTAATCCTATTAATTGTAGATGATACATTATTTAAAGAAATAAATGGGAAAGAACAAACAAGACAATTTCTATCTTTTAATAAATCTTTTGGGAATCTTAACTTAGTCAATCAAGGGAAAGCACCAGAATTAAGAAAGGAAATAGATAAAGTGAATACGGCTTTAGGTACTGAGGACGAGAGAGCTGTTAATTTTGTGAATATTACAGAAAAGTAAACAAATATTTCTATATAGAATAGAAAAAGTTAAAACCTATTAAACGATGAATGAAAGTTCATTTATTACTTTTTTCAAATATGATTATTTTTAAGGACACAAATAAGTGGATCAGATTTTTTAGTTATAATAAAAAATCTGATCCACTTTTGAAATTATAACTATCATCTAAATTTACACACTCGTTTTTTGTGTCTAAAATGTGTCTAAACGTACAATTTTCCCGCATTGATATGGTGACCCCACATAGCTTATTATAAATTGTTTTAGGGAGGGGTATAAGTAATGGCATATACTTTAAATGATATTTGTATCGATGTGTGTCTTTTAGTTACGTTTACTCCGAGTGGTGGGGTAGAATCAATTGTAAGTGGTGGAGAAGAGTGTGGATCTAGTCCTAGTATAGTGATTAATTGTGATGGCTCAATTACCATTACATTACCATTAGTAGCTTGTTTATCCCTCGTATTAAATGACGACTTAAGTGTTGGAACATCATTAACAAGCTTGTCTTTTAAAACTTCTTAAGTGAGTTACTAATTTTATAATACTTAGATTAATAATATTGTTTACTTATAAATAGAGTATTTTCTTAAAAATCATTTTTATTTCTGCTTTAATAGGGATAGAATTACATGTATTAATGGATTTTATTCCTATAATCGGATGACTGAGTAAAGAGATATCAAAGTTATTATAGGTTTATTTTAAGAAAATAGATAATTTAGGAAGACCACTTCCTTTATTGAAAGGGGTGGTCTTTTTTAAGTTGAGGTTGTATTCTCGTAAATAACTGTTGTTGTTTTCGAAAAATGTTTGATTAATTTAACGTTATGATCCCTGATAGAAGAACAAAAAGAAAAAGTGCATTCGGAAAATTTTTTTTTATTAAAACACGCTTTTTCTAAGTTCAATTGACTCATTATTTTATACAAAAGTTGGATAATTTTTGTGATTTTTGCTCAATTAAAGATATGAAATTTAACTGAATAGAGATTTTTCTCGGAATAGTTGAGAGTTTTATGCCCTTGTACAAGAACAAAAAAGTTTGGATGAGTTTGAACTTAGCTAATTTTACCCTGATAGGCATGTGTTTCTCTCCCAGGGGTACGGAAACGATTCTCGGTATGAGGGGCCACTCTGGGATTTAATTACAAATCAAAAAAGAACTTTATTCAAGTTCTTTTAATCTACGATACAGAGCGGCCGGACTCACACCAGTAATTTGGTATATTTCTTTAACAGTTTTATTGGTATGCTTGCGCAATTCAATCGCATGATTCATAACTGGGTGCTTATCCGTATATTTCTTTACTCTTCCTCTATACACTCCTTTTTGTTTAGCTAGCTTTATTCCCGCATGTTGTTTTTCTTTAATCATTTCACGATCTAATTCACTAAAGGCAGCCATGACAGTTAAGAAGAACTTACCCGTTTGAGTTCTTGTATCAATTCCTAAATTTAAAATTGCAAAGTGAACATCCTTTTCCCAAAATTGTTCTACTAACTGTAACAGTTGAATGGTATTTCTACCTAAACGATCCATTCTAGTTACGACTAAGGTATCCCCAGTAGTTAATTTTGAAAGTAACGTATCTAACTCCGGCTTTTGTTTTGTTACTCCACTAATTTTCTCTTTTATGATTTCATCTACTCCATATTTTATAAGTTGTTCAATTCGTGTATCTAAATTTTGATCTTGTGCACTTATACGTGCGTATCCATAGACCATTTTCATCCCTCTTTTTGTACATATTTTTGATAAGTGTTATTGAGAGTCTATGAGTCTATGAGACTAATAATATCAAGGAAATGATTTCTTCTCAATAGGGAACACCCTATTGAGAAGGTGAATATGCAATTATGCATATTTGTATTTTTTTATTTTATTATTAATTAAATGCAATATATAATTAAAAGGTTTTTACGAATTGATAAGGAGATGCGAGTATGAAGAAAATCATAGGACTTATATTATCATAATTTTAATTATTTTCTACCTATGCACCAATGTTTAAAAAGGAAGTCGAAGTTTTAAATCAAATAGGCCGCGTCAATGAGAAAGGAGATTGGTATTATTATGGATTTCGTCAACATAATGCGAATTTTACACTAAGAGATTTTTAAATTAAAAAACTTAGTTTTACTGTATGTTAAGAAGGTTCCATAAATGGGTTACTCCATTTAAAAAATGAAACATCTTATGAATCAATTATAGGTCAGACAGAATGACTTAGGTTGTCCTTATGCGAAATATCAGTATGAATAGAAATTTGATAATTATATAAAACGCCGTAAATGAAGGATAAAATAAGTGCTGATTTTGCAATTATATTTTTAACAATTGAATAGGAGCTATTATGAATACAATTAAGAAATTATTTTTAAGTTTTATGGTATGTATTTTATTATTCAGTACAGTAGGAACAGCGTATGCAGAACAAAATGGTCAAGTGAATTTATCATCTTTTATTGACGTTCCTAAAACTCATTGGGCGTATAAAGAAATGATGTATATGGTGGAGAATAAGATCATAACAGGATACGGAAATGGGTATTTCGGTGCAGCGGATCCTATTACTCGCGAACATCTCGCTGCTTTCTTGTATCGATATTTAAAACCGCAAGATAGTACAAATAATCCATTTGTTGATATTGGTGACAGAAATTTCAAAAAGGAAATTTTGGCACTAACAGCACGTGGTATTTTCAGTGTAAATGCTGAAAAAAAATTCAATCCGAAAAATAATATGACACGTGCCGAAATGGCAACTGTGCTTGTCAAAACATTCGATTTAAAACCGCAAGGAAATGTAGAATTTACGGATATGAAAGGTCACTGGGCCAACGAATATGTCAAAATATTAGCCGGTAACAACATAACAAGTGGTACAGGTGACGGAAACTTTAATCCAAATGGCATTGTTACTAGAGAGCAATTTTCTATGTTCTTATATAGAACGATTATGAAAGTAACAGATATGCAAAATGATGAATCAGTTGGCTGGGTGAAGGAGAAAGAGAATTGGTACTATTACAACAAAGATGGGAGTAAGCAAAGAGATAACATTACGTTAGATGGAATAGAGTACTCCTTTTTTAAAGATGGAAGGCTATTCCAAGGAAGAAAGCAGGTAGGGAAAGATACTTTATATTATAGTGAACCTGGTAAACTAAAGACTGGATGGAGTTTTTCTGCAACTTCATGGAGCTATTTAAAAGATGGGAAGTATGTGACAGAAACATTTACCTATCAAGGAAAACCATTTGAAATTAATAAGTACGGGGATATGGAAAAGGGATGGATTACTCTACGTTCTGCTGTTAAAAGAATCTATCCAAAGCCAGAAACAAAATTTTTATTGACATCTAAGCCTGTAAAGGATGGAGATGTTTTAGAAGTCATATCCAAGCAAGGTTTATGGTATCAGGTCAAATATCAAAGAGAGGTTGGATATGTTCGAATACTGGAGTCTGTTGTAATTGGTGAATCACCAGTTCGTTCATGGGATGTAACAAAAGAAGCAACGAATTTGTCTCAGTTTATGATAACTGAGTATCATAAAGATCCTGAAAAGTACTTTCCATCCAATATTCAAAAGAAATTTGATAAACAATTAGATAGTGATACAGAGGTTCTTGCGAATGGATTACAATGGATTGATCAATTAAAAGAAGCACTTTATTTAGATAATCAAAAAGGGTGGGTACAAGAAGAAGGAAAATGGACGTATTATAAAAAAGATGGGCAAAGAATAACAGGTTTCCAATCAATTGATGGGAAACGCTATTATTTTGGTGCCGATGGTTTTATGCAAACGGGCTGGTTACATACAGGTGGATATGATTATTATCTGGGAACCGATGGTGTAGTGCAAACCGGAATCCAACATATTGATGGCAAAATCTATTACTTTAGTCCATTAGGTTCTGTACAGTCAGGTTTTACAAATGTTGATGGGAAGCCGTATTATTTTGATGCTTCTCATGAATCAAGAAATGGTTGGATAAAGCAAGAGTTTAACTGGTACTTACTACAGCCTTCAGGTGCATTACAAACAGGAGATTTTACATATAAAGACAAGAGATTCTCGTTTAATCAAGACGGAGAAATGATTAAAGGGTGGGTTACATTAGAATCCCTTGTTAAAAAAGTATATCCTGAGGCAGACTTGAAAAAAGCATTACGTGCAAAAAGTGTAAATAAAGGTGAATTAATAGAAGTAGTGGGGAAAGTTGGTTCTTGGTATGAGGTTAATTACCAAGGCGAAAAGGGATATGTGCGCATTCATGATGCCATTATTTTTGATCAGGAGGCTAAAAGTCCACTCACTTTGCTTGATGGAAAAGTAAAGATATTTGAAGGTGTATTAGATTATTTAAAAAGTGATGAAACACTCATAAATAACACGATTAAGATTTTAGAAGAAGAAGAAAATCGTTTGGTAGATGATGCAGAGCATTGGGAAAGTATTTCAAGGAACGTAAACAACGCAAAGCAAGATGTACAGCATAAAATACAAGTGATGAAAGAAGCACATGGTAAGTTACAAGAACTAGTAAATGCAATGAAAGGTGATATAAAAAATTTAACCGTTACCCAAAGGAAAGAACTTGTAAAATTACTTGGAGCTGATGGAAAAGAATTACTAGATTTTGGTGTAGAGACATACAGTTTTATACTCCAGTATTATGAATCACTTATTGAGGCCTATGTTGGTTATTATCAAGCATTAGATGTGGTTTCGGCCAAAGCCATTGAATGTCAAAATGAAATTAATAAAGATATTCATCAAATCACATTGAATATGCAAGAGTTAGCGAAGGGGTTATCTGGTGTAGTTAAAGATTTAGGACCAGTTGTAAATAGCTCCATTAATCTGAAACATTCCATTGATGAGGCAAAACCTGGGATGGAGGAACTTGTACAAGTAACGCGAAAAAATGCTCCAATTATTGCGCAAGATTTACAAGCATTGGATGCGAAAGTCCCAGGATTCTTCACAGATTTCAACATGGGATTAGACCTTGCAAATACATTTATGGACTCCGCTAATAGAATAGCAAGTCATAAGATTGATATTCCTGCTGCTGCCATCAATGTTGGAAATATTGACTTGAGTAATGCACTTCGTGATTTAGGTGGCGATCCATCTAGAGTATATGATCGTAAGAATGATGGAGATGTATCATTCGTATTGGGTATGACGCCTATAATTGGTACAGGAAAAGAAATTGGACAACTCATCAAAGGGGAAGACTTAGTAACAGGTCAAAAATATGATCCAGAAGATTATGTATGGGGTACATTGGCTGTCGTATCTGGTGGTACAACACGGGTTATCGGTAAAGTTGTAGGGAAGGCTGGAGACCTTGAGAAGAAAGGTAAGGCTTTAGAAGCGGCAGCCAAAAGTACAAAATTTACGAAATATCCTACGGGTTTTGATGAAGTCGCTCAGTACATAAAACAAAATAAGAAATTACCGGATAATTTCATCACAAAGCAACAAGCTGAAGCGCTTGGTTGGGTGAATAGGGATGGGAATCTGCATAAAGTTGCACCTGGTAAAAGTATAGGTGGCGATATATTTGAAAACAGAAAGAAGCAACTACCAAATGCACCTGGTAGAACATGGTACGAAGCAGATATTAATTATGTTTCAGATTATCGTGGTAATAATAGAATTGTCTATTCCAGTGATGGACTAGTTTATAAAACTTCAGATCATTATAAAACATTTACTGAGATAAAGTAGGGAGAGTATGTATGGAATTTTTAAAATTAGACGGTAGACAATTTACAAGTGAAGAGGTATTACACAAAGTATTAAAGGAAAAACTAGATTTACCTCATTATTATGGAGAAAATGCTGATGCGTTATGGGATTGTCTAACAGCATGGGTTATTCTTCCTTTAACAATAGAGTGGGAGTATTTTAAGGAAAGTAAAAAAATGTTAGGTCAAGAGGCAGATATAATTCTAGAAACATTTCAGGATGCACAAGAAAAAATGCCTGGTAAGTTCTATATTGTTGTAAAATAATTTAAAGGATCTTAGGTAAAAATAAAACCCGTGGAAATATTTAATTTCTACGGGTTTTATTTTTAAGAAATATTTATTGTTGCTCTAAATTTATTATATAAGATTTTACAGCTTGTAATAAGAATTCTTCCTGTCCCATACCTGCACTCGCTGCCATTTGAACTATTTTCTGCTTAAATTCATGATCTGCATGAAAAGTTAATGGCTCTACATTACTTTTAAAATAAATTCCTTCAACATGTGGAAGTATCGTACCGGATTTCATATGAGAATGTAAGTATTTAATCTCTTCTTGAAATTGCAATGGATCAACTTGTAATACGAAAGGTTTAATTTCTAATTTAATAGTATCAGATGAAACACTCAATCGCATATTTGTGACACCTAGCTCTTTATAAAATAAATTTATAAGATTATAAGTAATGGAATTAAATAGTTGGGGTTTTTTAAAGGAAAAAGATAAATACCCTCGTTTTGTAATTACAGCTTGCTTACGGAAAGGTTCAAAGGAGTAATCATGTTCTTTATACGTGGATAAAGGGAAGATTTCTTCGTCTTCTGTAAGAATCTTGCCGTCTGCTCCATTAATTTCTATTACTCTCCCTATTTTCCCCGTATGTTGATGTGTTAATAATTGATATAAATATATATCTTCGTCTTGAATCTTAGCAATGAATGTTTTTCGCTCTTTTGATGTAGTTTTTTCATAAGTAAGTTGAAAAGTTTCAAGGTCCTCTTTATTAATGATATATACTTCTTTTCCGCGCTTTTCAATCTTTGAAGCAGGTAGTTTTCCAGATTTGATATATGTAAAGACAGTAGATGGTGCTACATTCAGAATCTCAGCTGCTTCTTTTGTACTATAACCCTCAATCTCTTCGATATCTTTTAAACGTTCAATATCCTCTAAATAGAAAATCTTACTACCGAATTGCTTCCAGTTATCTTTATATACACATTCTATTAATCCATTTTTTTCTTTCTTTAAAATTGTTTGTACCGTTACTCCTAATAAGTCGGCTGCCTCTTTTGTCGTTACAGTAGGTTTTGTAATGAACAATAAATCTTGTGTCATGAAAGGACACCTCCATAACTATTGTTTACTAGTATTTTAGATATGTATATATCATATCAGAATATGAGATATATTTAAAATTAGAAATGGAATTTATTAAAGTTCTTACAAATTTTTGTGGTTCGAAAGAATTTTATATTCAATTTATCTGTTAATATATTTTTAAATTTAATTTCTTTATAAAATAGATTTAAAATTTAAGGTATTATCTATTAACTGATATCTATTTACTAATAAATTATAAAAAAATACAAGTAAAGGTTAATGAAGAAGAATGAAGGATTCTTACAGAAAGAAAATGAATTATCATTTGTATAATTGATAGAAGTAAAATAAAATATTAAGTATAAGTAATGAAGAGAACTATATTCATAATCTTCAATAGGAGAGGTGAATTCGAAATATGGATAATAACAATACAAAAGATAATTTATCTATTATAAACAATCGAAGCGAGTATATAGATACATATGTAGAGAATATAAATGATATCGTTCCATTTCTGCATAACAATGGTTATGTAGATAAGGTGAAAGAGAAGATGGAGGTTGCAGAGAAAGAGGGGAAGAGTAAATATACGTATTTAAGTGACCTAGAAGTCATTTATCATTTCGTACATTTACAAAAAGATATGGATGAGAAGAAAAATAGAAAAGAAGATACGAAAAAGAGTTATGTTTCTGAAATCTTATCATTTTGTCAGTGCATGGTGCAGCATGCAGAAGAATTTGAATTAGATGGGGAAGAGGTACAGAAAAAGGATTCTTTATTAAAAACATTACAACCTTGGCATATTCGCAAATATAATGCTTGGTTGAAGCAGGTAGAGAACGGTAGGAATGGGGATACGTACGCGGTCGCAACACTTGCAAAAAAATCTGTATTGATTCGTTCTTTTTTTAAACACCTTCATGTATTTGCTTATATTGAAAGACCTCTTCATGAAGAACTGCAGCGTGCAAATGTAAATGAACAGGATCGGCCGAATCGGGACCTATCCTATGAGGAAGTTATGAAAATTTTAGGGTTTTATAAAGAAAAAGGCCATTTAGTAAACTATACAATTTTACTAGCTCTGGCAAGTACCGGTGCAAGAATTCAAGAATTATGTACAACAAGGGTTAAAGACTTACATTATGACGGAAAGCACTGGTTAAAAGTTATAGGTAAAGGAAGTAAAGTACGTGAACTTTTCATTTCTGAACATTTATATGAGTGTATTTGTGAAATGAGAAGAAGAAGAGGGTTCCAAACTGTATTGGACCGAGGAGATGAAAGTCCTTTATTTGTAAATCAAAGAGGGAACTTTTATAATTCAAAAACGTTATCGAACCAGGTAACAGATATGATAAAAAAGACCAATTTAGAGTTTCTGCAGTATCGTGAAAATCCTGTAACGGCGCATACATTCCGTCATGCTTTTGCAATCATGGCAGTTGAACAAGGAAATGCGGATTTATATCATTTAATGCAAACACTTGGGCATGAAAATATTCAAACAACAAAAATCTATTTAGAGAAGCATATGAAGCGAAAGAATAATGTAGGTACTTCCTTTGCGGATATGTTGCAATAAAAATTAGTATTCTATTACTGGCCGAAGAAGAAACTGTTAAGTAGACATCATACTTATTGGGGAAATTTACCTTGGTATTTGATATACTTACCCCAAGGAATGGTAGTTATGAAAACCGCGAAACGAGTTATCCACGGAAGGGGTAAGAAATTAATACTTGTTATATTATTAATCATAAAGTAGGTGATTTCCAATAATGGTTTTTGAAAATGTTAGTACGATAGGGGCACTTGCTTTTCTATTTCTAATGATTTATCTTGCAACAGATCCTAAAGACGTAAGCTTGTTAACAATCCCAGTTTATTTTGGTGGAATGTGGATCACTAACTGGATTACTGAAAATGGATTTCAGGGTACATATATTTATACGAGTTGGTTAGTAGTCTACGTCATTATAATGATTTACCTTATCTTCGCGTCAATTCGTCTAGGCATACGTAACATAAAATATATTAAATAAAAAAGCGTAGAGCCATAAAAAAATAACGAAAAGAGAAACCGTTCTTACAGGCGGTTTTATTTTTATACTGAAATGCAATGTACATTATTTAACTTTTGAGGAGGATTAATTATAGAGTACTCAAATATCTACACATTAAGAAATAGTCAAGAAAAATCAAGAAAAGTAGAGTCCTGGCGTTCATTTATAGAAGAAACGAATGTTTTAGGAATTAAGGATTCAGATGTGTTTCAAATTCAATTAGTGGAATATGGGAAAGAGAGAAAGAAAAAGGGTTCCCCTAAAAATACTAGAAGAAACTAGGTTACTCATGCATAAATATCATAATTAGGCACAAGTTATATACAAATATAATGGAGGTGCAATTATGAATATTCAAAGACACGAAAGTAATACAAATGAAATTCTTGTTTCTGCTGCTGCAAGTGCTATCGAGCAAATGAAGTATGAAATTGCTCGTGAATTAGGAGTCACATTAGGACCTGATACATCATCACGTGCAAATGGATCTGTCGGTGGAGAAATTACAAAACGTTTAGTTCGAATGGCTGAAGAACAATTAACAGGTCAATACAGATTACACTAAGTTAAAGCAGTAAATGAGAAGAATTCATGTGCAAATGGATTCTTCTTCCTTTTATTTACAAAAACTTCAAAAAATAAATTTTGAAGTTGAAAAACAGACCCTCAAATTTCTTTGTAACAACCTTTCGTGGATTAGTTAATGTTATAGGTATCAGTATAAAATAAATTCGATACGATTAGTGTAAGGTTGTTTAAAACCGTTTTGTTATTATTCGTAATTTTAATTCCATAATATTTAAGCCAATATAATACAATTTCATTCATAAATAATTTGATTCTTAATTAAAAATAAAGTGAGAAATTAAGAGGGGTATATATCAATTTATAAAAAGTAGTGTACAAAGTATACTTAATATTTAAATGGATTTAAAGATATGTCACTTAAGAATTTTTTTGAGGTCAATTTACTGTGCACCTTAATTATGGATGTTGTTTTTGTTAATTAACAGCTATTGTATTTGAAAATTTAATAATAAGTATATGTGATGTAATAATAAAACTAGGTAATATAAAGACTAATAATACAAAGATGAACAACCAATAAATAGGTTATTCATCTGTTCTATCCCGGCTGCTATTCCTAGTATTTTTAAAATCTATATATTTCTTCCTTTTTGGTGGGAAGTAAAACTAATGTTGCGACTAGTAATATAGTACCAATTAGATAAAAATAGTTGTCCCTATATCACCAGTATTTTAAATATTCCATTCTGTTTTTGTGTTTTCTATTTTTATTTTTGTACTGATGAAAAGACCTTTCTCTCAATTAAATCTTTAAGTAACATGTATCTGTTTGATACTTGAATTTCCTCTAGCTTGTACTTTCAAAGCATAGTGGTTCATAAATATCCTTATCATTTTCCTCTGTTGTTAATTTCCCGACTTTTTGTTATTTTTGTCTAAAATCTGAAACACAGTAATTTTTCAGTTTTACATTTAATTTAGCATTATCCATTTTTTGAATTCAATTTGTACATGTAATTGAATTCAAATTTTGACTGTTGTTTCTTGCGATGGTACAGTATCTCATGTTACTTTAGCCATATTTTGAATCTTTTTTCCAGCTTGGTCCTCGCATACACTACCACTGTATTTTGTAAGTTTTTCACTGTTTTTTCAAGTTCAATGATTAAATTTTGTAGAATTAAGAAAAGATCCTCGCTTATTTCATTTACTTATCTTATCTACGCTACTCTGATATTTAAATGCTAATTACAATTAAATAATATATGATTTTTATAAAAAAAATATAGTAATATTTTGTCGTGAATTGTACTATTTTGATATTTTATAGTAATATTTTGTCGAGAGTTATACCTGACGGAAAATAATTTATGAATTTATACCGTAAAGATGTAAAAATTTATTAGTTAATCTAATTAAAAGGAGAAGGTAATGAATAATTCTATCGATATACAACACTTGTGTGATCTCGCACATAAAGCCTTTAATGTACCCGTTCACATTTTATCCACAGACAAAAAAATCTTATATCAGTCTACTTCTGATGATATTTGTAGTCCTTTTTATTCTTCTAAAGAAGAACATCTTAGTGACATTTATCAAGAAAATGATCCCGATAATTTGCCCCTTTTCAGATGTAACAGTTATCTTGAAAATTTTATCCTAATTCATATAGCAAATCATGATTATATAAAAGGGACTATAATAATTGGCCCAACTATACATCCAAAGGGATCAGATGATGTGACATTTAAACTTCGAAAAGAATTTAACTCAAATATTAATATTCAAGAAAGACTAACTTATTATCAATCCCTACCTGAGGCAAAAAAAAATACTTTAATTGATATGGGGATTTTATTGCATTACATGATTTTCAATGAAAAGTTAGATGTTAATATTGTTTTAGAAAAAAATAAAGTGTTAGAGGAAGTTCCCTATAAAATTGTGGAACCCGATCTATATATTTTAAAACGTCAACAAAATAAACCAAAAACTCACAACATGGCATTAGTACATAATTATTTTTCAGCAATCAAAGAGGGAAATAGAAAGAAGTTGTTGCAATATATGTATGCAGTTTCGCAGGAAGATACTGAATTAATTTTAACAGCGGATCCACTTAGAAACCAAAAAAACCATGGGATTATTGCGATTACTTTAGCTACTCGATATGCGATAGAAGGTAATCTCCCACCAGACATTGCTTTTGCACTTAGTATTTTGTATATCCAAACCATGGAACAACTAGATAACGTGGACTCTGTAAGGCGATTGTCAGGAGATGCTTTACGTACTTTTGCAGATCGAGTGAAAGAATTCAATGCGCAAAAATTTTCAAATGCGGTTACTACATGTATGAACCATATTAGTAAAAATGTATACGATGGAATATCACTCAATGAACTCGCTAATCATTTGGATATTACGCCTACTTATTTATCTAAATTATTTAAAAAAGAAGTAGGAATTCCTTTAAGTGAATTTATTCAAAGGGAACGAGTTGAAGAAGCAAAAAAATTATTAACACTTACTACATATCCATTATCAGATATTTGTGCTTGGCTTAATTTTAACGACCAAAGCTATTTTACAAGGGTTTTCAAAAAATCAACTAACATGACACCTAGACAGTATCGTGAAAAATATACAGTAATATGAGCTTAGTATCAGTTTCTTGTGAAAAAACTTTAATATACGCTCAAGTAACTCAAAAAATTGAGCATACTGTTTATTTTACTCTAGAAAGGGTATGTGATTGATCTAGAAAAGAAATATGTATTCAAATTGATCTTGAAGAATCTATGAAACATTTAGTGAAGCTAAAAGACATGGGTAAGATTTATAACATGTTGTTAATTTATGAGTACACTATCCATTATTTTTCTCAGGAGACAAAAAAACAGAAGGCTGCAAAGGTTCTTTTCGAGAAAGCTTTGCGGCTTTTTTATATTTTAAAAACTATAGTTATAACAAGGGATAAGTTTATAGATTGATATCTTCATGTTAAGTATTAAAGTGGTTGGCATGTTGAGTATTTAATAATGGTGATATTAGGGACTATTACATAAAGTTTAACAATATAACATATATCACTTGATATATCTATATTATATGCAATTATACATAACTAAATAAAGGTAAAAAAGTATAAAAAAACCTATTAAATTATTCTATAAGTATTTTTTTTAAAATGAAATTGCTCCGTTGACTAAAATGGTTATTTATTAACCGTATACACTTTAATTTGTAATCATTACAATTACAGAGATGCAATTTCCAATTAATTATATCGATATAATTTTTTTAGCGTATATTTTTACTTAACAGTTAAACTATCGAGCTCAATCGACAAAATTTCGCTATTTACGCATCAGAAATTTAATGTTTTAATGAACATCATAACTGGTATGACCACAAAGAAAGGAGAAGAGCGAACTAATAGAGGTTAATAAATTTGCAAGTAAAGTATGTTGCGATTAATTTTCTTAATAATCAGTTTATTTTTTGACGGATGTAGAATCTCAAAAGTATTATTTTTAAAAAATAGGGTTTTAAGTTTCTACATAGAAAAAGTGAATTAATTCCGCAATATAAGTATAAGCAATGTACAGTATAAGTTCATCTTTTGTAGTCTTGTAAGGCTCTTGCTGAAAAAACTAAAAACCCTATTATGAAATTGATATTAAAAAAAGTCATGACAGGATTAACCCTAGATTCAATGGTTTATCTATCTTCATGGTTCTGTAAGTTAAACAGCAGCTCTAGGGGTGGAAGTATTTTACTATTCATTGGGCAGCTAATTCAAATATAGCTGATGAATTTTTATCGTTTATTATTTGAAAAATAGAGCTAAATGAGAGGGAAGTAAAATCCTTAGATTCTATTAGAAGTAAATACTAACGATAACATCCTATATGAAAGACCTCTTCTTCCTCAGGCGTGTGTAAGCAGAGAGCCTAGAGCTAGGTTGTACAGTTATATGAATCAAGTTATAAAAAAATGGTAAAGGAGTGTACGGAATGAAAAATAAAATAATGACAGGATTTTTAATAACATCCATTGTAACTGGAGCAACTATTCCTATCAATACTCTGGCAACACCAATCGTTCAAGCAGAAACTCAACAGGAAAACATGGATATTTCTTCATCATTACGAAAATTAGGTGCGCAATCTAAATTAATCCAAACGTATATTGATCAATCTTTAATGAGTCCTAATGTACAGCTAGAGGAAGTCCCAGCTTTAAATACAAATCAATTTCTAATCAAACAAGATATGAAAGAATGGTCATCGGAACTCTATCCACAGTTAATTCTATTAAATTCAAAAAGCAAAGGATTTGTAACGAAATTTAATAGCTATTATCCGACATTAAAATCGTATGTAGACAATAATGAAGATAGAGAAGGTTTTTTGGATAGACTTGAAGTACTTCAAGAAATGGCTATGACGAATCAAGAAAATGCGCAACGACAAATTAATGAGTTAACTGATCTTAAATTACAGCTTGATAAAAAATTAAAAGATTTCGATACTGATGTGGCAACTGCGCAAGGCATATTAGGTACAGATGGAACAGGAAAAATAGATCAGTTAAAAAATGAAATATTAAATACCAAAAAAGCAATTCAAAATGATTTACAACAAATTGCATTAATACCAGGAGCTTTAAATGAACAGGGATTTGCTATATTCAAAGAAGTTTATAGTCTTTCAAAAGAAATTATTGAACCGGCTGCTCAAGCAGGGATGGCAGCGTATAACAAAGGAAAAGAAATTAACAACTCTATTCTAGAAGCTGAGAAAAAAGCAGCGCAAGAAGCGACAGAACAAGGTAAAACTGCTCTAGAAATTGAATCGGCCAAAAAAGCAGCTCGTGAAGCAATTGAGAAAAGCAAACAAGGTGAAATAGCTGCAGCTGCAGCCGCAAAAACGCAAGAATATGACCTGATGAAAGCCATTGATACTGAAAAAATTAAGAAAACATTTGGTGTCTTCGCAGAAGTAAATAAACTAACAGCAGAGCAGCGAGCATATTTAGATGACTTAGAGAAACAAAACCAAAAAATATATGATTTAACAACGAAACTATCAATAGCAGATTTACAAAAATCAATGCTTCTTCTTTCACAAAATGATTTGCATACGTTTGCAAACCAAGTAGATGTAGAACTTGACCTACTAAAGCGCTATAAAGCAGATTTGGATCTAATAAAAAATAACATTACAAAATTATCTATTAATGTTGATGCAACTAACGAGCAGTCTCAAAAAGATACATTAAGACAATTAAAAAATGTAATAAGTTACCTTGAAGAACAGGTGTATAAATTTTAATATTACGTTTTTTGAAAAAATATAAAGATTCTAAGAATCTAGCGAAAGAAGGAGAATAGTTATGAAAAAATTCCCATTCAAAGTGCTAACTTTAGCCACTTTGGCAACGGTTATAACTGCTACTACTGGTAACACTATTCATGCGTTTGCACAAGAAACGACCGCTCAAGAACAAAAAGTAGGCAATTATGCTTTAGGTCCTGAAGGACTGAAGAAAGCATTGGCTGAAACAGGGTCTCATATTCTTGTAATGGATTTGTACGCAAAAACAATGATTAAGCAACCGAATGTAAATTTATCTAATATCGATTTAGGATCAGAAGGAGGAGAGTTGCTCAAAAATATTCATCTTAATCAAGAACTGTCACGAATCAATGCGAATTATTGGTTAGATACAGCGAAGCCACAGATTCAAAAAACAGCTCGTAATATTGTAAATTACGATGAACAATTTCAAAATTATTACGACACATTAGTAGATACTGTACAAAAGAAAGATAAGGCAGGTCTAAAAGAGGGCATAAATGATTTAATTACAACAATTAATACAAATTCAAAAGAGGTTACAGATGTAATTAAGATGCTACAAGACTTCAAAGGGAAACTATATCAAAATTCTACAGATTTTAAAAATAATGTTGGTGGTCCAGATGGGAAAGGTGGATTAACTGCAATATTAGCAGGTCAACAGGCAACGATTCCACAACTTCAAGCTGAAATTGAGCAACTTCGTTCTACTCAGAAAAAACATTTTGATGATGTATTAGCATGGTCAATTGGTGGTGGATTGGGAGCAGCTATTTTAGTTATTGCAGCTATTGGAGGAGCAGTTGTAATTGTTGTAACTGGTGGTACAGCAACACCGGCTGTTGTTGGTGGACTTTCAGCTCTTGGAGCAGCTGGTATCGGTCTAGGAACTGCAGCTGGTGTCACGGCATCTAAGCATATGGACTCCTATAACGAAATTTCTAACAAAATCGGAGAATTAAGTATGAAAGCAGATCGTGCTAATCAAGCAGTTCTTTCGCTTACTAACGCGAAAGAAACATTGGCATATCTATACCAGACTGTAGATCAAGCGATATTGTCTCTAACAAATATTCAAAAGCAATGGAATACAATGGGCGCAAATTATACAGATTTACTGGATAATATCGATTCTATGCAAGACCACAAATTCTCTTTAATACCGGATGATTTAAAAGCTGCTAAAGAAAGTTGGAATGATATTCATAAAGATGCAGAATTCATTTCAAAAGACATCGCTTTTAAACAGGAATAGAACTGAAAATGAAAAATTATATTGGAGGAATATAAAATGATGAAAAATATCCCGTACAAACTGATCGTTGCATCTGCTCTATTAACTATGACAGCAACTTCTGTAGTCTCACCAGTAGCAACTTTTGCAAGTGAAATTGAACAAACGAACAATGGAGATACGGCTCTTTCTGCAAATGAAGCGAGAATGAAAGAGACCTTGCAAAAGGCTGGATTATTTGCAAAATCTATGAATGCCTATTCTTATATGCTAATTAAGAATCCTGATGTAAATTTTGAAGGAATTACTATTAATGGATATGTAGATTTACCTGGTAGAATCGTACAAGATCAAAAGAATGCAAGAGCACATGCTGTTACTTGGGACACGAAAGTAAAAAAACAGCTTTTAGATACATTGACTGGTATTGTTGAATATGATACAACGTTCGACAATTATTATGAAACATTGGTTGAGGCAATTAATACAGGGGATGGAGAAACTTTAAAAGAAGGAATTACAGATTTACGAGGTGAAATTCAACAAAACCAAAAGTACGCACAACAATTAATAGAAGAATTAACTAAATTAAGAGACTCTATTGGACAAGATGTTAGAGCATTTGGAGGCAATAAAGATCTTTTGCAGTCGATTCTAAAAAACCAAGGTGCAGATGTTGATGCAGATCAAAAGCGTCTAGAAGAAGTATTAGGATCAGTAAACTATTATAAACAACTAGAATCTGATGGGTTTAATGTAATGAAGGGTGCTATTTTGGGTCTACCAATAATTGGCGGTATTATAGTGGGAGTAGCAAGAGACAACTTAGGTAAGTTAGAGCCTTTATTAGCAGAATTACGTCAGACCGTGGATTATAAAGTAACATTAAATCGTGTAGTTGGAGTTGCTTATAGTAATATTAATGAAATGCACAAGGCGCTTGATGATGCTATTAACGCTCTTACTTATATGTCAACGCAGTGGCATGATTTAGATTCTCAATATTCGGGCGTTCTAGGGCATATTGAGAATGCAGCTCAAAAAGCGGATCAAAATAAATTTAAATTCTTAAAACCTAATTTAAATGCAGCGAAAGACAGTTGGAAAACATTAAGAACAGATGCGGTTACATTAAAAGAGGGGATAAAGGAATTAAAAGTGGAAACTGTTACTCCACAAAAATAGGGAAATATTTATTCTGTTGCAAAGTGACCCGTAACATAGAGAGTCTATGATTACACTGTTAAACAGTAAAGCAATAATTAACAAATCCTTATATATTAAAAAGGCGGAGTCTCATTAAAGACTTCGCCTTTCACTTATATATGAGTTTTATCCAAATAAAAAGTTAGTCATGTAGTTTACTTGTTTTTAAAAATTTGTAACAGAATTAATCAATAGAGGACAGGTTATATAGATTTGCTTAATAATATCGAATCTATGCAACAACATCGTCTTTTAATAAGAATAGGACTTGAAATCATACTCTATACAGGAGGAATAAGAAAAGATGAAAAAAAAACCTTATAAAATACTGGCTGTATCAGCATTTTTAATTATGACAACTACCTATGCAGTCGCACCAGTAGCAACCTTTGCAATTGAAACTGAACAAACGAACAATGGAGATATGTCTCTTTCAGCAAATGAAGAAAAGATGAAAAAAACTGTACAAGATGCTGGGTTATTTGCAAAGGCTATGAATGAATATTCTTATTTGCTAATTAATAATCCGGATGTGAGTTTTGAAGGAATTTCTATTAATGGGTATGCAGATTTACCTAGTAAAATTGTACAGGATCAAAAGAATGCAAGAGCACATGCTGTTACATGGAATACAAAAGTAAAAAAACAGCTTTTAGATACATTGACCGGCATTATTGAATACGATACAAAGTTTGAAAATTATTATGAAACATTAGTAGAGGCGATCAATAATGGAAATGGGGATACTTTAAAAAAGGGGATTACAGATTTAAGGGTGGGGATTCAACGAAACCAAAAGTCTGCAAAAGCATTAATAGAAGAATTAACTAAATTTAAAAACGCTATTGGAGAAGATGTTAGAGTATTTGGAAGCCATAAAGAGACCTTGCAATCGATTTTAAAAAACCAAGGAGCTGATGTAGAGACTGATCAAAAGCGTTTAGATGAAGTTTTAGGACAAGTAAACTATTATAAGAAATTAGAATCTGATGGGTTAATAATGGTGAAAGTCCCTTTTATCCCCACGCTTATTTCTGGTGGCATAATGATAGGTACTGCTAGAGATAATTTAGGTCGATTAGAGCCTGCTTTAGCAGAATTACGTAAAACTGTAGATTATAAAATTACATTAAATCGTGTAGTCGGAGTTGCATTTCATAATATTAGTGATATGCATAGTACGATTGATAGTGCTATTACTGCTCTTACTTATATGTCCACACAATGGGATGATTTAGACTCTCAATATTCGGGCGTAATGGGGCATATTGATAAAGCTGATGAAAAAGCTGATCAAAATAGATATAAATTTTTAAAGTCTAACTTGAATTCAGCTAAAGACAGTTGGAAAACATTAAGAGCAGATGTTGTCACATTACTAGAAGGCATAAAAATTGCAGAGAAGAAAGAACAAGATTTTATGAATCTACTTCGTCCATCAAACGTTTTTTACTTTTATAAAAAAATCCATAACGCATACACTTTTGAAATAAAGACTGGAACAAATGCACCAAATGCGTCTTATAAAGTTATGAATTTAACTAAAAACACTGTTCATCATATGTGGAGTGGAGGAGCTAATACAAGCATGTGGGCTGACTGGCTTTCATTCAATCCAAATGATGAATTTGCGGTGGTAGCAGTAGTGGATGGAAAAGAATATGTTGTGTATAAAGACAAAGTAGAAAATATAATGAACTGAACCCCAAAAAACGCATTAATTGGAGATGGTACACTAAACTAGACACCAAGTTAATTGAAAAATTGACCGGCATATGGCTCCTTATTTCCTAGAACACCTAGCTAAAGCAAAGGAATTCGTACATAGATTAGTTGACATTTATGTAGGTTTCATCCATTTTCAAAGATAGTTTTTCTTTTTTGTTTTATTTTTTAAAAATCACGAAGGAAATTTCCGCATTCACGCACTCAGCACATAATGGTTGTTAGATGAATTGACATACCACGTCCCTTTAGAATTTCAGGCATATTACGATAACTTAAAGAAAAAAATAATAGTAGCAAATGGCTACTATTATTTTTCTTAAACTATTTTTCTTTAAAATATCACATCTGTCATGTTCCTTATTTGCTTTCCCAGAATTTATTCTAGTTAAAAAAAACTTGCACTAGAACACATATTGTTCTGATGCAAGGTTCGCTGCAATATAAAATACACGACAGTAAGGGCAAGACATAAAATGTGATTTCAAATGAAACATATGTATATGTGAAGTAAGGTAAAAGAGGGGCTGCTCATAACCAGTAGCCCTTCTTTATAACGTTATTTTGCAGGGAAATGTTCAAATATACGTTATATATCATATTCCTCTTTTTCGGAAGAGAAACAAGAACATCTAGCTTAAAAATTTTCACAACAGAGCCAGATAACGTGTTAAAGTATTAATTACTGTGCATGTAAAGATAAAAAAAGAGCCTTACAAAAAGATGTTTGTAATAGTTTAGCTTATACGATTTTAGGGGATTAATAGCATTTTATGCCGTTATTATTAACCTAATTTCCAAGAAATAGAGGTGAATGTAGGATGACTAAACCTTTTAAAAAAAATAGTCGCTATATGGTTGGGTTGGACAGTCTAAGGGGTCTAGCTATACTAGGTGTTATTTTGTATCATATTAATTTTAATTGGATGCCTGGAGGGTTTTTAGGAGTTACTGTATTTTTTGTACTTTCAGGTTATTTAATTACAGATATTCTAGCGATAGAGTGGAAGAGAAATAAGAGAATTGATTTAAAAAAATTCTGGCTTAGTAGGGCAAGAAGATTGCTTCCGGGAATGCTTGTTATGCTCGTTATAACGTTGGCATGGATTACGATGTTTCATAGCTCTTTACTTGAAAAAATGCGCGGAGATTCATTAGCGGCATTATTTTATGTTAGTAACTGGTGGTATATTTATCATAAATTATCGTACTTTGATAATTTTAACCAGCTTTCTCCATTGAATCATTTTTGGTCGTTAGCAGTTGAGGAACAATTCTATGTTGTTTGGCCGTTTATCATTAGTTTAGGGCTTTACTACATAAAAAAACAATCCCGTATGATTTTATTAATTTGTCTGGGAGCCGTTGCTTCAGCTTTAGCGATGGCAATTTTGTATGAACCTGGAGCTGACCCAAGCAGAATATATTATGGTACAGATACGAGGGCCTTTTCCTTACTTATCGGAGCGGTACTTGCCTTAGTTTGGCCAAGCAATAGGCTTGCAAATAAAATTATCCCAAAGGCGCGTTTCATTCTTGATGTAGTGGGGGGCATTGCCCTTATTATTATTTTGGTTATGTTTTGGAAGACCAATCAATATGATCCATTTCTATACAAGGGAGGAATGGTTCTCTTATCAATTGCAACAGCATTGTTAGTGGCAAATCTAGCTCATCCAGCTAGTCGTATTGCTCAATTTTTACAATTTAGACCTTTACGTTGGATAGGGATAAGATCGTATGGTATATACCTCTGGCATTATCCAATTCTTACATTGACGACTTCAAAGGTAAATGCTGGGGATTTTTCACTAATAAGAGCAATCCTTCAATTTCTTTTGATTATATTGATTGCGCAAATTTCATGGAAGTTTATTGAAAAACCAATCCGAGAAGGAGCGCTCCGGAACATTCAGTTTAAGAATTTAAGAATTCAAAATGTCACTTTAGGTGTTAAGTTAGCTTTAATTTGTACATTATTCGTTTCGTCGATAGCAGTCGTAGGGTTATCAAAAGCTAGTAAGGCTAAGGAGAATTCTCAACAAGATAAGGTGGAAGTAGCACAAACACAACCGGCGCCACATCCAGTTGCAGTTTGGGAAAATCCAAATCAAGAGACGCCTCAAAAACAAGGGGAATCAAGAGAAGTAAATTCTGCACAACCTAAAAATTCACTCACGGTTACTGCGATAGGTGATTCCGTTATGATTGATATTACTCCGTATTTAAAAAATACTTTTCCTGATATTAGGATTGATGCGCAAATTGGTCGCCAGCTGTCAAAAGCGATTCCGGTAGTTGAACAGTTAAAATATGAAGGGAATTTAGGAAACTATGTCATTATTGGATTAGGTACAAATGGAGCCTTTACTACTGAGCAACTTGTTTCATTAATAAAAGAAATTGGAAACGAACGTAAAATCATATTTATTAATACGAGAGTACCACGTCCGTGGGAATCAATCGTGAATGAGAGACTGAAAGTAACGGCATCTGAATATCTGAATGTAACTCTAGTTGATTGGTATGCAGCAAGTGCTGGAAAGAAAGACTACTTTGCACCTGACGGTGTGCATTTAACCAAAGTAGGTGCAGAAGCATACGCAGCACTTGTAGCCAAAGCGGTGAAGCAATAATTAACCACGTTTTATTAACTTCTGTTGGGTAAGGAAATGATTCTGGGTATGGGGTGCCACTCTGAGGTTTAATTACAATTCAAAAAAGAATATTATTCATGTTCTTCTAATCTACGATTTAGAGTGACCTGACTCACTTCTGTAATTTGACATGAAATCTACGCAAACCTGAAAAGAAAAGGAACTAGAAGAGGCTATAAAAAATAAAAAATATGAAGTTGAAATATTAGGAAGAGGCTCCGCAGGTAGAAGCCCTGCAAATACATTAAAAGAACGACTTGCAATGAAAAAAATTAATTCAAATCCACAAAGAATAGTTCTAACGAGAATACCAATGACAGATTCTTGTTGACCAAAAGAAGGTGGCTAGGCGCAAATGGCGCATAATGTAACTCTTGTAGCAATTCATTATTTTAAAAATAATAGAACAGGAGAATTTAATGATTTTAAATTTAAAAATTAATTTTTTGTTGATAGGAGCTTGTATGTGAAGGTACTATGTATAAAAAATTCAGGAGATACATTTTCAGAGGTTTTATTAGATCAAGGATATAATCGAGACTCTATTATAAATTTAGAAACCGATAAGGAATATGTGGTTTATGGTATTAGTTCATTGAATGGAGCATTAGACTATCTAATCTTGGGTGATAATGAAAACTTGCCTTCATGGTACCCAGCGGAATTGTTTGAAGTATCGAACCCTTTACAACCTTTAGAATGGTATTTTGCGGATCATAAACATAGTAAAGCGACAACAATAGAATATATATGGGGTTATAAAGAATTAGCTTTAAATGATAGACATGCTCTTGGTTTAATAGAAAGGGAGCATAAAGATATTGCAATATTTTTAAAGCGAAAAGCCGAAATTGAGGAATTAGAAGAATTGTAATAGTGAAGGAGTTGATTAATTTATAAAAAACGTAGGAATTAAACATTCCTACGTTTTTTTGTACATAACATTTAAATAAACACCTTATTTTTGGGGGATTTGCAGGTTCATATGGAAGATTCCCTGGTTTTCGATTTGAATCAATATGATACTATTTACATGTATTATCATGTACGGAATTATATTTTTTGCACCTGAACTGTTTATACTATTTGTAGGAATTTCTGTTTTTTTGTCGAATATATCTTTAATGCAAGGAGGGACATTACATGATTATTAAAGACTATTTCATCAATATTTCTATTTTTTCTTTATTAGTTAGCGCAGCGATATTTATTCAAGTGTTTTTGGTTCATTCCAGGCGATATTTCGAAAAATTCTATGGAGGAATTATTGCAGTTACTTTGATGCTCTTTTCTTTTCCATACATGGGATTTTCCTACGATCTTCGAGTTGTTCCTCTTATTCTATCTTTTATTTATTTTGGTCGCATTGCTGGCTGGATTACACTAATTAGCATAATTATAATGCGTATCTTTTTCATTGGTGGGTATTGGGAGCCACCTGTGATTGCATATTTAAGTATGAGTGTTCTATTTTCTACTTTTAAAACATATTTTAAAAACCTTCATCCTTTTAAAAGTGCATCTTTATATTTTTCTATTTTTGTCGGAATAAAGTGGTTAGTTGGTGTATTCTTTAATACTACGTTACTTTACTCTGGAGGTTTATTATATATAGCGTTAGGACTTTTAATTGGGCTATTTCTTATGGAAGCCTATCAGAGATTGTATTATTTAACACAGGACTTATCTAAAATGAATCGGGAATTAAAAAAATCCAAGCAAGAACTTACAGATACCGTACATGAGCTTCAAGGAGGGATTTTTAAATTTAAAAAAGTGGGTAAGCACTTTATACACACTTTATGTGATGGACAGTTTTATTACCAAAAAGGATTTTATTCTGAACAGGTGGTAGGAAAAAGCTTACGGACTATTGATGCTTCTATTGTTCCACCACATTTAGTTCCGCAATTGATGAAGTATTATCTTCAGGCATGGGAAGGGAAAGAAATTATATTCGAATTACCCTGGCCAGATGATAAAACAATTATTCTTATTGCACTTAGGCCGATTAAACGAAATGGACAAGTTATTGAAGTTGTTGGTTCTACAGTCGATATAACCGAAAGAAAAAAGGTAGAATCAGAATTAAGGGCTACCAAAGAATTACTAGAATCATTTATAAAGCATAATGTAGATGCTATTACCATTTCTGATCGAAAAGGTCATATTTTACAAGCAAATAAAGCTTATGAAAAGATATTTGGATGGTCACTACAAGAAATCGTAGGTAAGAGATTACCCTGTGTACCAGATTTCTTAATGGAAGAATCACTTGAAAATATTCAGAAAATTCTAACGGGAGAATCCGTAGTTACTAGATTAGAAACTGTTAGACGACGTAACGATGGAAGTCTACTTGATGTCAGTCTGACAGTTTCTCCTATACTAGACGTAAGAGGAAATGTAATAGCTTTATCTGCAATATGTAGAGACATCTCTGAAAGAAAACAAGCAGAAAGAGAACGACATCGATTACACCAACAATTAAAAGATAGTGAAATGAAGTACCGTGCACTAATCGAACAAGCAACTGATGCAGTATATGTAGTAGAGCTGAATGAAAATCATGTTCCAAGTCGATTCATTGAGGTAAACCCTGTTGGTTGTAAAAGATTTGGATATAGTAGAGAAGAGCTGCTCTCGTTACCATTTCCAAATGTCGTACCACAAGATTCTAAAATGATTGTAAGGTTATTAGAAAAAATTAGAGAGGGACAAACTTCCTTCACTTTGCAAGATGAATATGCTTTTCCAACAGGAAAAATAATAACAACTGAGTTTAGTGTCCGTGTTTTTAACTTAAATGGTAAAAAAGTTTTCCTGAGTATTTCTCGTGATATTACTGAACGGCTAAAAACAGAAGAATTACTACGGAAATCTGAAAAACTTGCTGTCGTAGGACAATTAGCGACTGCAATGGCTCATGAAATTAATAATCCATTAACCGCAATGAAAGGGTTTATGCAATTATTAAAATCAACGGAAACTGAGAATAATCAGGGTTATATAAATATAGTATCATCAGAGATTGAGCGTATAGAAAGTATTACTAATGAATTTATGACGGTAGCCAAACCACAGGTGGTAAAGATACAACCTAATGATATTAGTGTGCTAATGGATCAAGTTTTAATGCTACTGCAACCTCAAGCAATGATGAATAATATAAAAATTAGAATTGATTTTACACCTGGTATTCCACTGATTCCATGTGAAGGAAATCAATTAAAACAAGTATTTGTTAATATTATAAAAAATGCAATTGAATCCATGCCAACAGGAGGAGAAATTTTGATTCAATTTGATAAACTTGATAATAATCAAATAAGGATTCGCTTTATCGATCAAGGATGTGGGATTCCAAAAGAACGTATACCATATTTAGGAGAACCTTTTTACAGTATTAAGGAAGAGGGAATCGGCTTAGGATTAATGGTCTGTTATAAAATTATTGAAACACACCAGGGGAAGGTATTTATTGAGAGTGAAGTGAATAAGGGAACTATAGTTGAAGTAACTCTTCCAATTTGCACACTTCAAAATTAATACATTCTTTTACTGAAATTTTATAAATGAGTAAGCAGTTAGCTTTGGCTAGCTGCTTTTTTGTATATATTGTAATCGATTCTTCATATTACGGCTTTTTGATGTTTTATATATAGATTTTAAAAACTCTGTAAGTGTTTTGTAACATTTACGAGAGACTTTTTTAACAGTTATGAGAGAGAAAAGAAAGATTTGTTATATATGATGAAATTAATCTTACTAGTAGGTGTTCTAATTGACCTAGAAACCAAGGAGGAAAAATAACAATGAAACAATTGAAGCCAGCAATTAGTGTATTAGGTAGTGTATCGATGGCACTGACTTTAGCATCTCCTGCTTTAGCAGATGTAAAACAACCGAATCCAGGAGGTACAGTTGAAATATTCAAAGAGAATGCAAATGTAAAAAAAGAAGATAAGAATTTCACGCTCGGATCTGATGGGGAAATAGGTTCACTCATTACACAAAAAATTGAAATGGCAAACAACGATTGGGATAAAGATGGTATTTCTAACGACTTAGAGATTAATGGATATAGAATTGAATTCAATTCACAAACTGGAAAAAATGAAGCGAAAGCATGGGATCCCGAGAAGGATAAAGGGAAACTAAAATTTATATCGAATCCTATGAATGCAAATACGGATGGTGATCCTTTTACTGATATGTATGAGGTTGAGAATTATAACAACGATTCTGATACTAATTTCAATCCGATAGTTGCCAACATGCCGAATTTGCAAATTGGTGTCAAACGAATTGAAGTAATTCCTATTGCAACTATTACGGATAATAATGGCGGATCAGTTAGCAGAGGATGGGAAAAAAGTGTATCTACACAACATTCATTTAATATAGGTTTAAGTGGTTCAGGTGGTGTAGAAGGCTCAGCAGCCGGTCCTGTTCCTTCCGGAAGTGTTTCAGCAAATGTGGGATACGGATATTCAAAAACAACTACGGAAACGGAGAGTTATACAAATAATTTTGATTGGTCTACTGCAACAACTGTGGATACAGCGAACGCAGCAAAATTACGGGTACATTTGGAATATAAGAATGTAGGAACAGCATCCGCTGAAAATGTTTCGCCTCATTTTAATATTCGTTTAGGAAACAAAATTATTAATACTGTAAAGGCAACACAAGATCGTTATAAAGCAAACTATTTAAGTACAGAAAAAGGTGGACGGAATAAAACAGAAGTAGTAATTGACAGTTTAGAAGGACAAGCAGATGCGAATATTGTCTTATCTTTGGATGAATTGAAAGCTGTTGAACAAGGGGAACTTCTTTCGATTGAAGTTTTACCTACAAGTACAATGGATTTATCTATTGAAAAAGGTGAAGAAATTATGCATTTGGGGGATTCAGGGAGATATGAGTCTAGAGTAAATGCAGCTACTGAACAATTAGAAACAGATATAGGAAATATATCGAAGTTTAGGGTATATACTCCTAAAGACAAATCCCATGCTGATAAGCCAGTTTTATCCTATAACGAAGTTTTTCAACATGTAAATATAGATACGAAAAAAGTAAATCATATTGTAAACAAGGCTAAAAGTACTAATAACGTATCAGTGGTTTCAGCTAATAATGGAACTGATGCATTGAACAATTTAAAAGCGGGACATGGAGATCGCGGTTATTTACATAATGACTCTGTACACGGTGCTTTTGCAAAACTACAGCAACCAACATTAGTAGAAGGTAGTTATGATTCTGTGACGCAAAAGATTAGGGCAACAATTTTACCTGGTTTATTTGGAGTGAGTAAAGAGATTCCTACTACTTATAGCAAGAAATGGAATGCTCCGTCACAAACAGTAACACTAGTTAAACGTGAGAATGGATTTACATATGAGTCTAAAGAAAATATACACCCTATTAAATCTGAAATTGCTGCGCACAGAAAGGTTACATTTGAAATCAATGACGCACACAATCTAACGCCTACACAAAAGATGGATACTGAAATTAAAGCTAATAAAGAATTTGAAGATTATGTAGTAGATAATTCAGGTGAATTTGTTACAGAAGGAGTTCCTTATACCGTAGCTTCATATGGAAATACAGCTTATTGGGGAAGTCATCAAGCCGGGAATAAATGGGAGTATCTTTTGGCTGAAAAATCTAGCGATGAAAAAGTGAATGTAATTATTGAAAGAGTAGGTCAACCTAAACCTGGAAAACCAATTAAAAAGGATGAAGAGGTATTAATTAAATTTCGAAATCCTATTTATTCAGATTATGCATATTTAAAACTTCAAGATAGTTATATCCATTTAGATCAAAAACAGAACGCAAGTACTTTTAAATTTAATCATGCATATCCAAAGAATTTCACTGGACACCATAAGCAATGGAACATACTATCTAATGGTAACAAGTTAAAGGTAGGATTTTTAATCGATTATATGAAATATGGTAATGGAGAGAATGGGACTGATACTATAGCATGGAATCTATCAAGAGTTCAGTAATAGGTAACAGTTCTGTTGCTAAGTTTGGAAAGGGAACCGGAAATGAATTGAATCCGAAAAGTTAGATACAATAATTTAGGTTACTAATAAGGAATGAGTTCGATGTTGAATCGGACTCATTCCTTTTAATTTATATAATTTAGTAACTACTATTTTAAATACTTATCTAGTCATATAAGTAATCAAATGTTAAGATTACTATCTGTATTACATAATTTATTTTCCGAATTTTCATTCGCTTCGAGGCTGAAATGTGGAATTCTGATTTATTTATGTGATTAGTTTCTATATCTTTACCTATAAAGATATTTTTATTGGATAATAGAAAAATAAATTTTGTGTTATTGGTGAAAAAGAAGTGAGGATAGTATATGAAGAAAAGAATTTTAATCGTAGAAGATGAAGAAAATATTCGAGAAGTATGCAAACGGTATTTAGAAAGAGAAGAATATGAAGTTTATACCGCTGTAAATGGTAAAGAAGGTTGGGATTTATTTCTTACACATCAACCAGAGTTAATTATATTAGATTTGATGATGCCAAAAAAAGATGGATGGGAATTATGCGAGGAAATTCGTCAACAGTCAAATGTCCCTATTATTATGTTAACTGCTAAGGGAGAGGAAAGGGATCGAATTTTAGGCTTAACAATGGGGGCTGATGATTATTTAACAAAGCCATTTTCCCCTCGTGAATTAGTATTAAGGGTTCAAATTATACTAAGAAGAGGAAGCCATGTACCAATACAAGCGAAAGAATCCCTATTGGAAGTGATAGAGTTTCCAGATTTAAAAATATATCCAAAGACCAGATATGTACTTGTTTGTGATAAGGAAGTGGAGTTAACGGTGAAAGAGTTTGAGGTACTTTATCTCATGGCAAAGCATCCAAAACAAGTATTTTCTCGCTCGCAGCTTCTTGAATTAATTTGGGATTTTGGACATGAAGGGGCATCAAATACAGTTACCGTGTTAGTGAGTCGTTTACGTGAAAAGCTCGAGAAGCATACGATAAAGAATCGTTGGATTCATACGGTTTGGGGTATAGGATATCGCTTTGAGCCAAATGGAGGAAATGAAACATGAGATTACGTATTCAATTGTTACTCATGAATCTATTAAGTACCAGTATTATGGTAATTGCTATATGGTATAGTGAGACCAAAATGTTACTTGAACCGGAACAAACGCGGTTATTAACAGTAATTGCATTTGTGGCATTCATTATTTCAACGTTTATTTATTGGTTAATGACACGTCCTATCATGAGATCTATACAAAATTTAATAAAATTGACAAAACAATTTAGTGATAGACACTTTAAAACGATGTATATAATTGGGCAAGAACCACGTGAGTTTAAAGAATTGGCAACAGCCTTTCAACAGATGGCAAAAAAATTAGAAGAAGGGTTTACTAAGTTAGAGGAACAGGAAAACTCTCGTAAGGAGCTAATTACCAATATCTCACACGACTTACGAACACCTATGGCTAGCATGCAAATGATGATAGAAGCATTACAAGATAACCTGATTGAAGATCCTGAAATGAAAAAGCAATACTTAGCAACGGTTTTAAAAGAAATAGAAAGATTAAATGGATTAATTAACGACTTATTTGATCTTTCAAAGTTAGAGTTTGAGCAAGTAGATTTTCACCCAAGTTTCACACATTTAGATAAAGTTCTATTAGATGTATTAGAGTCACATTCTGTCTTATTAGGAGACAAACAAATCCATGTGCAATTGGATGTCCCTGATACATTACCTCGACTTTTGATTATGCCTTGTAAAATAGAAAGGGTCATAGGTAATTTATTACATAATGCAATTCGATATTCTCCTATCTCTGGAACAATTGAATTGACTGTAGTGGAAAATAAACTAACTCAACAGGTTCAATTCATTTTGCGGGATGAAGGAATGGGAATTTCTCCAAATGATCAATTACGTGTATTTGAACGTTTTTTTAGAACAGATCGATCAAGAAGTTCACAATCTGGAGGTTCCGGACTTGGATTAGCTATTGCAAAATCATTGATTGAAATGCACAAAGGGGAAATTGGTGTAAGGAATCGCGCAGATGGTAAGCAGGGAAGTGAATTTTGGTTCACTCTTCCCATCACATCAGTAAAAAAATAAGATGGCTGAAAGACTTTTGTAACATTTACGTTAGAAAAATGAAAGACCTTCTTGTTAACATACTACTACACAGTATGATACAGGAGGTTTTTTACTTTATGAAAAGAAAATATGTATGGCTTATAGGTGGTTTGATAATTGTATTGGGGATATTATGGTCATTGTTCCGACCAGAGAAATTATTTATTGATAAGCACGTAAATGAATCATTGCCACAAACAGAGATACAATCAACTGAAGTAAGGCAACAAAGTGATCGAGTATTAAGGGAAGGTCAGTTTCAAACCGGTGTCCATGAAACAACTGGAACGGCAAAAATTCACCAATTAGCGGATGGAAAACGTGTTTTACGACTTTCTAATTTTGCAACATCAAATGGGCCAGATGTACGAGTTGTATTAGTTCCTACAAATCGTTTGAAAAATAATGAAGACGTAAAAAACTATCAGTATATTGATTTAGGAAAATTAAAGGGAAATAAAGGAGACCAAAACTACGAAATTCCTGAAGGGATAGATGTAAGTGAATATGGTTCGGTTTCTGTTTGGTGTAAAAGATTTAATGAAAACTTTGGTGCGGCTTATTTTAATAATTAAATATGAACTTAAAATTTCCTCTTACAGGCGAAATTCATATGAGATATGGTAATAGCTGCAGCGGACTTAGTTGCTAAGAAGGGCACTCATAAGAGTGTCTTTTTCATATTTCTCAATTTTTGTATATTTTAGAGCTATTGGACGTTTACGGAGAGATTTTATTTAGTGTGGAAGCGTACTGTCTGTGAATAGAAGGATGAATAATATGTTACAGGAAAACATAACTCTTTTATAACTTAATTTTGAAGGAACATATACTTTTTTCATTTATCGGCTTGTAAAGAAGTATGGAAATTAAAGTTTATAATTTAAAAGTCAGCTTAAAGATGCAATAAGCAATTTGAATAGTAATCTTAAGTAAATAAAAAAGAGAGAGGAGCATCGATGAGCTCTTCTCTCTTTTTAAATCTAATTAGGGTTTCCATAACTGTAAAGGGGATGGTATAAATTGTTGGATATTACCAAAGTATTACTTTAAGTTAAGATTATAAAAAGAAGTTCCTTTTTTCTGAAAAATTAATATTAATGCAAAATTAATGATTAATATTCAAAAAAGATTTTATAGTTCATTAATTTATTACTTGCTATCTTTATTAATCATTTATTGCAACAGCTTTCATGTCCAAAATTAAATGTTTCAACAAAGGATAATATAAGTATCATTATAATGATTTTCCAATATAATCAATGTGTTAATGAAAGGAACTCTGTGTTATTTTTGCTTTTCTACTAACTAATACAGATTCAAACAAAGGACACAATTGCTACATGCTAAGTGTAATCTATTACCCATTCAAGATTCTGTTTATTCAATCTTTCTAAAAATAAAAAAATATTGTACTCATAAATATACAAGCTATAATGAGGGCGTCGAGAAAGAATTTATTACCTCTAGAGAAAGTATCAAACCTAGTTTTTTTGCAAAAATCCTAATGACATTGTAAGTAACCTTTTAAATTTGGACATACTGACATGATTACTCTAAGAAAGGTATGTGATCAAAAGGAAAAGTGTATTTGACACGAGAATGAAAGCGTCTTCAATGAGGTCTTGTTTTGAATCAGTCATTTTAGTAACTTAGATTCAACTGCAATTAAAAATAATAAATTATGGGGGTGCTTATATGAACATGAATGTAGCATCTATTAAAGAACAAAAGGTTGTTAAATACAAAAGTTGTTTTGATGTGATTGGGCCCATAATGATAGGTCCTTCAAGTTCACATACTGCAGGTGCTTTGGCTATTGGAACAGTAGCCAATAAATTATTTCAAGGTCTTCCAAAAAAAGTCGTGGTAAGGTATTATGAATCATTTGCTGAAACCCATAAAGGTCACGGAACTGATTTTGCAATTATTGCTGGGATATTAGGATTTGCTGCCGATGACAGCAAAGTGCCAGATGCTATTGAAATAGCAGAATCTAAAGGAATTGAAATTACCTTTATTGAAGAAGCAGGTGATAGTCCTGCTGGCCATCCAAATACGGCAGATGTATATTTAGAGGATGAAAATCGAAGTATTAGAACGATGGGGATTTCGGTTGGCGGTGGATTAATTGAAATCAAACATGTTGAAATTGACGGATTTAACTTAGACCTGCAGGGGCCATTGCCAGTTATTATTGCGATTTCTGAAAGAGCTGACTTTGAATTTGTCTTACGCAGGATCTTTAAACAATATGATGTGGAAATAAACAACTTTCATAGTTTAGAAGAAAACAGGAAATTTTTATATGCATTTGCTTTGGATACGCTATTGCCTGGTAATGTCCAGGAGGAATTAGGAAATTTAAGCAATATAGCTAAGCTCATTATTCTTTAGTTACATTAAGGAGTGAAAAAATATGTATATGGCCATAAAAGAAATTGTGGATGCAGCTAATAAAAGCCAAAAGACAATTTATGAATTAGCAATTGAACAGGAAATTGAACAAACTAAATCTACTTATGAAGAAGTTTGGAATAAAATGGAACGAAATTTAGCGACTATGCAAAATGCTATAAATAAAAGTATCGAGGGCGATGGTGTATTTTCTCCAACTGGTTTAACCGGAGGTGATGCTGTTAAAATTAAAAACTATCGAGAAAATAGGAATACCCTTTCTGGAAATTTGATGGTGTTAGGGATTCAAAGTGCTATCGGTGTTAATGAAGTAAATGCTGCATTAGGAGTTATTTGTGCAACTCCAACAGCAGGTGCGAGTGGGACGATTCCGGGAGTCCTATTTAGTATTAAAGATACGTTGGAGTTAAGCCATGAAGATATGATTCATTTTCTATTTACTTCAGCGTTATTTGGAACAATAGTCGCAAACAACGCTTGTATTTCAGGAGCGTACGGAGGATGTCAAGCTGAAGTAGGCAGTGCCTCAGCAATGGCAGCTGCAGCTGCGGTAGAAGCTACAGGTGGAACGCCACAGCAATCTTCTGAAGCTTTTTCGATTGCATTACAAAATTTACTCGGTTTAGTTTGTGATCCGGTCGCTGGTCTAGTAGAAATTCCTTGTGTAAAGAGAAACGCCATTGGAACGGCAAATGCTTTAGCAGCAGCGGACATCGCATTAGCCGGCGTAAACAATATCATCAATGCTGATGAGGTTATTGAAGCAATGTATAGAGTTGGAAGACAGATGCCTCGCGAACTAAGAGAGACAGGTTTAGGTGGAATTGCAGCTACACCTACAGGGATTGCAATTAAAAATAAAATCTTTGGAGAGAAACAATTAAATTAATGAACAATTATCGGGTATATTGTGAAAAAGTTAACAATGTATTCTCTATTGCTCGCCTAAGGATGTCTGTATATTGGGGGAATTACTAATAAAATATACTACTATATAATTGAAATATTTTGTAAGTGGTAACAACCCTGTCAGGTTGATGCTTCGCTAATTTTTTGATTTAGATTAACTTAGAAGAAGGAAATACGATGTGGCGCACTTTATAAGCAATTCATTTTTCAAGAACGATCTATATTCCGATGCCTTAAATAGAGAAGTAAGAATAGGAAACTAGGAGGAATTATTATATGAATGGGAATACTGCAAAAAACATAGAATTTCAAGTTGATAATACTGCAGTAAAAAATGAGAAATATCTGGATCCTAAAAAGTGGCATAAACAGGATACTACCTGGGCATTGAGTCTATTTGGAACAGCAATTGGAGCAGGAGTCCTCTTCTTACCTATTAATGCAGGTTCAGGTGGTTTATTATCATTGCTGTTAATTACTATACTTGCATATCCTGTTATGTATTACTCACATAGGGCGCTTGCTAAAATGATATACGCTTCTAATTCTGCCGAAGAGGGGATTACAGGTACAATAAGAGAGTATTTCGGAAATAAAGCAAGTATCATTTTTAACATTGTATATTTCGTCTCAATTTATACGATCGTGCTTATGTATTCGGTTGCACTTACAAATACTGCAAGTAGTTTTATTGTGCATCAATTGCACATGCCAGAGCCTCCAAGAGCTATTTTATCACTTGTATTAGTTCTTGGTCTTATCGCTATATTGAATTTTGGTCAAGATATTACTGTAAAGATCATGAGTATGCTAGTGTATCCTTTCATAGCTTCTCTACTGTTTATCGCAATATCTTTAATTCCAAAGTGGAATACGTCAATGCTTAGCTTTTCAGCTGTTTCTACTGCTTCAACAGGAACAGGATATTTGGGAACGATATTGATGATTCTACCAATCATCGTATTCTCGTTTAACCATTCTCCTATGATTTCGTCATTCGTTATGAAACAGAGAGCTACGTATGGAATAGACGCTACTGATGCCAAGTGTGCTCAAATACAAAAAGTTTGTTATATCATGACATTCGCTGTTGTTATGTTCTTTGTTTGGAGCAGTACTTTAAGTTTGACTCCAGATGATCTTAAGGTGGCAAAAGAACAGAACTTGTCAATCCTATCATATCTTGCTAATGAGCTTAATTCGCCAGTAATCACTATTGCAGCTCCAATCATTGCGTTTATGGCTATTACAAAGTCTTTCCTTGGCCATTATATAGGAGCGTATGAGGTAATGCGTGACATGATTATCAAGTCCGGTAAAAAACGTGGGAAAGATTTAGGAGAGAAAACAGTTAAGACAATGATTCTTACTTTTGTCGTATTAACATGCTGGTATGTTGCTTATACCAATCCAAGTATTCTTGGAATCATTGATGCCCTTAGCGGTCCGTTAATTGCGGCTATCTTATGTCTATTACCAATGTATGCAATTCATAAAGTGCCTGTACTAGCTAAATATAGAGGGAAGATGAGCAATGTATTTGTTATTGTTATAGGTATCCTTACTGTCCTAGCAAGTATTAGGTCATTATTCTAATTCACTAGAATTAATTCTGATGCAAAAATAGTGACATATAAAAAAAGATGGAAAAATTCCTAGATGAACTGAATTTTATATTGTTGAATCAAAGAAATTATATTTTTGGACAAACTTCTCACCTTAGAAAGTTTGTCCTTTTCTAATTATATGCTTAACTTCTATTTCAGCAATTATTTTTTTAGCGCTTACAAAGATTATAATTCAAGCATATTAGGGCTGCTAGCCAAATAAGAATCTAAGGGCGTTTAATATTTTAACGCTTCTAGGGTTATGGTCCATTATAATTAAGTTAAAAATTCTCCAGTGAAGCAAAATGAAAAAATAGAGACTTTTATAGTAATGAAATTCATTTTTTGTTTTGAGCTCAACCGGTTTTGTTAGCTTGATAGTGTTGCGTTTGTACTACAAAAATAAGCTTCGTGAAAGTGCAAGAAAAAAAGGAAGTGAAAAATATGGCTAAATTTACTGAAGAGCAATTTATATATTTTACAACTAAATCGAAGTAATTGGAGTCTGTAAAAGAGAATTGGGAAACATATTGGTATAAATATAGAAAGCTACAAGACTGGTTGCAAGAACAGCAACTAAGTACTAGTTTTATTAGTTGGGTTGAAGAGAGGATGAAGAAATAGTTCTTAATTTATCCTTTAGAAGTATCCCTTATATCATTATGATGAAAATGTATTTAATTAATAAATAGGGTAAGTGAGGCATCCAGAGGGATGCTTTTTCTCTTGGCATAGAAATCCCCTTGGTGACTATATTTTAAATATAATTAATAAATACGGTACGTGAAGTTTTATAATATGTGTAGAGATGAGATTACATTTAATACAATTAGGGAAGAATGGCATATCAGATGATGGATTAAATACATTTATTTTTATAAAAATGGAGGAGTGTTATGAACGCAGGTTCTAAAGAGTTTAAGCAGACCATAAACGCATTAAGTGCTGCCAACGCATATTTAGATTGCTTAGTACAAACTAAAACGTATCTGCAGTTTCTAATACTTATCATATTTTGTATTATTACTGTTTACATACCTTTTCCATCATTCATGCTTAATTATATAAATGAATTAGATATACTGATGCAATACATAATTAAATCTGTTTATTTTTCTTTTCCTATTTCATTAGTTTTCCTATTTATAATGAGGGATCAAAGGTTTTTGTTTTCTAAAAAAATCACTTTCCAGCAACTAAAAATTTCTTTTTTCTGTGCTTTCATTATTTATGCTATTATGTTGTTATTTTTAGCCGTACTAATATCTTTTACAACATTCAAAGGAACATCTAATCCTATTGGGAATGAAGGGATTACTAATATGCTTCACAAAACACCTGGGATTGCAATTCAATTAATCGGAGAGAACATTATGTTTGTATCTATATTGTTCTTTTGGCATAAGATCGTACGCTCTTTCATAATAAGCCCCATATCTTCAATTACAGCCTCTTTAATATTGTCTGGAAGCTCATTTGGGTTACTCCATCTTTCTACGTATAACTATAATTGGGTACAATGTTTAACTATCATTGGGATACCAGCTATCGCTCAAATGATTTTCTTTTTAATATTTAAAAATATTCATATGGGATACATACTTCACTTCATTTACAATTTAATCATTATACTTTTTAGCTATATAGCTTCTATTTAAAGTAATTTACCACTGAAAATAAAAGAAAAGGTACCCCTGCTGCAAGGTACCTTTTCTAAGGGGTATAACTCATTAGCTAAGCGGCCGTTGGTCAAGTATACCGCCTAGACTATTACATGAGTTATGTTTTTATTATACATTGATCATATCAAAAATATTATCATTAGTGAAATTAACTTCTATTATTTTTTAATTTTAAAGCTGCCACCATAATAATAATTTTCTCCAAGTTTCATAACAGCTACATATGATCCTGGTTCATAAACTGATGTAATAGGTGTTACAAATCTACCATAATTTTGCTCAGTACCAGTATCATAAATTGTTTTATATCTTTGCATATTTACTACTTCATTCTCACCTTCACTTAATCGATATATCTTTACAATACCTTTATCTTTACCGCCTGTATAAATTTTAATGTCCAAATTATCTCCATGCTTTAAATCACCAACAGCTAATTCTTGTAAGAAGTCTGCATTATGATGAAGTAAAAAATAGTTTTGCCATTGCCAGTCATCGAAAGCCGATGATGCTTTCTGTATAAATTGAGATTCAGCAGAAGCAGGTGTAATGCTTCCTGCAGTATAGGAAAATACACTTCCTCCAATAGTTAATGCTCCAATAATAGCTACTTTTCCTAAAAGTTTCATTTTTAAGCCTCCTAGTTTATTAAGAACTATAAAATCTTACTCATGAAAAACAGCTGTCAAATCATTAGATGGTAATATTTTCTATGTAAATTTTAACATATACAGATTTTCCCGCCAATCAATCGATAAAAATATAATTTTTAACATGTATTTCATGTTTATCCTGAACTGAAAAATCACCTTTTAAAAGAACGTTAGTTCGTATATAATAAGATCAAAACAAACGTTCTTTTAAAGGAGATGTATTATGGAATGCTGGTGGTATACACAGATGTAGTCAACTAGAAACTATCTTACAACAAGTAAAAAATGCTACAAATTATTAAGTTCGTGTAAAACTCATTAAAAAATCACATAGATTCGATAACAAATAGAACCCCTTTGTGCACTGAAGGGTTCTATTAAATTTTTATAAAACTACACGCCAACGTATCTTACATGCTTGAAAAAACACTCTAAATATTTCTTCATTGTATAATAAACAGAAAAAGGGTTTGTAATGATTTAATTGTATGATAATAAATATAAATATTTAGGAGGTGTAATATGAAACAACCTTTCCTCATTGGAATAAGTTTTAGTGACTATAAAACTATACAAAAAGAGGCTATAGTTACAATTGAAGAAATGAGTGGATTTAATAAGGAAAGTAACACATTTAAATATCCTTTTGGCTTGGGAGAATTGTTTTTTATTACTTCAGATAGTGTAAAAATTATTTGGAATGAGGTTTCACTTTCATGTTATATCGAAAGAGGCGATACTACTTCATTTTTAGAAAAAATGCTAGAGTATTACAATAAATTAGCAAAAAGTTATTTACATAATCCATCCTATGAGTGGAGTCAGGAAAATTATAATCAATATTTAGTAAGTAAACATGAAATTGTAGTTGAATCCATATTAGAATATGAATACGAACGAATTAAAAAAGAAGAGATCACTACGTAAATTTTCCATAATATTACACTTTAGTGACAACGAAAAAAGCGAAAGAATAAACAATCAAATGTTTTTCTTTCGCTTTTTCGTTAATTTTATCTACATTACCTTTCAAGACAACAATTTACTATTTCCTCAATTGTAAATATACATCGATTATGTAAAGGGACAGTAGTAATCACTTTTTTATAAAATTTAATTATTTTTTGTTAACTGTGATTGTGAATTGTACAAATGATATATTTACTATTCGAAACTTCATACAAACCACACATTAACTCCACTAGATACACAAACTAGAAATATATAATTCAAATATTATTATTAACACCAAACATTCAAACATATTAATATTATGTAATACGGAAGTTACGCTATATTAGAAGAGAACAAATAAGGGAGAGAAGTTACTATGACAAGTTTTGCGAATCAACATGTAGAGAATACGATTTTAGAAGAGGATGTAGAGCTTTTAAAAGTTATGGCACACCCAATGCGTTTAAAATTGATCAGTGAGCTTTCTAAACATAAAACACTAAATGTAACCCAAATGACCGAGATTTTAAACATTCCACAATCAACAGTTTCCTAACACTTATCTAAAATGAGAGGGAAGGTTATAAGAGGAAATCGTCAGGGATTAGAAATTTACTATAGCATCGAAAACCAAAAAGCTAAAGATATTATGGGGTTATTAGGACCGCTACAATAAAATATTAGGTCTACCATTTAAGAGTTACTTATATAGAATACAATGCCCTCCTTAATGTAGGAGGGCTCTTATTATTGAATTTTTCGCTAAATGTATTTAAGATGTGAATTTCACGATGAAAACTTTTTAATAAATAGCATCTATATACTTATTAGTATGGGGATTTTCCCATTGAATTCCTTTTGCTTATCTTGCCAACTTTTCAATGATTGGAGCTTTAGCAGATAATTCACCACTTGCCATATTACTCATAAAGGATGCACCATAAATAGTAACTGTATCCCCAACTTGAATATCCTCAAGCACTTCAGAAGAAACTACAGCAGTAACAGTCCGGCCTTCACTAGAAATTTGGACAGCTTCCTTCGTTTTATTGATTACACTTCCAGTGTGCATTTTATATTGTTTTTTTAACACATTTTCCTCATTTTCTTTTTGAACAATTGCATATTTAGCTATAGCTGGCTCACCTGGTATTGAGCCTATAAAAATAGGAGCATAAATGGTAACGGTATCCCCAATCTGAATATCTTTAAGTACCTCAGGGGAAGAAACGATAGCGTATATACTTGATTTTTTACCAGAAACCACCAATCCATTTTCTGTTTTTTCAATTACTTTACCTGAACGCTTTTGATGCTGATTTAGAAGAGTATTAGTATTTGTATAGTCATTTTCTTTTAATTCACTATTCATCTCTCTAGACAACATATCCGTTTTAGCAGTAAGTTGAACAGCTTCAACACGTGTTATCACT